>DCFZ01000045.1:6731-14632 GCA_002314455.1 Lentisphaeria bacterium UBA1791 | reverse complement strand
GTGCCATAAACCGTCGAAGAACCAATCTATTATTGAATTTTTTCGATCACCCGCGTCTGGACAAAAACAAAAAACTGCTTTAGCAGGTGCAGAATTCTGACCGGATCGCAAAAAAATACGGTCGCAAAACCAATCGGTTTTGCGACCGTTCTTTTTTCACAATGCGAGGAAAAAAGCTTACTTCGCCATCGAATTGATGAGCTTGTCCGCCTGCGATTTCTTGTTGGCGGCGCGATTCGCGTGGATCGTACCGACTTTCGCCGCTTTGTCGAGCGCGCTGACGAAATCCTTGGCGAATTCCGTCGCGTTGGCGTCGTTGGCGGCGACCGCCGCGCGGAGTTTCTTTTCCAGCGTGTTGAGTTTGCTGATGCGCGAACGGTTGCGCAGATTCGCCTGAGCGCTGGTGCGGATGCGCTTGATCGCCGATTTCATGTGAGCCATAGTAAAAATTCCTTTAATTATACCGGTTGATTGTGAATAAACAAATAATTACATTTACTTAAAATAACACCCATTGCCGGAAAAATCAACCGATTTCGTAAAAAAAAGTGCAAAAGAAAAAGGATTTTTCACCTTACTGCGCATCGAGCGCGACGATGCGGTCGCAACTCGACAATGCCGCCTCGCGGTGCGAGATGACGAGGATCGTCATTTTCCCGCGGAGCGAAGAGAGCGTTTCGGCAAATTCCGCCTCGGTCATCGCATCGAGCGCGCTCGTCGCTTCATCGAGTAGAAGAAGTTTCAGATCTTTCCGGCACAGCGCGCGCGCAATGGCGAGCCGCTGACGTTGCCCCCCGGAAAAATTGCCGCCCCAAAGGTCGACTTTTGCATCGAGCTGCCCCGGCAATCCCCGCACGAAATCGTCGATGCGGGCAAGCGTCAGCGCGCGCCAGATTTCCCCGTCGTCAATTTCCGCGCCAAGCGTCAGATTGTTGCGCAAGGTATCGCCGAAAAGCAGGATCTGTTGAGAGACCACGCCCGTCTGGCGGCGAAGCGAATCCTGCACTTTTTCAAGCGGCAAACCGTCGATCAGAATCTCGCCAGCTTGCGGCTTGAAAAAGCCGAGCAAAAGCGCGAAAAGCGTCGATTTGCCGCACCCCGTGCGTCCGGTGATCCCGACACATTCCCCGGGCGCCACGGAAAAATTAAACGCAAAAAAGAGCCGCTTCTGCTTTCCGTAATAAAAGGTAAGATCGCGCATTTCCAGTTTTCCGGCAAGCGGAATAATCTCTTTGTCAAGGGGTATCTCCGCCTGCGGCAAAACCGTCAGATCGCGGTAAAGATCGTCAAAGAGTCCCTGGTACTGCCGCACCTGCGCGAGCGAGTAATGCATTCTGCTGAAAGCGGGCAGGAGTCGCGACAGCACCGCGATCAGCGCGGCGAAGTCAAGCAAGACCGTTTCCCGCGGTACGCCCAACAGCAACATCGCGCCAAACAGGCAAAGCAAATAAATCAGCGCGAAACTTTCCAAAATCAAGCGGGGCGCCTGCCCGAAATCGTAAAGGATCGCCCGCAAAGTCGCAAGTTTTCGCTGATAGGTCGCATAGCGCGTTTCAAAAAAAGTTTCGCCGGAATAGGCGCGCACACTTTCCAAGGCGTCGAGCGACTGCGACGCGAGCTTGCCCGCCGCCAGATCCGCCCTGCCCGTCGCGGCGCCAAGTGCGCGGTTTTTACGGTAAAAGACGAAGTAGATCGCCCCCAGCGTGACGCAACAAAAGAATGCTCCCGAAAACGCAATCCACGGCAGATAGATCGCCAGAGCCAGAATCAGGACGATCGCGAGCATACCGTCCGCGATCAACTGCATCGCCGGCAGCAGTGCCCGGTCGCAGAGCAATGACACCCGTGAAAGCGAAAGCGCGCAATCCGCGCCGCCGCGTTCGCGCATCGTGGCAAAATCACCGTACAAATAACGGTGAAACAACGCCTTGCTCCACGTTTCCTGTTTCGCGTAGACAAATTTCGCCTGCAACGAAACAATCCAAAAGGCGAAGATGTTTTTGACGATCAGCAATCCCGCGACGGTGAGCAACATCACCCAGCAGAAAAGCGCGGGGCGCGTCTGCAGAAAAAAACGCACGGCGATCACGAATGCGCCGACGCCCGCCATTTCCAGCAGCGCGGAAAAAAACATCGCAAATTCGATGCCGCGGCGTTTCCACCGGTCCCCGGCGGAAAGCAGTTGATCCAATTGACGAAAGAAAGAATACATAAAAAAAGCGGCGCTCCTATTTCCTCTTAAAAAATAGCACGCCGCATTTATTTCTGCAAATCAAAGGCTCAAAAAATCATTCGCGCGAAGCTAATCTCAACAACAGCAATGGATCCTTTTCCGCCAGACGGTTCCACGCCTGCGTATCCTGCTTGAAGTGTCCCGAGACGACTTTTGCCGTTTGCTGTGCCTGTGTCTGCGTCTTGGGAACATCGTGATGAAAGCAAACGCCCGAAAGCAACAGCGTAACGGCGAAGAACAAGCCCACCAGCAAAACCTTGATCAGGGGTGAAGAACTACGGTTCATTTTGAAGCGACTCCTCTCTGATTAATTCGTTTTGACGTTTCTTTTTTTCCGCACACAAAATATCGTTCATTTCCGTTTCAAACCGCTCCGCCGCCCAAATTTCAACGCCGATCTCGACGCCGACCACCCGGGCTTCGACGCCCGGCAGCAGACCGGCAAAACGCTGTAACACTTCCGGCACCGTCACCCTGCCCTGCCGGCTGATTTTTGCGGAACTTGCCATCGAGCCGAAGCGGCGCAACGAACGCCGGGCGGAAAAACTCGCCCCGACCGCATCAAGGTCGCCGAGTTCGCGCCGGCGCATTTCCTGATAAACTTCCTCCGGGTAAACCGCGACCGCCCCTTCCGGCAGACCGAAAAGCACGACCTCGCCGTCACAGCGGCGCAGAAAATCCTCGACCGTCGCCGCCGTCAGGCGGATCCGCCCCGCGCCGTCGACCCGGCAGGAATCCATTCCGCAAAAGGTCAGCATAAGATTTACCCGATTTTTATTCCATTTTTTTCCAAACTGCTATCAATATATTCCATTTTTTTCCAAAATGCAAGCGTTTTTTGAAAAAAAAGCAAAAAAAAATCGACGGAGGGCTCGCGGCACCGCCGCGAAATCAATGAGGGGACGAAGGGGACAAGGGGGGCTCAGGGCGCGATCTTAATGTTGACAAGATCGCTCAATCGCAACAAGATGATATATCCACGGCGGCGACCCAAAAAGGGAACAAAGGCAAGCCAGTAGTGATCCATCGCAACGATCCTTTCGTCAACTCTTTTTTACCATATAACTTCATTTGACGATTTGTCGAACAGAAATGTTTTCCAGCTGACGCGCTTGAAAAAAGCGCTTCGGCAGTATATAGTAAGAGTCATCCAACCAAACAAGGAGTTGAAAAAATGAAAAAGATGTTGATTGCTTCTTTGATTGCGGCGGGTGCGCTCGCCGGCGCCATTGAATTCCGTATCGAAGGTGAACACCTGCCCAACAAGGGGGCGTGGGCGGATGGCGGTCAGAATGCCGCCATGGGCCGTCGCGTCGCGACCGCCACCAACAACTTCCAGAAAGGCAACAACGACGCCAACAAAGGCAGCGGCAACTACGGCGTGCCCGCCGCCGGCAAATACTACGTCTGGGTCCGCACGCTCGACTTCGGCGAAGGCTATCGCAAAACGCAGGTCTTCATCAACGGTCAGAGCATCGGCAAATTCGGCGACGGCAAAGTCGCGGTCAAAGGCAAGCCGGAATACAAGTGGAAGCGCGCCATGCTCCCCGTCGAACTGACCGACAAACTCTTTCTTGAAGCGGTTCCTTTTGCCGCTGTCAGCCGTCTCGACTCGATCCTTTTCACGCAGGATGAAAAATTCATCCCGAGCGACAACGCCGAGGAACTCGCCGAAGCGGTCGAAGAACTGGAATCGCTCGACTGATCGACGACTCGTCTTTTCAGGCTGTTGCAAAGCCTTGTTTCAAGGCAGGCAACAGCCTTTTTTTACAGGTAAAGCGTTCCAATAAAGTTGCAAGGCTTGTAAAAACAAATAAAATCCCCCTCCTTTTTATTTTATTTTTTCAATTGCATGCTATATTAAAAATATGTGGATTTTTGCCCTTTCACGACAAACAAGGAGAACAGGTATGAAAAAACTCTGGACACTGCTCGGCTTCGCCGCCTGCTGTGCCGCAAGCGCCGCGACCTTTAAGGTCGAAGCGGAAAAGCTCAACGACACCGGCAAATGGATGGTCACCCCCGACGGGAAAGCTTCCGAACTCAAGATGCTCTACTCCAATTTGCAGACGGGTATCGTCGCCAAAGGTTCTTTCAAGGTGGAAAAAGAGGGCGCCTACACGATGTATGTGCGCACCAATTCCCAAGGCGGCGGTTACCGCAAGATCAAGATTACGGTCAACGGCGTCAACGCCGGCAGTTTCGGCGACAAGAAGGAAACCTCCGGCTACATTTGGGAAAAGAAAACCAATCCCGTCCGGCTCAAGGCGGGCGAAAATACGATCCAGCTCAAGTCGGAGTCCGGCTATTCGCGCATCGACACGATCCTCTTTACCGATGATCCCGCTTTCGACCCCGAAAACGGCATCGGCGAAGTCGCCAACGCCGAGCGCATCGGCGAAGAAGTCGTCCAGATCAATCTGCCCGTTCAGGGCGAAAAGGGGAATCCCGAATTCCTCCTTTTCCACGGCAATCGTCCGTGGGTCGCCGGCGACTGCACGACGCTCTACGCCAAGGCGGGATTGCGCACAACTTGCGTCAACAGCGTCTACCTTGACGGTCTCGGCGGCGCCTCGATCAAGCAATTTTTGAGCGACAAGGTCGAACCCAAGGCGAAAGACGGCATCACCCCGAGTTTCGCCAATCTCAAAAAGTACAAGGCGGTCCTTTTCACGGCGATTCCCGCCGCCAATCAGCAAAAACTCTTTACGCCCGAGCGCATCGCGAAATTGAAGGAATACGTCGAAAACGGCGGCGTGGTCTTTTTCAACTGCAACGTGCCGGATTCATTGCAGGAACTGCTCCCCGTCACGCTTGAGGGTGACATCCTCAACGACGATGTCGAACAATTTGCGGCGAGCCGTCCGGAAGGCGAAATTTTCTCTTTCCTGCCGGAAAAACTGCCGGTCTTTCACGGGACGAACGTCGTGCAACCGGTTCCCGGTGCCAAAGTGCTTTCCTACGTGCTTTCGCCGACGGGCGACAAGCTCGGCGCCTATATCGCCGAAAAAAACATCGGCAAGGGCAAGGTCGTTTATTTCGCCTTTGACTGGAATCGTCAGAGCGGTTTGCGTCAGCTCTGGAGCTGGGCATACGGTCAGCCGCTGATGGCGGCGATGGTCGGTTTCTCGGCGAACCTCAAAGTCGATCCGGCAAAGCTGATGGAGCACAGCGCCGTCGTTCCGCAAGTCGAAATCGCCGAAGCGAGCGTCAGGATCGATCCCGTCAAGTGGGAGATCGCCGACGTCAAAGGCGTGAAGCTTGAGGGCAACGTCGCCACGTTTGCCAACGGCACGAAGCTCGTCATCAGCGACAAGGGCGCAGTTGCCGTCACCTACCCCAATCAGAAGCAGGCGCAACTCAACTTCAGCGAATCGCCCAAGATGAAATTTTTCGGCGCGATGGAGCAGAATCTCGTCGGCGCGGAAGCCGTCGAAAACATGCGCAAATCCGTAAAATCCAAACTCGTCGCCTGGCAGTACAACGGCGCGGAAGTCGACGGCGATACCGTCCGGCTTCACTTCAGCAATGAAAGCGGCAAGTACGACTGGCAGTTCAAGGCGGGAACGCTCGACCTCGACGGCCGCCACTACGACTGCATCGCCGACCGCATCGACGTCAAGGAATACAAAGGCAACTTGCAGACGATCGCGTTTCCGGCGGAGATCCGGCTCGGCGACACGCTTGCCGGGCACCAGGTGAAACGCCTCGCCTGCTACGCGGGTCCGCGCGGTTATGCGGAATTCGACTATTCCGGCAAAAAACAGCAGTCGTGCGGCAGTTACGGTTTCTTCTCGGCGGGTCAGCCTTTCAGCTGGATCGTCGCGCCGCAAGGCATCTACTCGAGCTTTACCGAAGCGCCGCAGGTGGTCGAGGTGAATCCCTCGGTCGCGCAGGGCGGCAAAACGATCAAGGAAAACCTCTCGGTCACCGTCGGTCGCCGCAAGGCGCCGATGACGACGAAATATATGTGGCACGGCTTTTCCGCGGGCAAGGAAAATCCGCACAACGACTGGATGGCGATGTACCAATTCCAGCGTCACAATTTGCGCCAAGCCGCCAACTTGCGCGAGATCCCGTCGGTGCCGACGGCGAGCCATACCAACACCCTTACGGGCGACGAGCCGCGCAAGGCGATCGAAGCCGCGGGCAAGCTCGGTTTCCAGCAGTTCCATCTGCAACTTTGCCCCAGCCCGATCGAGAGCCTCGACCGCACGCAAAATCCGACCTATGATCTCATTCGCGCCAACGGGATGCGTCCGCGTCCGTGGACGGCGGCGGACTACACGCACGGCGACGGCGAAAAAGTCCACGCCCGCAAGGATTTCTTCCTGCGCAACCCCGACGGCTCGATCTATGCGTACGGCGGCATTCACCCGGTGCTGGATATGAACAATCCCGACGTGCAGAAGTGGTACTTTGCGATCATCGAAAACGCCGTCAAGGCGGGGATGGGCGCGATCTACACCGACATGGGCGGTACGCAGACCGGCAACGTCAACTTCGCGGGCGAGGAATCCGGCACGGGGCTTGACGCGGCGCTGACGATCTACAAGTTCTACCACGACCACGATCTGCAGTTCGGCATCGAGGGATGCACGCCGCTGGGGTTGAATTCCTACTGGTACCGCCGGCAGGTTTATCTGCCCTACTCCGGCAACGAATTTGCGTTGCTGGGCGGATTGAACTACTCCAACGAAGTCCACGACATCGACCTCGATTACTTCCGTATGGCGATGTACGACGCTTTCATGCTGACGCACACCGAAGGTTATGCGTTGAACTTCGAGCGTTCGCCGCGCGAGATCGCGAAACTGGAGCGCATCGGCAAGCTCAATCCGAAAATCAACGAAGCGCTCGCCGTCACCCAAATGCCCTTCATCCGCGAGACGAGTTTCGGCACGACGTGGGTCGGCGAAAACGGCGCGGCGGTTTTCTGCTATCACCCGGTCAAGAAATTGACGGTTGAGTTCAACGGCAAAACGCAGACCTTCGACAACGTCGAAAAAGACTCGATCATCATCCTCAAAAAGTAGGGTAACGAGCTAAAAAACGGCACGCTTCCGGAAAAAAATTCCGGAAGCGTGATTTTTTTTGATTTTCCGCTTGAAAAATACAAAGTTCTGGCATATATTAAGAAACTGTTCCGCAAAGGGGACAGGGTTGATTCAAAAACGTTGAGTAGCCGACGTGGCGGAATGGCAGACGCGCTAGGTTCAGGTCCTAGTTCCTTCACCGGAGTGAGGGTTCAACTCCCTCCGTCGGCACCAATCCGTTTCGGATTGGTCAAGCTCAATGCCGGAACAGGGTATCGCGGGTATGGCATAACGGCTGTGCACCAGCCTTCCAAGCTGGTAATACGGGTTCGACCCCCGTTACCCGCTCCAAACAATTGGTGGGATTCCCGAGTGGCTAAAGGGGGCAGACTGTAAATCTGCTGGTCTTACCTTCGATGGTTCGAATCCATCTCCCACCACCATTTTTACAAATAAACTGTAACGCAAGTTACAGTTTTTTTTTGGAAAAATCGGGGCGTGGGAGAGCGCATTTATGCGCCCGCACGCAGTGCGGTGGAGTCGATACCATCTGGTTCGAGAAGCGCAGCGGATGGCTTTCCGCAAGGAAAGCAGGGCGAAGCCCGGCAATCCATCTCCCACCACCATTTTTA
>DCFZ01000045.1:6565-6701 GCA_002314455.1 Lentisphaeria bacterium UBA1791 | reverse complement strand
AAGTTACAGTTTTTTTTTGGAAAAAATCAGACAAATGCGGATGATTGCCTCGCGGCGGCGCCGCGATATGAGCGTCTTTGCTGGAAAATCAACGGTATATTTTCCCCCGAAACACACCTCAAGCAGTCGGGGCGGG
>DCFZ01000045.1:0-6449 GCA_002314455.1 Lentisphaeria bacterium UBA1791 | reverse complement strand
TTGCGGAACCGCTCAAAGTACAAAAACCCGCGCAAGCGGGCGCTTTGGGGAGCGCGAGGGGGCGGCGTGAGCGCCCCTCGCATAATCTGACGTTGGTATACTCTCCTCAAGCAGTCGGGGCGGGCGGAGTTTCCTTCGCTCGTACGGCAAAAAAGGGGGGCGCCCTTCCCGATGAGATTTATTTTTTATCCTGATAAGTCAGCAAATAAGATTCCTGGATTTCGTGTAAAAGCGATTCGCCACGCAAAACGCGCTCCATTTCCTCCACTGCGTATTTGCCCATGCGTTGGACTTCGTCGCCGAGAGAACCCGCGATATGCGGCGTTAAAAAGACATTGGGGAGCGAGTACAATTCGCTGCCCTCTTCCGGCGGTTCGGGGCATTGTACATCGAGGAGCACGGTAAGATCAGGACGCTGTTTCAGAACTTCGATCATCTCTTTTTCGTTGACCTGCCGTCCGCGCCCCGTATTGATGAAAAGCGCGTTTGCGGGCATCGAGGCGAGGAGCTTGCCGTCGATGCACCCCACATTGTCGTTGCGGTTGGGTAAGTGGTTGCTGACGACCTGCGAAACGGCAAAAGCTTCTTCTAACGTCGTCGTGCGTTCGGCGACGGGCGACGGAATGCCGATGACCTTGAGATCGTGTTTTTCAAGTTCCCTGGCGACGAGTGTCGCGATTGCCCCCGTGCTGCCGAGCAAGGTGACGGTCGTCCCGTAAGCGCCGCGCCCGCGGGGCGTTGTCGCCCATGTTTCCGGCGAATGGATTGAGCGGGTGAGTTGAAAAAAGTTTTTCAAACCGAGCAAGATCGCGGAAACGACGTATTCCGCCACGGGAATCGCATTGGCGCGCCACGCGCTTGAGATGTGGATTTTATTTTCCAAAAGCGGCAACGCAAAATCATCGGTCGCCCCTGCCCCGTAAAAAAAGTGCGTCAATTTCGGGAAATAACGGCGCCACTCTTCCGAAGTAAGCGACCGCACGCCCCACGTTGAAAAAATAAAATCAACGTCGGAAAAATCGACCTTGTCGAGATCGGCGGGGGAATATACGGCGTCGGGGAGTTCGACGCTTTGGCGGATGCGCGCGATAAGCTCCGGCGAGAAGACCGAAAAGACGTGATTGGATCGGGCGCTCCAAAATATCGCTTTTTTCATAGATTTTCCTTTTCTACAGCAGGTAATGGATCAACGTATCGATATTTTTCTGCAATGTCAGATTCGAGGTACAGCCAAGGCTGTGCCCGGGGATGAAACTCACGATCCTGCCGCCCCACGCATCGACCGTTTCGGCGCATTGCGGAAACGTTCCCTCGGGGATGGTGGTTTCCATCAACGTCATCGTCGGCGCGGTTTCTTCCAAATGGATGTAGATTTCATCCTCCGGAAGTTCAAAATCCTCTAAACGGGGAATCAAGGCGTGACGGGATTTCGCGCGCACGACCTTGCAGGGGTGGTAGGGATGGTAGGATTCGATGGCGCCATCGGGATCTTCGGGGCGAACCCAGCGCAACCCGACGCTCTCGCGCCACCATTTCCACGCCCAGAATGCGGCGCTTGAGCCGTGCAACAGCAAAATATTTCCGCCTCGCTCACAATAGCGTTTTACGGCAGCTTCCGCACCGCTTTGCGCCATCGGTTGATTGCAGGTGCCGCCGATCATATGCAAGATCAACAACTCGCAGTCGTTTACCCATTCGCCTTTTTCCAGCGTTTCCCACTCATTTTCAAAAAAGCGGGTTTTCGCTTTCAAAGTCTCGCAGAAACCCTCAAAAATCACTTTTCCGGGATGCGCGCAAAAGTGGTCATCGGCAAAAAAATAGATCATCGCAAAAAATCCTCATCTCAACGCCAATACAAAAAAAAGCACCCCGACGGAAAGAATTCCCGTCGGAGCGCAAGGAAGGGGCGTTATTTTCAGCGCACATTTTCGCCGAGTTGTTTCAAGACCGGCAAACTTTTTTTGGCGCAGGCAAAGGCGTCGTCACAGGCATCCTGCTCATAAATATACCACTCGGCGTCCGACTGCAAAGCAGCGCGGTAGCACGATTCAAGGTCGATGACGCCCGCGCCGAGCACGCAGGTGCTGTAGCGTTCTTTGAGGTCGGTCATATCCTTGAAATGGATCTGTTTGATGCGATGCGCATAGCGTTTGATGAATTCAGCGGGATCACCGCCGCCGCGGGTGACCCAGCAGACGTCCGGTTCCATAAAGACGCGTTTTTCGTCATTTGCCGCCAAAATGCGATCCATCGCCGAAACGCCGTCGACGAGCGTGAATTCCCCCCAGTGGTTGTGGTAGGAAAAAGCCACGCCGTGTTTCGCCGCGATGTCGCCGATCTTTTTGCAGCGGTCGGCGACTTCCTGCCAGACTTGCGTGAAATCGCTCGCCGTCGGCGTGCTGATGGTGACGGCGGGGGAGTTCAGTTTTTTGGCGTACTCATAGGCGATGTTGTTCTCGTCGAGCAACGCGTCGGGGGAAAACATCGTACCGGCGCATTCAAGGTTGAGTTCCTTCAAAAACGCCGCAAGTTCATCGGGCGACATATCGCCGTACTGCGCGGCGAATTCGACGCCGTCAAAACCGAGCTTGGCGATCTCGCGGAGCGCGCCCTTGAAATCCGCGGCGAGCGCCGCGCCGAAATTGAAAAGCTGAATACCTCGTTTCATCGCAACAATCTCCTTGATTTACCGGATGTATTCCGCCGCGACCTTGGCGAAAGCTTCGGCAAGTTTTGCCAGTTCTTCGCGGGTGCACATCAGCCACTGCAACGGGATCGTGATCAATTCCTTGGTGGCAAGCCGTTCGGCGACGGCGCAGCTCTCGATGCGGTACATGCTTTCCGGCACGCTCCAAAGCTTTTGACGATTCATCAAATTGCCCCAGCCGGTGCTGACCGGCGCGTCCTCGGCGTTGACCGCCTGCGCGAATTCGGCGCGGGTGATCCCTTCCTTGAGGCGGTCGGAATCAATGCGCACACCGAGCATATAATAGCCCTGAAGCGTCGCGCAACGGCCTTTTTCCTGAACGGTGATGCCGTCAATCGCATTGAGTTTCTCACGCAGAAATTCGGCGCTCGCGGCGCGCGTTTCCGTATCGCGGCGCAAATTGCGCAACTGCGACAACAAAATCAAAGCCTGAAATTCGGTGATGCGGTAGTTGTGGCAGATGAGGCCGATCGGCGGCGGCGTGCTCGCCTGCCCCTGCTTCGCCGCATACTGGTAACCGATGTGCGAAATGCGCCCCATTTTTTCGCCGAGCGCTTCGTCGTTGGTGATGCACGCGCCGCCTTCGCCGGAAGCGACGGTCTTGCTCTGCTGGAAGCTGAAGGAACCGACGTCGCCGATGGTGCCGACGTGTTTGCCGTTCCACTCGCCGCCGTGCGCGTGGGCGCAATCTTCGATGACGAAAAGGTTGTGCTTTTTGGCGATCGCCATAATCTTATCCATATCCGCCATCGAACCGTAGAGGTGGACGGGGATGATCGCCTTGGTCTTGGCGGTGATCGCTTCTTCGATCTTCGCGGGGTCTATGCAGAACGTGGCGGGATCAATATCGACGATGACGGGCGTCGCACCGACGACGACCACCGCTTCGCCGGTGGCAATCCAGGTGTAGGCGGGGACGATCACTTCATCGCCGGGGCCGATGCCGAGAGCCTGCATCGCGACTTCAAGCGTCACGGTGCCGTTCGCCATCATCGCACAGCAGTTGGCACCGGTGTATTTGGCGAATTCGTTGTTGAATTCGACTTCCTTTTTGCCGTAAAACGACCACGCATGGCTCAAATAGATCTCGCGGATCTCGTCCGCAGTATCCTCGTAAACGGGAGGCCACGAGGGAATGTTCGCAGGAACTTCAAAAACCTTTTTTCCGCCATTGATCGCAAGATTACTCATAAACTTTACCCTTGTCCTTTCTGGAGTTTAGTGGTTGTTCTTGTCATAACATACTGCCGATTTGCAAAAAATCCATCAGCCAAAATTGTTAAAAAGAAGCCGATCTTGCGAAAAGTCCGCATTATTCGCGCTTCTTTTTTTCCCGTCGCAACAGCTCCTCCAAGTCGCGGTGCTTTTTCCGCCACTTCCAGAAGATCGCGGACGAGGTGAAACCGAGCATTTCGGCAAGCTCCTTGGCGCTGACGTGCCAATCTTGCGACAAGACAAAACGCATCCGCGCCTCGTCGATCGCTTCGCCGATGGTCTTGCCGCAATATTCGCGGTAAAGGTGACTCAAATAATAGCGGGAATACCCGGTGAGCTTTTCCAGTTTGTCCAGCGCGCAGTCGTTGCCGTGATTGCCGTCGATGTAATCAAAGAGAAAGTTGACGACGTCCTCGCGTTTTTTCTGCGATGAGACGGAAGTCCCGCTCAACACGCTGAGCCCGACGTCGCACAAAAGCAAATCGAGCGCCGTGCGCAACAACCGCTCGTGCCATTTCGCATCGCCGTGATCGTCGTCGCGGACGCTGTCCCAATGATTGGTCAAGATCTGATAGCCGGCGCTGTTGCCACTGCAGTAAAAAAGCTGATGACGGATCTTGCCCGCGTGGTCGAGCGCGATAAAAACGATGTTGAGCCGCCTCGGATACAATCCGATCCAGAATTGCTTGAGGTCGCGGTCACAAGGAGAAAAATAAAGTCCGTGCTCCGCCATGGATTCAATAAAAAAAGCGTCGCCGACGTGCGCGCGATACCATTTGCCGTCGAGCATATAATTGGTTTCGCCATCCAGTTGGAACATAATCTCGCGCATCGGATGCGCATGATGCTGTATTCCGATTTCCGGCGGAACCTCCGCAACCGACGGACAGTTTCGGGCGATAACGCGCCGGACGCCCCGCCGTAAAACGGTCAATATCTGCCGGTTTTCTTCATCCATTTCGGTACGGTTCCCCCTTTTCTCTTTCCCTCAATATAGCACAGAAAGACCTTTTTTCAAGGAGTTTTTCCCTTGCCGCCACATCAAAAAAGCAAGATCGGCTTATCTTTCGCAAAAAAAGACGCTTGCACGCACGCGCAATACAGCTTATATTATAGAGAAAGACAAAAAAACACACAACGAAAATTTTTCACGATGGTTCAGATCCTGATCGCAAAACTGATTACGCTTTTTCTCATCATGGCGGCAGGCTTCGCGCTCGCCAAGACGAAATTCGTGGCGCATCAGGATATCCGCGGACTTGCCCGCATTACGCTTTACCTGATCATCCCCTGCGTCGTTCTGCGCTCGTTTCAAGTCGAACTGACCGAAACGATCCGCCGGGGAATTTTGTTTTCACTGGCGGCGGCACTGATCGTTCACGCCGTTTTGCTCGCGCTGATCCTGCCGATGAGAAAACTGCTGCGTTTCAACGAAATCGAAATTCTTTCCGTCATCTACCCCAATGCGGGAAACCTGACAATCCCGCTCGTCGCCGCGACGCTCGGGTGGAATTATGTAATCTACGCCAGCAGCTTTCTCACGGTACAGCAATTTTTGCTGTGGAGTCACGGCAGGATGTTGATGCAAGGCGAACGCGCATGGGATTGGAAAAAGATATTTCTCAACGTCAACATCATCGCCGTCTTGGCGGGGATCGTCGTTTTGCTGACGAAATACCGCTTCCCGGAAGTTCTGCGGGATGCGATCTTTTCCATCGCCGACATGGTGGGACCCGTGACGATGCTGATCGCCGGTGTTTTGCTCGCCTCGACTCAAGTCGCCGACCTCAAACGCTATCGGAAATGGCACCTCGTCATTTTTCTGCGCCTGATCGTCACGCCGCTGCTTTTCGTCGTGGCGGTAAAACTTACGAATGCGACCGCAATACTTCCCGACGGCATCAATATTTTGCTGGTGACGCTCTTTGCGATCGTCACCCCGCCCGCTACGACGTTGACGCTGATGGCGGAAGTCTATCACAAAGATGCGATCTACGCCAATTTGCTCAACGTCGCGTCAACGGTACTTTTTCTGCTGACAGTACCGTTGATCATCGCACTCTATCTGCGCTGAAACTACTGTTTATTCCAGCGGTGAAAAGAATTTGCAGGACATCCCGTATTGCTCGGGGTCGCGCGCTCTTTCAGATAAACCTGAATTCCGCAACGTTCACACTGCCACGGCACAGGGCCAACGGGGGCGACGACATACCACTGATGAAAGGTATGCGCTGGACAATGCAAATTGGAAGGTGTCGCATTTTTGACCACCTTCGTCCCGCAATACTTGCAAATATAATATTTCGCATCCCCCGCCGACACACACAACGCAACCATACCGACAGCCATCACCAACAAGAGTTTTTTCATCTCTCATACCTCCCTTTCTGAACTAATATTCGCAAAAACATCGATTTTTCTGACAGTAAAATAGAAAATATCACGTTTTTTTCAGAAAAGCAAGCGAAAGTTTTGCAGTTTGCCGCGAAAAGAGCGTCTTTATCAGACTTGTCAGACTTGTCGGACA
>DCFZ01000049.1:101220-101343 GCA_002314455.1 Lentisphaeria bacterium UBA1791 | reverse complement strand
TGACGACGAGGCGGCAATCGGGATAAGCGGTCGCGAGTTCGGTCTTGAACGCCGCGCCTTTCATCGTGTTGGTGGGATCGCCGTTTTTGATGCCCTGTTTCTCGTAGACGCCGAGGATCGCCG
>DCFZ01000049.1:100871-101068 GCA_002314455.1 Lentisphaeria bacterium UBA1791 | reverse complement strand
TGCCGGTGTGGCCGTGAAGATACTGCGCTTCCCCGCGGAAACGGTAAAAGCGGTGTGCATACTGCAGATCAAAGGTGGCGATGCTTCTCATTTTTTTCCCTTTCGTGTTTGGAAGTGTGGTTAAAAGTTATCGCTTTCGAGTTGGAAATAAGCGCGCGGATGTTTGCAGACGGGGCAGACTTCCGGCGCTTTTTCGC
>DCFZ01000049.1:0-100841 GCA_002314455.1 Lentisphaeria bacterium UBA1791 | reverse complement strand
CGCAGTTGCGGCATTCCCAGCGGTTCTTGCCGACGCGCACCCAGACTTCGCCGCTTTCGAGATTTTGCGCGAGCTTGCGATAACGCTCCTCGTGGCGTTTTTCAATCATCGCAACCGCGGCAAACTGCGCGGCGAGTTCGGAAAAGCCCTCCTGCTTGGCGACTTCGGCAAATTCCTTGTACATGCTGGTCCACTCTTCGTGCTCGCCCGCCGCGGCGGCGGCGAGGTTCGCCGCCGTATCGCCGATGCCGCCGAGCGCCTTGAACCAGAGTTTCGCGTGCTCTTTTTCGTTGTTCGCAGTTTCTTCAAAGATCGCGGCGATCTGCTCGTAGCCATCTTTTTTGGCGCGGCTGGCAAAGTAGCTGTACTTGTTGCGCGCCTGCGATTCACCGGCGAAGGCATAGGCGAGATTCGCCGCTGTTTTCGATCCTTTGAGTTCCATGATTTCCCCTTTTTTTAGTTCACCGGAAGTTTATTCCCCGGCGGTTAATAAATCCATCTGTCAATTAAATATAAAAGCTATTTGCAATTTTACAAGTCGTTTTCAAGATTTTCCGCAAAAATAATTTTCAGGACTTGAAACCATTCTAAAAAAATGCTATATTTATTTGAGGACGTATAATCAAAAAGGGGGAATGAAATGGAAAGAGCCGACGAATTTCGCCAGATCTGCAAAGCAAACCATTGGAAATGTACGCCCCAACGCCTTGCCGTTTACAATTATATGCACAACAACACCTGTCACCCCTCCGTCGACGACGTCTGGAATTTCGCCCGGCAAAGCATTTCCTCGATCACCCGCGAGAGCGTTTACCGCATCCTCAATGAATTTTCCGATGCGGGCATTCTTTACCGCATGGACAAGATCGAAAGCGCTCATTACGATTCGCAGACTATGCCGCACGGTCATCTCGTCTGCGAAAAATGCGGCAAGGTGAAAGATTTCTGTTTCACGGAACTGCCTCCCCTGCCCGCCGGAATCCCGCAAGAAAGCATCCTCCATATCGAACTGCGTTTGGCGTGGATCTGCCCGGCGTGCGAAAAGAGCAAATAATATCTACCTGCCGGCACACCGTTCGCCCCGCTTCTTGCCGGGGCAGTTTTTGGTCCCGTCGCAATGGAAGCAAATGGCGTTTTCAAGCGGCTTTTTTTCCGCGAATGCCATGCAGTTACCGAGCGTCGTTTCGGCAATGTTGGCTTCGGCTTCGCGGGTGAAAAAAGCCTGATGCGACGTGATGATGACGTTGGGAAAGGTCATCAGCCGCGCCAGCGCGTCGTCGAGCACGGCGCGGTCGGAAAGATCCTCAAAGAAATAATTGGTTTCTTCCTCGTAGACGTCGAGTCCGGCGCCGCCGATTTTGCCCGATTTCAGCCCCGAGATCAGCGCGTTGGAGTCGATCAGTTTGCCGCGGCTCGTATTGAGCAGAACGACGCCCGTTTTCATCTGGTCGATCGCTTTCTGATCGACGAGGTGCACATTTTCCGGCGTCAGCGGGCAATGCAACGAAACGATGTCGCTTTGCGCAAAAAGTTCCGGCAAAGAAACGTACTGCATATGAAGTTCCGCGGCGGCAGCTTCATTGGGGAAAAGGTCGTACGCGAGGATCTTCACACCGAATCCCTGCAGGATTTCCGCAAAAACGCGGCCGATCCTGCCGGTGCCGATGATGCCGACGGTTTTGCCGCGCAAGTCGAAGCCCATCAGACCGTTGATCGAAAAATTCCCTTCGCGCACCCGGTTGTAGGCGCGGTGGATCTTGCGGTTGAGCGTCATCAACACCCCGAGCGCATACTCGGCGACCGAATAAGGCGAGTATTGCGGCACGCGCACGACGGTAATGCCGCGCTCGCAGGCGGCTTTGAGGTTAACGTTGTTGTACCCGGCACACCGCATTGCGATCAACTGGATTCCGGATTTCGCCAGCGCATCCATAACGGATTCGTCCAATTCATCGTTGACAAAGGCGCAGACGGCATCAAATCCGGCGGCGAGCGCGGCGGTGCGCGGTCGCAATTTCGCCTCAAAAAAGGTCAGATCGAAACCGAAGTTTGCATTGGATACCGTAAAAAAAGCACGGTCGTAAGGCTTGGTATCGAAAAACGCAATTTTGAAATTCATTTTCTCCTCCTGAAAATCCGGGCACCCCTGCCAGATATAAATATAAATCGTTTTTTCCAGATTTCAAATGGATTTCAAAACAAAAAAAAACGCCGTCCCCCTTTCGGGCGACGGCATTTCATACGTCAAAACAGCATTAATCGCGACGGAAAATCCACTTCGCTTCAAACACCGTATTGGGGAACACTTTGCCGTGGAAGAGGCTGCCGCTGGTACCAAAGCTGACGATATCGAAAACGCCGCTGAGCGTACGGCAGACCGTCAGGAGCGCGCCTTCCGGAATGCCGATGATCAGACCGATAACGGGGAAAAAGCCGTTGTCGTAAACGATACAACGGGGCAGTTCGAGCCAGCCGGTCGCGATGTTGCAAAGACCACGCCCGATGCAGAGGAAAATACCGGGCTCTTCATCTTTCACTTCCGCCGGAGCGGCTTGCACGACGATAACCTGCGCAGGCTGAGCGGCAGGCTGCACGACGACTTGCGCGGCGGGCTGCGCGGCGGCAGGCTGGGTTGCCGCGGCCTTGGGGGCTTCTTCCTGAGCCCACAATGCGCAAACGGAGATCATGGCGGCGATGACAACGAACTTTTTCATAAATATTATCCTTTCCTTTTTTGGACTGGTAATAATATATTACATTTTCGGAATATGTCAAACGCTTTTTATAAAAAAACTTTCCTTTCATTAAATTTTCCATGATCGTCCTTCTCCGCCGCGGTCGATCAAGCCTGTTACCAGCGGCGGTAATGGTAATAATAGGGATAACCGTGCGGACCGCACGTCCAGCGCGGACAGTAACCGCTATGATAATAAAGCAACTGGTGGTAAACCGGCGTCACGACGACGGGATAAGAGACCGCCGGAGTCGGCACAACGACCGGCTGAACGACGGGAGCCGTCACAATCGGAGCCGACACGCCGGGATAAAGCGGCTGGGAAACGATCGTCGTCGTGCCACAGCCGACCACGCCCGGCGTCGTCTGAATGGTCGTCGTACTGCCGAAGACCAGCCCGGTCGCAAATTCACCGACGCCGCGGACGAGACCGACGGCGGTCATGCCGAGCGACTCCACCAATCCCGGCTGACGGATGACGACCGTCTGCGCCGACACGACACTGGACAATGCAAACAAGGCGATGACAAAATTTCGTTTCATAACCGATTTCCTCCTGTTGATGTTGGGGTTCATCCTATTATTCGGGAGGAGATCGTCTTTTTGGTCACGGCTTTTGATTTTTCAGCGGAATTTTTTTCAGCAGATCGATCCACTGCGCAAGTTGCGCGCTTTCCTGCTCCGTAATGGCGTTTTTCGCCAATACGTCGTCGATCGTTTGATAGATCAGCCATTGGAATGCGCACGCTTGCATCATCGGGTCTTCGGCGAGCATTTTGCGTTGGATGAACAAGCGATCGCCGGAAAAACGGCGCCAGTCCATCTGGTGGCTCCCCATCTCGGAAAGTTCAAGTTCCCGGAAATCCCGGCAAACGGCGGACAATTTCTTTTCCAACGCCGACGGCTTTTTTCCGACGGCGTTGTTCGGGAACCCCGCCATCCGCGGATTCTGCGTCTGCGTTTCCAATCGCGAAAAGAATGCATTCTGCGAAAACCACGGGAGCGACAGAAGCGCTTCTAGATGTTCCGCATCGTACAATCCCGCCGTGCGCAACGCCGTCAAAAAGGGGTCGCCGGATCGCCATTTTTTTTCGATTTCCGGGGGCGTTGTCGCAATTTCTTCAAACACCGACTTTTTCGGCGCAACAGAAGCGGGAGCGACCGACGCCTGACGCTCCGTTCCAGGGGGAGTCCCCGCCGATCGGGCGATCGTCTTTTCTGCGGGGCTCCGCAAGAGGAACCATATCGTCGCACCAAGGAGCAGAGCGACCGGAATCGCAACGTAAAGCCAATATGTTTTCGGCGACTGGCGCTTCGTTGGCCGCATCTGCATTTTGTTCCGGAATTCCGCCGACGAAGCGACCGTATTTTCGCACACTTCGCGAAAAAGGCGGTTCCAGTCGGCATTGCCGCTGAGCGTCATCTCGCGCGGGATGGAGGGATATTCCTCGACGGGGTTTCCGGTCAATGCGCAATAGACGACCTTGCCGAGCGCGTAAAAATCGTCTGACGGCTCCGCACGGCCCGCTCCGGAAAGCAAGCGGGGCGACAGAAATCCCGGCGTGCCGACAAGACTGCCCGCCCCGGAAAGCGTGATCAAACCGGCGTCAGCAAGCACCGCACGGGCGTTAACAAAGAGAATGTTGTCCGGCTTGACGTCGCGATGCACGAGGTGATGACGATGCAGTTCCGCCAAGCCCGCCAGCAATTCGTCGAGCATTTCGGCGATTTCCGCGCCGTCGAGCCGACGGCACATTTTCAGGCGGTTGGCGAGCGTGTCGGGCAGATAATCCCCCTTGCCGCGATGCAGATCGTCGGCGGCGTCCATCGTGTAAAACAAATATTCCGGCGTGATCTCAATGTGGCGGATCTTGAGCAGATTTTCGTGCGCGCAGTCGCGGTAATTGCGCAATCCGGCAAGTTCGCGCTCCGAATAACGTCCGCCGTTGGGGACGATCTTGACGGCGACGCGGCCGCCGACGGCGTCTTCGGCGAGCCAGACTTCGCCGTAAGCCCCTGCCCCGCAACGGGAAATCAACGAGCAATCGCAAACTTTATCGCCCGGAGAAAAGCTATTCATTGCCGAGCAACTCCAGTTTCAACCCCGGGTCGCGCAAGTTGAGATCGGCGACGATCTCGCGCAACAGGACAAGACACCGCTTTTTCGCCTGATAGACCTGGTTGGCGGAGCACCCTAAAAACGCGGCGACCTTTTCGACCGGGCGATTCTGCCGCGCATAAAGCTCAAACGCCTGCCAGGTCGAAACGGCAACCCGCTGTTTCAATTGACGATAGACGTCGTCCCAGACGGTTTTGCGGAATTCCGCCAGAAAACGATCCTCATCCTCCACGCTGAAACAAGGCGCGGCGTCCTCGCTGATCTCGGCGAGAGGTTCGGCTTTTTTATGGCGGTAATAATCGGCAATGCGGGCGTTGACGAGTCTGCCGAAGTAGGTGCGAAAATGCGCAAGGTCGGGATCGAAGCGGAAATATTTGCTCTGCTGAAAAAAATTGAGCATCACCTGTTGCAGCACATCTTCCGCCGCCGCATCGTCAAGCCCCTTGTACTTCGCCAAAGCAACGACGACCGGCCGGTAACGTTGATAGAACTCGTTCCAGCCGATCTCATCGCCACGGGCGATCTTGTCAAGCAATGTGAGCGACGTCGTCGGATATTTCATAAAAACCTCGCGTTGCTACAATATAGCATAAAAAAAGAAGTTTTTCCAATAGTATCCGGTGATCTGAAATAAAGGACTCAACACGCCCATCGCCTTGAGATCCTCGGAAACGGCGTCGTAAATTTTTTCCTCGGCGCTCTTTTCTCCATTTTTTCTTTTGTGACCGGGGTCCGCCGCATCGACGGCGCTTTTCGTTTTCATCGCGGCGCGGAACATATCCTCGACGAACATCTGCTTGTCGCCCGCAGATAATTGCTTTTTTTGGATCGCATTGCGCACGAGATCAATGGCGTCTCCGGCAATCGGATCCACGTCAAATGTATCGCTGAGCGCGCCGACAAGAGCATCGAGCGCCGCATCGGCGATCGGATTTTGCTCCATCTCCTTTTTGGACTTCTTCTTGTTTCTCTTGGAAGCGGCATACCACGCGGAACCGACAGCGGTGATCAGCGCGGAAATGATCCACGCCGAAATCAGCGCCTTCATGGCGGTCACCGTCCGTCCGGAAGTCTCCGCCCCGGTGTAATCCGGAATTTTTTTCTCATTCGCACTTGACAAATCCGGATTGTCGTTTATATTATTGTCACGGTCAGATGCTTCCATCTGGGGAGACAGCACCTGATGCGCCTCCGCGGTTGCCAGATACAACGGGATATCCTTCTTTTTATCAAGATACTCGTCATAAGTGATATTGACAGGCAATCCGTCTTTATCGACCAATCCGAATTGATTGACCGCCTGCTTTTCCTGATTCAGCTGATTTTTGACATAGCTGTCCTTGGATTGCATATGCGTCCACTCATGAATTCGACCATCCATGTCAACCGTGCAAACCATGTAATGATTTTTATTTTTTTCTCCGATCTTTTTCACATAACAGACACGCGGAGAACCATCTGTTGCGACAGTCAGAATCCGATCGTCGGCGCTGCGCAATGAATCTTCCAGATGTCTGAAAAGATCCAGGAAACTTTCCGAAAATTCCTCGTGCTTCACACCGTCCGCATCCGTTGCCCTTTTCACGGCAAAGTGATGGATATACTCCTCGGTTTTTTTCACATCCAAAGGAGCAAAAACGACCGTTTCCCCCCAGGGCGTTTCAACGGTTTTTCCGAGCGGAAAATCGCGATAAAACTTTTCGATTCTCCGGATGCCGGCAGTGGTAATTTTTTCCAAAACGCCGCTGTTGATCTGATGATCGACATAAGCGCGATACAAAGCCGGACTCTTTCCGTTTTTGCGCGATAAATCCTTGTCGTTGACGACATTTCTCCCTCCGAAAACCCTTCCGGCGATAAGTTCGCGCCAGAAACGCTGCCCGAGGAGCGTCTGACTCGACTTCCATGCGGTAAAGGGCTTCATCAGAGTTGACCGCTGCATCGCATTCTGATTGTGAACTGCGGCACTCTGCTGCATGCTTTCCGTCGCCATTTCCCACCGTAAAAGCGCGTGCTTTTTCGCCTCGTCGGCGGGAAATCCCTGATCGAGCATCCGCTTGTAGTGATAATTGTAGAGCGCTGCGCCCATAATGACGCACGGTGTCGCGTCGCCGAGTCGGGTGAAAATACCGCCCCAGTCCTTGATATTGGCGATCGCCTGACCTGTTCCCGCGAGGATTGACGCCGGCAATTTCAGCTTGTGGGAAAGTTTCTCAAACATCCTGCTGTTGGCGACGTACTGATTCTTTCCGTCAAAGACAAGCGCGGCGTGCGCATCGGGTCCGACGAAAAAGCGGTTTTTAAGATAATCGCTTTGTAGCAAAACGCCGAAAGTTTCCTTGGGGTGCGCCCATACCTTGGCGACGTTGAGGGCGAAATCGGCAAGCGGCATATCATTCGCGTAGGCGAAGCCCGACATCGTCTGCTTGATGCCGGAAAGGAGATTGAACATCATCTTCATCGAAACCGCATTGCCGTAAAACAACTGATACAAGGCAATGTACTCGGCATTGGCGTTGCCGCCGTTGATCGTATCGACGACGGCGTTGCGCAGATTCTTGAAAAATCCGGTGCCGAAAACCTGATCGCACGCCTTTTTGATCTCGGGGGTCAAAAGCGCGCCGCGCAAGTCGCGAGCGACTTTTGCAAAAGCGAGATAGTGACGCGTCCGCCGAACGGCGTTTTCAAAAATGACGAGCGCGTCGCCGAACTTCGGCTCCATCAAGTGCGCATTACGCACCTTGAGACTTCCCGGGGCAAGCCGCGCCGGCGCCTTCTTGGCGGTATCGGGATCGTCAAGCGCGGGGGCGGTCTTGGCGCCCGTCACGCTGCGCGACTCGTAAACCATCGGGAAGTAATTGTCGATCTGATCGATGCCGGCAAAGAAAAGTTCCTTCTGCAGCTCATTCAGTTCGTTTCCCTGCTGTTCAAGGAAATCCGTCATCGCGTCGCCGAGCGCCTTCATTTCCGGGGCGAGGACCTTGTCGATCGCCTTGAAACTCTCCTCGGTGAAACCGTTGGCCCACATCTTGTAACGCACGTCGCGCTGATTCATTCCGAGATACATGTCAAGGAGTTCCAACTGATTAAGGCGCTGCATTTCGTAAGAACCATTGAATTTCACGCTCGGCACGCCGATCGTAGGCTCAACTTGATTTTCCCTGGCGGCGTCTTTGACTTCGCGGTCGACGGCGCCGGAAACGGCTTCCGTCACCTTGTCCTCCTCGATCGGCTTGAAACTTCGCTCGATCTTCAACTCGCCGGCGCGGATCGCGTCGCGCATAAATTCCATTTGGAACTCGTTGTACGGCACGCTTTCCCCGCGATCGAATTTAGCGAGCAGCGCCTTCGCTTCGGATAGCGGAATATCCTCATAACTTACTTCACGCTCGGCAGGATCGAAACGGTATATTCCGGTGTGCTCGATGCGCTCGCGGTACTTCTGCAACTTCGCGGCGCGGCCGACGGCAGTCTTGGCGCCGAGCACCTCGTTGAGCAATTCGTTTCTCCAATCGGCAAATTCCCGTCCGCGCGTCGCTTCCTCGACAGCGGAAGTGTGTACGCCTTGAAATACCTTTCCTACGGGATTTTCGAGCCAGTCTCCCTTTTCTCCGTTGGTGCTCAATAAGTAAATGAAGTCCTCCAATTTCAAAAGACCGTAAGTATAATTAGCAAGTTTCGGCGGATTTTCCTTTGCCTCGATGTTGGCGTCGATCGCCGCCTGCCCCGTCTTGACACCCTTGCCTTTTGTAATACGATCGATGATGAAATTGCGCAGCGCCTCGTCCTTGGCGCGCCGCTCGGCAATTTTGTCAAGCAATTCCATGCGGCCCGTCTTGGCGAATTTATTTAAATCGAGCAACGCCTTCTTGATCGCGTCGGGATCCTTGTTTTCGAGATCGCCGAATTCCTCAAGGAGCGCGAGACGCTCCTGCGCCTTGGTACTCTCATCGACGACGCCGTCGCCATCGCTGCGATCGGGAAGCGCGTCGATTTCCTCCGTCAGCTTGACTTTTTCGGCGTTGACTTCGGCAATGCTCATCGCGCGGATCTTGCCGATCTCGTCGAGGATCTTCTGATATTCCTCGCTGCGCGTCCCGACGAGACGGCGGCTCTGATCAACGGTGACGTGCAACTGTTTGAGCCTGCGGTCAAAACGACCGACGAGATCTTTTGCGCGGCCCGTTCTGCCCTCCGCCGTGATCTCCTCCATTAAAACGTCCAATGCGGCTTCTCGCTTGCCTGCGGGCAACTTTCCGAGCGCAATGATCTTGGCGAGATACCTTGCTCGCATTTCCGGCGGCATCGCCGAAAAGACGAGATCGCGCGCATCCTTTTCCCTGGCGCCATGCTCTGAAAGCAACTTGTCGCGGAATTCCTTGTACTTCGCTCGATATTCGGCAATAATCTCGTCGCGGGCGGCGAGATACGCTTGGGCAAACGCCTGACGGCTGACTTCTACGCCGTCGTTTTCCGGCGCTTCACCGCCATTGGCCTCTCTTTTGATTGCGGCATTGATCGCGGCGACTTCGCCCTGAGTGATTTCTCCCTCGAGCTTCTTGCCGAAAGTTTTGGCATAAAGCATTTTGGCGAGCTTCCGGTCGGCGTCGAGCATCTCCTTGGTGACTTCGCCTTGGCTCTCAAAAATCTTTTCGACTTCGCCGTCGAGATAATCGAGATATTCCTTTTCGGCGTCCTCTTTGAGACGGATCGCCTCGGCTTTCTCCTCGCTGATCCGGTCGCGATATTCGGCATAAATCTCCTTTTTCCTGAGATCGCCGATCAATGCCATGATCTCCTCCTCAATGACGGCGGGATCGCCGCCGTGTTGACTTGCATACGCCTGCGCAACTTCGTCGAGATTAAATCCGGAAGCATTGGCAAGCGCCTCCTCGCGCCGCGCGAGATACGCCTGATATTGCTTGTCGGTGCGTTTTCCTTTTGGCTCCTTGTTGCCGTACTTTTTAAATTCCGGCGAGATGTAGTCTCCGGTCAATTCAAGCTCCTCAAACCTTTTTCCGGGATTGATGGTGAAATCATTTCCGACAAAGCTCTGCAAAAAAGCAAATAAGGGATTTTCGTCGGCAAATTCCTTCAATGCGCGCGCCTCGTTGATCTTCTTGGTCTTCGCGGCTCTTTTCGCGCCGGCAACGGCGCGCTCATGCTTGACTTCCTCGAGCGCGAGCGTCATGATAAAATGCGCGTCGTGCTCGTTTTCGACGGGGAGACCGTGCCGTTTGAAGAACTCCAGAAACTCGGCGTCGCTCTTGACGTCATAGTAATGCTTCCCGGCAAAATCCTTGGCGGCATCGACGAGCACCTTCAGATCCTCATCGGCAAACTCCTCGATCTTGAAACGCAAGTGATTTTCGCGCGACGCCATCTGAAGCACGGATTTGCGTTCCGCATCATTCTTATAGGTGTAAATTCTCACCCCCGCATTTTCGAGGATCCTGCGCACATCCTGCGGCGTATCTTCCGGGATCACGGCAGATTTGAATTCGTCAAAACCGACCGCGCGTTGCAATTTCGCTTCAAAATATTCCGTAGGAAGATTTTTCAACTTATCGAGAAAAGCCGCCATTTCACGGAAAATATCCATATTTTCCCCGAAACGCTCATGCAAATACGAGATGTTGTCCCGTCCCCCCTCGGCAAGCGCGATCAGACAATCCTCGGCGGTATCGAAATTCCATTCCATTTCTTCATTGGAAGCCGCAACCATCTTTCGCTCGAGCGCATCAAAATCATGCTGCATCTCATCCTTGACGCGCTTCATATCGTCAGCAGAAACGATGTTGTTTCTGGATTTTTGAATCTCCGCAACACTCTTGAATTGAATGGCTTTAAGACTTCTGATATTGCCAATGCCGTAAGTAAATCCCTCGCCGTTGCGAACTTTTTGCGTCATCAACTTGACGATATGTTCAAGATCGGCGGGAATGTATTTCCGATTCCCGTAATCGGTATATCCCATGAAAATCTTTTCGTCCGGATGAAGATCCAACTGCCCAAGCGCGACGTCATTCCACCACGTTTCAAAATCAATATCGCCTTGTTTCGTATCGACATACCATCTTCTCGCGGCTGCGGAATTCTGCAACGCCTGAAAAAAATCATCGACGCGCATCCCCTGCCTGAAATGATCGAGCATCTGCTTGAAATCTTCATCGGCATAAGGAGCCATCACGCTTTCGACCCGCGCGAAATCCTCCTTGGAAAAACTCTTTTCGATCTGCGGCCGACGCGGAGAATAAACGTCTGCATTGTAAACTTTGTTTTTCGTCGAACGCTTGGGATCGATCAGATCCTTGTCGCCAATCAGCGTAATACTGCCGTAATCCTCAAAGGTGCTTTTTTCTGCATCGATGACGGCAAGACTCGGCGCCGGCATCCCGCCCAACTTTGCGGCATCGCGTAATTTCTGCGGGGAAACATTATGCACAACGGCAAGATTTTTATCAGAATTTTCTGCAATAGAAAACTTGACATCCGGATATTTTGATGTATAGTATTTAAGGAAGTCGGAATAACTTCTAGTTTGCTGTACTCCATCAATGGAACCAGTAAATGACGGTTGTAGTACCGGGAAGTCAATTCCGGCTTTCGCTTTTTCGTATTGCCGCTCATTTATTTTGTGAATAGATCGAATATGATTGCGCTTTCCCTTTACCCTGGGATCAATTTCCATTCGATAAATGAAACCGCTTTCTTCGTCCTTTCTTGCGCAAGTAAACATTCCATTAATATCACGCAACTTAACAGGATTATCTACGACAAAATTACATGCAGCACAAACTTCCGTTTGATTTTCAAAATATTCCGGATGCCGACCGAATAAAAGCTCTGCATCCAAATATAAACAAGATCCTTGTAATTTTGACCATTCCATAAAATCATCTGGATTCTGTGGGAAACTGCCAATAACAATTTTACCCTTTTCAACCGCATGATTTGGCGCGCCATCACGGCGCAAATCCATTCTCGCCTCCCCGCTTCCCCGATCCTGCGTCCCTCCCCGCTTCAGCCCCTTTAAGGCGTCGCGGAAAAGTTTGCGCATATCAATGTCGGAAAACTTGGCGAGCCGGCCGGCAAAGGTGCTGCGGATCCACTTCTTGAAAACGGCGTAAAGTTTTTCATACCACGGCACCTTGGGCAGTTCGCGCGCATCGAAATAACCGATTGTCGCGCGCCGCTGAAATTCCTCGCTCGCGGTGGAGTAACCGTTTTCACCGGCATACTCGTCGATCGCTTCCTTGTTGTCGGCGTAAAGTATCCGCCTAAAAACATTCGTTGTAAAAAGTGGGGACTAATTTGGGGCAAAAAGAAAGCCGCAAAAGTTAATCTGCGGCTTAATTTTAGTATAAAATTATGGCGGAAGAGGAGGGATTCGAACCCTCGGAGCGTTGCCGCTCGACGGTTTTCAAGACCGTTGCCTTAAACCACTCGACCACTCTTCCTTGGATGTCGTTTTACTTCAACGCGCTGCTCAAAAGCGTCGTCACGCGTTTGGCGAATTCAGCGGGATCGGGGATGGGACTACCCTCGATCAAAAGCGCCTGATCGTACAACACGCGCACATAGTTTGCGAGTTCGGGGTCGTCCCCCTTTTCGACCAGCGACTGCAATTTTTCAACGAGCGGATGCTCCGCATTGAGTTCAAGAATACGCTTGCTGACAGGCACTTCCTGATGCATCGCGCGGAAAAGCCGCTCTAGATGGGGACTCATCGCGTTGCCCTCGGTAATCAGACAGCAGGGACTGTCGGTCAGACGCGCCGAAAAGCGCACATCGCTCAACTCGGTCGCAAACTCCTTTTTGAGGTATTCGACAAGTTTCGCGTATTTTTCAGCGGCTTCCTTGCTCTTGTCGGCAACGCCGTCGATCGCAAAATCACCCTTGGTGATCGACTTGAAATTTTTCTTGTCGTACTGGAACATCGACTGCATAATCCATTCGTCGATCGGATCAGTCATAAAGAGCACGTCGAAACCGGCTTTGCGGAAATATTCCAGCGCGGGGTTGGAAGCGACCGCTTCATATTTGTCGCCGGAAATATAGAAAATTTCCTTCTGATTTTCCGGCATCGCCTTGACGTATTCGGCAAGCGTGATCTTTTTGCCGCGTTCGCCATTCATCGTTTCGTAAAGCACGAGATCTTTCAGCTTGTCGCCGTTGGCGAAATCGGTATGGATACCCTCTTTCAAAACGCGGCCGAACTGATCAAAAAATTTCTCGTAACTTTCGCGTTCGTTTTCCAACAGGTGTTTCAATTCGCCGAGAATCTTGGCGGTGACCGCCTTTTCGATGCGCCCGAGCAACGGATTTTCCTGCAGGATCTCGCGCGAAACGTTCAGCGGCAGATCGCTCGAATCAACGACGCCGCAGACAAAGCGCAGATAATCGGGCAACAGCGCCTTGCATTCGTCGGTAATGAAAACGCGTTTGACGTAAAGCTGAAGTCCTTTTTTCTGGATCTCCGGCATCAGCAAATTGAACGGCGCTTCCTTGGGGAGAAAAAGCAACGCCTTGAACTCGCTCGCGCCTTCCGCCGCCATGTGGATCGCCTTGAGGTATTCGGTACCGCCGAAATTGGAAAGGTGGCTGTAAAAGCTCTTGTATTCATCCTCGGTGACTTCGCTCGGCTTGCGCAACCAGATCGCCTTTTGCGAATTGACGACCTCGTCGACCATCGTCTTGCTCTTGTCTTCGTTTTCCTTTTCCTGCGGAACGACGATCGGATATTCGATGTAGTCGCTGTACTTGCGGATCAGCGAAACGATCATCCAGCGGTCGAGATATTTCTCGGCGTCATCCTTGAGAAAAAGTTTGATCTCGGTGCCGACGGCGCTGTAATCAGGCGCCGCGTCGGTCGTGAAACTGCCCTCGCCCTCGCTCGTCCACAAGACGGCGGGATCGTCGGAACCGCGCTTTTTGCTGCGGACTTCGACCTTGTTGGCGACCATGAAAGCCGAGTAGAAACCGACGCCGAACTGACCGATCATTTCCGGCAGATCGCCTTTGGCTTCCTTGCTCGCTTGCATCATCTGCAAAAAGGCGCGGGTGCCGCTCTTGGCGATGGTGCCGATGTTTTCAACGACCTCGGCTTCATTCATACCGATGCCGTTGTCGGAAATCGTCAGCGTTTTTGCTTCTTTGTCAAAGGTGATCCTGATCTGCCACTTGTCGGCGAGTTCCGGTTTCGTCAGGCTCTCGAAGCGCGCCTTGTCAAGCGCGTCGGCGGCGTTGGCGATCAATTCGCGCAAAAAGATATCGCGATTCGAGTAGAGCGAGTTGATCATCAAATTGAGCAACTGCCGCACTTCGGTTTTAAATTCTTGAGTTTTTGCCATAAAATCACACTCCTATCTTTAAAATGACTGACCGCAAGGAGCTTTTCCTTTTGATGTCATTTTAAAATATAGCGATTTTTCACAAAAAAATCAAGGGAAATCGCTTTTTTTCAGTTGAAAAAACATCATTTTTGGATTATTTTTTGAATATCCAAAGAATTGCGAGGCATCATTATGGCGGAAAACAACTTGACCGCGCCGGAAACGGCACAACTGCTCTTGAAAAAACTTCAGTCGCTCGCCGACGCCAACGAACTGGCAACGGCACAGGAATACGAAAAGATCAAAGCGCAATGGGACGCCCTGCCCCACGACGATACGGAAAAACTGCTCTTTTCCGCCTTGGGCGACCCGCTCGCGGCGCGTTTCGCCGCCGATGCCGAAAAAGAAAAACAACGTTCCGCCGAAGCGGATGCGCTCACGGCGAAACTTGCGGCGCTTTGCGATGCCAACGACATGGAAAAGTTGCACGCCGGCAAGCTCGAGATCGAAAAGGCGATCACTGCGCTCGGCCATTTGCCCCGCGAAGCCGCCAAGCGCTATCAGGAAGTCTATCGCCGCGCAAGCGAAATGCTCTCAATGCATTTCGCCACGCTCGACTATGCCCGCTGGGAAAGCTACACGCTGAAACTGGATATCTGCAAGGAATTGGAAAAGCTCAACGCTTTGTCGGGCGCCGATCTGCCCGGCGCGGCAAAAAAACTGCAGGAATTGCGCGCCAAGTGGAAAACGCTCGGCAGCGTCCCCAAGGAAAAGCTTGACGAGAGCAATCAGAAATATCTGGAGCTCACCCGCAGTTTACAGCACAAGATCGACGAATATTTTTCCGGCAGACGGCAGGCGCAAAAAGAATCCGCTTCCGTCAAAGAACAACTCTGCGCCGAGGCGGAAGCCTTGCAGAATTCGACCGACTGGCGCGCCAGCGCCGAACGGATCAAGGCGATGCAGAGCCAGTGGAAAACGCTCCCTCATTGCGGCAATGCAGAGGGGGAACTTTTCAAGCGTTTCCACACCGCCGCCGACGCCTTTTTCAAGGCGAGAAGCGCCTTTTACAGCGAGTTGGAAAGCAAATACGCCGCCGCCGTCAAGGAGCGCGAGGCGCTGATCGCCGAAGCGCAGAATTTGCAGGATGTACGCGCCGCCAAGGCGTTGCGCGAGAAATACAAAACGGGGCAACACGCGGGGCGCGAAGAGATCCGCCTGCAGAAACTTTTCGACGCGGCGATGTCGCACTTTTTCGATCAGCGCCACGAGGAATTCGCCAAGCGCGACGCCGAGAGCGAAGCGCTGTTGACGGAGCTTAAAACGCTCGCCGCCGACCCGATCGCCAATCAGCGCCGCGCCGCCGAAATCGCCGGGGAATTCCGCAAGATCGCCAATCGTCGCACGTTTGACGCGGAGCGCAAGGCGAAACTGGAATTCGACGCCGCGCTCGCCAAGGCACAGCGCGAACGCGCCGCCAAAGCGCACGAAGAATCCGCCGCGGCGCACGACTTGTGGCTGAAGCTTTATCTCGATTTCTGCGCAGGAAATCCGGTGGAAGCACCCGCAATCCCCGAACTGCCCAAGATCGCCCCGATGGCGAAAAACATCGCCGCGGCGATCCAAGGCGATGGCGCCGCCCGGCAAAAGGTCGACCGCGCGCTCCAGTCGGCGCGCAACGAGGCGGAAAAACTCCTCGCCGAGCTGGAAAGCGCCGCCGGTTGCGGCGAAGAGAAGCCGCTCGATCTCGCCGCTGAACTGCAGGCGGCGATCATCGGCAACTCCGGTTTCGGCAACGCGCGCGATGAAAAGAAAGATTATGCGCGCGTGATCGCAACTTACGAAGCAATTCTCTGGCTCGAACCGGCGGCAAAAGCAGAACTTCAACCGCGTTTTGAGCAAGTTAAACTGTTGCTCGTCAAATAAAAGGGGAAATCCAATGAAAAAAACGCTTCTTTTTGCCGGATTGCTGGTTGCAATGGCGTTTCCGTGGTGTCTCCGCGGCGACGCGCGCTATTACCGCTACAGCGACGGTCACCAGATCTTCTACACCCGCGACAACCGCATCTACCGCTACAGCGACGGCCATCAACTCTACTACATCAGCGACAACCGGGTCTACCGCTACAGCGACGGTCATCAAGTCTATTACATACGCGACAACGCGATCTACCGTTACAGCGACGGCCATCAGCTCTACTACATCCGCGATCATCGGCTTTACCGGTATAGCGATGGACACCAATTGTATTACCGTCGCGACGACCGCATCTACCGTTACAGCGACGGCCATCAGGTGATCTACTTCGACGGCGACGACCCCAAGCTGGTCATCTTTATGGTGCTGATGCTCGAAGACATGTAAAGCCGCCGCCTTTTTTCCGATTTTTTCTTGCCTCCGCTTGAAACGGAGGCTTTTTTGTGATATATTATCTTTCAGCAAAAGCTATCAACACTGATAACCAATATTACTGAAAGGATATTTCGATGAAACAGATCACGCGGTGGTTGCTCGCCCTGCTCGGCGGGTTGATCATTTCGGGATGCACGATCATCTCGGAACTTCCGGAAGAAACAGAACCGACAACGGTGGAATATCAGAAAGCGCGCGAATTGCTTCTCGCGTTCATCCTGAATCAACCGGAAAAATTCAACTCGTTGCTGCCGGAAGAAAAACTGAAAAACTTCAATTTCATCGTGTACCGTTATCAGATCGTCGACTCGCTGGGCGAGCCGACCGGATTTCGTTATCTCACGACCATCGACATGCCGGTCTTCACCCCCTATGTCTGGAAAATTTCCTTTGAACGCCGCAACAAAGAGGGTGAAAAGATCAAAGGCGAAGCGCTCTTTCGCGTCATTGTCGGCAAAGTCCAAGACGAGATCCTGATCGTCGGATTTCAGTTTCTGTAAAAACTTCCCCAGTTATAAGATAAGGTTCCCAGATGAAAGTTTCTTTCATACCCAAACCGTTGTTGGCGGTATCGTGCAGCGCGCTGTTTCTCGGCGGCGCGGCGCTCGCCGCCGACGAGAGTTCGCGTACGATCCACCTCGTGCAGGACGACGCCCAGATCCACTTTGAGAGCAAGCTCTATGTGCTGAAATACGTTTCCGCCGAAGAGATGCTTCCCTTTGTCAATTCCGCGATCAAACGCTACAACACGTATTCCAATGTACGCCGCGTCACCGACCAGAATAACGGCACCGGCGCGCTCCTCGTTTCAACGGGGAGCGATTTCATTCCCTACGTCGATGAGATCATCCTTGCGCTTGACCGCCCCGGCAAACCCGGCACGTCGCCGATCCGCGGCACGGGATTGACCCGAATCGCCTATTCGCCGCGCTACCGCGCCGCCGTCGATTTCAGCAACATCATCAATGCGACGATCGCAAGTTCCAGCGGAGCCGCCTACGTCAACACCGAGACCAACACGATTTTCTGGCGCGATCAGAGCGACGCCGCCAAGCGCACGTTGAGCTTCGTCGAACGGCTCGACCGCCCGGTGCCGCAAGTGCAAGTGCGCATCAACTACTATCAGATGCGCGACAGCGACCTCAAGGACTGGGGCTTCGACTATCTCGCGTGGAAAAACGGCCCCGGCGTCAATTTGTTTTCCGCCGGCTACAATGCGGGAGAAATGGTACTCAACGAAATGCTCGGCCAATTGGCGCAACATGCGTTCAATTTCACCACCAGCTGGGGATTGGGCGGCTTCTTTACCGCGCCGCAGTTTGATATGAGCTTCATCCGCTGTCTGCAACAGTCGGGTACCGCGACGGCGGTTGCCCACGCGAGCATGGTGATGATCAACACTCCCGTCGCCAACGAGGAAGAATATGCGCTGCTGAAAAAAATTCAGGAAAAGCAACCGGATACCGCTCCTTTCATCTATCGCATTTCGATGCAGCCGGAATACCAGAACATTCAGAAAAACACCCTCGGCCGCTCGTTCATCGGCAAAAGCTTCACCGAAGACGAAGATGGCGAAAAACACTCCAATCCGCCGAATCTTGAGGCAAAAATCGTCAATCCTTTCATCTGTCTCGGCAGTGACAAAGCCGCCGTCGACGCCAACGGCTTCATCCCCTCGACGCCGGAATACTACAAGATGCAAAATGAACTTCCCAAGCAGGGCGGCGTGCTCTTTGACTATTCGATCTTTTTCAAGGCGATCGTCGAACGCGGCAACACCGGCTCGGAACTGGAAAGCTCCACGCTGATCTGCGGCGCCACGTCACTCGGTTTCGGGCAGGAAAAAGTGCTCGCCATCTACGAAAAGGAAAACGACGTCGAGCAGACAATCGGCATTCCCTTCCTCTGCCGCATCCCCGTGATCAAATACCTTTTCAGCACCGTGACCAGCATCAAGGAAAGAACCTACGTCATCGTTACCGCCGAAGCGGAAGTCGTTACGCCTGATGTGCCGTGGATGCCCGCCGACAAGAGTATGTCGACGGGAATCTCTCGCCGGATTGAGGATCCGCTGCGCGAAGATGACGAAGAAGATGAACCATAAACCGCGAGGCACAAACTTATGAAACAGCAATTTTTCTGGACCACTTTCTCTCTCGGTGCCGCGCTCATTTTTGCCGGATGCGACAACCCGCAGCAGCGGCAAAAACCGCAGCAGCCGATCCTTTATCAGCCGGTACCCGCGCAACAGACGCGCGACGTCAATCTGACGCCGCAGGCGATTCCCGGTACGCCGCGCTCCGCCAACAACGAAATGACCGGCGGTTACGCGCCGAGCAATGTTCAGGCGCAACTGAAGATCGACGTCAAGGAAGGCACCCGCGAAGTCAAGGTCATCCGCGACAACACGGATCCCTACGTCATCACCAAACCCTATGTGTTGCAACACGCCGACGTCTACGCCGTGCGCAGTTACCTGGAAGCCGCCGTCGGCGCCAAGAGCGTCATCGCCAGCCCCGCGCAGGTGACCGCCGTCCAATACGCCGACGGCACCGGTGTGCTCCTCGTTTCCGCCGAAGCCTACCGCTTCAAGGATTCCAAAGAGGGGCGCGGCATCGACAACATCGTCAAATCGCTCGACCGCCCCGGGCTGACCTATCTGCCCGACGCCGAAGCGCACGTCTATTTTCCCCGCATCAGCCGCGCCGCCAATTTGCGCGATATGCTCATCAAGGTCGGTTCCTCGGAACTCGACCCGGAATTCGCCGTCGCGCCCGGCACGGTGCTCGTCGACGCCGAACTCAACGCATTGATCGTCAAGGCGCCGCAATGGAACTGGGCTGACATGCTGGAAATGCTCAAGAAATACGACCGGCAGATCCCCGAAGTCAAAATTTCCTACCGCGTTCTTGAGATCTACGCCGAAAACGACGACCGCATCGGCGTCGACTTCCAGAGCTGGAAAAACAACGAAGGCGTCGATTTCTTTTCCGCCGGCACGGTCGTGCGCCGCAACTGGGGTACCTTCTTTACGAGCGGCGTCCAGCCCTCCGGCAACAACCGCACGAGCTACTGGAACTTCAACCCCAAATGGAACACCCGGTATCTCGATTTCATGACTTCGATCGGCAAGGCGAAGTGTCTCGCCGAGGGCGTCATCGTCGCCCAGAACCGCAAACCGAGCAACATTCAGGTCAACAGCGGATTTTTCTACGACCGCACCTACTACACGGCGGGGGCGACTTCGATTGCCGAGGGGTGTCAGGAATTCACCTACACCGACCCGAATCCCGACACGATCCTGCGCGAATCCATGGCGAAAATCATGCCCTCCGGCATGATCGCCGATTCCTACAATCAGACGGGGATGACCGACTACGCGACCGCCTACGCCAGCGCTTACAAAAGCGCGATGATGAAGGGTATGAGCGCGACGGAAGCCGCCGCCTATGCGACCGCCGCCTGTCAGCAACTGATGTCGCAGGGCAAACTCTATTACCTCGCCGAAGCGGGTTACACGATGCGGGTGATGGGCACCCAGACGGGTACGATCCTCACGCACGACGCGATCGCCAAACTCGGCGGCGACACCGCGACGAGTGCGCTTTCCAAATGGTTGACGGGCTATGTTTCCGCCGATGGCACTTCGACCCGTGCCAATTATTACAACACCGACTGGAATGCCGTCGACGCCGCGCCCGGCATCATCCACGGCTGGATCCAGTACCCGATGCCGACCGACGGTTTCCAATTCAACCTCACGGTCACGCCGGTCGTCACCGGCAAGGCGGCGCAACTCACCTTTGACCTCAACAGCATTTCGCTGCTCGGCTGGAATTCCGACGGTTCCGCCCGTACCAGCAACTCGAAAAACAAAACGACGGTTCAGATCAGCTACAGCAGTGAGGACTTCGTCATCGGCGGCTTGCGCAAATCCGAGGCGGTGCGCGGCACCGCGGGCCTGCCTTACCTCAAGGATATGCCGATCATCGGCAGACTTTTCTCGACGGAAACGGAATCAATCAAGCAGAGCCAGCTGGTCTTGATCGCCCACGTCGAATACTCGAACTTCGACGATGCGGTCGGCAGCGACGTCCGCGAAGACATCGGCAAGATCATCAAAGGCGTCAACACCGGTATGAAGAGCCGCTTCGGCAATATGCTCTTCCAGCAATTGTGGCTCGATCCCGACCGCGAAGACCGATTGGAACGTCTTGACGAGATCGGCAATCTTTACGACGATGAATACAAAGAGATCCGGTAAACCTATGAATCAGAATAAAATTACACCTCAAAAACTCGAAAAGCTCGACATGGTCGAAATTTTCAAGCTGATGTGCCGAATGCTCGATGTGGAGCGGCGGCGACTGATCAATGCGAAATGGAACGTCGACGAGCTCCGCGTGCCCCGGCAACAGTACAATCATTTGCTGGCAGTGCGGAACCACCTGCCCTGCAACTTAAGTTGTGTGATGGAGCAAACGGGCATGACCTCGGCAGGAGCGTCGATTTTTGTCAACAAAATGGTAAAACTCGGTGTTTTCGAGCGCAAAGACGATCCGGCGGACCGCCGCAACGTCATCATCTCGCTGACCAAAAAGGCAAACGATGTAATCAATTTACAGGAAGACCGCATCAATCTGAAAATGATGGAATACTTCGCCGGATGCACCGCCGCTGAAACGAAGTTGCTCGAAAATGCGGCGCGGTTGATCTGCCGGAAAATTTCCGAGGGGATCACGCGTGAGAAAAAATAAGAAACGTTAACGACACACTCCGAAACGTTTGGCCATTTTATCCCAACGCTGAAGCGTATCTTCCCCGAATTTTTCCAGCTGACGCCGGATCGATTCGGGGCTTTTTTCTGCCATATCACCGGATTTCGAGTAAAATTTATCGGCGTAGCAGACAAGCAATTCCTCCAGCGTTTCCGGCAGATAATCGGCGACGGGCAGCGGCAATTTCTGCCGGACGATTTCGGCGGCGGTTAGCCCGCACCCCGTGTGCCGCTCGCAAATGCGCGCAAACGCTTCGAGATTTTGACGGTGCGCCTTGCCGTATTCGCGCAACATCGCCGCGCCGAGAATGCCGTGGGCGATGTAAGGCGCGGCGCCATCGCAACCAATCGACGGCGCATAACACTTGCCGATGCCGATATCGTGCAACATCGCCGCTTGCGCAACCAGTGCGGCGTCGACGTGCGAAGATTCATCGATCAGCGACAACGCCTTGTCGCGCACCTGCATCGAATGCTTCAACAAAAGTTGCCGCATCGGCGTATTTTCAGGATAGATGGAAAAAAATATCTCTGCCCAGTCCATAAAAGCCCCTGTCAAAATTGAACCTTTTTAATATAGCCGCATCCCGTTTTTTTGCAAGAAAAAAGCCGAAGCGCGTTTTGCACTTCGGCTTGAAATGTGACAATTTCAGATATCGTCGCCGACATCCGGGCAAACCGAATCGCCCCCGCAGTCGATAAAGCAACTTTCCTCGCCTTGAACCGCATAACTGAACTCCAGCAGTTCAGGCTTAACGTAATCAAGGCGATCCATTTTCATTTCTCCTTCTTTCCATTACGCCAGTTTCGCCACTTTGAGCGCGTTGTCGGTGGTGTCGAGATAGAACTTGTAGTTCGCATCCGCGTAGTAGACCACCGGCCCCGTCTGTTCTTCCTTGACGCCGACGAGCGTGTAATCCGTCCCGCCAACTGTCAGTTTGACCGAGACGTTGTCCGTAACCGAACTATCGGTCATGAAGCCACCCCATCCCGTCGTTAAGCCGGCGCCGAGTTTAAAGACCGTCCAGCCCTCCGCGCCGATATCGTTCGTCGAGACCAAGTTCAACTTGTCGCCGGCAAAGTTATTCGCGCCTTTGCCCCAATCAAGCGTACCGTCGGTGATGGTCCAGTCGCCGACGCTCGCCAACTGCCCGTAACCGGCAAGACTCACCGAACTGCCGGTAAGTTCCACTTTGGTGAAACCGATGACCTTGCGATTGCTCGATCCCAGCGTCCCGTTGAACTGATCAAAGGCAAGGGTCCGACTGCCCGTAACGCAACTGGCATCTTTGCCATCCGTGCCACCGCTGCTGCCGCCCGTGATGTTGCCGTTGATCGTCAGATTCGATCCGCTGCCTTTAAAGGTGATCAGCGTATTGCCGCTGATGACACCTGTACCGTCGCTGCCGGCGACAATATTGCCGCCGATCTTGATCTTGTTTTCCGTCGCATCGATCGTCACACTGGTGTCTCCGCCCCATTCACTCGACTCATCCGTGGAAACCGCCGGAACCTTGCCGATGTTGCCGCCGTAGACGCTGTTGAGGATCACGCCACCGGAGATCGTCACATTCGCCGTGCTTTCCGTAACACCGACAACCGAGGTCTTTGCCTGAACTTCGCTGCTTTGGATATAGCATCCGCCGGCGACCGCTTTCATCGTGCCGCCGGAAATCGTCACCGCCGTATGCAGATCGCCCACGACCGAGGCCCCCGCCTTGTTGAGCAGCACGCCGCCGACGACCAGACTGTTGAAACTACCGGATTCCACGGCAATCGATGAAGTGCTCCCTTTCAGCGTCAGGGTACCGCCCGTCACGTAGCTCGAACCGATCAGCCCCTTGCCGGTGATGTTGCTCTCGCCCGTCACCGTGATCGACGTACTGCCGCTTTGCGTTACGTGAGCAGCTGTCACCAACTTTCCTTTCTCATTATATACACCTTTGACATCGCTACCGCCGATCAACGCGGAGTACGAACCATCCTTGCCCTCAACGCCGACGGCAGTAATCGACGTATTATCGATTACCGTGCCGCCGGAAACCTCCACGCCTGCGTAGACGCTCTTCGTCACCGTACTGCCGGCAAAGCCGATATTGCCTCCGCCGTAGGTAACGTCCGTAATGGTGCTGCCGATCGTCATCACCACCGTTTCGGCGTCGTGGAACTGCGAACTCTTCGCCGATTCCGCCGAATTGAAGGCGCTGATGCCGTAGATGTAGTTGGTGCCGCCAATCGTCACCACGTCGAGGAAACTCTTGTCCGAGATCGTCTCGTCGACCAGCATCACGTCCTGCGCTTCCGCCGCATAGGTCGTCCCGCCATTGGTGAAGATGACGTTGCCGACCGTCGACGTGATCGCGTTGCCAGTGACGTTGATCGCCACTGCCTTGTAGGCATTCTGACCGATCGTGGCGTTGTAGTTGAACGTACCGTTGTTGACGAGGTTGTTGAGCGCGAAAAGATAGGAATCTTTCCAATCATCGGCAAGCCCCTTGCCAAAGTTCAGCGTTGCGCCGGCTTTGATCGTAACGGTGTCGAAACTCGCCGTGATCGCGGAAACGGTCGCGGTACATTTTTCCTCCAATGTGATAGTCTTGGCGCCGCCGACTGTCGCCGAACCGCCAGTCACGGTCGCATCGTTGATCTGAATACCCTTGCGGTAGATTTCGCAGTTGCCCAAGGTGATCGTCACATCATCCGTTACTGACGCTTTGCTGTTGACAACATAGAGTCCCTTTTGCAAGTAACTGCCGCCACCAACCGACACGTTGACGTTGCCGGCGCTCGTCGTTCCGGTGAGAATGTAGAGTGCGTCGGTGGTGTGCAAGTTGTCCGCCGTCACGTTGAGCGCCCCCGTCACGCTGCCCGCCGCGACCGCCGTAAAAACGTTGCAATTGGAATCGTTGACGGAAACACTCAAACTCGCAATCGCGGCGGTGTCATCTTTCACCGTCGTCGTCGTCGCTGTGTGGTTTTCGCTGATATAGACGTTTTTAATACCGTTTATGTTAAGAAGCTTGCCATTCGTCCACCCCGTCACACGGAGCGAATTGCCTGCCGTCGAAGCCGCTTCGACCGCCTTCGCAATCGTGTTGAACGCATCGGTGTCGTAAGTCGCGGTGTAGCCGTCGACCACGATTGGATCGGTGTCGTTGTAGGTGTTGTTGAGGTAGGTTTCCGCCGCGTAGATAAACGCTCTGCCGCTCGTACCCGCTTCGGCATAGGTTGCAAAGGCATCCTTGCCGATTGTCAGCGTCTTGCCCTGATATTCGACCGTCCCCGTCAAGCCGCTCCACGCGATGTTGAAGTACACCGGCTTTTGCTGGTAGTAGACGTTATTGCCGCTCTTGACGATTTCGTACTCTTTGCTCGGATTGTCGTTGACGACGGTGATGTTGTTGGTGACCGGAGCATTGCCCGAAATAAGGAGGTACTGCGCCTGACTGTAATCGCAAGTCGAAGCGTCGACCGTGATCGCGTTGGTGACTTTGGAATTATCCGTCAGGAGAAGCACCGCACCGACGTTGAGCGTGACCGCCGCGTCAGCCTCGTTGATACAACCGATGGTGTTGGTGCCGCCCGTAAAGTTGATGCTGCGCGTCCCCGTGAACGCCGTCGCTGCATCGTGATTGGTCGAGAAGTAAATGCCGCTGGCAATCGAAACGCCGTTGAAGTTCAGCGTCGCGTTGCCCGTCACCGAGATATTGCCCGCCGCGTTGCCGTTGAGCAAATACAAACTCGTACCGATCACGACATTGGTCGCGTTGACGGTGATGTCGCCGTTGATCGTCGATCCCGCCGCGCCGCCCGTGACGGAAACACACCCCTGCGTGACGTTGAGATTCTGCAACGAAAGATCAATGTCGCCGTCGACCGTCACCTTGGTGCCGAATTCCGGATCGATCACGACCACGTTGCCGGTCGCACGCGTCATATTTTTGATCGTCGCGTTGACCCCCTTGAGACTGCTGGAACTGTTGGGCGCCGTCAGGCTGAGGTTGGCGTCGCCGATCGTCGCGTTGTCAAGTGTGATGTCAAAGGCGCCCGCCGTCGTCGAAACGCGGCCGAAAGACATGGCGCCGATCCTTGAATCCTTGACGGTGGCTTTGAAATTCGCCATCGTCATGCTTCCCATGTCGGCGCCCCCCGTACCGGTGTAGCCAAAGGTGCCGCCGATATAGCTGTCGGTGATCGTGTAGGTGTAGTCGCCCGATGTCACGTAATCGCCGCCGGCACCGCCGAGGAGACCACCGCCGACCGTCGCGCCGGTCAAGGTGACGACGATGTTGCCTTTGACGCCGGTGTTGTCCTTGGAACTGGTGCCGGTATTGAGGTGACCTCTCACCGTACCGCCGGTAACGGTATAGCGAATTGTACCGCCTGTACCGAGACCGCCGTCACCGGCGAACACACCGACCACGCCGCCCGCAAATACGCGGTAATCGGCATTGGTCACGACAGCGCCGGAATAACTGACGGACAAGCGGTCAACATACGCGCCGCTTTGGACTTCTGCGTAGGCATTGGTCACATTGGCGCCGTGCGTGCTCCAATACTGACCGATGGTCGCACCGCTTGCGAAAACGACGCTGGTGCTTTCGGTCGCACTCCCGGATGAGCCGATGATACCGCCGCCATCCACCCAGTAATGCGTACAATTTTCGATGTAAGCGCTGGCGCCGCCGAACCACTCGCGGGAAGCCCCCGTACCGCCCAGCATCACAACGCGCTTGCCCTGAATGCTATTGAGCTGCGTCGCCGCATCGCTCGCCGCCGTGAAGACTTCGCGACCGGCGCCGGAAGCGCTGTAGACGGTGTAGTTGAGACCGTCGATCGTCACCTCGTCGCCCGCACTCGCACCGAGATAGACGTAGGTATCGGCGTTGACGATGTAGTGGCGGTTCGCCGCCGTCGCGTCGTTCGCGTAGGCAAAGGCGTCGGTGCCGATCGTGTAGGTGTTGCTCTTCCAGGTGACGGTATCGCCCGTTTGGCGATCGACCCACGCGCGGCTGACAACAGTGTCGCTTTCGCCGTAGTAGAGAGTGTCGCCCTTGATGACAAAGACGTTTTTGTCGCCGGAATCCTGCAAGTAGGTGAACTTGCTGTTAAAAGTCGAATTGGCGGAAGTAATCACCGCGGTACGGTAGGTCTCGGGTGCAAACTCGTAGCCGCGCGCGTCGACTGTCACGTTGAGCGTTGCGCTCAGCGTACCGCCGACCTTGAGGTAATCGCCGACCGAAATGTTCAAGGCGTCTATGTTGGAAAGAGTGCCGACGTAGTTGCTGCCGCTCGTGATGTTGACGGTGCGGCGCATCGTCGTGCCGCCCGTGATCGTCATTGTACCGCCCGTGATGACTTGATTCTGCTCGTTGAAGTGGGTGCCGCCCCGGTAGGTGACGGTGCCGTCGTCGTTAAAGACCTCGGCACCGCCCATGTTGTAGAACTTGGTGCCGGTGAAGGATTCGCCGGTGTGGGTGCCGCCCGTGAGCACGGCGGTGCCGCCCAAGGTCGTCGTCAGCGTGCGTCCGCCCTCGATGGTCGTGACGGTCGATCCCGCCATATTGACCGTGAAGCTCGTAGTGCCGATCCAGGTGTTGGTATCGTACTCAACTGCGCCGATTGTGCCGTTGCCGGTACCGATCGCACCGACTTTGCTGTTGGCCAGCGTGATTGTGTAATCCTTGACGTTTGCACCCGAATTGCCGTCAGTTGCGGCGCCAAAGTTGCGGTAGCCGTGACCGATAACGCCGACAATCGAATTTGTGAATTTCACATCGGCGTTGCCCGCAAATGCGGTGATGCCGCTCCAGCCGGATTCGTTGCCGCCGAGCGTAAAGCAGCCGACCGTCGAACCGGTGACGTTGAGCGTCAGCGTGCCGGTCAACGCCGTCGCGCCCGTCTGAACGCCCCAAATGCGGTTCAACGAGGCGTTGTTGAGCGTAATATCGGCGTTATTGACCGTAGCGGCGCCGACGACCACGATCGTATTTCCCAGCGTTGTGACCGTGTCGCCGTCGATCAGAAGTTTCGCATTGCTGACCACGCCGGAAGTGCTGTTGCCGAAGAAATTGCCGGTAATGGTCGATACACCACTGTAGCGGGTGTCGACTTCCCGAATCGTGCATGCGGCGGCGGCATTGCCCGACACGCGGAAAACGCCGCCGAGTGCGCTCGCCTTGGCAATGCTGGTGCTGTTAACCGCCGCAAAGGCGTCGGTTCCGATCGTCGCCGTGTAGCCGTCGACGACGACCTTTTCGCCCGCGGCAAGATCGCTCCACGCATCGTTCACGTAAGTGTCGAGCGATTCGATGTTGTGATGTCCGGCTTCGAGTGCCGCCGCCGCAGAAGCGAAAATATCGGTGCCGACGGTGTAGGCGTTGCCGCCGATGACAACTGTTTCACCCTGCGCAATGCCGGCGACTGCCACCGTGATCTTGACCGGCGCTTCGCCGTAGTAGAGGTCGCCGTCTTTGACGAAAATCGACATCCCGGAGGCGCCGCCAGTCAGCGTGAAGTCGCTGACCGAGAGCGTGTTTTTGGCGTCGACGACCTTGATGAAATAGACGCCCGGATCAAGGACAAAACCCGTCGCGTCAATCGTGAAACTGCCGGTCGTCGTCAAATTACCCGAAAGCGTCATCGTCGAACCGACGGCGATCGTGATTGATCCCGTGTTGGTAAACGTCGATCCGCTCGAAAGTTCGGACGCCCCGGTGATCGTGATCGAACCGCTGTTGGTGATCGTCGAATTGCCTATCAGCGCCGCCGCGCCGGTGACTGTGATCGAACCGTTGTTGGTCACGGCGGCCGTGAACTGCAACGAAGTGGAATTTCCGCTGACCGTAAGCGCATCGGAATTCGTCCTGCCGATGTAGGTCGCATCGGCGGCTCGCAACGTAAAATCGCACATGATGACGGATTGTCTGCCACCCGTGACGCTCCACGTAACGGCGCCCGCCGAAACCGCCGCGCGACTATAGGTGTTGCCGCTCCCGGTAACGGTGCGTGCTGCGCGGTTGGCGGCAAACGCAACCGAACCGGTCGTGCCGCCATCCAGCGTGACGTTGTTGGCGCCGCAGTTGGAGAAGCGGAGTGTCGCAATGCGACCGCCGTTTTTGATGACGATGTTGAAGCCCTCATCCCACATGAAGTCGTTGGTGCCCCACTCGTCCCCGACGGCGATGGCGCCGACGTAGCTCCGGTCGACCGTCAGATTGAAACTGCCGTGGACGTCGAGCCAGGCGTTGGCGCCGCCGCCGCGCCCGTATGGGTTGACGCTCGCAATCGTCGAACCGTTGACAGCGACGAGGTTGGTGTCGAAATTCCACCAGCCGTCCGGCGTCGTCAGCTTGTAAGAGTTGATGTCGATCGAAAGCGAAGCGCCGTAACTTGAACCCAAATTGGTGAAGGTCTTGACATAGCTGTTGTCAAGGTAGTAATTCATCTGATCGCCACTTGTGATTGCACCATTACCGTAACCGCGCATTCTGGTGGCAAAGGTCGAACCAATGACGTAAATATCGCCGATGCCGACGGTGACGTCGCCCAACTGGGCATTTTCATAAACGATACCGCTGTGGCTCTGCCCGTCGTAAGTCGTATAGGTGGCAGCGCTCTGCCCCGTCGTCGCGCCGTAGACGTGGGCGATCGCGTATTGGTTTTTATTCGCAATGGCGTTCGCTCTCGTCGTGTAGGCGTTGTTCTGATAGAGATAATAGGCGTTGCCCGCCGCAACCATTGCCGTAACGGGCGTTTCGCCGACGGTGGCAAGCGTCACCGTGTCGCCCGCCGCCCACGCCGTATTGTAGTTCGCGTCCATCGAAACGAGCGTATTGAGCGCCTTGCCCGCATTGACGCCCACCGCAAAGGTGGCAAAGGCGTCGGTGCCGAGCGTCTTGTCGCCGTATGCCGTATGAACGACCGTGCCATCGGCAAGTCCGAGCCACGCCGTGTTGACGACGTTGACGTTCTTTTCCTGCAAGTAGAGCCCGTCCGCCTTGACGCAGGCGACGTAGTTGCTCGACGCCGTGCCGTTTTCGAGGACGACGTAACTTCCCGCCGCGATCGAGTTCGCTGCGACGAGGAGTTTGCTTTGAGCCGGCGCCAGATCGGCGCCGGTCGCATCGATCGTGATCGTGCCGGTCGCCGTCAACGCGCCCGTCAGCGCGATGGCGTCGGTGTGGCTGAACGAGAAATCCGCCGTCAAAATGCTCGCCGCCTGGATCGTCGCATTGGCGTCGACCGTGATCGCATTGGTCGCCGAGATTGCGCCCGTTACCGTGATGGAAGCGCCGCTTGAAATGGCAAGATCCGCCGTCGAAATGCTCGCCGCCGAAAGTTGCGCATTTTCGCCGAGCGTGACCGTGGAAGTCGCTGTGATCGTGCCGGTCGCTGTGACCTGCGCGCCGTTGCCGATGCTGATTGCCGGAGCACTGATCGCATCCGCCGTAAGTTTCGCATTGGCGCCGAGCGTAAGATCCGCCGTCGCCGTCACGTTGTCGGCAGTCAAATCGCCGCCGATCGTCAGGTGTTTCACACTGACGTCTTCGCCGATCGTGTGCGTGCCCGATTCGACGGTAAAACTGCCGTCGACGAAGCCCGCCTCTTTATAGGCGGCATACGCCGCCGCGGCGGAGGTAAAGGCATTCGCCTGGTCGACGACGAAATAGAGCGTTTCGCCGTTGATGGTTTCGCTGATCGTGCCGCCGACAGTCCACGTATTGTTGGCGAAAAAGTCACCGACGCTCGTCTTGTAGCCGGTCGATTGCGCCGCGGCGTAGGTCGTGAAAGCGTATTCGCCGATCTTGACGGTTTCGCCGCCCGCGACAACCACGGTATCGGGGGCAAGGTCTTTCCAGTCGCTTGTATAGTAGGCAATCTTCTGCTGCAGGTAATACCCCCAGCCGTCGTCAATGGCGGTTCTTGTAATCTTGTACTGATCGTTGCCGGCAACGGCAAGTGCGTAGTCGCCGCCGAGCCGGGTCTGGAAGAACATCCGCGTGCCACCCGTATAGTCCGTTGCGTCGATACTGATCGTGCCGGCGTAGCGGGTCTCGTCGGTCGCATAGTTGGTGATGCTGCGGGTATACAAGTAGGCGTCCGCCTTGATGGTGAGCGTGTCGGTATTGCGGAGCACAATCCCGTCGGTGACGCAGTTGGAACCGCCGACGATGTTGACGCGCAACTGCCCTTTCATGCCGAAGGCGGCACCGACGTTGCTGTTGTACCAGCTGATGAGCGAACCGTAGGTCGAACTCGTCAGATTGACCGTCATGTCGCCTTGGAGCATATCGCACTCCAGCGCGCCGGCACCATAGATTCGCGAACCTTTGGTATTGATCGCATTGATCGTCACGTTGGCGAAAGTGGGGCTGGAGTAGCCGCTACCGTAAATACTCGTCACCGTCGCGCCTTTGACGGTGACGGTTACGTTGGTCGTAAGGGAGCCGGTCGTTTCATTGGGATTGCCGAGTCTGCCGTCGTAAAGACCGCCGATCAGAAGTTCGCCGATCCGGGCGTTGTCAACCACCTTGACAACGACGTCGCCCTGCACGAAGGAGGCGTCTCGGGGCGCCAATCCGAGCGTGGTAATGACCGAGTTTTCGCCGATCACGGCGTAACCGCCCTTGGCTGTGCCCGCCGCTGTCCCATCAAAGAGCATTGTGAATTGATCGCCGCCCTTGGTCGAGACCAATCCCTTGTAGATAATCGGGGTCGCGTAGGTCGTTTCCAGTTGCGTACGACCGGTGAAAGTCAGCCCGGTGACGACGATGCCACCATCGGGATATTCGCTCGTATGAGCCTGAGTCGCGATATCGCGCGTCGTATAGGCGTTGATCCACCCCTTTGCTGCATTGCCGACGAGCCCCGTGTAACTGCCGCCGCGCGCGTAGATCGTCGCAAGTTGATTGGCACTCCAAGCACTGCTGAAATAGGTGTCGAGATCGCGCACCGCGCCGCCCGTCGCCAGCGCCTTTGTGCGGGCGTCGTCGTAGTTGGCAAAGGCGTTGACGCCGATTGTATAACTGTTGCCGTTGACGGTGACAATGTCGCCGGCGCTCATATCCGCCCAGAGTTCGGTGTAATAGACGGGCGCGTGCGTAAGATAGAGATTGCCCGCTTCAAGCGAGAGATAGTAATCGCTTCCCGCCTGATTGAGAACGTAATTCCCCGCAACGATCTGATCGGCGGAAATGAGAAGTTTGCGTTCGTTGTCACCGAGTGTGTAATTCGTCGCATCGATCGTAAGCGAACCGTTGACTGTAAGCGTACCCGTCGTCAAGTTGGCGGCGGCATCCAGATTGAGATCATAGACCGAAACGGCGCCGTCGAGCGTAAACGTACCGGATTGGACGGTGAAACTGCCGTTGGCAAACGCCGCCGCCGCATAGGCGGCATACGCCGCGCTGGCGGTGTTGAAGGCGTTGGTGTCGTTGACGACGAAATTGATGTTTTCATCGTTGATCGCCACGGCAACGGTGTTGCCCGCAACCCAGGTGTCGTTGAGGAAGAAATCGCCGACATTGCTCTGTTCAACGGTGCCGCCAACGTAATCCATCATCGCCGCATAGGTCGTAAAGGCGGAAGTGCCGATCGTGAGGGTGTTGCCGTTGACGACGACCTTGTCGCCCGTTTCCAGATCGCGCCATGCGCCGGCGAAGTAACCGTAGCGCTTTTTCAACTGGATCGTATAACCGCTCTTGACGGCGTCGTAGCGTTTGGAGGTCGTGCCGTTTTCGACCGTCAGCAGGTTCCAGTCGGTGTAGACCGACGGGAAGTGGGCGACTTCCCGGTTTCCGCCGGTGTAGCCCGTCACGTCGACGATGATGTTTTGATAAAGGCCGTTGCCCGTCATATAGAGGTAACTGTCGGCGTCGATGACGGCGTCCAAAAATCCTTTGACCGTCCCCGTTTCCGAGGTGCCGCCCGTAACGTGCAGCGTCTTGCGCGCATAACTGCCGCCCGTGACCGTAACGGACTCGCCCTGCTGCAAATTGTAGTATTTATTGCCGATGTAAAGCAACGCGGAAGTGCTGGATTTCGTACCGTAACCATTGCCGACGATCGTCACCGAGCCGTCTGCATTGTAGGTTGCAACGCCGCCGACCCAGCGGACGTTGCCCTCGACCTGCGCCCCCGCTTCAAGCACTTCGACCACGCCCGAAATGGAACCGCCGCCGCCGGCGACGGTGACGATGGTGCCGCCCGAAACAAAGGTCGCCGTACCGCCGGTGATCTCGGTCGTGATCTGCGAATAATCAGTGCTGTTGGTCGTGACCGTACTGCTGTCGAGGGTGACAGTGAGACTCTTGACGGCGTTCCACGGCGTACTGCCGCCCGTCGAAAACGAGCCGACCGTGCCGCCCGCAACGCTGATATTGATGTTTTGGATCGTCATCGAGTAGGCGCCCGCCCAGAAGGCAGTCGAACGAGTGCTCAACTTGACGCCGCCCGTGACCTGGCTGTTGTCGACGGTGATGTTGATGTCGCCGCGGAAGTTGCTCATATTGGAGCCGGAATTGGTACCGACCCAAACGTCGCCGATTACGACCGAATGGTCGCGCACGATGTAGCTGTAGGCACTGCTGACGCTAAGAGCGTTGTTGCCGAAAACGCCCGTGATCGTCGAGCCGACGAATTCCATCGTCGTCGTCGCACAGGCGGCGCTGCCGGGCTGGATGGAGCTGGTGGAAGTGCCGCCCTCCATATAGAGGTAGCCGTCGGTCACCGCACCAGAAAAGGCGCGGGCGCTGCTGACCGTGCCGCCAAGGATGTATAATTCTGCAGTCGTAGTCGCCTGCTGTACCGCATAGATGTTGGGAATGTAGCCTTTGGCAAAAACCAGCGGGCGGCCGCAACCGTAATAGTTGCCGTAAGTGCCGTCGACGACATAGAGGTTGTATTTTGCACTTGCCGCGGCTGTCCCGCCCGCCGTGATCGTCGAAAAGGCGTTTTCGCCGTAGGTCGCCGCAACGGTGCTGCCGTCAAAGAGAACGGCGTAGACCGTTTCGCCCGCCGTCGTGCCCTCCCACGCGCTGTTGACGAAAATATCCATCGAACGCGCACCGGCATACCCCGCCGCCTTGGCGTCCGCAACTGAGGCAAAGGCGTCGACGCCGATCGTATAGGTGTTGCCGCCGACCGAGACCGTCTCGCCCGCTTTGCGCGTCCGCCACGCCATGCTCGTCACTGCGGTATAGGTCAAATAGAGATTTTTGCCTTTGCGTTCATAATTGTAATTATGCGATGTTGTGCCGTTCTCAAGGACGGTGATCTTGCCCGTCAACGCACTGGTTCCCGGCGTCGTCAAAACGACCTTGCGCGTATCAAGTCCGCTGAATTCAAAGCCCGTTGCATCGATCGTGATCGGCACGTTGTAACTGAAAGTTGTCTTGGCAATAAGTTCCGCCGTCGCGTCAATCGTGATCGCCTCGACGCCGTACATCGTATCGACGGTCGAAGCTTCATCGCCGACGACGGAAAGAGTCACGAGATTGTGCGTGCCGCCGACGAAAGTCGCCGTGCCGCCGACGATCCACTTCTGGTTTGCCGCGCCGTTCGCGTTGTAGAAAACACCGTTTCGGACGGTGATCGTGCCGTCGTTATTGTAGGTGACGACCGTGCTCGTCGTCGTCAGGAAGCGCACGTCGGAATCAATCCAGTTGGTCTCGGTGTTGTCGCCCGTCCCGGCGTCGGATACCATCGCGCGGAACGTACCGCCTGTGATCGTCGCCGTGCCGCCCGTAACGTTACAGTAGTTGGCGTAGTAGTCGCCCGAATTGACGCGCGGCGTCAAAGTCTGTATCGAACCGCCGTCAAGGGTAACGGTGTAGCTCTTGAACGACCACGCGCTCGTACCGTTGGAGATCGCTTGGACATAGGAATTGGTGATCGTGATGTTGACGTCCTGGATCGCCACGTTAAAACTACCTGCCCAACCGTTTCGACCGAAGTCGCGGTGCGAAACCGTGATGCCGCTTGAAAGAGAACTGTCGACGATGGTGAAATTGACGTCGCAGGAAAGACGGCTGAAATCGTCGCCGGAATCGACGCCGACGCGGAAGAGCGTACCCACGGCATTATTGCGCAACGTGAAGTTCATCTCTTCAGTGATCTTCTGGTTGGCCCCCTGAACGGTGCCGACCGTACCGCCGTCGACGTCGACTTCAACGATGCCGACCGACCTCTCGCCGTTGCTCTGCGCCGAAATCACGCTGCTTGCGTAGGCGTCTTTGGCGATGTAGACGTAAGCCTTGTCGCCGCCGGCATACCCCGCGGCGTAGACGACGCCCACGCGCGCACCTTCAAGCAGATAAAGTTCCGGCGAAAGCGTGTAAGCAACCGTATAAGGCGTACCGGCGCTGATGCGCTGAATATAAGTGTTGTAGACAACCGTCTTGGCGCCCCAGGTGTAGTCGCCGCCGTTGCTGGTACTATCCTCCTGCGCAATACTGCCGCCGACGAAATAGACCGTCTGATTTTTGGTACGCGCGGTGACCCCGATATTTTCAATGCTGGTACGGTAGGCGGCAGCCGTCGTGCCGCTCATAATTCCGGCGTTGCCGCCGTAGACCGCCGTGACGACCGAACCGTCGGCGAGCGTAACGGCAACCGTGTCGCCCGCTGTGACAACACCCGACACCCAGTCGCTGTGCAGATAAATGTCGCTCGAGCCCGTCGTGATCGATGCGCCGGTATAAGAAGCCGCTTTGGCGCTCGCTTCGCTCTTGGTTCCGAAGGCGTTGACGCCGATGATCGCCGTGCCGCCCGTCGTCGAGACCTGCGCGCCCGTGGCATCCCAAACGGTGCTGCCGACGAAAACCACCGTATAATCCTCAAGCTGATCCCACGCACCGGAGTAATAGATACTGGCGGCGACCGGCGTCGCACTCGTATAGACATACACGCCGCCGTAGGAATTGGTCGCGACCTGATTCGCCGCCGCGGCAAAGGTACCGAAAGCCTGTTCACCGACCGTCAGCGTATAAGTGTCGCCTTCGATGACGACGTCGACGGTACCGGATGCATCCGCCCAGTCATTGCTGCAGAAAACATCGCATAGCACGACATCGCCCGCCGCTTTCGCTTGCGCGTAGTCGCTGAAGGCATCGACGCCGATGACGGCAGTGCCGCCGGGAACCGCGACGACCGCATTCGTTGCCAAACCGATCCATTGAGTTGAATAATAACTGATCGCCATGATTTGCTCCTTGTTTTGGTGTTGTTTTATGGCTGAATATAAAAAATTTTTAAAAATTTGACAAGGGTAGCCTATTTGTTCTATAGTATAATAGCACCAAAAAAGGGAAAGGTCAAGTCTTTCCCGTGAGATTATACAACTTTTTCGCAAAAATTTACAATACGCGTCTGTAAGAACGCAGAAATTGCCTGCACGTCAACAACTTACAAAACGATATTTTTTATTTTCCAAAAAGAAAAACGTGAATTTGAGCTCACTTTTTCAAATCGGGCACGACCGCCCAACCGGAAGTGCTTTCGGTAAATTTCTATAACGCAAGCGGGCGGTCAGGCCGCAGAAATCGCGTTGGTCGAGCGACAATCGCAGCGTCGTGGAAGCGTCCGCTTCAAGAAAAACGTCGTCGAGTTGCCACAACTGCGACCTCGCGGTCCTCGGTTTTTTCAAGTATTTCAAATGATGGAAAACGCGACGAAAAGTTTTTTCCGCGCCGGGAATTTTTCCATCAACCGCCCATTTGTATAATCGACGCTCGTATTAAAGAGCATCAGAATACAAAAATAGGGATTTGCCCAAGCGTAAAAGAAATAGCTGAAAAGCGTCAGGACAAGATGTTTCCACTTTTTCGGGCTGACGTAATAACACGCCAGCACCGTCGGCAGAAAGAAAAACAAAAACAAATAACTTGAGAAGACCATTCTCACCCCTTAATTACTGTACACGACAATATCGCTGATCCCGATCATGCAGGGATGTTTCTCGCTCGACCAAAACGAGCGTAGCACAAACTCAAGTGTCGGGTTTTTAAGCTGATCTGGCGTCAATTCAAAAAAGACGCTGATATCGCGATTGTAAATTTGAATTTCTTTTTTGGCAGCGGGACATTGGATGTAGGAAATCGCACCGTCCGACAACCGCTGAAAACGGATCTCGACGCCAAGGTTACCGGTCGGATGGCGCAATTCAGGTGGAAGTTCGATCGAAAACGTTTTCTTTGCCTCGCCCCATGCTGTGCACAAGATACGGCAATTGGAATTTTTTTGAACGAAATCATTTGCCTGTTTCGCGGCATCCCCGGTAAATGGCGGCAGATCATCCTGCCGGCAAACGATCTGCGACGGGGTAAAATGGCGTTTCTGTGAACATTGGGCCTTTTTTAACTGCTGATCGCGCAAAACCTGAATATTGCGCAATTCCTGATCATAGTCATTCAAGACGTAGATCACGACGGAAACGTCTTTCAGATAGTCGGATTCGTTGCGCAACAACTCATTGATAAAAAAGCGGTTGATCTCGCCGCCCGTCCGGATCTTTGCGCCGACAGGGAAACCGCATCGCACGGAAAGCTCGTTGGCGAGCGAAGCGTGCCCGGGGTAACTGCCCATACTGTTGGAAACGACAAGTACGGGACTGCCGTTTTCTTTGGCTTCGTATTTCCTTGCGTTCATCTTGGCGCAAAGTTGCAGATTACACCGGAAGTTCCCCATATGTTTTTTGGCGAACTGCGAATAACTGGGAAACGGTATGCAATCGCGCTCAAATTTGTCGCCGCTTTTCGGGAAATGATAACGTTGCAAACGCTTTTCCAATTCCTCCGCCAGAATTTTGATCGTCCCAATATGCGGATGGTGATCGCCGGCGGGATAAAAGAAAAGCAATTCGCTGCCATTGCGATGCGCTAAAATCTGATCGGTCACGTCGACGATCTCCACGTCTTTGCTCAACAGCATCTGCCATTTGGCGAGCAGCTTCTGCGACTCAAAGTCACGCATTTCCGGAAACATCCGGCGCGCGGCGATCACGTCCGAGCGGGGAACAAATGCCACGATAAGATTGACGTTATGAAATTTGAGATATTGGTTCAGTGCGATAAGCCCCGCACAATTGTCTTTCGCATTCAAATAGTCGGGGAATTTCGCATCTTTCAACAGCGAAAAGAATCCCTCGGGCGTATCCATCAAGAAATATTCTTTTCCGCCTTCTTTTACAACGGGAAGTTGCGTTTTTGCTTTTGCCGATTCAAAAATCGACTTCCAATCCCGGTTTTGCGGCAACGCTGCGAGTTTCTTTTGGATGACGGCAAGATCTTCCTGCATCGCCTTGGCACGCGCAAACATCACCGAGTCCGGTTGCGGCGCATTGATCGATGTTTCTGCGATTTTCGCATCGCTATTCGGCAGAAAAACGGGGTGCAGATACACTTCGTCTTTCTTCACTTTTTCGACCGACACAGCGTAGTAAGTATCCAGATCGTATGCGCCGATGTCGTCGGCGATCTCGATCGACTTGACGCTTCCATCCGCCGCGGATTCCTCCATGACCAGAACGCGCAAAAAATCCCCCTCGGCAATGTCGCTGCCAGGCACGTTTTTGCGCTGACGGAAACCGGGAACGACCAGCAATATTTCCTGATCTTTCTTCAGATTACTGTAATAGCTGAATTTGACCGTGTAATTACAGTCGGGGTAAGCATTTTGCGCGGTGGCGGGAAGCGCGGAAACCTGTACGGCTTTTCCCCAAATATACTCCGCGGCACAACAACAGAATGCGCTCAAGAACAAAGAAATAAACGATATAAAGAGTTTGACCGGAATCGATTTCATCTGATTACCTGCAATTTTACAATTTTATAATATATTGCTTTTTCAGAAGTTACAAATAAAGCAGTCGATCACAACGCAAGCGAAATCCGCATACTTTCTGTATGTTCGGCGCCGGGGGTGAGAAAAATTGTCTGCGCTTTTACGTTTGCTGTTTCGACGCAGAGAAATTCACGGTATTCTTCGTTGCCGAGGTCGGCGAGTCGCGCCGATTTGTCGATCCACGGATTCCAGACGACGACGGAGCCGGAATTGAAGCGTGCAATGCAAATTTTCCGTTTTTTTACAGGATCGTCGATGACGAGAATTTTATCGCCCGGCGTCGCGACAAGGTCGGTTTCGGCTTCAAACGTCATTCTGCCGTCGCGCAACGGTGCGGCAATCTCATCCGGCGCCAATCCGAGCAACGCCGTTTGCGCGATGTCGCCGACGGCAAAATAGGTGTGCAACGCTTCCGACAATTCATACGTCTGACTCCCGCAATTGTGCGTCGTCAAGGAGACGGTCAACGCATTGCCGACGTTGACGCGCAAGCGGGCGGTCAGGCCGCAGAAATCGCGTTGGTCGAGCGACAATCGCAACGTCGTGGAAGCGTCCGCTTCAAGAAAAGCGTCGTCGAGTTGCCACATCGAGATGCGCGCGACGCCGTGCGCGGGCGTTCCGGCGGGGCCGAACCACGGCCAGCAGACGGGGATTCCGCCGCGGATCGCCTTGCCCTCCTGAAAGACCGCCTGCCGCGAAACAAAAAGGAGATCGCTTTCCCCCTTGGGAATAAAGGAGAGAACGTGAGCGCCGTAGAGCGAAATTTCAGCGTCCGCGTAGCGGTTCTCGATATGCAAACAGGGCAATGCGCCGCGCTGAAACGGCGTGATGTTGATTTTTTCCAACATTTTCAAGATCACTTCTCCTTTTTGTGCAATTCATCGACCGTGCGGAAAAAATCCGCGCGTGCTTCTGCCGCTTCGGCGGCGAGTTCCGCACGCCGGGTGCGCCAAATGCGGTATTTTTCATAGGTCTTGACCAATCCCCAACGGGGGGCAAGCGTTTGCAGCCGCGCATCAGTCCGGACAAAGTCGGCGGGATCAATGCCGCGGCTCGTCGCCTGCAGGTCGAACCACGCCATCGTATTGATGATTCCTTCGGCGTCAGCAAGTTTTTTCATTTTTTCCCGCAAAATCTGCGTCGGCGCATCGACGGCGCCGTTTTTGCCCAGATAGCGCAACGGATGCAACTGCGCATTTTTGCCGACGCCGGGAACGGGCGGCAAACGGGAAAACTCCACCATCTTTTCCGTCAGCGGATAAGGCAGCGGCTCCTCTGCCGGGATGCGGTCGTAAAGTTCGTGGACGATTTCGTCGACGATCAGCCAGTAGCCGCGTTCGTCGGGGTGCACCCGATCCGGCGCAATGCGCAATTCGGGGTAATGCGCGTAGAGCCGGCAAAGCGCCGTACGCGTGAGCGGCAACGGAATTTTCCCGCCGAAACTTGCGTGGCAAAAGAGCGCGATCTTTTCCAGTGCGACGCTGTTGCAGAAAACGAAATTGTCGTCGGGCTCGGGGCGCGTACCGTATTCGTCGTAGGGGAAAGGCGGCAGGACGACGACGTCGACGCCGTCAGCTTGCAATTTGTCGACGATTTTTTTTAGATAGGTTTCACAACTTTCGATGCCGCGTTCGCGCCGCTTCGCCTGCTCGACGCTTTCGGGCCACAAGTCGCGGTAATCCGAGCGTCCGACGTCGTTCATCCCGTATGAAAGAATCACTGCGTCGGGCTTCAGCGCGAGCACTTTTTCCAGGCGCTCCCAGCCGCAGGCGGCAGTCTCGCCCGCGACGCCCGCGTTGAAAACCTCGATGTGGCGTTGCGGGAATTTGCACGCAAGATAAAGTTGCAGTTCATAGATCATCGGCCCCGCCGCGGTGATGCTGTCGCCCATGCAGACGATGCGTTGCCACTTGAGCGGATCAATATGTTTGCCCTTGAGTTCAGGCTTACAGCACAAGGTGTTTTCTTCATCGTAAAAGAAGAAAAAGCCGCGCGGCTTCACCCGCTCCTCGACGGCGCCTTCGATGAGATTGTCCGATTTTTTCCAGGCGTTCTCGGGCGCGCTGAAAATGATTTTGGGCGCCTTTATGACGTTTTTTTCCAACGTGAAGCGATCGGAATTGACGAGGTCGAAGATCATCTCTTTGGGATAGGTAAAGGTATTCCCGCGCAAAACGACGTCGCGCGCACAGTTTGCCATCACGGGGAAAAAACTTGTAAACTCATTTTTTTCAATCACGGCAAATTCCGTCGTTTCGCCGATGTGGATCGCGTGGCGCAAACCGAGAGCGGGCAGATCCACGACTTTGTTGCCATAAACTTTTGCATGCTTTCCGCCCGTGAGCGCGATCGCGCCGCCGTCGTTGCGCAACCGCATCGTCCCGGAAAGGAGATTTCCCCTTATTTCCGCATCGCCGGAAGCGGAAATCCCGCTGTAATTGATCTGCGAAATTTCGTTGTTGAAAAATTGATTGCCCTGCCCCGACGCACGAATCGCCGTATGATCGATCTCATACAATTTGCTGTCGCACACCGTTAAGTTCTGCACATCCGCGCCATATACACCGTAATCGCCGACATCGGCGATCGTGCACGATTTCAATGCGACGTCGCGACTCTTGATTACTTCGACCGCCGTACCGGCGACGTCGCGCAGTGCGACGCGCGACAGCGTGATCTTGCAGCTGTTGGCAATTTCCACGGCGGGGAGCGCCCTGCCCGAAGTTTCGCCCGTCTGCGCACCGCGGCGGCGCAGATCGGCGTTGGCGGCAAAAAACGTGAGATCGGCAAGCGTGATGTTTTCACCGTGCCGGATCGTCAACAACGGCTCGACTACCGCGACGACGGCGTGGAAATCGGAAAGTTGCTCATTTGCTTGCGGGAAGTAATAGATCTCGCGCGTCGCGCGGTGAAACCGCCACCTGCCCGGTTCCATGCCCGGCTCGATGTTGTGGATGCGGTATTCGTGACGCGCCGATGCGCCGACCGGGTGCGTCAAGGGTTCGGCAAAGGTCATTTCCCACAAATTGGGATCGTATGAAGCAATGCGGACAACGGAAACTTCGCGGTTCTGCGCGACCTCGACGTCGGCGTCCGCCGGCTCGAAATCGGGCAATTCATCGGGCGTGACGCTCATGCGCGTCAATTCGTAGCGGGTCGGGGGGCGATCCCATCCGCCGTCGAGCTTGCCGAGCCAGACGAGATCGCTGTTGTCGAGATTTTTCAGCCAGTCGCTGCGGGGAAAGACGGCGCGCTCTCTTCTGCCGGAACCGGGAACGTAAAACAGATAAGGCTCCGGCAGACCATCCGGCAGTTGCGCCGCCCAGTAATTCTCGTTTTCAACGGCGTGAAACGTTACGTCGACGCCGCCCGACAAGATCGTGTTGCCGCTGCCGCGCACCGTCAAATTACAATCGCGCTCATCCAGCAGAATCGGCGCCGACAACGTCAGAACGCCGTCGGCAATGACGATCTCCTTTTTGCCCGACGTGCGCGATGTTTCGATCGCGGCGCGCAACGCTTCCTCGGTCGCGGCACAATGGATCACGTTTCCTGACGCATCAACATACGCCGTCGCCGCCTTCGATCGGGCTTTTTTGCCGCAACCGATGGTCAACGTGAGGATCGCCGCCAGAAAAAACAGATAAGATCGTTTCACTTTTTTACGCCGCAATTACTTTTGTATCATAATTAATTTACTCTGCATTTTGCCCTTTTTCAACCGAAAAGCAGAAAAAAATCAGAGGAATTTTCTGGCGTGATCGCGCACCGCTTCGATCGGTGCGTGACAGCACTTGGTCGCAAATTTCAGGCGTCCGTTTTGCAACAGGAATTCCGCGTTGGCACGATTCAAACCGCCTTCGCGGTTGACCAGTTGCCCGAGAAAACCGCCATCGCGGTGGAAGTCGCGCTCATCGGCGATCTCCGCGACGTTGCGCCGCCATTCGTCGGGGAAAAACTGCAAGAATCCCTCGTAGCTGTTGAGCCACGAAAAGACTGCGATCTCGCGAAACGGAGCGAACGCCGTTGCCTCGTCGATCACCCGCAGCAAATTGGCGGCAAAATAAAATTTGTCGTGCAAAAACGATTCCGGCTGGCGGCCGTTTTCAAGGTGAAGCCGGCACCAGTCGGGGTGATCCAGATTGACGCTGTTGCGGTCAAAGCAAATGGAGTCCCCCCGGCGATAGCAATCTTTCAGGACAAGGGAAGCGGGATAATTCGCCGCGACGACCTCCTGAAACATTTGCCGATTTTCTTCAAAGAGCGCGTTGATCGCCGCATCGTCGCGGCGATCAAGCGCATCGAGGGCGTCGAGGAACTTTTGCAGATAAGGGGGGATCGTCTGCAATCCCCAGCTGCCCTCTTTCAGAATGACAAAGAAATTACTCTTTTGCCAGAGCAATTCGCCGAGCGAAAGTTGCGGCAACCGGTCGCGGAACGCGATGAGAAACCGCGGATAAAAGGCGTAAAATTCCGCAAAATTCGCCAAGTGCTTTTCCAGCGGGATACACGCCATTTTTATCCTTTCCCCCCGATCCTACTTCTTTTCCAGCACGATCAGCGTGCGCGGCGCAACGCTCGCGGGCATTTTCCCCTTCAGTTCGACCGCGTCGCCGTTTTCAGAGATCATCGCGACCGGCGAAAATCCCTGCGGCAACTTGACGTCGAGCTTTGCCACTGCATCGTAGAAAAAGAGCGCGCCGCCCGTCGGACTCATCCACGTGGTGCCGAAATCGGTCTCGCGGATAAAGGGCATCTTGCAGATGTCGAGCGCGCGATTGATCGTGGGAACGTAATGCACCGCATCGTTCAACTGCTTCAACTCGCCGGGGATGCGCTCAAATTTCGTACCGTAATTCTCAAAGGCGACCGGCGTATAGAAACCGAACATACTGCTGCGGAAGTAATCGAAATCCATCCCGTCGCCGTAGACGAGGTCGCCGACAAAAGCGAATTCCTTGCCGCCCATCGGCGTATAGACGCTGGCGCGGTACCAGAAGCCTTCGAGGACGAGCGGACTCTGCCCCTCGATCGCAACAAAGGCGCCGTTCTTGTAGAAGGCGGGATAAATGTATTTGACGAGGTTCATCAGACCGATCGGCGAGTCGGGTCTCGCGAAATTGCGCGTCCCCGTCGCCGAGCCGCCCATATCGAACCAGACGCCGGCAAGACCATTGTCGATCGCCGTCTGAAGTTTGGGCAAATACCACGCGAGGAAGTCGGGTTCGCCCTGGTCGATGACGGGGAAGTTGCCGCCGAAATACGTGAACTCCTTGCCCTGCGCATCGTAGGCGAACCAGTTTTTCTTGTTGTCGTACTCCGTGCCCGCGCCGTGACTGTGACCGCAGGGGCTCCACGCATAAGGTTTGGAACCGGCGGCAATGACCTTTTTCTGCAATTCAATGCGCGCCGGCTTGTCGAGATCCTCCATGCACGAGGGGCACATCGGCATATAGGTGTAGCGGATCTGCGCCTTGCCGATCTTTTCGATCGTCGCATCGCGCTGTTCCGCAGAACAGGTGTCGCTCCACGTCGCATTGGGGTAAGCCGGGAATTCGGGGATGCCGGCGACTTTTCGCAGATTGTGCCGCTGGAACTGGTACATCGCCAGCCAGTGATTGTTGTCCGCCGCCTTGACGTCGCCGACCATATAGTAGATAAAGCTTGTTTCAAGCGGCGCCTTTTGGTAGCCGAAACCGGCATTGTTGGTCACTTCCGGAAGCTTGTTGGCGCCTTTCGCTTTGAAAATGCGGCAACTTACCGTATTGAGGATATTGTCGGTGAAGTTGGCGAAAACGCCCTTTTTGCCCTCGATCCAGCCAAAAGGCTGACCGTCGCTGAAAAAGCCCCACGAGCGGCTGTCGATTTCGTCCTTTTTCGTCATATCGTACTCGGCGTAGCCGCGCGGCGGCTGATAGCACGCCATGCGGCGCATCTTGACCGCATCGACGTCGATCTTGGCGGTGAAGTTGAAACCGGAGATCATACGTTTGCACTTCATCACGTGCGCGCGGCGCGCAATGCCGCGATAGGTCGTGCCGTCGAGGTCGAGGCGGCTCGTTTTGATCTCTTCGTTGACGACGGTGCCGTCGTCACCCGTCCACACGATCGTCGCGAAATCGCCGCCCTTGACTTCAGTAAGAGTCCACTTGATCTTGCTCGCGTCGAGCGTATCCTGCATGCCGACCGCTTCGGCGGAGGAATCCTCGATCTTCATCTGCTTTTGGCTGAACATCACCTGCGGCACGGCGGCGTCAACGACAAAGGGCGTCGCCGATCCGGGCAGATAGGCGTCGTAGGTTTTTTCCTTGACGACGAGTTTTGCGCCGTTGGCAAAATGGACTTCCTTGCCGGCAACTTTCGCCTGCGGAGCATCGTCGGCGATCTTCATTTCGGGGATCGTCAACTCGATCGACTTTTCGGCGATCGTTTTCGGCGGCACGGTCGGTTGCTTTTCAAAGAGCTTGATCTGGAGTTCCTTGCCGGAAAGTTCCGCAACCAGTCCGATGACGAACGCCCGCGCATACGCCCACGAATCAAAACTCTGACTGCGGTTTTGTCTCAATTTTTCCGTATTGAGGTACATCACCTTGCCCTTGCCGTAAGGCTTCACCGCGACGAAGCTCGTCAAAACATTGCCATTGCCGTCAACGACATCGGAAATGCTTTTCGCCCCCTCGGCAAGCGTCACAACGCGGAAAGGATCGACCATCTGAAAGATCTCGGGGATCAATTCGAAGTTTTTCCCCGCCGGCTTGCGGATGAAAATCCCCTCGTAATCATCGCACATATCGCCGTATTTGACCGGCATCAGGTCGCCGAGTTCGTCTTCGGGCGCGTTGATCGTCAGCAACAGCAAACCGCCCTCGGAAACAAACTTTTTTACCGCGGTAACCCGCTCGGGGGTGAAGATCTTTTTCTGATTTTTCTCGGGAATGGCGTCGACAAAGAGCACCTGGTACTCGTCGAGATGCTTGAACTCCGGCGTGATCGCGTCAACCGGCGTCGGCTCCTCGGTCTGGTGGGGCAGACTGCGGATGTAACTGCCGCTCAACCCGGCGAGGTAAACGCCGGAAAGCACGCGCACGTCGGCGCCGCTATCGATCAGGGCACCGCCGGTGCCGTTGCCCTGCCACGGACGGCCGCCGCCGAGAAAGAGGACGACGGGCGAGCCCTTGGTCGAAGTCGGGACGCCGAAAATGCCTTCCAGCTTTTTCCCTTCCTTGTAGACCTTGCGCCGCTCCGCGTCTTTGGGACGGGGAATGGCGAGCAATGGAGCGCCGAGCGAAACTGCGAGAACGAGAGCCAGGATTTTTTTCATTTTTCATTTTCCCTTATTTTAACACTCGATAAAAGTGCCTTTTTCATTGTTTTTCCAGCATTCAAAACTGGCGTCGATGATCCAAAAAATCTATTACAGCGAGCAGAATCCAAACGCTATGCTCCCCTGCCCCTTAAAAATGCAAGAACATTATAATATAACCATTTTTCCATCTTCTTGCAAGACCTCGCTCCTTGAAAAAACATAAAAAAACGCCCGGCTCTTTTGGAGTCGGGCGTTGGAAGAATCGGATCTTGAAATTACTTCATGATCTCGCCGATCTTCTTGTAGAAGTTCATCCGGCGCTGAGCGTCGGTTTCAGCCTGCGCGAAGAGCGCTTCGGCTTCCGCGGGCGCCGCCTTGAGCAACTGCTTGTAGCGGTTTTCGCTGCGGATGAATTCCTGGTAGCTCTCGCTCGCTTCCTTGGTTTCCCAAGTGAAGGGAACTTCGTTCGCCGGGTTGTAGCGATAGAGCGGCCAGTAGCCGGCGTCGACCGCACGCTTCTGCTCGACCTGGCTCTTGGACATATTGATGCCGTGGAGCATACAGGGCGCGTAAGCGATGATGATCGAGGGGCCGTTGTGCGCTTCCGCTTCGCGGATCGCGGTCAAGGTCTGCTGACGGTTGGCGCCCATCGAGATCGACGCGACGTAGACATTGCCGTAGCTCATGCACATAAAACCGAGGTTCTTCTTGGTCATGCGCTTGCCCGCCGCCGCGAAGAGCGCAACCGCGCCGATCGGGGTGGACTTGGAGGACTGCCCGCCGGTGTTGGAGTAGACTTCGGTATCGAGCACGAGGATGTTGACGTTGCGGTTCTGCGCAACGACGTGGTCCAAGCCGCCGTAACCGATATCATACGCCCAGCCGTCGCCGCCGATGATCCACACGGACTTGTCGACGAAGTAGTCTTTCAGTTCGAGCATCTTGCGGGCGATGGTGAGTTTCTCGCCGTCGAGCTTGGTCACCGCGACCGCGAGTTTGTCGCCGATCGCTTTCTGATTGGCGATCGCGGCATCGTCGGTGTCGTTCCAGTGCTCAAGCGCGTAGCCGAGGAGGTTTTTCATCTCGTCGCAGCAGCAGCCGAGTTCGAGGAAGCGCTCGACGTTGGCCTTGAGCTGCTTACGGGTCGTATCGACCGCGACGCGCATACCGAAGCCGTACTCGGCGTTGTCTTCAAAGAGGCTGTTCGCCCACGCGGGACCGCGGCCTTCCTTGTCCTTGCAGTAGGGCAACGACGGGAAGCTGCCGGAGTAGATCGAGCTGCAACCGGTGGCGTTGGCGACGATCATACGGTTACCGAAAAGCTGGCTGACCATCTTGACGTAGGGCGCTTCGCCGCAACCGGCGCAGGCGCCGTTGAATTCGAAGTACGGCAGTTTGAAGCCGAGGCCCTTGACGTTGGCGTCGGTGGTGCCGCCCATCACGTTGTCCGGCAAGTCCATGAAGAACTTGACGTTTTCCTGCTCGCCGGCTTTGCGCTCGCCAGCGGCGCTGACGAGGCTGATCGCCTTTTCCTTGGCGATACAGGTCTCGACGCAGACGCCGCAGCCGAGGCAGTCGTCAACGAAAATCTGCAAACGGTACTTGAGACCGAGTTCCTTCTTGACCGGCGGCTTGGCGTCGACCGTCGCAAAGGAAGCGGGCGCGTTGGCGAGATCCTTGGCATCGATCAGCTTCGCGCGGATCGCAGCGTGGGGGCAACTCATCACGCACTGGTTGCACTGGATGCACTTCGAGGCGTCCCAATGCGGAACTTTCGGCGCGACGCCGCGCTTCTCGAAGCGGGCGGTGCCGGTCGGCATCGAACCGTCGTAGCTCATCGCGGAAACGGGGACGCTGTCGCCTTTCTGCGCGAGCACGGGTTCCATCAGTTTCGTCGCGAATTCGCCCATTTCGGCGGTGTACTTGACCGCGGGGACGAAGCACGCCACGCCGTCGAGCGACGCGGGCACGTTGACTTCGGCAAGACCGTCGAGCGCCTTGTCGACGCAGAGCTTATTCTGATCGACGACTTCCTGACCTTTTTTGGCGAATTTCTTCTCGATGCCCTTCTTGATGTAACCGATCGCTTCGGCTTCCGGAATGATGCCGGCGAGCTTGAAGAAGCAGGTCTGCATGATCGTCGAGATGTACTTGGGACTGCCGACCGACAACGCGACTTTGAGCGCGTCGACGACGTAGAACTTGACTTTCTTGTCGACGATCGTCTGCTGCATCTCGCGGGTCAACGTCGCAAACGCCTGATCGGCGGTCGCGCTGGTGTTGAGGAGGAAAGTACCGCCTTGTTTGATGCCGGAAATCATATCGTACATACCGATATAAGCCGGGTTGTGGCAGGCGACGAAGTTCGGCGCGGTGATGAGATATTCACTGGTGATCGGCTGATCGCCGAAACGCAAGTGGCTGATCGTGATGCCGCCCGACTTTTTCGAGTCGTAAGCGAAATACGCCTGGACGTACTTGTTGGTGTTGTCGCCGATGATCGCAACCGAGTTCTTGTTGGAACCGACCGTACCGTCGGAGCCGAGGCCCCAGAAGCAGCAGCTGGTGGTGCCGGCGGGTTCGGTGACAATCGTCTCGTCCACGGGGATCGAGAGGTGGCTGACATCGTCGGTGATACCGACGGTGAAATTGTGGAAGCAAGCGCCGGCGAGGTGCTTGTAGACCGCGAGCACCATCGACGGCGTGAACTCTTTGCTGGCAAGACCGAAGCGGCCGCCGATGACGGTCACGTCTTTGCCGGCGAGCGCCGCCTTGACGTCGAGGTAGAGCGGCTCGCCGAGGCAACCGGGTTCCTTGGTGCGGTCGAGCACCGCGATCTTCTTGACGGTGGCGGGAATCGCCGCGACGAGCGCTTCCGCCGAGAAGGGACGATACAGACGAACCTTGACCAAGCCGAGCTTCATGCCCTGCTGGTTGAGGTGGTTGATCGTTTCTTCGATGACTTCGCAACCGGAACCCATCGCGATGATCACGCGATCGGCATCCTTGGCGCCGACGTAGTCAAACAAGTGCATCGGACGGCCGGTGAGCGCGGCGACTTTGTCCATATACTTCTGGACGATCGCGGGCAACGCGGCGTACTGATTGTTGGTCGTTTCACGGCCCTGGAAGTAGACGTCGGGGTTCTGCGCCGCCATCTTGGCGTAGGGCGCTTCCGGACGGAGCGCGCGGGCGCGGAAACGCTCGATGTACTTCATATCGACCAGCGTCTTGATGTCCGCATAGTCGAGCAATTCGATTTTCTGGAATTCATGGCTGGTGCGGAAACCGTCGAAGAACGCGACAAAGGGGATCTCGCTTTCGAGGGTCGCCAAGTGGGCGACGATCGCCATGTCGTGGGTTTCCTGAATGCTGGCGGCGCTGGTCATCGCGAAACCGGTGGCGCGGCACGCCATCACGTCGGAGTGATCGCCGAAAATCGAGAGCGACTGGGCGGCGAGCGCGCGGGCGGTGACGTGGAAAACGCACGGCAACATTTCGCCGGCGATCTTGTACATATTGGGGATCATCAGCAAGAGGCCCTGGCTGGCGGTGTAGGTCGTCGTCAACGCACCGGCGCTCAAGCTGCCGTGAACCGCACCGGCGGCGCCGGCTTCGGACTGCATTTCGGAAATTTCGACCTTCTGGCCGAACATGTTGACCTTGCCCTGGCTCGCCCAGGTGTCCGCGTACTCGCCCATCGGCGACGACGGGGTGATCGGGTAGATCGCCGCGACTTCGCTGAACGCGTACGCCACGTAGCTGGCGGCAAAGTTGCCGTCAATCGTGCGCATACTTTTTCCCATGGAAGTTTCTCCTTTTTTGGGGGTTGAAATGAAAAATTTACCTAAAAAAACGAAAAAACCCCCGCCCTGAAAAGAACGGGAGTTTTTCCGGTATCCATAACAGAATTACCGTGCGTAGTACTCGATGACGCTCATAATGTTGAAGAGACCGCTATTGGCCTCATCGATCTGCGGAGCGCGCACCAAGGTCGCAGTCAAGTGGTCGAGATCGACTTCCATATAAGCGGGGATCGTCGCATTGCCCTTTTTGGCGGCTTCGGCGATCGCCGGGGACTTCTCGGCGTTGATCGAGATCACCTGCCCCTCGCGGACAACGTAGCTGGCGCGGTCGATGCGCTTGCCGTCGACGAGAATGTGGCCGTGATTGACATACTGTTTCGCGGCGAAGATCGTCGGCGCGAAACCACAGCGGTAGACCAGCGAATCCAAACGCTGCTCGAGGCTGCGGAAAAGTTTTTCGTGGGTCTGACCTTCACCGGCTTTCGCCTTGGCGAAAGCGATCTGGAGCTGTTTCTCGCTGATCGCGTAGTAATTGCGGAGCTTCTGCTTTTCGAGCAACAAGGTGCCGTAGGTGGAAAGCTTCACGCGCTTGCCTTTGCCGTGCGGGCCGGCGGCGTAGGGCCGCTTCACACTCGGACAAGTCGGATCATTCCAGAGACACTTACCAATACGACGACAGAACTTGTGCTTCGCCTGACTTGCGGTTGACATAACCAATCCCTTTCCTTTTGGATGTTTTTGTTACAGCACGTCGGGTGTCAAGCCATAAATGGGGCCCGATATGCCAGTTGCATTCATTTAATATAGCGCAGGAAATGCGCTTTTGCAAGTGAGAATACGGGAAGATGAAAAAGGTTTTTCCGTTTCCCGTTTCGCGCGAAGTACGCTTTCCGTGCTCCCCGCAACGCAAATGCATCCGCAAAACCTACCGCGGAACAAGTCGCATTTGCTTAAAAGACAAGGCAGTGCGCAATGATTTTGATTCACGCGCCCTGCCGCTTGCTTTTCAAGCCGATGCAAAAATGCTTCGGCGCATTTCAGAAATCTTGAAGGCAATTTGCTTTCAAGATGATTCCTGATTTTTACAGCACCCGCTCGATCGTGATCTCGGGGTCGATCTCCTCGCGGAGGATGCGCTCAAGACCATTTTTGATCGTCATCGTCGCGTGCGGACAACCGCCGCAGGCGCCGCGCAGTTTCACCTGCACGACCTTGCCCTCGATGGCGACAATCTCAAGATCTCCGCCGTCAGCCTGCAAACAGGCGCGAAGTTCTTCCAGACGATCGGTGATCTTTTTGCTCAATTCATCCATTTTCTTTTCTCCTGGTTATTTCTCTGCATCGCTGCCGGGGGCGCGATATTGACAATGCGTGGCGATGTCTTCCTGCAATTCCGCCACCGCCAACTCCTGTTTATTCTGCAACGCCAAAAAACGGTAAAGCATCAATTCCTCCTCGGAAATATTCTCCTGGGGCACCTCGCGCTTTGCCAACACGAGCACCGCGTCGCCAACCGATGCAGCCTGCTTGGGGGCGATGGCAAAGGCCGCGCCGAGGAATGAAGCCTGCGCACGGTTCATGGAACTTTCCATCACCGTCAACGAGATATCCTCCGTCTTGGCGACCGGCAGTTGCTTCAGCAACGCCGCGCGCGCCGCATCGTCCTTGCATTCGTTGTACTTTTGGGCAAACTCTTTTGCTTTTTCCTCGGTGGCAGTTTGAATGCGTTCCGCCTTGCAGTCCTGATAAACCTTTTTCACGACCTCATTAAACTCCGCCTGACGGGGTTCGACGCGCGTCGTGACCAAACCGACGAGCACCGCCTTCTCTTCCGTCGCCGGATCGCTGACTCTGGCGGGCTCCTCCGCTTTCAGCAAGGCGTACTTGAGCTGTTCCAAATCTTTGACGTTCATATTGCCATTGAAAGAAAATTTCTCTTCTTTCGCCGTCAATTTCTGATCGGCAAGGATCTTTTGAAACGCGGCACTCTGCTCTTTTTCGGGGAGCGTTTTCAGCTGGTCGTAGACGTCGTCGGAAAACTTTTTCGCCGCCGCTTTCGCCAAATCCTTCGCCGCCGCAGTTGCTTTGGCGGGATCTTTTTCCGTCTTTTGAACTTCGGCGAGATAATTGGCAAAGGGGAATTCGACTACGAGCGCGCTGATCGAGCCGTCGATGATATAATTTTTCGCATTGGCGGTGAAAAATTTCTGCACCTCCTCCATCGGGATCTCCGCCGCGCTTTCCTGCGGTTTGACGGTGTAAATTTTACCGACAAAGCGCGTGTTGTACTGACGGTAGATCGCTTTTGCTTCCACATCGCTCACCACGACGGAGTTTGCCGCCAGCATCTGCAGTTTGCGCCCGAGACAAATCGAGCGGAATCCGTCCAGCACTTCCTCTTCCGTAAAGCCGTTGGCACGCAACGCATCCATATGCTGACGGTAAAGCGCGGAATCGTATTTTCCTTCCTTATTCACAAATTCCTGCTGCAAAAACGTTTTCAACTCGTCATCCGACACCGCAATCGCGAGCTGATCCGCCTTGGCCTTTTGGGCGAGCATAAAAAGCGCCATTTCGTCGGGCACTTCCCGAAAGAGCGCCGCCAGCGAACGTTTTTCCTTGCGCAATTCGCCGTAGGTGACCTCTTTGCCGTAAACGCTGCCGACCACCGTGCTGTCGGGCGAGCTGAAACCGCCGAGCCCGAACGTTCCCGGCGTCAGAAAGCCGAGAAAGGAGACGATGATGATAAGCGTAAATGCTCCGAAGAGCCAGCGGCTGTGTTTGTGAAACACACGATTCATCTTTTTTATGACCATAACCGAACCTTTCTAATATATCTTTACGGTTTTGACAAACAACTTATCGACCTTCCGAAATCGTCACGTTGACGCGTTCGGGAGTTATTTTCTGCACCTTGACATCGACCGGCAGAGAATACTTCAACGGCACCGAATGCGTCCCTCGCTTGTCCGCGACGGCGGAAACATCGGGGAAGACCTCGATGTTGTTCAGATTTTTCAGCAACAGATCAATTTTGGACGGCGCGCCTTTGACGACCAATTCCACCGTTTTTACATCGCTTTTTACAATATATTTACTCGACGGATCCGGTTTGATCCGGATCTCGACGCCGGAGATCGTTTCCTCAAGTGCATCCGCGGGCAAGATCTCAACCGTCACCTTAACGGGGACGCTGTCCGCTTTGCGCGTCTGCCCGTCGGCGGACACCAGATAAACCGATTCATCGCCGTGCATAACCGTCACGTTGAGCGTTTTTTCAAAAGACTGGGTGATTTCCGGCGTCAACGCAATCTCAAGCGGCGTGACCCGCAAATTCTGCAACGCCTTTTCCGCACCCTCAAAATAAAGTTGCACCGGTTCGCAACTGATGTTGCCCCACTGGTAATCTTTGGAAAGTTTTCCCGAAATTTTCCAATCCAAGGCAACCCCCTGGCGGATCCGGCGCTGTGCGTTGATAAAAACAACGGAATTGTCGCGCACTTTCACCACGTTGAGCCGCGCATTGCCCCGGAACGAAATATCGGCGGGCGACACGTTGACCTTGTACACCCCGTCCGACGAAAAATCCGATTCGCGAACGCTCACTTTGGCTTCAAAATCCGTCGGTTTCAACGTCGCCAGTAAATTGGGATCGCCGGAAACCATAATGCTGACCTTGACCTGTTTCTGATTCGTCGCGGGATCGAGAATCAGACCATCTTCGGCGCTGATTTCCAGAATGATGTCCTGAACGACGGTCGTCGACTGCTTCATCCCGTAGATTGTCGCGTAGATGATGACCGCCAAGACCAGCGCGATGATCTTGCGCCAGCCGTGGGCAAACAGGAAATGAAAAATCTTACGTCCCCAGCGGTTCATTGCAGATGCTCCATTTCATTTCTTTCTTCGAGCATACGCAAGGTTTCCTCCACCTCGCCATCGTCTTTTTTGATCATCACGGCGTGCAACAGATCAGCCAGCGCTCTGGACTTGAGATCGCGGTAAAGTTTACCGCGATAAGTCAGCGCAATAGCGCCGGTTTCCTCGGAAACGACCACGGTGACGGCATCGCATTCCTCGGAAATGCCGACCGCCGCCCGGTGCCGGGTCCCGAGCCGGCGGGAAACATTTTCCGCCCGCGTCAGCGGCAGGATCACCCGCGCGGCGACAATCCGGTCGTTGCGGATGATTACCGCGCCGTCGTGCAGCGGGGAATTCGGGTAGAAAATCGATTCGAGCATCACCGCGGAAACATGGCTGTCAATCGGTACGGAATCGTGGATGAGCATGTTGAGCGGAATGTTGCGCTCCAAAACGATCAGCGCTCCGCATTTCTGCCGCGACATAACGGTCGCCGCCTGAACGACGCCGTCGATGGCTTCGCGGTGCAGATCACCTACGCCCCAGCGATAACTGCCGACTTGCGCGAGCGCGCGGCGCAATTCCGGCTGAAAGATGATCAGCAAAATGACGACCATCGAGTCGCCGAAAACCGTGACGATATGCTGAATGACGATCAAATTGAACTCCTTGCAGAGGATCCCGACGCCTGCCCACAAGAAGAAAATGCAGGTCAGGATAATCGCGCCGACCGCACTGCGCAAATAACAGAGCACGCCGTAAATCACGAGATAGAGGATCAGAATTTCCGCGCCGACGCGGATCGCATCCTGCGGGGCATTGATACCGATGTAAGTCAAAAGATTCATCGCCGCCTCAACTCCTGCTCGACGCACCAGCCGTCGCCGAAGGCTTTGGGATCGTGCGTACGCAAATAATCAACGCCGCACCGGGCGAGATAAAGCTCGGTCGCCAGCGTCGCGGCGCCGCGGTTGCCGGGGGAAGTTTCGTGGATCGTCGCGCCGAGAAAAGATTTGCGGGAAACGCCGACAAAGAGCCGCCCGAGTTGCGCGAAGCGCTTGATCTCGCGAAGCATCGTCCACTGTTGCTGGACGCTTTTGGCGAAACCGAAACCGGGATCAAAAATGATGCGTTCACGCGGCAATCCCGATTGCCGCGCCTGCTGCACCGCACTTTCCAGTTCGCGGCAGATCTCGCCGACGACGTCGCTGCCGTAATCGAGCAACGCTTCGTCGCGCATCGTCTGCGGCGTGCCGCGCGAGTGGCAGAGCACCAGTTCCGCCGCGGGAAAAGCGGCGATCACGCCCGCCATCGCGGGATCGTGACGCAACATTGAGACGTCGCTGATATAAACCGCCCCCTGCTCGAGCGCGAAACGCGCACATCTCGCATTGCGGGTGTCGACGGCAAAGGGCGCATCGGGGCAAAGCGCGCGAAACGATTTCAGCGCAATTTGCAGGCGCGCCAATTCCACGTCGACGGGAATTTCGACCGAACCGGGGCGCGTCGATTCCGCGCCGAATTCGACGATGTCGGCACCATTGGCGAACAGCGACTGCGCGCGGATCCCGCCCGTCTCCGGGGCGGAATTCTCGCTGTCGCTGAACGAGTCGCCCGTCACATTGACGATGGCGACGATTTTCGGGGAATCCGACACCGGTTGGACTCCTTTACTATTCCTGCGTTTCGGGCGCTTCAGGCGCTTCCGCGACCGGAGTTTCCGGCGCATCGGCAGTCACGGGCGTTTCTTCCGCCGGAACTTCGCCATTTTCATCGGCGGATGTTTCATCCGCAGGAGCCGCGCTGGTGAAATCGACCAGCTTCGCAACGCTCGTGATTTTGTCGCCGGCGTTGAGATTCATGATCTTCACGCCGCGGGATGCGCGACCGACGCGGCGGACTTCGCCGGCGGGGATGCGCACCAATTGACCGCGCTCCGTGGTCAACAGCAACTCGTCGTTTTCCGTGATCTGAACGACGCTCAAAACTTCCTCGTTTTCGCGAAGCTTGATGTTGACGACGCCCTTGGCGCCACGGCGGGTCTTGCGGTAAGTCGAAACAAAGGAGCGCTTGCCCATACCGCCGTTGGTGACGACCATCACTTCCGGCCCGACGCCGAAAACTTCTTCCTTGTCGTCGTCGGCACTTTCCGTCTCAACTTCGGGAACTTCGCCCTCGGCGTCGACCTCTTCGGCTTCGTCGTAGGTCGGTTCGCTGACGATCTCAAGACTCACGACGTCGTCGCCGGCAAGCTTGAAACGCATACCGGTCACGCCGCGGGCGGTACGGCCCATCGGACGGACTTCCTCGTCGTTGAGGTCAAAGCGGCACGCCATGCCGAGCCGGGTCGACAGCAACACTTCATTGCCGTTGGCGCCGATCGCGGCGCCGATGAGATCGTCGTCCTCCTCGATGACGAGGGCGCGCAAACCGGTGCGGCGCAAATTGCGGAAAAGCGCAAGCTCGCTCTTTTTGATGTAACCCTTGCGGGACGCCATCACGATGAACTTGTTGGGATCGTCGAAATCCTCGGTGCGGACGGTCAGCATCGCGCAGACCTTTTCGCCCGGCTCGACCTTGATCAAATTGATGATCGCCTTGCCCTTGCCGGTGCGGATTCCTTCGGGGATCTCGTAGACGTTGAGCCAGTACATAAAGCCGCGGTCAGTAAAGAAGAAAATGATGTCGTGGCTGTTTGCGTTGAAAATGTGTTCAACGGTGTCTTCTTCCTTGGTGCTCATGCCGATGATGCCCTTGCCGCCGCGGTGCTGCGTATGGTAGGTATCGGCGGGCACGCGCTTGATGTACCCGGTATCGGAAACCGTAATCACGCAACTGTGACGCGGAATAAAATCGGCGATATTGAGATCGGTATCGTCCGCGGTGATCTCGGTACGCCGGGCGTCGGCGTACTTGTCTTTAACTTCGAGCAATTCGGTGCGGACGACGCCGATGCGCTTTTCGCGGCTCTCGGCAAGCTCGGTCAGATAGGCGATCTGCTGGTGAACTTCCGCCAATTCGGCGAGCACGTCGTCGATCGCCATGCCGGTCAACTGGTGCAACCGCATATCGAGGATCGCCGCCGTCTGGATCTGCGACAAGCCGAAACGCGCCATCAACGCCGCCGCGGCGTCCTGACGGGTGCGCGACTCGCGGATAATCTTGACTACTTCGTCGAGATTGTCGATCGCGATCTTGAAACCTTCGAGGATGTGGGCGCGCGCCTTTGCCTTGTCCAAATCAAACAGCGTGCGGCGCAAAATCACTTCGAGGCGGTGGTCGATGTACGCCTGCAACACCTGAACGAGGTTCATCGTGCGCGGGCGGTTGTGGTCGACGACGAGCATCGTGCAACCGATGGTCGTCTCGAACTGCGTGTGCGCAAAGATCTGATTGAGCACAACCTGCCCCATCGCACCGCGCTTGACGTCGATGACGATGCGCACGCCGTTGCGTTCGCTCGATTCATCTTTGATCTCGGAAATGCCGGTAATCACCTTGTCGCGCACCAGATCGGCGATGTGCTTGACTTCGGTCGACTTGTTGATCGCGTAGGGGATCTCGGAAATGATGATCTGCTCGCGGCCGTCCTTTTCAATGATGTCGGCGCGGGAACGCACTTTGACGCTGCCGTGGCCGGTCTGGTAGAACTGACGCATCGCCATACGACCGCGGATGATCGCGCCGGTCGGGAAATCGGGCCCCGGCAGGAATTGAAGCAATTCATCGACCGAAGCGGTCGGTTTGTCGAGCAAGTAGACGGTCGCGTCAATCACTTCGCCGAGGTTGTGCGGCGGAATGTAGGTCGCCATACCGACGCCGATGCCGGTCGTGCCGTTGACGAGCAACTGCGGGAATTTCGCCGGCAACACGGAAGGCTCGACGTCGGATTCATCGAACGTCGGCACCATATCGACGGTCTCTTTTTCAATGTCGGCGAGCATCTCTTCGGCGAGGCGCTCCATGCGGCACTCGGTGTAACGCGACGCCGCCGGCGGATCGCCGTCGAGCGTACCGAAGTTCCCCTGCCCTTCGACCAGCGGCGCGCGCATCGAAAAGGGTTGAGCAAGACGCGCCAGCGCGTCGTAAATCGCCATATCGCCGTGCGGGTGATAGTTACCCATCACTTCGCCGACGACCTTGGCGCACTTGACCGTCGCGTGCGATTTGCCGATGTGCATCTGGCGCATCGCGTAGAGAATGCGGCGGTTGACCGGCTTCAAGCCGTCGCGCACATCGGGAATGGCGCGGCCGACGTTGACGCTGAGGGAGTACTGCAGATAGGCAGTATGCATGATATCTTCGATATCAAGCGGAATATCACGGGTGGTAAGATCACTCATTCCAAACACCTTTGCTTTCTATTTTAAAATGAAAAAAATTGTAAAAAGTACCATGGACGCACAACGCGCCCTATATACATACTAATAATATAATCCTGCAAACTTTTTTAACAAGCGGTTTTTCGCCGAAAACCGCCTTTTTTTTGAAAAAATTCGGCAAAAAGCAAACTGCGACGCCACGGCGCCGATGCGAATTTTGAATTGCACGCAAAAATGCCGGATCAATCGGAACGATTCCGACCGGGAAAAAGGCGGCAAATCAGATGAAAGCAGGGTGCGGCGGCACGCGTCCCCGAGGTACCTTACTCCAATTGCGATTGCGTCTCTTTGTCAAAGAGGCGCTCTTTGGCGGCTTGCCACATTTTTTCCTTTTCGACGGGCGAAAGTTTCGCCTGTTCGTGATTGTCGCGCTCGAGATATTGGATGTACGAGGGGAAAGGCGCGCCGACTTCCGAATCCGCCTCGTACATTTTGCCGTCTTTGCCGAAAGCGTAGATGCGGTTGAGCCAGTAGTTGTGACCGTTTTCGGTCGACCAGCTCTGACAGAGCGTCAGCAGGAAATAATTTTTATTGCCGTGCCGGATGATGTCTTTTTCCTCAAAGCTGTAGGCGTTGAAGCTCGTTTTGTAATATCCCTGCGGCGAAGAGAGAAAAAAGAAAACGTCGCAACGGCACATCGCCAGACCGCATCCGCCCGTCCACGCGTAGACGACGAAATCTTTTTTGCCGTCCATATTCAGATCGGCGGAGTAGATGTATTTGCCGGTGAACGCGGCATAGCGTTGCAAGTCGATCAATTGCGGCAATATCCGGTCATCCTCCTCGACGAGCGGCACGCTGACGCGGTTGAATTTCGGCGCATAATTTTCCTGCCACGCAGAAACGCCCAGCGCGCCGCACAATGCGCCCAGCAAAAACCACTTTTTCATAAAAAATTCCCCCTCCTTGATTTAATTTTCGAAACGTCGTCTTTTCATCTAATATAATCGGTGTCGGACAAAATTTCCTGTAAAGAAAAAACTTTTTCACCCTTTTTTTTACCGGATCGTCCCCCTTGAACGACTTGAAAAAGAGCGTTTCACCGCTATATTAAATAGAAGGTACGACAGAAAGGACTTTTCATCATGGCTATTCTTTTGACTGGCGGCAGCGGCTTCATCGGCTCTCACACCGCCGTGGAACTCATCAACGACAAGCAGCAGGTCGTCATCGCCGACGATCTTTCCAACAGCTCCGCCGAGATCATCGACAAGATCGAAAAAATCACCGGCGTGCGTCCGGCGTTCTGCAAGATCGACGTCGCCGACAAGGCGGCGCTGACCGCGCTTTTCAAAGCGCACAAGATCGACGGCGTCATTCACTTCGCCGGCTTCAAAGCGGTCGGCGAATCGGTCGCCAAACCGATCGAATACTACCGCAACAACCTCGACACGACGTTGACTTTGCTCGAGGTGATGCGCGAATTTGATTGCAAAAAGCTGATCTTCAGCAGTTCCGCCACTGTTTACGGCGCCAACAGCGAAGCGCCTTTCGCCGAAACGGCGCCGACCGGCAATTGCACCAACCCCTACGGCTGGACGAAATATATGATCGAGCAGATTCTTCAGGGCGTCGCCAAGGCGAATCCCGATATGTCGATCGTTTTGCTCCGCTATTTCAACCCGATCGGCGCGCACGAGAGCGGCTTGATCGGGGAACGCCCCAACGGCATTCCCAACAATCTGCTGCCCTACATCACGCAGACCGCGATCGGTATGCGCGACCACTTGAGCATCTACGGCGACGATTATCCGACGCCCGACGGCACCGGGGTGCGCGACTACATCCACGTCGTCGACCTCGCCAAGGGGCACGTTGCCGCCTACCATTTCGCCTGCGCCAACAATGGAGCCGAAGTTTTCAACCTCGGCACCGGCATCGGCTACAGCGTGCTCGACGTCGTCAAGGCGTTTGAGGAAGCCAACCACATCAAGGTGAAATACCAGATATCCCCCCGTCGTCCCGGCGACATTGCGACTTGCTATTCCGATCCCTCCAAAGCGGCAAAAATGCTCCGTTGGAAAGCGGAAAAGAATCTCGTCGACATGTGCCGCGACGCGTGGCGCTGGCAACAGAACTGCTGATCCCTCACCCACAAGCCGTACGCGCGGCAATGGCGCGTACGGCATAAATTACGTTTGCTTTTATGGATACATTTTCCACGTACATTGCTCTGAGCGGCATCATCTTGCTTTGCGGCGTGTCGTTGAACCGCTTTTCCAAGTTTCTGAAAATGCCGATCCTGATCTGCTTTCTCGGCGCCGGCATTCTTTTCGGGCGCTACGGGTTGAAGTGGATTCCCACCAACATCGCACTCAAGGATGTCCAGCTCTTCGGCGAGATCGCGCTTTGCTTCATCATTTTCAGCGGCGGATTGCAGACCTCGTTTGCCGCGATCAAACGGATCTTTGTGACGGGGACGCTCCTCTCGACCGTCGGCGTCATTCTGACGGCGGCAATCACCGCGTTTTTCACCTACTGGATCAGCCGCGCATCGCTCTTTCTGACGTTGAATGTCACGGCCTCGCTGCTCGTCGGAGCGGTCTTCGCCTCGACCGACGCGGCGGCGGTTTTTGCCATTTTGCGCGGTCAAAAGGCGTCGATCCCCCCGAAACTGCAAAGTCTTTTGGAATATGAATCCGGCAGCAACGACCCGGCGGCATTTCTGCTGACGCTGGTCATACTCAAAATCTTTTTGTCAACGCGCGGCGTCAATATTGTCAACGTTTCGTGGCATATGTTCTGCGGCATCACCTGGGGGCTCGGCATTGGCGCGCTTTCCGGACTTCTGCTCGGCATTTTCGGTCAATGGTTCTACAACTGGGTGCAAAAATTCCTTGAATACAACGGATTGCGCTTCGTGGTCGCCATTGCTTTCGTGTTGATCTGCTACGGCATCACCAACGGAGTTCTGCGCGCCAATTCGCTGATGGCGTGTTACGTCGCCGGCATCACGATGGGCAATATGCGCTTCAACTACAAAACCACCTTTGTTAAACTGATCGACGGCGTCGCGTGGCTGATGCAGATCTTGCTCTTTACGTTGCTCGGCTCTTTTTTTGACTGCCGCATGCTCTTGAGCGTGCGCAACATCGTCGGCGCGGTGTTGATCGCGCTGACGCTGATGTTCATCGCGCGTCCGCTTGCCGTCATGATCTGCATGATCAAAAGTCCGTTCAGTTTCCGGGAAAGATTGTTCACCTGCTGGGTCGGTATCCGCGGGTCGGCGCCGATCATGCTCGCCGCGCTCGTGGTCGCAATGGTCCCGACGGACGGCGTGATGAACATCCGCGCATACAATTTCTTTTACATGGTCTTCACCGTGGTACTGCTCTCCATTTTGATTCAGGGTTCGTCGCTGATGTGGGTCGCCAAGAAACTCGGCTTGGTGTTGCCTTATGAGGAAAAGGAACCGTCGCTCCTCGAATACGACGAGCGCTCCGACGGCCGCGATCTCTGTCAGTTCACCGTGACGGAAAACAATTCGCTCATCGGTCGGGCGTTGGCAAAATCGGGCCTCGCCCAATTTGCCTTGTTGCTGATGATCAAGCGCGGCGACGAATTCATCCAGCCGCGCCCCGAAGTCGTACTGCAAACAGGCGATGTGTTGACTTTTCTCGGCGATCGCCGCGCTTTGCAGGAGTTGCGCGAATGCTTTTTCCCCAATGAAGAGTACACTTCTCCGGAAACATTTCGCCAATTGTGGGATCAGTTCTCCAAGAAATACAGCAAACGCTTCCGCAATAAACTGAAACGGAAAACTGCCAGATAGTTCCGCATTTCGACCTCGCCGAATTCATTGCGCCGCCTTCTTGTATTTTGCCTTTTTCTGCATTATATTAAGGGGTATTGCGCCGTTTCAAAAAACAAAGGGAAAAACGTCATGAAAAGATATTGTTTGTACAGTATGCTCGCGATCGCCGCCGCGTTGGGCGGTTGTTGCAGCGATGTCACGCCGTCGGCGAAAACTTCGCCGCTCCTCGCCTACCCTGATGCCAAAAAGATGAATTTCATCAGCATCACCTATTTCAACCCGGCGCAAGTTCCCTACATGATCACCGAGGCGAAACGCGCCGCGGCAGCTTCCGGCATCACCAAAAACGCCTACAATATGTCGATTATGCCGACCGGGAAAGAACCGATCAAGGTCGTCGAAACCTACGCCAATGCGTTCGGCGAATTAAAAGCGGGCCTCAAGGATTCCAATATCGAAGTCGGCATCCTCGTTCAGAGCCTCGTCGGGCACGGCTGGGCGGGTGCGGCGACGACCGAAAATCCGATGGAATACTCGATCAATCAGAAAAATCAGACCGTCTACCGTCACTGCATGCTCGACCCGAAATTCCGCCAGTACACCTTTGACGCGATGGTGTTGCTCGCCAAACAGCACCCCGCCTTTTTCCTGATGGACGACGATATGCGCACGATCAACAACAGTTCCAACGGAGTCGAATGTTTCTGCGCCTCGCACATGAAGCTCTACAACGAGAAAATGCCGAAAAAATTCTCTTCCGCGCAGGAACTCATCGCCTATCTTGAAAAAGCCCCCGCCGACGATCCCTGCGTCAAGATCTTTGAGGCGGAGCGCCGCGCGACCTTGCTCGGCTATGCGAAACTGGTGCGTGACGCGATCGATTCGGTCGATCCCTCGATCAAATGCGGCTACTGCTCGGGCGGCGGCGAATACCTTCTCGCGGGCGAGATCGCCCGCACGCTCGCCGGTAAAAACGAATCCTTTATGCGCATCAACGACGGCAACTACCTCGAGGGGATGACGCAGGAATTCAACGAAGTGATGTACCACTGCGCTTTCAAAGCGCGCGCCGCGGGCAATGTCGATTACATTCTCGACGAATCCGACACCTGTCCGCACAGCCGCTACGCCAAGAGCGCGATCAGCATGCACAGCCATATCACCGGCGCCATCCTCAACGGCGCGTCGGGCGGCAAGCTCTGGATCACCAATTTGCTGAATAAAGACGTCAAAACCTCAACCGCCGCCTACGAAAAGATCCTCAAAGAAAACCGTCTTTTCTACGACGCTTTGCTCGCCGAAATGCCCCATATCACCTGGCTTGGACCTGTTACGCCGCTCGTCGACGTCACCAAGGATTTCAATCCGGCGCGTGCGCTCCGCAGTTTCGCCAACTTGCACGATTGGCAGATCGTCCTTTGCAACCGCTACGGCATCCCCGCGCATTACGAGTATGTCGACGGCAAAGCGGTCTACCTCGTCGACGGCACGATCGCCGAATGTCTCACCGATGAAGAATTAAAGACTATTTTGAGCAGCAAGGCGATCGTCGACGGCTACGCCGCGCTCAAGATCGCCGAACGCGGCATGGCAAGCTACCTCGGCTGTGTGCCCAAAAAAGAATTTTACCGCACAAGCGGCGAAAAAATGTGCATCGAACCTTATTGGACCATGCGCTATCAGAACAACGGCACGCTCCCGAAACTGACCGACGTCAACCAGAATGCGATCATGCTTGGCGAGCTTTCCATCGTCGACAAGGCAACGGGCAAACGCACCTTTGTCGCCCCCGGCACGATCCTCTACAAAAATCCGGCTGGCGGCACCGTCATCACCCGTTCAATCGGCGTCGGCTACAATCCCTACAACGACCGGGCTCCCGAAATCAAGGCGTTTTTGCTGGAACTTCTGCGCCGGCTCGATTCCGAAGTCGTCCCCTTCTACGCCGGGGAAGAACAGCCGATCTATTTGCGTTGCGGCAGACGCGACGACGGCGGCTATATGATCGCGCTGGTCAACCTCGGCTTTGACGCGCTGGAAAACATCGATCTGCGCACCCGCGAAAAAGTGCACTCGGTCGAATTTCTCGACGGCGACGGCGTCTACAAACCGCTGAAATTCACCTTCAACGGTCGCGGCGTCACCATCGACAAACAAGTTCCCTGTTACGGCAACATCATTTTGCGCGTACGCTGACTCCAGCTTTTTTCCAAGAGGCTGTTGCAAAACCTTGACCGGCAAGCAACAGCCATTTTTTTGCCCTCATCCGATCTCGTAGCGTGATGGGAGCTAAGAGAGGGCTCATTCGCCCTCTCTTGGCTCTCCCGAAGTTCGCAAAAGCGGGGTCTTATACTGAGATAGGCAGGACTGCGAACGGAACTATTACCGTCGCCTTTGTCCCCTTAAGTTCTGTGTCCGCGCCGGCGGCGCGGCACACGGCAAGTGCGTCTATTTTCCGCAAAAGGCTTCGCCGGGGCGGGGTAACGTCGAAGCGGGCAGCTTGCAGTTTTTCATAATTCCTCCATCGTTGTTCCTCTATGGAGAAATATAAACGCTTTTTCCGTTTTTAATCGATTTAGCGAATGGAAGCGTTGAGCTTTTGCATCGCGTCGAGCTGACTTTCGATCGACTCGACCAGTTTGAACTGGGTGCGGCAACGGTCGAGGTTGTGATCCTCGCGCTTGGTCTTGAAATAGACGTCGCCCTCGAGATAGTCGGTCAAAAAGCGAATGCCGATTTCCAGCGTGATGAGCTTGCCGGAAAAAGGCAGCAATTCCTTTTCAAGCGGATTGAGAAACTTCGCCTGACTCAAATAGCCGCGGAGCAGCGCTTCAAACATTTCAAAGCGCATGCCGACGAGCGAAAGATCGCGTTCATCCTCGGCGGCGGGACTGGTGCCGGTGCGGACCATATCGCCGAAATCGTAATGCGGCAGACCCGGCATCGTCGTATCGAGGTCGATGACGCAGACGGCGCGCTGGGTGTCGGGGTTGATCAGGACGTTGTTGAGCTTGGTGTCGTTGTGGGTCGTGCGTTCAGAAAGTTCCCCTTTTTTCTGCAGATCGACGAGCCGCGAGCAGTCCGCGGCGCGGCTCATCACGAAATCGACCTCTTTGCCGACTTTGGCAAGGCGGTGACAGCAATCCTTTTGGATCGCCATTTCAAGGTTGTGCAACCGGCTCGGCGTGTTGTGGAAATCGACGATCGTCTCGTTGAGGCGTTCGAGGTCGGCGAGGTCGCACTGGAATTGACCGAAAGCCGCCGCCGCCTGAAACGCCTGTTCCGGCGTTTCCAGAATATCGTAGGTGCGCGCCTGATCGACGAAGTGATAGCAACGCCAGAAATTGTTTTCCTCATCGCGATAATAGGGGTTGCCCGTCGCGCGCGCCATCACCAAGTGAAGCGTCTTGCGGTCGCTCTTTTCGGCGGCGATCTTTTTGGCGATGTGCGCGGTGACGCGCTGAAAGTTTTCCATCAGCAGTTCCGGCTGGCGGAAAATCGAGGTATTGAGCCGCTGGACGATGTACGAGGAGTGCGCGCAATCCATTTTGTAGGTGTCGTTGATGTGTCCGGTGCCGTAGGCGACTGCGTTGACAAAGGCGTCATCGACGGCAAAGGCGGCGTAAATCTTTTTCAAATCGAAAGCCATGATATACTCTCCACTTTTTCTATGTTATGATTGGGATGTCTTTGATATACTATAGCGCCTCAACGCGATTTTGAAAATAGTTTTTTCGTCAAGTGCTATGGACTTTTTTGCAAAGATGGCTTATATTAATACATATTCAAGTAATTCAAACAGAGGAAAACCTTCATGAACACGCGATCTGTCGATCTTTTTTTGAGCGACGAAGTTCAGGGTCTGCTGGACGATTTTGCCGCCTTGCTGGACGTGCGGGTAACGCTTTTTTCGATTACGGGCGAGCGGTTGCGGCGCGGCAAGGCGATGCGCAACTGCGAATTCTGCCGGATCGTTCAGGAGGAAATGGGTAAACTCGACCGTTGTCTTTCGCTCGACCAGCTCAAGCAGAGCGAAGCGGCGGAGTACCACGACGTTTCGCTTTACCGTTGCCACGCCGGGCTTTACGAAGGCATCGCGCCGATCTGCGTCCACGGCAAACTCGCCGGATTTCTGATGATCGGGCAATTTACGCTCGACGAGGCGAAAATGCCGGAGTGGATCGACGAGATCGAGGATCCGGCAAAGCGCGAAGCGTTGCGCAAGGCGTATCTGGAATTGCCCTCTTTCAGTCAGAGCAAGATGGACGGCATCCTCGGACTCTTTAAAACGCTGATCGACTACATCGCCGTGCGGGAACTCGCAGTCGTTCAGGACGACCGTTTGCGGCAGGAAATTGATCGCTACATCGAAAAAAACGCGACCGGCACGATCTTATTGCCGGAAATGGCGAAAAAAATGCGTTGCAGCGTTTCGACGATCTCGCAGTTTCTGCGCCGGAACTACCAGACCAATTTCAAGGAGCTGGTCATCGAATACCGGTTGAACCTGGCGGAACGTTTCTGGAAAGCGCATCCGGACGCTTCCGTCGCCGAAGCGGCATTTGCTTCCGGCTTCAGCGATCAGTTTTATTTTTCACGGGTGTTCCGCAAGCGGCGGGGGCTTCCGCCCGGGGCTTTCCGCGAAAAACTTCGCGGTCAAAAGTAAGCGCGAGCATCGCTTTTTCCACCTGGTCGCGATACGCTTCCAATTCTTCGGCGTTGAGCTCTTTGGGCACCGTGATCGGCGCGCCGATCGACAGCGTGATCCGCGAAAACGGCTTCGGTATCTGGAAGCCATCCCAGCTGTGCAACTGCCAATAACGGGAGTAATTCACGATCAACGGCACGATGGTGCCGCCGCTGTTGGAAGCAAGGTGGATCGGCCCCGGCTTCAAATGGTAGCGCGGTCCGCGCGGGCCATCCGGGGTAAAAATGACGATCTTTCCCTCGTCCATCGCCCGGAACGCCCCCAACTGCGCCTGCGCCCCCTTTTTCGACGAAGATCCGCGCAACGCGCCGACGCCGAAAAGCGAGATGAAGTCCGAAAGATACTGCCCGTCGCGCGACGGACTGATCACGGCAAGCGTGCGTTTGCGCAGGAATTTCGGGAATACCAGCGGCAGAAAGAGCAACCGGTTGTGCCACGCCACGCCGACGATCTTGTGCGGATCGTGATTGCACTGGTCGAGCGGATCATCCAGCTTGAAGCGAAAGAACGTGTGAAAGATCAGCCACATCAACCCCGCCGGCAACCAGTAGATCCAGATCGGCAGTTTCTTGACTTGACGGAATTGGTAAACGACGGAATTCATCAGGCGTTTTTCCTTTTGTAACGGCAGAGATCCGCGAGCACACACGCACCGCATTGCGGCTTGCGGGCGTCGCAGACGCGGCGACCGTGTTGGATCAGCAAGTGAGAAAAATTCGTCCAGCGCGCCGCATCGACTTCGCGATTGATGATCTTTTCGATCGCTTCAGGCGAATCGACGGCGACGGCGCCGAGGCGGTTCAACACGCGATTAACGTGCGTATCAACGGGAAATCCGGGGATGCCAAAAGCGTTGCCGAGCACGACGTTGGCGCTTTTTCTGCCGATGCCGGCAAGCGTGGTCAAATCCGCCATCGTCTTGGGCACGTTGCCGTGGTAGACTTCGACGATCCTCTTTGCCGCGCTCTGCAGATTGCGCGCCTTGGCGCCGTAAAGTCCGAGCGAATGGATCACATCCGCGATCTTTTCTACAGGAAGCGCCGCCATTTCCCGGGCGTCGGGCGCCAGCGCAAAGAGTTCAAGCGTCACTTCGTTGACCCGATCGTCGCGGCACTGTGCCGACAGCATCACCGCCGCCAGCAATTGAAAGGGCGAGGCGTGCCGCAACGGACAACCGCATTCGCCGTACACGGCGTACAGCCGGTCGTAGACGGTATTGAGATATTGCGTTTTTCTGCCCATAAAGTTTCCTCAAATGCAATTTGCGTAATATAGCACAAAAAAGCGCATTTTGCAAAAGTCAGCTTCCGCCTTGCATTTCAACGCCCCGCAGGGACGAAAACGGCGCTGTTGCGGTCGAAATCAACGCGCGCCAGCCGCACTTTGAGCGCGTCGCCGCAACGGTAACTGCGAACGCCATGCGCCTCGTGCAGGACATTTTTGCCGCGGTCGAAATTGCCGCCGAGCTGACCGAGCGGCACAAAACCGTAGATACCGAGCTCGGGCACGTCGACCTGCAATCCGCCCGAAAGCACCCGGGCGATCACGCCATCGTAAAGGGCATCGTCGCCGGCTTCGAGCTTTTCTTCAAGATAACGCAGTTTCAGCCGGTCGGAAGCGGCGTAGTAGGCGTTGTCGTTGTTTTCTTCGAGTTCGGAACACATCTCGGCGACCTTTTCCAGCGAGTGGTGATTGCGCAAGCGCATCTGCGAATCAAAGTTCCACAACTGCTGATGCACCGTCAAGTCGGGGTAGCGGCGGATCGGGCTGGTGAAGTGGCTGTAGCGCAATTTGCCCAGCGCGAAGTGGATTGATGCTTCGGCGGCATAATAGGCGCGCGGCAACGAACGCAACAAGGCGCTCATAATCACTTCGCGGCGCGGATCGTCAGGCAAAGAAGCGATGAAGTGATTGCAATTGCTTCTTTCGGTGATGTCGCCGCAGGCAAGGTGAAAACCGTCCTGCATCAAGTCGGCAAATTCCATCGCCTTTTCCGTTTCCGGTTCCGGGTGAACGCGGAAAATGCCGGCGATGCCGCGCTCGATCAACTCCGTGCCGACGGCGCTGTTGGCGGCAAGCATGCACTCCTCGACCAATTGCTCGGACTCGGCGGAAAGTTTCTTTTCCAGCCCGAGGATCTTGTTTTCACCCTCCGAGCAGAGAATGCGGATCTCCGGCAACGGCAATTCGATGAACGCTTCCTTTTCGGCGCGGAAACGGCGCATTTTGCGCGTCACGTCAAGCAAAACTTTCAGCGTCTCGCGCAATTCGGCGCTCCACGTGTCAGGCGCGACGTTTTCGTCGGCAAACTTCTGCACCGCCGGATAATCGAGCCGGTAGGCGATGCGTAGCAGCGAATGTTCGCGGCGAAACGCTTTGACCTCGCCGGTCGCGCGGTCGACGTCGAGGAAAACCGTATGGGCGAAACTTTCCTGACCGACCTGCAAACTGATTTTTTTCGTCAGTGCCGGCGGCAACATCGGCAGGGTGCGCCCCGGCAGATAACAGCTGAAACCGCGTTTCGCCGCCGCCTGATCAAAGGTCGTTTTGGGCGCGATATAGGCGGCGACGTCCGAAATGTGAACGCCGATTGTCACGATATTGGGATCGTCGCCGGGCACGATGGAAAGCGCATCGTCGAAATCCTTGGCGTCGACCGGGTCGATGGTGACGGCGAGCAGATTCCGGCGGTCGGCGCGCGCGATCTCGCGCGGCACGATCGCTTCGGCGGCGGCGTCCTCCTCGGCGGAGTAACGCCCCTCCAAGTGGTATTCCGCCATCGCCGCGTCGAGGTCGGCGGCGAGCACCCCTGCCCTGCCGAGCGATGACTCAATCTCGCCGCTCCAGACGCCGTTTTCCCCGTCGCCGATATGAAACTTCACCCAGTCGCCTTTCCGGGCGCCGCGGCGACCGCCTTTCAGCACGATCTCATCCGGCAACCGGGTATTGAGCGGCCGGATGCGGTTGCCGTCGAGCAATTCGCCGACAAATGCGTCGCGTTTGCGCTCGATGATCTCGATGACGCGCCCGGCGGGACCTTTTTCCGCTTCTCCGGGCAGCGGAGGCCGCGGCGGCAACAGTTCGACCTTGACCCGATCGCCGTCAATCGCGCCGTTGACCATCGGCGCGGGGATGAAAACATCCTCGTCGCCGTTTTCGGGGGCGACAAAACCGAATCCGTTGTTGGTGACCGTCAAAACACCGGTAAGTTCTCCCGCCGAGCGGCGGGCCTGGCGCTCCATGCGGCGTTCAGCGAGGTGACGCAATCTTTTTTTCCGTTCTTTTTTCATCTTGACCTCCTCACTTGGATGTATTGCATTAAAAAGATAGCACCAAAGCCGCTTTTGTGCAAAAGAAAATTTGCAAAAAGTGCACGCGACTGGCATATTATATAAGATATTTTTCTCAAGAAGGGCTTTTGCATTATGAAAAAGATCAACGTTTCGACATTTGCCAAGCGCAAAGCGGCAAATGAAAAATTGGTTATGGTAACCAGCTACGACGCTCCGGCGGCGCGTTTCGCGCAGGAAGCGGGCATCGACATTCTGCTCGTCGGCGATTCGGTCGCGATGACGGTGCTGGGGTTGGCGAGCACGATCCCGATGACGATGGACGAAATGCTTCACCACACCAAGGCGGTGCGCCGCGGCGCGCCCGACGCGTTCGTTGTCTTTGATATGCCCTTTATGAGTTATCAGGCGGATACCGCCGAAGCGCTCCGCAACGCGGCACGCGCGCTCAAGGAAGCGGGCGCCGACGCCGTCAAACTCGAGGGCGGCGCAGAAGTCGCCCCCCTGATCAGACAACTGGTCACCGCCGGGATTCCGGTGATGGCGCATATGGGTCTGATGCCGCAGCACGTTCAGGCGATTGGCGGCTACAAGGTGCAGGGCAAAACGGCAGAAGACGCCGCGCGTTTGCTCGCCGAAGCCAAGATCATCGAGGAAGCGGGGGCTTTTTCGCTGGTGTTGGAGTGCATTCCCGCCACGCTCGGCAAAAAGATCACCGAAAACTTGACGATCCCGACCATCGGCATCGGCTCCGGAGCCGACTGTTCCGGGCAAGTCCAAGTGCTCCACGACGTACTCGGCCTCGGCGGCGATTTCCTGCCGCGCCACGCCAAACGCTACGCCACGCTCGGCAAACTTGCAACCGAGGCGTTGAAACAATATGCCGACGAAGTCCGCGCCGGGAAATTCCCGGGCGAAGAAAACGCATTTTAAGTCAACAAGGAAGTCGCACTCGTGAAGATCAGCTCCCAAAAAGCTCCGGCGGCAAAGCCTGCGAAAAAGACAGGACTTTTCCGGGAAAGCATGCAGAACATCCGCGCGGCGTGCTCCACCGAAAAAGCGCGGCGTATTCAATTTGCCTTCGTCATCTTGTTGTTCTTCGCGGCGATCGGCGGGATCGCTTTTGGCGCATTCAAGTTGTATCAGACGCTCTTTGTCACCAATCCCCGTTTGCAGTTGCAACGGGTCGAAGTATGCAGTCAGACCGGCGGTTACTGGCAACAACACCAAACGGAATTAATCCAAAAGATCGGTCTGCAAACCGGAATGAGTTTTCACGATATCCACCCCGATGAAATCCGCCAAAAACTGCTGGCAATCCCCAATATTTCCGCCGCCACGGTGGAAGTTTTGCATCCGGACGCCATCCGGCTCAACATCACTGAGCGGATCCCCGTCGCCCAACTGGACACGACCTGGGTTATCGACAGCGAAGGCTACATCCTCCGCCGCAGTGAGACCATCGCAAACCAGCTGCCGTTGCCTGTGATCATCGAATCCCAACGCAAAGCCTATCAGGAGCACACGCAACGCAAGGAATTGCGTTGCGCGATCCAATTGACGGCGGCGATGCAGAATTATCCCAATATACAAATGCCTCAATTGATCGTTCGTTCCGACAGCAAACTGGTGGCGCGCGTCAACTATATGGGTGAAAATTGCAGCATTACGTTTCCGGACGGCAAGGAAGAAAAGGATTACCGCTTTTTGATCGAACGCTTTCTCGACGCGTTGGTCCAATCGCGGCTAAAAGGCGATATGAGAAAGAATTTCGACATGAGTTTTGAGGGTCGAGTCGTGGTCAAATAAAAGAAGTCACAGGAGAAATATTATGCAGGTTTTGGTCATCGGTTCCGGTGGGCGCGAACACGCTCTGGTTTGGGCGCTCAAGAAAAGTCCGCAGGTCGATCACGTCTATTGCGCGCCGGGCAACGCCGGCATCGCCGCCGACGCCGAATGCGTCGACATCGCCGTCACTGAACTGGAAAAACTCGCCGATTTCGCCGAGAGCAAAAAAATCGACCTCACCGTCGTCGGGCCGGAAAATCCGCTCTGCGCCGGTATCGCCGATATTTTCCGCAGTCGCGGGCTTGCCGTTTTCGGCCCCAGCAAAGCCGCGGCGCAACTGGAAGGCAGCAAGGATTTCGCCAAGCAGTTCATGCTGAAATACGGCATTCCGACCGCCCGCGGCGCCGCCTTTACCGACGCTGAAAGCGCAAAAACCTACGTCCGGCAGGAATTTTCCAACGGCGCCGACGGCATCGTTGTCAAGGCGGATGGACTTGCCGCCGGCAAAGGTGTCCTCGTCGCCGAAACGCTCGACGACGCGCTGAACTTCATCGACGACTGTTTTGAAGGCTCCTTCGGCAGCGCCGGCGCCAAAGTCGTCATCGAGGAAAAACTCAACGGCGAAGAAGCGTCGATCCTGGCGTTGACAGATGGCAAAACCATCGTGCCGCTGGTCAGCTCGCAGGATCACAAGCGCATTTTCGACCTCGACAAGGGGCCCAACACCGGCGGTATGGGCGCTTATTCCCCCGCCCCCGTTGTCACGCCCAAGGCGGCGGTGCGCATCAATCAGCAGGTGTTGCAATTGTTTCTCCGCGGCATCCAGCAGGAAAAGCTCGATTTCCGCGGCGTGATCTTCGTCGGATTGATGATCGACAAGGGGATGCCGAAAGTTCTGGAGTTCAACGTCCGCTTCGGCGATCCCGAAATCCAGCCGGTGCTCCGCCGTTTTGACGGCGACTGGTTCGATGTCGTCAACCACGTCGCGCACGGCGATCTTGCCAACGCGAAGCTCGTCTGGTCCGGCGAACCCGCCGTTTCCGTCGTTCTCGCCGCCGGCGGCTATCCCGGCAAATACCGCAAAGGCGACGAGATCACCGGTCTCGCCGAAGCCGAAGCCGACGGCGCCAAGGTTTTCCACGCCGGCAGCGCCTTGCGCGACGGCAAGATCGTCACGTCCGGCGGTCGTGTCCTCGGCGTTTCAGCCCGCGGCAAAACCATTCCCGAAGCGATCGCCAACGCCTATCGCGCGGTCGAAAAGATCCACTTTGACGGGATGCAGTTCCGCAAGGACATCGGTCAAAAGGCAATGCGTCCGCACGACGACATCTGATCGGGATCACCCCAAAAATAAAAAGGGGCTGTTGCAAAACCTTGACCGGCAAGCAACAGCCCCTTTTTTATCACGCAACAGGCATCCCGAATTTTCAACGCTATTTTTCCGAATAATCGAAACGCTCTTCCTGAATCGAAAAACGGAGGACTTCGAGATGATGCGACCGGGCGAATTCATTCGCCTTCTGTTGCTTTGATTCCGGAATATTGCGCGACGCGATGATGATCAGATCAAAGGGCTTCTTTTCGTAGATCTGCGGCAACTGATCGCACGTGCCGATCACCGGCAAGCCATTGATTCGCACGGATTGCAAGGCCTTGTCGTCGTCGACAATACCGATGAAATCGCACGGGCGGCGATAGCTCCCCATCCGGAAATGGTAGGTCATGAACAAACGGCAGTAAAGTCCGCCGCCGTAAATCAAAGCGCGCAACGGTTTTTCCGTATCGAGCAACCGGCTCTGCTGAAGTTTAAAAAGCCACACCCCTTCCGCATAGCGGATGAAAAAGCGTTCCCCCGAGATCAGGCAAAACGCCAGTAAGACAAACAGCAACAGCAAAACGATGAAGCGTCCGGATGAGATTAAGATCCAACCTTGATAGGAGGCAAAGCCGAAAACAAAACACGAAAGCGTCGCGCCGCCGAGAAAAAGCCACGCCAAACGACTGTAATCGCTCATACTCGCCCGCAACCAGTAGACCCGGTAGATTCCGGAAAATACAAACGCCAGCATGATCGGCGCCAACATCAGCACGGCGACCAATCCGTGAATGCGAAAGTGCAAAAGTTTACAGCTCAAAAAGAGCGCAATGCTGATCATCGCCATATCAAAGATCGGGTGAAAAACGTTGATCAGAACGCCTTTGCGCGGCAAAGAAAAACCTCTTTCCACCAGTTTTGCCGAATCGACCAGTTCCGGGATCGCCAGATGGCGGATCGCCACCAAAAGACCGATTGCCAACAGCAAAAAGGCGATACCCGGCGCGGCATTCCGGAAAAACATCAGCATGATCGACAGCACCGCAAAACCGCCGGCAAGATAATAAAGGTGACGCGCCGCGCGGGTCTGACCGCCGGTTTCCCGCAGCAAACGGTGATGCAAATGATCCTGATCGCCGGTCATCACCCCTTGGGCGGCGGGATTGAGCAACTTCCTAACGACCCGTCGCCAGACGGCGAGCACTTCGTCGAAGATCGGTACGCCGATCGCCAACAGCGGGATCAGCAAACTCGTGATCGTCGCCGCCCGGTCGACCCCCGCCAGCGCGGTCACGGCAAAGACAAAACCGATAAAGGTACTGCCGACGTCGCCGAGAAAGATTCTGGCGGGGTGAAAATTAAAGTGCAGAAATCCGAGACAACTGCCGAGCAACACCAGCATCACAACCGCTTCATCGCGCAAACCGTTGATCGAAAACCAGACGGCGAGGCATCCCGCCGAAACCGAGGAAACGCCGCTGGCGACGCCATCCATACCGTCGATGAGGTTAAACGCGTTGATGATCCCGATGACCCACAAAATCGTGATGCCGAGCACCAGATACCACGGCAAAGTCCAGCCGAAAAGCGTCATTGCGGGGGGATCGAGGAAATAAACGCACGCTGCGCAAAGAATCTGTACGACCAATTTCAGAAGCGCGGGCAAATCGTAGCGGTCGTCGACGATGCCGAGGATCGCCAACGCCGTCCCCGGCAGCAACAGACGCAAAAAGATATTGTTTGCCGGCGGAGCCCAGGAGAAGTAGGTACCCAGTGCGAGATAAAAGGCGATCGCGACCGCGATGCCGCCGCCGCGGGGAACCGGTTTCTTGTGGATGTGCCTGCCCCCGGGGCGATCAATCATACCGAATTTCGGCAATATTTTAATGGCAAGCCGCGTGCCGATCAGGGAAAACAAATACGCCCCGGCCGCAAAAATCAGCACTTTGCAAAAAGAAATGATCCCGGCAAAAGTCATTTTGATCGCCCTCCCCTTTTGTCTTTTCTGTAATATATCACGGCTTCGGTTTTTGTCAACTGAAACTTGACTTTTCCTATGCAATGTGGTATATTGACTGCAAAAAAAAATAAGGAAACGCAGAAACGTGGAAAACATCGACAAAACTATTATTCACGATGATCGTGCTTATGAAGAGAAGATCACGCAGCGGAATTGGATGCGATTAATTTTAGGCTTTTTTGCGCGTCTCAAAAGTTATTTAAAGCAAGCGTATTGTCGGCGATTAGCACGTCGCCGTGGAGCGACGATCGGTAAAACCTCGATCATTCCTTATGCATTGGCAAAAAATGCAAATGCCAATCTGATCGTCGGCGAGCACTGTTGCATTTCAACGAGCAACATAGATCTGCGCGCAAAAGTCGTAATCGGCGATTACGTGGCGATCTCAAATACCACGCAAATTCTGCGCGTATCACACGATATTGATTCACCAACGTTTGATGCTGTTTTTTACGATCTCGAAATTGACGATTACGCCTGGCTGGTAGGGTGTCTCATTTTGCCGCGCGTGACCCGCATCGGACTCGGCGCTGTATGCGGTTGCGGGAGCGTCGTCACTCACAATGTGTCGCCGATGAGCGTAGTTGGCGGAAATCCGGCAAAAGAATTAAGATTGAGAAAATGTGTCCACTATGCATACTCTACGGAAGACCTGAATTCCGGTGATTTTCTCCGTTACTGCCGGTGCCTTAAAGCAAAGTGGAGAGGGAAATTCAAATGAGTGACGTCACAAAGCGGATTGCAAAAAACAGTCTTTTTCTTTACGGACGGCTGTTTTTTACCACTGCGGTATCACTCATCGCGGTACGGTTGCTTCTGCAAGCACTGGGGGCAACCGACTATGGTATTTTCAGCATCATCAGCGGCGTGATTGCCATGTTACAGTTGCTCAACGGGACAATGGCGACCGCAACGATGCGCTTCATTGTCTGCGCAGAAGGAGAGCACGACGCGATAAAGCAGAATCGCATCTTCAATTTGGCAATGCGCATTCATTTTGTGATGGCGCTCATCATCGCGCTCTCGATGGAATTTTGCTTCTTCTTCTTATGGGACAAGCTCTTCAATCTGCCTCTGGAACGCGTATTCGCTGCAAAAGTGGTCTTTCAGTACATGGTCTTCATCAGTTTCTGCTCAATCTCGACCAACCCCTACGAATCGGTCATCATCGCCCATGAAAGGATGATATTTTTCTCACTGTGGGGAATTTTTCAAGCGGCCGGAAAACTGGCGCTCTGCATCGCCCTCTTTTACTGGGGCGCAGACCGGTTGCTTTTCTACGGATTTGGAATGATGCTGGTTTTGAGCGGCACCGCTGTCTGGCGAATAACCTATTGCCGGCAATTTCCAGAAAGTCGGATTCGATTGAGCTGCCCGATAAAAAAACAGGAATTGTTGCAGATTTTTTCCTTTTCAGGCTGGAGTTTTTGCGGCAACGTTTCCGACACCATTGCCTGCACTGGCAGCAGCATATTGCTCAACCGATTCTTCGGGGTGCTCGTCAATGCGGCGGAAGGTATTTCCTCGCAAATTTCCGGGCAATTGGCGATCTTTGCCACGACCGTTATGCAGGCGATCAACCCCGTTATCATGAAATACGAAAGTTCCAACAACCAGTCCGCCGCATTGAAGATCGCCAACTGTTCCTGCCGCTTCACCATTTTTATTTTCCTCTTTTTCGCAATGCCTTTTTTATTTGAGATCGATTTCATCATGCGGCTTTGGGTGAAAAACGTGCCGGAATACACGGCTGTTTTCTGCCGATTGACCGTCATCCGCAGCGCCTTTATCCTCTTGAGCAACCCCTTTGTCACATATTTGAATGCAACCGGCAAAATCAAGGGATTTGAAGTGACTGATTGCTTCTTGCATTTTGGGACACTCCTCGCCAGTTATCTGTTGCTTTTAGCGGGGATGCCTCCGCCGGCGGTTTACGTCGCCTTGTTGGTGTGTTGCCTTGTTCGGTTGATTACCCGTGTTTTCTGGGCGGCAAGAGCGGGAAATTTTGCGCAATCAGATTTTTGGATCGGCTGTTTTGGACGCGCAGCTACCATTTGTGCGATTGTTTTACTCGGTACATTTCCGGTGTATTTTTCCATTCATCATCCCGTTATTCGCCTTTTTGCCGTCAGTATCACCACATCGCTGTTAACGCTTGCCGGCAGTTGGTTTATCGGAATGACGGTCGCGGAACGCGACAGGGTCAAAAAACTTTTCATCAAGAAAAATATTTTTTAATTTTTGTCAAAAAAAAGAGCAGTTTATGATCATCAATATCGCAACCAGCGGACGCTTTCATTTGCTTGATTTGGCGCGAGAACTGGAAAAATGTGGTCACGACGTCCACTTTTATAGTTACGTCCCCTCCAGCCGAGCGGTCAAATTCGGCATTCCTCGAAAATGCTGTCACTCGTTGCTGTGGGCGATCGCTCCATTTTTAGCGTTGCATCGGCTTTTCCCCAAGCAGGAATGGATCAGCCGCTGGCAAACCAGTTGGATGGATTTTCTCGTCGGTCGCCTGATGAAACCATGTGATGTTTTCATCGCCATCAGCGATTTATTTGATTACGCTCATATCATGGCAAAAAAACGTTTTGGCGCCATCACGATCTGTGAACGGGGAAGTATGCATGCCGAGGAGGTCAAAAAGATTTGTTTGAGCAATCCCGATGAGGCAACGCGCGCTTACGCGCCGGATTGGTTTCACCAACGAGAACTGCACAACTATCAGATCTGCGATTACATTTCCATCCCCGCTAGGCACGTTCGGGAAAGCTTTATCCGCAATGGGATTCCTGAAAACAAACTTTTCGTCAATTCCTACGGGGTTGACCTGAAAATGTTCTTTTCTGCGCCGGTCGACACCAAACCTGCTTACGATGTGATTTTCGTCGGTGGCTGGCGGTGGGAAAAGGGGTGTGACCTGTTGATCCAAGCCTGCCGGGAACTTGGACTTTCACTTTTGCACGCCGGAAGCATTGTCAATTTGCCCTTCCCGAAAGATGAAAAATTTCACTCTCTTGGGCACGTCGATCAAACGCAATTGCCGCAGGTTTACCAGATGGCGCGCGTTTTTGCCATTCCATCCCGTCAAGAAGGGATGGCATTAGTTCAAGCACAAGCACTGGCAAGCGGACTGCCCATCGTCAGCGCTCCCTATTGCGGAGGCGCTGATCTCGGGGCGATGCTGGACGATCCCAAATGGGTCGTGCAAATGCAGTCTCTTACCGTCGAAAGCCTGAAACAGGCATTGCAACAGACTTTGAAACTCGCTGCTACGCAATCGTTTCCTCGTCGCATAATGACAGAAAAAAACGCACAGGAAAAATTATCTTGGAGCGCTTACGGGAAGCGGTATGATGCATTTTTGCGTACCATTGTGCGATTGCGCTAATTTTGCGGCAGATGCATTGAAAAATCCATTATCCAATGGTATAGTATAGTTCATTAACATCAGCAGAGGACAATCGATATGGGATTTGCTCTTTTTACATTAAAAGCATCGCGAAAAATCTATCGTGCAATTGCCCGACCATATTGGTTGTCGCCGGATTGCATCATTGACCGGCAAAAGGCAAACGACGTTATTTTTGATGTGCTGAATTCATCAAAAGCGTGCATGATCTCGCGTTTCGGCACCACGGAAATCGGTAATCTTTCACACTATCAAAACTTAACGGATTCTCGCCCTTGGTTCAAGAAATACGCTTCGTATATCACAGGTAACCAATCGGCTCCGGTCTGGGATCCGCAACATCTCCAAAAATTGTGCATCTGGTCTGGTTTTTTCCCAGAAGACCGCTCCCTTTTTGAACAATTTGCCCGGCGTTATTTACAGGACATCCCGGAAATTGACGTGCTTGGCTCGTTTAACTATACGGAAAAATTTATGCCGCTTGCCTCCACGTGCCGCAAAGTTCATCTGGAAAGCATGTATCCCTTTTTTGTCAATCGTCCGTGGACGAGATACCTTGCCGGAAAAAAAGTTTTGGTCATCCATCCATTTGAGCAGACGATCCGTCACCAGTGGGCGATCCGCGAAAAACTTTTTGCCAATCCGGAAATTCTGCCGGAATGCCATCTTGATACACTGAAAGCAGTTCAGTCGCTGGGGGCAGAAGGGCAAAATTTTGCGACGTGGTTCGACGCATTGCAGTCGATGGAAGACGAAATCGCCAAACGCGATTTTGACGTTGCGCTTTTGGGGTGCGGCGCGTACGGAATACCGCTTGCCGCCTTTATCAAGCGCATGGGCAAAAAAGCGATCCATCTTGGCGGCGGGTTGCAACTTCTTTTCGGCATCAAGGGGAAACGATGGGAAGACAACTACCACTGGACCTACCCGACAAAGGAAAAACTAAATTTGAATTACGTTGATCTTTATAACGAAAACTGGATCCGCCCATTGCCGGAAGATATTCCCTCGGTTGCGAAGAAAATTGAAAACGGATGCTATTGGTAGATAATGAGAAACGCGATTAAAACGCTTTGGTCCTGGTTCACGCGAATCGCTCTTCTTTTTTCCTTTGTCCAGACAAAGGTTCAAAGAGGGCGAATTTTCGGTGTAAAGTTGCACGGTTGGGGGAAGCAAAACTGTATTTTTGCCGACGATGGAGAAGTGGCGTTTTCAGATATTCTGATCCGCGGCAACAACAATCGGTTGATCAACAGCGGGAAATTGGATCGATGCAATATCACGATGGATGGGAATGACAATCAGTTGGAACTTCTTCCGGGAGCGCACATCACTTGTTCGACAATCGTTTTGCGGGGAAATCATTGCCATATCGTCATCGAAAAAAACAGCGATATCGGCGGCATGAACGCAGTTTGCCAAGGGCAAAGCAACGAAATTTTAATTGGCAAAGAATGTCTCTTTTCGACAGACATCGAACTTTGGGCGAGCGACACCCATACGATCTACGACGAAAACGGAAGCATTTGCAATCACTCAAAGTCCATTCACATCGGCGACCACGTTTGGCTAGGGAAAGGCGTTGCCGTATTAAAGGGTTGTTCCATTGCGGATGGCAGCGTTATCGGCATGCGCAGTTTGGTCACCCGCGATATTCCGGCAAAAGTGATCGCTGCCGGAAATCCGGCAAAAGTGATCAAAAGCAACGTCATCTGGGATCGAGCATTTATTGATCTATAGGGAATATATTCGATGAACGATTATTCGATTTACTTATACGCGGCAGGTATTTTCCTCGCGGCATGGGGGTATTTTCTATTTTTCGCCCGCAACAAGGGATTATCCCCCGCATTTCTCTTTCTGCCGGCATGGGGCGTGGCGACGGCCCTCTTTTATTTCAAATTAAAATACGATCTGTATGAATTCGATGCCGCGCAAATGATCAATGGCAGCGGACTTTCCCTGGTCATTCTCCCCTTTGCCATTGCATCAGCAGTCGGATTTATTTTGGGCGATCTCGTTTACAAGCCCAAAGAGAAAGAATTTAATTTTGACGAACTTTATCAGGAAGCGGATGCAACATATCGCGTGCTTTATTTCCTTTTCTACGTTGCGGTAGTTTTGGCAATTATCCGTTTTTACGTATTAGGTGGATTTTCCGGAACGCTGGCAGATATGCGCTCGCAGTACGTCGGAGGAGCATCCAGAGGAGAGCTTTACACTTGGATCTATCGTCTTTGTTCCTATATGATTTTCCCGACCTCATACTTGCTTGTCACATTGGCTATCTGCGAAGCACACCACAATTTGCCGTGGTGGAAAGTTTTTATGCCGATTTTCCTCTACGCCATCCCGGGAGTGTTGTCTATCTCAAGAAATTTTCTTGCTGACATTTTCTGTTTCTTCATCATAACGGTTTTATTCTATTCTTACCGAAAAACCCACTCGTGGAAAAAAGTCCTCGTCGGGCATAAAAAGATCTGGGGCCTCCTTGCGATCGGCATCTGCTTTTTCGGCATTCTGGGCATTTTACGAAATGAGGACGATCAAGAGATCGGCAGTGAGTCGTTTGCCACCAAATTCTTTTACATTTCGGATGGATTGGGCTTTTCAGACTACGTCATCCAATCAGAAGAAGCTGATAATCATAATCTCAGTCTCGAACCGCTCTTTTTTAAATCCTATCGCGATCAATATGCCGCCAGTACAGAGGGAACCAGTTTGGAAAATTTCATCTCTTCCATTTTGCCTGATCTGTATTATGTCTTTGGGAAATATCTTGCCATATATTGGTTCTTTTTCGTCTTTCTCATCCAATTGCTTGCCGTCTCTTTTCGCGCCCGCAATTCATTACCATCACAACTAATATTTATTATTTTGACAGAAATGATGCTTCAAACGTTGGGGATGAATTCTTTTCTCTTCATCTTCCAAACGCTTTGCTTCTGGTTACTCTTTTCAATAATTAGTCGTAAACTCTGTACAACATAGCTCATAATGACCAATTTTCTTTACCGGCATCGCAAGGAATTTTTTTTCATAGCGGGAATTTTCTGCGTTGCTATCTCCATTCGATCGTTCTATCTGTGGTGCGGATATGATTTTGAACGCGACGGCGTTTTTTATATCAAATTGGTGCAAAATTGGGTGCAGAACGGCATATTTCCCGACGCACGGATCTGTTATTTCCCCTTTTTACTGCCGTTCTTGTTGGCGAAACTTGGAATGCCGGTCGCGCATGCATTCGTCGCACAAAATCTGTTGTTGGGTTGTCTGATCCCGGTCGAACTTTTTCTTTTAATGAAATATCTGCATTGCCGCAACGCGGTTGCGGTTGCGGTCGCGCTCTTTGCCGCGTGCCACCCGGCGCTCATCAGTTACTCCTGCCAACCGCTCCGTGAATGCAGTTATTTCTTTTTCTCACTGATTCTAATTGGACTTCTGATCAAAATATGGCGATATGATCGGGCAGTCGATCACATCGTTTTCGGAGTGTTGACGGTCGTGACGTTTTTCTGCCGCATGGAGGGGGGCGAGTTTATGGTGTTTTACACCTTAACGACGGGGATCCGGCAGTTTTCATTCGGTAACAGTTGGAAAAAATTCTGGCAGCACAATTTTATTGCGTGGGGAACCTTTCTCCTTGTTTGGACGATTGCCTTTTATCCCGTCCGTCAAAACTACACGCTGGCATTGAGATTTCATCAGATCTACAGCTTTTTCGGAAAATAACCCATGCATCACTTTGGATTGACCATCTCGAAAATCGCGGAAGAAGTTTTTCTGCCGCTTCTGGTCGTTGCGGTCGTGTTGACCATTTTGCGTTTGTTTTGGTGCAAGCCCAAGCGTCGGGAAATCGTTGCATTGCTGTTGATGATAATTTGCGCATTCGGTTTGCGTTTCTTTGTGCATGGGCTCAGTTCCCGTTACACGTTGATCTTTTCTGCCGCAACATTGCTGGCAATTGGCTTGGGATTGGAAGAAATCTTTCGCCGTTCCGCAAAACTCGGATATTGTACGGCAGGTGCGATTCTGCTGATCCTCGTGGCAAGAAGCGCTGTTTTTTTCCTGCACCCTCCCTATTTGACGACAACGGGAAATGCGATCAGATGCGATGCAAAAAAATATTCCCACGCCGTCATTATTTCCGAAAAAAGAAACGATGCCGCAAGATTGACATATTATGCAGAAAACGAAAATGTCTATAGCTTCCCCGAAAAAAAGAGTTGGGAAAAGTCAATTTGGAATGCACATTATCTGGCGCCCGTCGTGTACTACGTCGGAACGGGGCTAGCGCCGTTTCCCGAAACTCGTGTTTTTTCAATTCCGGGGCTTCAAACGAAGCAGGAAGCAAAACTTGTTTTTCACGCTTACAAAAATTATCATAAAAAGAAAGAGTTTTACGTTTACCGACAGGAGATCAAAGAAGATATTTTTCTGCCGGTAAAAAAAGAAGCGCTACTTTCCAACGGGGATTTCAAAGCAGGTTTTCAACACATTTCGCAGCAAAATGAAAATTTTCACGTTGATATGCCGAAATGCTGGGGAATGTCGCCGCTTCATCTCATCGACCAGGATAAGCCGCTGGTCATCCAAAGCGTGACCGACAAAGAGGGAACGGTTCAACTTGAGATCACAATGCTTCCGCAAAGCGGGCTCAATTCGCTCGGGATTTTTTCACCAGATTTTACACCTTCAGAAAAGACATGGATCGCCTTTGACGCGACGCTTTCCGCCGATGCCCAAATGAAAGTCCGCTTCGGCGTCTACGATGAAAAGGGCAACGGTCTTGGCGAAGAAACCGCGCTTTGCCTTGATGGCAAGTACAACCAGGGCAAAAGATCATACCAAATTCCGCTTGATCCCAAGCTGTGGGAACTGCAAGGAAAAAGCAAACGACTTTTTTTCTCAATACGGCAGGGGAAAATTTGCTTAAGCAACATCCGCATTCTTGAATATTAATGGGGTGTATATTATATTATAGCATAAAATTTACGAAGCACGGATTTTTTATGATAAGTAACGATACGACACAAAAAAAAATCGCAGTTGTAATGACCTGCTTCAATCGCAAAGAAAAAACTTTGCGCAGTTTGCAAACGCTTTCATTGATCCCGGAAAAGGTTGAAGTTTATCTGGTCAACGACGGTTGTACCGACGGTACGCCGAATGCGGTTGAGATGCAATATCCTCAAGTCCATTTGATTCAGGGTAACGGGAAACTTTATTGGAATCGCGGCATGCATTTGGCGTGGAGCACCGCGCTTGCCGGAGATTATGATTACTATTTGTGGCTCAATGACGATGTTGCACTCTATCCGGATGCATTGACGCATTTGTTGGCTGACAGCCAAAAAAAAGCCGACCGCACGATTTTGTCCGGAGCCGTCAAAGATCCCCAAACGGATAAGCTCTCCTACGGAGGGATCAACCAATCAACGGGTAAACAAGCCGCGCCCGATGGTACACTGCAACCGATCCGCAACCTCAACGGCAATGTTTTGCTGGTTCCTCGGTACGTCGTACAGAGGATCGGGATCATCGACCCCGTCTACGAACATCATTTCGGCGACGTCGATTACGGCTTAACCGCGAAGGAAAACGACGTTGAGGTGTTACTGGGGTCGCACTACGCAGGGGAATGTGTCGCCAATTCTATGGACCGCAATCGTAAGCGGGGTGTTTCTCTGGCACAACGATTTTCTTTTCTCTATTCGCCTTTCGGCTCGCCGCCGCGTAGCATTTTCCATTTTTTCAGGAAACACAAAAATATTTTTTACGCCAGTGCGTCCGTCGTTTATTTGCACGCAATCAATCTGATGCCGGATGGACTTTTTGATTTGATTTTTCCGCATCGGCAGAAGTTATAATCCATTGTAGGGGATACCAAGATGAACATCATTCAAGTTGTGTCATCAATGAGCTCGGAATCAAGCGGCACCACCTATTGTGTGCCGCATCTTTGCGAGTCATTAATCCACGCGGGGGCAAATGTTCAATTGCACATGCTGGCGCCGCTTTACGACATCCGACATGACGGCTATGAGATGTTCAGCTACCCGCGGTTGAAATTCCCGCACCCCGCATTCGGTCGTTCGCCGCAGATGAAAAAGGGACTCATCGAAGCCGGCGCCTGGGCTGACATCATCCAGAGCAACGGCTTGTGGATGGCACCCAACATTTATCCCTACTGTGCCGCAAAAAAGAACGGCAAAAAACTTGTCGTAATGCCCCATGGCATGTTTCTGAAATGGGGGCTGAAGCAATCCGTCCTCAAAAAGAAATTATGCTGGTGGGCGGGGCAAGGCAGTGCGATGCGTCACGCGGATATGTTCATCGTGACGTCGCAGGAGGAATACGAAACCTTGCGGGAGTTGAATTTCCGCCAGCCGGTCACCTTGTTACCCAACGGAATCGACATCCCGATGACGACCTATCCCAAGGCAAATCGCAGGATCATGCTTTTCCTTTCGAGGATCCACCCCAAAAAGGGACTGCAGATGCTCATCCCCGCGTGGAAAAAGTTGCAGGATGATTTTCCTGATTGGGATCTCAAGATCGCAGGTCCCAACAACGCGCACGCGGAGGAAATGAAAATGCTCGCGAAAACGCTTCATTGCGAACGCGTCGATTTCTGCGGTGAAATCGTCGGCGAGGAAAAAACGCAACTCCTCTCGCAAAGCGAATGTCTAATTTTGCCGACCTTTTCCGAAAATTTCGGGATGGTGGTCGCCGAAGCGCTCGCGGCGGAAAGCTGTGCTATTTGTACGCGCAATGCGCCGTGGGAAGGGCTGAATGAAAATCAATGCGGCATCAGTTGCGATGGTAACGAAGCGGCAATCCAAGAAGCAATGCGCAGCATAATGACAAGTTCCCGCGAAGAAAACATCGAGCGCGGCAGACGCGGTAAAGCGTGGATGTTACGGGATTTTTCGTGGGATATTATCGGCAAAAAAACGCTCGACGCTTTTCAATGGCTGTTGGGCAAGGCGGAAAAACCGGAGTGGGTGCGGAACGATTAAGTTCCCAATGACGACAATGAAGATTTTACACTCGATTTCGGGACTGTTGAAATCCGCGGGGGGAGCAAGCAGTTGTGTCTATGAGTTGGTGCGATCGCTCAATCAAGCGGGGATATCCGCGAAAATATTGACGCTTGCGCCAAGAGATTCCGATGCAGAAGTAGTTGCAACAGACGATTTCATTCATTTTGTCCCCAACGACGCGCGCGCCTACGCGATTTCCCGCAATTTTCACAGGGCTCTGCGAAACGGAACTCTGTACAACCTTTACCACGTCAACGGCTTGTGGCTTTACCCCAATTACGACGCGATGCGCTTCTGCAGAAAAAATCATCTGCCCTACGTCGTCACATTGCACGGCATGCTTTACCCCGTTGCGCTTTCCGTAAAAAAGACGGCAAAAAAAGTGTTGCGGAAGCTCTTTTTTGATACTGCATTACAGCATGCGGACTGCATTCACGCAACGTGTTTTGAGGAGTTGAAGCACTATCGGGCGCTCGGTTTTACCAATCCCGTCGCCGTCATTCCCAACGGGTTGTCGACGCCGGAAAACATTGCGCAACTTCGCACTGCGCGCAACCGAAAAAAACGTATTGTTTTCCTCGGGAGACTCCACCCGATCAAAAATATTGATCTGATGCTGAAAGCTTGGGCAAAGACAACCGGCATGCAAGATGCGGAATTTGTTCTTGCCGGTGACGGGGATGCCCAATACAAAAGTTTTTTGCAGTCGCTTATCCAATCTCTGCATTTGACCAATGTGATTTTTTCCGGATTTGTTTCCGATGACGAAAAACTTCGGTTGCTCGCCGATTCCCGCGCGGTTGTATTGGCGAGTAAAATGGAAAGTTTCGGAATGGCCGTGCCGGAAGCCTTGATGGTCGGCACGCCGGCGTTGACGGGCGATCACACGCCGTGGAGCGCGCTCCCCTCGCATCGTTGCGGTTGGCACGTACCGACGACACAGGAGGCTTTGTCGCAGGCGTTTGCCGAAATCCTTTCTCTGCCGGATGCGGAAATCGAAACGATGGGCGAAGCGGGGATCACGTACTTTGAAAGCAACTTTGCCGCCCGCGCCGTCGCTGAAAAAATGGCGGCGCTTTACCGCTGGATCTTAAACCAAGGCGAAAAACCGGAATGGGTTTCCACCCTGTAAAGGGCGATTGTTTCTCCGATCGTTGCAAACCGAACTTGCTTTTTCCCTTTAGGGAAAGTATATTTAGTGTTTGTGATCTTGACATCAAAAAACACATACGAAAATCACCGCGGGGATGAAGATTTTATTTCTATTGGGGCTCTACCCGAATGTCGGAGGAACCGAACAGGCGACGACCACGCTGGCAAATTCGTTTGCCGCACGCGGGGCGGAGGTCGAGATCGTTTCCTTCAAGCAGGGGGATATGGCTTTGTTGCAGCAATTGGATCCCAAGGTGAAATTTCATCCGTTGCATTGGCCGCCCCTTTCCTTTCGCAATTACTTCGCATTCAAAAAGATCATCAAAATATTTTCGCCGGATTATATCATCAACCAGTGGGCGTGGGGGCTCCCCTGCATTCTTTTGTGCCGGTGGGCTATGTCGAGGACAAAATGCAAACTGCTTTCGGTCTTTCACCTTTCCCCGGGACAGGCGACCAAAGTGGAGAAACTGAAATATCAACTCCGCGAACAAAAAAACGGGGTGCTCAAGACATTCTGGATGCGAAGTGAATATGCGCTGTTGAATTTCTCGTATCGCCTCGCGTTCTTTTTCGGGTGGTTGTTCAGTTCTCAATGCGTCTTGCTCTCGCCGCGCAACATCCCGGAATTCCAGCAATATGCGTTTGGCGTCTCTGATCGTAAACTGACAGCCATCCCCAATCCCATCACCCGATGCAAAGACGAATCGTTGAGTCAGGTCGTCAAAACGAAACAATTGCTGTACGTCGGCCGTCTGGAAAGAATACAAAAACGGATTGAGCGCATTCTGGAAGCATGGCAGCTCCTCGCCGACGAATTTCCGCAATGGAATCTCGTCATCATGGGGGATGGCCCCGACGCCGCAAATTACCGGCAAATGGCAGAGGAAATGAAATTGCCCCGCATCCAATTTCCCGGAGCGGGCGACCCCAGTTTGGCCTATGCGCAATCGGAATTGCTCTTGCTGACCTCGGAATACGAAAGTTTCGGACTGGTCATTCTGGAGGGGATGCTCTATCAGGTGATCCCCGTCGTATACGGAAACTATGTTGCAGTCCACGATATCGTTTCAGACCAGCACGACGGGATCGTCGTGCCGCCCCCGTTCAAACTCGAATCCTATTGTCAGGCATTGCGGACTTTGATGGCAAACCCGCAAAAGCGCGAGGAACTCCGGTCGAACATTCCCAAAAAGCTGGAGCAATTTTCGCTGGCGCGGATCACCGATCAATGGGATCGCCTTTTAACAGAGGATCTCCGGAATAAATGACGGCCATGCGTAAATTGAGAAATATTTGTTGCGGATGCGAAAGCTGCGTCGTCCACTGTCCCCGGCATTGCATCCGAATGCAAATGGATGTCAGCGGCGACCGCTATCCGTATGTTGATGGATCTTTATGTATTCACTGTCATCAATGCGAGCGCGTCTGCCCGGTTGAAGGATCCGCGGCGGAACGTCGTCCTTTGCAGATATTGGCTGGGAAAAACCGAGAGCCCGAAATCAGAAAACAGAGCTCCTCGGGCGGCGTTTTCTCCTCTTTTGGGGAAGCAATCATCCGCCGCCACGGCGTGGTTTTTGGCGTCATCACCTCCAACGACGCCATTGCTCGATACGCCTCGGCAAAAAACCTGGCGGAATTATCGGAAATGCGGGGCAGCAAATACTATCCGGTCTCGCCGGTTCCGATTTTCCCGGAAGTCCAAAGCGCACTGAAAACGGGAAAGCCGGTTCTTTTTGTCGGAGTGCCCTGTCATATCGCGGCACTGCGGCGATTTTTGAAAGAGATCCCGAATCATCTTTATCTGGTCGATCTGATCTGCCACGGCATGCCGTCGTCCTATATTGCCGATCTCTATTTTCATCAGATCCGCAAAGTCGACTTAAATAAAAATCACGAAAAAATCTTTTTCCGGGACAAGCGCAAGGGCTGGAAAAACTACGCGCTCTCGATCGTTTCTCCAAACGCCGCCGATCAATATTTTGGGACCATAAAAAAAGATCCTTTTTTACGGGGATTTGCGCAAGGGCTGTTCCTGCGAGAAGATTGTTTTTCCTGTCCGTTCAAAGGATTTCGTTCCGGAAGCGATATCACCATGGGGGATTTCTGGGGCGTCCGGCGCACCCGCGCCGCCTTTGAAGATCCGCTCGGCGTTTCCATTCTGACGGTCAATACGCAAAAGGGCGGGCAATTGCTGCAAATGGAGCCTGCCTCAAAGCTGGAGACCATCGTTCTGACGGAAGCGGAATTGCAAAGTTCCAATCCCAATGTTTGGCAACCTGCCCCTCGTCCGGCAAGTCGTGATGAATTCACCACGGAAAAGATCACCGCATCCAATTTTTCAACGGTGGTCGAAAAAACATTGCACGTCCCGATGCTCCGTTTCCTGAAAAAACAGATAAAATCAGCGATCAGCAATATGTTGTTTTATTTGCATATTTTTCATTGCATTCAATACCTGAAAGGGGGAAAGACACGATGAAAATCGCCATTTTCTCTCTGCCGCAGAATTGGAATTACGGTGGCATACTGCAATCTTTTGCGCTTAAGAGCGTACTGCAAAGCCGCGGCCATCGCGTGACGATCATTTGCCGGCGTGCGTCGCAATCGCCGCTGAAACGCGTGATCGCATGGCTGAAATGGCATTCCTTGCCATGGTTGTGGAAAATTTCGCAAAAAACCGCTTGGAGCAAACTCGTCGCGGTGGAAAAATTCAAGCAAAGATGTTTATCGGAATCCACCTCGCCGTTTTTCCGAGAAAATTCGTTGAAGCATTTCTTTCGCCGGCAAAAATTTGATGCGGTCATCGTCGGCAGCGATCAGATCTGGCGCTTTCATGCTGCTCCGAGCATTCCCAATGCCTTTTTGAATTTTCTCGCTGACGATCATGATATTCGCAAAATCGCGTACGCGGCAAGTTTCGGGGTGGATCATTTGGACTATCCGGCAAAGGTGTTAGAAGAATGCCGGTTTCTGGCGACGCTTTTTTCGGCGATCTCCGTGCGCGAGAAATCGGGCGTACAAATATGCCGTCGTGATATCGGATGCGATGCGATCCAACTTGCCGATCCAACAATGTTGCTTTCGGCGCAAGACTATGATGCCGCCTGCGGCGTAACCAAACAAGATGGCAATGATCCGAAATTGTTTTGCTATTTTTTGGATTCCTCGCCGGAAAAAACATCCACGATGCAAATCGTTGCCGACGCGATGAAACTGACGATCCATAATTTTCTTTCTCCGGCTCATTCTCAAAAGGATTATTCCGTCGAAAATTGGATCAGAAGTTTCCGCAAGGCTTCGGCGGTGATGACCGACAGTTTTCACGGCACGGTGTTTTCTCTTATCTACCATCGTCCGTTCGTCGTTTTCTGCAATTCAGAACGGGGAGCGGAGCGGTTTTTCACGTTGCTTTCCGATTTCGGTCTGACCGATCGTCTCATCGACACGCCCGACAATGCCCTCGGCAAGTTACAGCAGGAAATCGATTGGGCGCACATCGACGAAATTATTCAGCAAAAACAGACACAAGCCTTCCGCTTCCTGCAGGAGAATTTGAGGTAAAACATAATGAGCCTTTCAGCCTATACCGAGTACAAGCCGAAGTTCTTCAAACGCATTTTATGGATCTGCGTCAGAGAAACGCTGTTTCGACTGCTCTTCTTTCAGCGGCTTTATTTTTTCAGAAACTTATTGTTGCGGATGTTTGGCGCAGAAATTCCAACCCATGCGCTGATCTATTCCTCCTGTACGATTTTCGCCCCCTGGAATCTGAAAATCGGCTTGTATTCGTGCATCGGGCCCCACACCGTGATCTACAACAAAGCCCCGATCGAGATCGGTAGCGATACCGTGATCTCGCAAGGCGCTTTTCTGTGTACGGCCTCGCACGATATCGCTTCCAAAAAACTGCCCCTCGTCACGGCGCCGATACGCATCGGCGATTTCGCATGGATCGCCGCAGATGCGTTTGTCGGCATGGGCGTTCATATCGGTGATGGCGCCGTCGTCGGGGCAAGAGGATGCGTTTTTAAAGACGTGGAAGCGTGGACAATTGTCGGCGGAAATCCGGCGAAATTCATCAAAAAAAGAGTGTTGAAAGATGAGTAATACGTTGGACATCGCCGTCATCATTTTGACCTACAACGAAGAGCTGCACATCCGCCGCTGTCTCGAAAACGTGCGGCAATTTGGCGATGAGATTTTCGTCATCGACTGCTTTTCGACCGATAAAACGGTTGAGATCGCCAAGGAAATGGGCGCAACGGTCATCCAGCACGAATGGCCCGGCAATCAGGCGGCGCAATTCAACTGGGCGCTCGAGAATTGCCCGATCACCAAGACGTGGGTCTTGCGGTTGGATGCCGACGAATACCTTTTGCCGGAATTGATCCAGGAACTGAAACAGAAACTTTCCGCTATTCCGGAAAGCGTGTCGGGAATCATTTTCAAACGGCGGCAATACTTCCTCGACAAATGGATGAAACGCGGCATCTACCCCGTCAAACTGTTGCGGCTGTTCCGCTTCGGTTTCGGACGATGCGAAGTGCGCTGGATGGATGAACATATTCAACTTACTCGCGGTGATACCGTCGAGTTTCAATACGATTTCGTCGATCACAATTTGAACGACATTTCCTGGTGGTGTCACAAGCATGTCAATTACGCGATCCGGGAAGCCGCCGAGCTCTTGGATCAGGAATTTGATTTTTCCGGAAAAGCGCAGCAGGACACGCAAAAAACGCTGGGAAAACAAGCCCAAAGCAAGCGGCAAAAAAAGCACCGCTACGCGAAGTTGCCGCTTTTCTGGCGCAGTTTCGCCTATTTTCTCTACCGCTATTTTCTGAAACTTGGTTTTCTCGACGGAAAGGAAGGATTTCTGTGGCACTTCCTGCAGGGGTGGTGGTACCGCACCTTTGTCGACGCCAAAATCTATGAACTTAAAAAATCAAGCGGCAACGATCCCGATAAGATAAAGAAAATTTTACTTGAAAAATATCATATCCATCTTTGATCTGCTATGAAAGTACTCTTGATCTACCACTTTTTCCATCCGGATACGGTCGTCAGCGCCCGGCTCTTTTCCGACTTGGCGCAGGATCTTGCGCAACACGGACACGAAGTCACCGTCTACACCGGCAACCGGATGATCCGCAACGACGTTCCGCTCACTCCTCATGAAACGTGGCAGAATGTCTGGATCCGCCGTTTTCGCCGTCCCAAGTTCAATCAGGGCAATGCCATCGGTCGGTTGATCAACTCGATCTATCTGCAGATCAAGTGGCTCGTCGCTTTTGGGGCTGACCGCAAGACTTTCGATGTCGTCATTCTCGGCACCGATCCGCAGTTTGCCTACTGGATGTTTCCGTGGATGCGTCTGATGAACCGCCGCGTCCGGTTGATCCACTGGGTCTTTGACCTTTACCCCGAGGCGATCCTTGCGTCGTCGCCGCTTTGGATGAAGATCCCCGCGTTTTTCCTCAAACCCTTTGCGCGGCTCGACTACAAGTGCGTCGACGACCTCGTCGACATCGGGCAGTGCATGCGCGAAAAATTGGCAAAATACCATTGCCGTGCGCGTGCCGCCACCCTCACGCCATGGGCATTGGCGGAAAGCGACCCCCCCGTCGCCGTACCGCCGGAAGTCCGCGAAGCGATGTTCGGCAAAGCCAAACTCGGACTCCTTTATTCCGGGACCATCGGCTACGCGCACGACATCACCCCCTTTATCCGGCTTGCCCGTCAATGCCGGGCGACCGGAATTGACGCCGCCTTTTGTTTTGCCGGGTATGGCAACTGCTATGAGAAGCAAATTGCGCAGATCACGCCGGAAGACACCAACATCCGCATCGCCGAATTCGTTTCCGAAAACGAATTGAAACAGCGCATCGCCGCCGCCGACATTCATCTAGTGTCGCTCCGTCCGGAGTGGACCGGGATCGTCGTGCCGTCGAAGTTTTTCGGATCGCTGGCGATGGGGAAACCGGTGCTCTTTTCCGGCTCCGCCAGCAGCTGTATCGCCCGCTGGTGCCAGAACGACCAGGTCGGTCAACGACTGGACGACCGCACCACCGACTGGCTTACTGCCCTGATCGAACATCCGGAGGAAATGCAACTGCTCCAACAGCACGCAAAAGAGTGCTATATACGCCATTTCTCGCGTGAAAACGTCTGCCGCAAATGGCGCGGTCTTTTGGCGGACACGCGTCCCGGAAAGTAGAGTTCGCAATGATGTTGAAGCGTTCATGGATTGAGATCGATCTGACGGTGATCCGCCAAAACTACGCGATCTACCAGAAGCAATGCCCCCTCCCCCTGATGGCGGTCGTCAAAGCCGACGCCTACGGGCACGGCGACGGCGAAGTATCGGCGGCGTTGCAAGCGTGCGGCTGTAAAAATTTCGCCGTTTCCAATCTCGAAGAAGCGATCAGACTCCGTCAGGCGGGAATCGCGGGGCAGATACTGATCCTCGGCTACACGCCGACCGACTGCGCAAAAGAGTTGGCGGCATACGATATTACGCAGACGTTGCTTTCCGAAGAATACGCGCAACGCCTTGCGGGCAAACGCATCAAGGCGCAATTTGCCCTCGACACGGGGATGAACCGCATCGGGCTGGACGCCGACGATCCGATTTTATGTGAACGCATCATCCGGCAATATCAGGGGCAATTTGAGTTGACGGGACTTTTCACCCACTTGTGCGTTGCCGACACGCCGGAAGAGCAACGCTTTACAACGGAGCAGATCGAAAAATTCAAACGCGTCGCCGAAAGAGTCCGCGATCTGAATTTGCCCTTTGTCCACTGCATGAATTCGGCGGGCGGATTGTGGCAAAAGCCTTACGGCGACCTCGCCCGGCTCGGCATCATCCTTTACGGCTTGAAACCCGATTACGCCAATCAGCTCCCCGACGGCATTTGCCCCGCGTTGCAATGGAAATCGGTCATCGCGCTCATCAAAACGATTCACGCCGGCGAAACGATCGGCTACGGACGCACCTTTCGGGCGAAAAAAAACATGCGCATTGCGACGATCCCGACCGGCTACGCCGACGGATACAACCGTTTGCTTTCCAATCGCGGCTTCGTGCTGATCCACGGCAAAAAAGCGCCGATCGTCGGACGCATCTGCATGGATCAACTGATGGTCGACGTAACGGAAATCGGCGAAGCGCAGTTCGACGATGAAGCGACGCTTCTTGGCGACGGCTTCACGGCGGACGACATGGCGCAGTTGATCGGCACCATCGGTTACGAGATCGTCTGCGGCATCACCAGACGCGTCGGAAGGATCTACTGCGGAAAATGAGCACCCATCATCCATCTGCCGAGCACATTTCGCTTGACGCGCTGAAAAAATGGATCTTCGACGGCGATCGCACCGCCCTTGCATTCAGCGACTTGAAAAAATTGCGCATTTCCGCGCTGGCGGCGGGTATTTGCGGCCAAGCTCTGCCGGAAAACGTCGCGGCAACGGCAAAACAACGGTTTCTTACCCAGCAGGCGCGCGACCTTGCCCAACAGCAGACGATGCAGCAGATCGCGCAACTCTTTGCGGCAAATCAGATTCACTTTTGCCCGATCAAAGGCGCCGATCTTGCGCCGCGCGTCTATCCCCACGGCGCGCTCCGTCCGCGCGGCGACCTCGACATTTTAATTCAGCTCGACGACCGCAAGCGCGCGCTTGCTTTGCTGCAGCAAGCGGGCTGGGAACAGCCTTACAGTTACGACAACCTCAACCACGAAGCGGATATGTTCCGCAACGGCATTTGCCTTGAACTGCACTTCAAATTGCCGAATTTTCCGCAGAAAAAGATGGAAAAAGTATGGCAAAACACCATTGAAACATCGCCCTTTTGGCATCATCTTTCGCTGGAATACAATCTTTTGATGCTCTTTCAGCACAGCGCCTCGCACAAGTGGAGCAACGCTTTCCTGCTGCTTGATCTCGGTTTTTTGCTGAAAAAAGAGGGCGTTCCAGACTGGAAAAAAATTCACGCGACAGCGCAGGAAATGCACCTTCTGGATCCGGCACTGCTCTTTCGCGCGCTGGCTGACTTTTTCCCGGCAGAAGTGATGCCAAAAGAAACTTTTCCGCCGGAAATTTGCGCCGCTTTCCGGCACAAGTTGCTCTGCCCCGCCGCCCCGCCGAAGTCGGCGCAGGAGCGCGTGATGAGCAACGCAAAATGCTTTTCGTGGTCATGGTGGAAAATCCGTTTTCGGGGATTGCGTTTCAGCTCCATCCGCATTCAGACCGGTAATCCGCACGGGCACTACCTGAAATTATACCGGGATTATCTTATCATCAACGGCGGCAAACTTTTTGCATTCTTTGGCGGATTGATAAAATTTCATCATCGAAAAAACAGCAACAGGGAAAAGATCGAAAAAACGATTGAAAAATTCCTTATTTCTCCTCAAAACGGGGCAAATTGATTTGCAAATCCTGTATTTAACATATATTTTATGGAGAGATTCAAAAAAATAAGGAGAAACTTCTTGATGAATCGCATTTTAGTCACTGGCGGTGCGGGATTTATCGGTTCGGCGGTCGTCCGTCACATCATCAACGACACATCCGATTCCATCTGTGTCGTCGATAAACTGACCTATGCCGGAAATCTGGAAAATCTTGCCGAAGTTTCCAATTCCGGGCGTTTCCGCTTTGAAAAAGTCGATATTTGCGATAAGGCGGAACTCGACCGCGTTTTCGCCTCATTCGCGCCGACCCATGTGATGCACCTTGCGGCGGAAAGCCACGTCGACCGCTCCATCGACGGTCCCGGCGAATTCATCCAGACCAACATCGTCGGCACCTATACGCTGCTCGAAGCCGCCCGCAAATATTTTGCGACGCTCGACGATGCGGCAAAATCGGCGTTCCGCTTTCACCACATTTCAACCGACGAAGTCTACGGCGATCTCAACGGTCCTGAAGATTTCTTCCGCGAAACGACCCCCTACGCGCCGAGCAGTCCCTACTCCGCGAGCAAGGCGTCGAGCGATCACCTCGTCCGCGCCTGGAAACGCACGTTCGGCTTGCCGACCGTCGTCACCAACTGCTCCAACAACTACGGCCCCTACCACTTCCCGGAAAAGCTCATTCCGCTGGTGATTCTGCACGCGCTGGACAACCGGGAGCTCCCCGTTTACGGTCAGGGGTTGCAGATCCGTGACTGGCTTTACGTCGAAGATCATGCCCGCGCGCTTTACCTCGTTGCGACGCAGGGCGTGCCCGGCGAGACCTACAACATCGGCGGTCACAACGAAAAACGCAACATCGACGTCGTCAAAACGATCTGTCAGTTGCTCGACGAATTCCAACCGCGTCAGGATGGCAAATCCTATTGCGAGCAGATTGTTTTCGTCAAAGACCGCCCGGGGCACGATCTGCGCTATGCGATCGACGCCGCCAAGATCCAGCGGGAACTCGGTTGGAAACCGCTCGAATCCTTTGAGAGCGGCATCCGCAAAACCGTGTTATGGTATTTGGAGCATCGCGACAACTGGTGCGCGCACGTTCTTTCCGGAGCCTACCGGATGGAGCGACTCGGCACAGGAGGTGAAAAATGAAAGGCATCGTACTCGCCGGCGGCGCCGGCACCCGTTTGCACCCGATCACGCTCGGCGTTTCCAAGCAATTGCTCGCCGTTTACGACAAGCCGATGATCTATTACCCGCTTTCAGTTCTGATGCTGGCAAAGATCCGCGACATTCTCATCATCACGACGCCGGAAGACCAGAGCGCGTTTCAGCGGTTGCTCGGCGACGGTTCGACTTTCGGCGTCAACTTGAGTTATGCCGTCCAGCCGAAACCGGAGGGGCTGGCGCAGGCGTTTCTGATCGGCAAGGAATTCATCGGCAACGATTCCGTCGCACTCGTCTTGGGCGATAATATTTTCTACGGTGCGGGCTTGCGTTCGCGCCTGGTGAAAGCCGCAGAACAGACCGACGGCGCGACCGTTTTCGGCTTCTACGTGCGCGATCCGGAGCGTTTCGGCGTCGTCGAATTCGACGACACCGGCAAGGCGATCTCGATCGAGGAAAAGCCGGAAAAGCCGAAATCCAACTATGCGGTGACCGGACTTTACTTTTACGACAATTGCGTCGTCGACATCGCCGAACACATTAAGCCCTCCGCGCGCGGGGAACTTGAAATCACCAGCGTCAACAACGAATATCTCAAGCGCGGCAAGCTCCACGTGGAACTGCTCAAACGCGGCTACGCCTGGCTGGATACCGGCACCTACTCCTCCATGATGGAAGCGGGCAATTTCATCCGCACCATTGAAACGACGCAGGGGCTTCAGGTCGCCTGCTTGCAGGAGATCGCTTACAACAATCAATGGATGACGGCAGAGGAAGTTGTTTCCGTCGCCGACATCATGAAAAAGACCAGTTACGGTCAATATCTTTTGGACATGGTAAAATGACGATCATTCCGACTGCAATCAACGACGTCAAAATCATCGAGCCGCGCATTTTCGGCGACGCGCGCGGTTATTTTTTTGAAGCGTGGAACAAAAAAGATTTTGTCGCTGCCGGCATCGACTGCGACTGGATTCAGGACAACGAGTCGAAATCGCGTTTCGGCGTTTTGCGCGGACTCCATTATCAGGCGGCGCCCTACACGCAGGCAAAACTCGTGCGCGTGATCTCCGGCGCCGTGCTCGACGTCGCCGTCGACATCCGCAAAAATTCTCCGACGTTCGGCAAACACGTCGCGGTCGAACTTTCCGGCGAAAACAAGCGGCAGCTTTTCATTCCCCGCGGCTTCGCCCACGGATTTGCCGTGTTGAGCGAGGAAGTCGTTTTCGGCTACAAATGCGACAATCTTTATATGCCCAGTGCCGAACGCGGCATCGCCTTTGACGATCCGGCGCTCGGCATCGACTGGCAGGTCAAGCCCGACGAGTGGATCCTTTCCGACAAAGACCGCAAAAACCTCCTCTTTGCGCAAGCGGAATATCTGGAGTAAATGTTTATGAAGATCCTGATCACCGGCGGCAAAGGCATGCTCGGGCGCACCTTGCAAAAGGAATTTGCCGACGAGACGCTCTGCATCGCCGACTTGCCCGAATGCGACATCACCGACGCTGAAAAGACCAAAGCGTTTTTCGCGTCGTTCATGCCCGACGTCGTCATCCACTGCGCGGCAATGACCGCCGTCGACCGTTGTGAGACGGAAGTGGAACTCGCTACGCGCCTCAACGTCGAGGGCACGCGCAACGTCGCCGTCGCCGCCGATTGCTGTGGCGCCAAACTTGTCGCCATCTCGACCGACTACGTCTTTCGCGGCGACGCCGATCGTCCCTACACCGAAGAGGACATTCCCGATCCGCAAACCGTCTACGGCAAAACAAAATTCGGCGGCGAGGAAATGGTGCAGCGCCATTGTCAAAACCATCTGATCTGCCGCATTTCGTGGCTCTACGGCGCGGGCGGCCCGAGCTTTGTCCACGCGATGATGAATCTCGCCGACGGGAGCCGTCCGCAACTTAAAGTCGTCGCCGACCAGATCGGCAATCCGACGTCGACGACCGCGGTCGCGCGCAAGTTGCGCGAATTGCTCCGCCACCCGGAATTTCGCGGCACCTGGCACCTCACCTGCGAAGGAGAAACGTCGTGGTGCGGTTTCGCCCGCGAAATTTTCCGTCTTGCCGGAAAAAAGCAGGAAGTCGTTCCCTGTACGACGGCGGAATTCCCCCGCCCTGCCCCGCGTCCCGCCAATTCGCGCCTTGAAAAAGGCATGCTGAAAAAGGCGGGGCTTGCCCCGATGCCCGATTGGCACGACGCGCTCAAAGAGTTTATGCAAGCGGAATTTTAACGCTTTTTACGCAAAAAAAAGAGGCGATCGTTTTTCACGATCGCCCTTTTTTTAGCGTAAGTTACAGCGCATCGACCATTTTGCGGTATTCGTCTTCCGTCATCATATCGTCCAATTCCGACGAGTCGAAATCGGTCATCTTGAAAAGCCACCCTTTTTCTTCGGGCGATTCGACGATCAATTCGGGTTCTTCGAGGATCTGATCGTTGATCTGCGAAACACTGCCGCTCAACGGGGAAACCAGCGGCAGATCGGAATCTTCACCCTCAAGGGTGCCGACGCTGTCGCCGATGATGAAATCGTCGCCCTCTTCCGGAAGATCGAGATCCGCAATGTCGCCGAGCAAGTTGGCGGCATACTCCGTAATGCCGACGGTTGCCTCTTCGCCCACTACATCCACATACTCGTGCTCTTCCGTAAAGTACCGCATCATCATCTCCGCTGTTGTTTTGCGCCCGCCATCGGGCTTGCTCTGTACCTAATGAAACACCAGAACGCTCACTTGTCAAGTACAACTGGCAATTTTTCAGAAAAAATATGCACTTTCAGGTAAAAAAATCGAGTTTTTCTTGAAAAAGCGCCCCGTTTCCGTTATGTTAGAAGCATGGCTACACTGGAACAACAAATTTTTGATGCGGCGAAAAGGCTCCTTTGCGATGCGTCGGGATGTCACGATTTCGACCATACGCTGCGCGTCGCCGCCAATGCGGAAAAATTGCTTGCCGCCTACCCCCAAACCGACGCGCAAGTCGTCCGGCTCGCCGTCTTGCTCCACGACTGCGCCCGCGCCGAGGAAGACGCTTCCAGCGGCAAAGTCGATCACGCCCTTCGCGGGGCGGAAAAGGCAAAGACGATCCTTTTTCAATATGGCGCAGAAAATTCTCTGACGGAAAAAATCTGCACCGCGATCGCGCGTCACCGCTTCCGCGGTCAGGACATTCCGCAGACGATGGAGGAAAAAATCGTCTACGATGCAGACAAACTGGATTCGCTCGGCGCCGTCGGCATCGGACGCGCCTTTCATTTCGCGGGGAAATTCGGCGCGCGTCTGCACAACCGTAAAGAGGAAGCGCTTGCCGGCGCCCCTTATGGCAAGGAAGATACCGCCTACCGCGAATATCTGGTCAAACTCCGCCACGTGCCGGAAAAGATGCTGACCCCTTTCGGGCAGGAACTCGCCATGGCGCGATTGCGCGTCATGGACGAATTTTTTGCCGAACTCGAAAAAGAGTGCGCTTCAGCGGAGTGACGTCGTCGTTCCCGGCTTGAAAGCGTAAAGCTTCCCGTTGACGACGTAATAGACCGTCGTCGCCGACATATTGCGCACGAACGTGCGGTCGCAACTCCATTGCAGACTTTCGACCGCCTGCCAGTAGTCGTAAATTTCAATATTGGTCGCATACCAGATCTCGGGACGGTGCGCCATCAGCTTGGCGAACTCTTCCATCACCTCCCAGTTGTTCGATCGGTCGAATTCCCAACTGTGTCCCCAAATCTCGCAGAGTGCCGGAACTTTTTCCGTTGCGAGGAATCGCTTGCCGATTTCCTGAATATCGCCGTTTTTCACATGATGCGCTGTGGGGCCCCACGCCAACCAGTCAACCGGCAGCGTAAAATCATCCGTCCGGTTCGGCGTACTTCGGGAATAGGCGATGTTGCATGCCCGATAGACGTCGCGGGCGGCGGAAAAATCCGACCACGTCGCGCCGTTTGGCCACGCGTTGCCGCGCACGATGCAACCAAGTTTTTTCTCGAGCATGGCGCGATCAGAGTAAAGGTCAAAGAGAATTGATTCTTTCGGGTTCACCTGATAACAGCCGTGGCGGAAACCGTGCGTGGCAACTTCGTGACCGCGATAAATCGCATAATCGACATCGCGTTTGGAGTTGATGTTGAACGTACCCTTTAATTGATAACGATTGAAAAGTTCCGTCAGCTTCGCATCGGATGCCTTAAAGCCGTCGTCATAACTGAACGTCAGCGCCTTGGTGCGTCCGCCGGGGAAAACGGGGTACGTCCCGGCGGGATAAACGATGCCGGCGACCGGTTCGATCACCAAATCTTTTTTCGGCTCGACAACTACGTTTTTGCCATCGATCCAGAGGTAGATCGGGATCGCGGTCGGGTTGACGAACATCTTGCCGTCGACGCTCACTTGAAGCTTGCGGCACGCCGCCATATAATCGACGATCTCGATGTTGGTCGCATACCAGATGTCGGGACGATGCGCCAAAGTTTTGCAGAAATTTTCGATCACATCCCAATTTTTCGCATCGTCGAATTCGTAGCTGTGCCCCCAGATGGAGCAAACGGAAAGCACCCCGCCCCAGCCGTTGTAGTCGCGATATTTTTCCGCAATACCGGGCAGTTGGTCAAAAGAATGCCCCGTCATCACCCAGTAAAGGGGATCCTTTTCTTCATAAAACGTGCCCGTTTCACCGGTTCCACGGGCGTAGACGATGCCGTACTTCTGCAACGCCGCGCGCACCTCGGGCGACGTCTGACCATAAGGATAGGCGAAACCGCGGATCGGATAGCCGACAACCCCTTCCAAAGCGACGAGGTCATTTTGAATCTCCGTTTCGATTTCCGCGGGCGCCAATTTCGCCATGGCAAGATGATGCAAACCGTGCGAAGCAACTTCATGGCCCTTGTAGAGTTCCGCATATTCCGACAAGGCGAGAAAGGAAATGCCGGACTTCGTTTTCGTCCCCGCACGCCCCGCGCTGACGTTGAATGTGCCTTTCATGCCATAGCGGTTGAAAATTTCCACAAGTTTGCGGTCGGCTTGTACGCCGTCGTCAAAGCTGAACGTCAATGCCTTGCGCACCCAGCCGGGATATGTGAAGTAAATTTCCGGCATCGCCGACAACAGCGTCGTACACATCAAAAGCCCCCAAAGTCCGATTTTTTTCATTGCAGCACCACTACTGTCCGGTAAAAATTTCC
>DCFZ01000046.1 GCA_002314455.1 Lentisphaeria bacterium UBA1791 | reverse complement strand
GGGCATACAAATGGGTGTCTCGCGGAGCGACGTCCGCAAGTTTGAACGGAAAATCCCTTTTTTCTTACTTTCTGCCGAGGTCAAACATCGCGAGATTGCCGTCGCGCAGTTTTTCGGGGAAGTTCTCGCAGATCACTTCGTGCCACAAATCGACGCTGATGCCGTCGAGATGCTTGGAAAGCGCCCCGAGGATCAACACGTTGAGCGCCTTGGGATTGTTGAGTTCCTTGACGGGAACGTCGTCGGGCGTGATGAGCACGCCGCCCTTGGCGAGTTTGCCCAAGACCAGCTCCACCTGATCCATCTCGAGGACGGCGAGAATGTCGCATTCACCGTCGGGAACCATGGGGCTGGCGACGTTGTCGCCGAAACGGACTTCACTCGACACGGAACCGCCGCGCTGGCTCATTCCGTGAACTTCACTTTTTTTGACGTCGAAACCGGAGCGGAAAAGCACTTCGGCGAGGATGTCGGTCACTTTCAACACGCCCTGCCCGCCGAGGCCGGCGACGATGACATTTTTTACATTCTGGGAAGCCATAGTCAAGTTTCCTCCCTAATTACCCATTTTTTTGCTGCGCACGGCGGCGATGACGCAAGGCCGGCGCACGACGATGACACTGGTACGGGTCGCGGCGAGGCACTCCTCGACGAGCGACTTGAACTTTTCCTGCTCGGCGGTCGAATCGACGACGGCGACGAAATCGACGCCGATGCCGCGGACGATCTCTTCGGGCATCAGCCGTTTGGCGGGATCGACGTGGTTGAGCTTTTTGCCGGTGCCGGGATTTTCCTGCATGCCGGTCATCGCAGTCGTGCGGTTGTCGAGGATGATCAGCAAATGCCCTGTTTCGGGCGCGTTGTAGACCATTTCGACGACGCCGTTGACGCCGGTGTGAAAGAAGGTGCTGTCGCCGATGACGGAAACGACGCGACGCGCCTCCTTTTCGGGGAGCATCTTGCGCAAGCCGAGGCCGACGGTGACGCTCGCGCCCATGCAGACGCAGCTGTGGATCGCGTTGAAAGGCGGCATCACGCCGAGCGTGTAACAGCCGATGTCGCCGGAAACGATGCAACCGAGGTCGCGCAACGTTTCAAAGGTCTTGCGGTGAGGACACCCGGGGCAAAGTTGCGGCGGATGCGGCGCGACGGCGGGCGCGGCCGCCGGCGTCGTATCGTGCGCCAAAAGCTTGCGGACGCGGTCGACGTTGAGTTCGCCGAAGCGGAATTCCTCCTCGGCGGCGTCAATCGCAATCCCCAGCGAACGCACGAAATCGGCGAGGCAGGGGTCGCCCTCTTCGACGACGACGAGACGCTCGACTTTCTGCGCGAAATCGCGGATCGTCTTTTCCGGGAGCGGGTGTGTGAAGCCGATCTTCAGGATCGACGCTTCCGGCGCGGCTTCGCGGGCGTGCTGATAGGCGATGCCGCTGGTGATGATGCCGAGCTTGGGGGAATTCAGGATAATCTTGTTGTATTGATTTTGCTCGTTGATGGCGCGCATTTCGGCGAGGTCGGCGCGCAAACGGCGGTGGGCGAGCCGCGCAAAGGCGGGCACCATCACGTTGCTCTTGGGGTCGATGACAAAATTGCCGGTGCGCTTGGCGTCGGGCGCCGCCTTGCGGCGTTCGACGATGCACTTGCTGTGACAGACGCGCGTCGTCATCCGGAAAAGGACGGGACTGCGGAACTTGTCGGCAAGCTCAAAGGCGGCGCAGAGGAAATCGTAGCACTCCTGCGAATCGGCGGGTTCAAACATCGGCACGCCGGCGGCAATTGCATAGCGGCGGTTGTCCTGTTCATTCTGACTCGACGCCATACCGGGATCATCGGCGCTGATGACGACAAGCCCACCCGGCGTACCGCTGTAGGCGATCGTAAAAAACGGATCGGCGGCGACGTTGAGACCGACGTGCTTCATCGTGACGAGGGCGCGACCGCCCGCAAGCGCGGCGCCGATCGCCGTTTCGAGGGCGCACTTTTCGTTGGGTTCCCACTCGGCGCAACCGCCGAGCTTGGAAAATTCGTCGAGGATCTCCGACGACGGCGTGCCGGGGTAGCCGCACCCCAGATTGACGCCGCAGTCAAAGGCGGCGAGAGCGACGGCTTCGTTGCCGCTCAAAAGTTGTTTTTTCATTCCTTATTCCTTTCGATCTGATCGTTCAGTTGATCCATAATCACGTCAAAATGTTCCAGTTCCAACGCGACGGCGTTGGCAAGCTCATTCAGTTCCGCTTCCGCGGGGGTGTAACCGGGATCGTCGAGCATTTTCAGCGTCTCGGCGAAGCGGTGCGATATCTGCGCGCACTCGTTGAGATGTTTTTTCTCGATCGCCGAGGGATCCTTGCCCGATTCGGCGAGAAAGTCAAAAAAGGATTGCCGCTCTTCGACGGCGTCGAGAATGTCGCGGCGCACCGGCGCCTTGGCTTCGTCGTCGGCGCGGTTGTAAGATTCCAGGTGTTCCTCGAAATGCTCCTCGAGCATCGTCTTGAAAATTTCCTTTTGCGCGTCGTCGGCAAACGGAGCGTCGCCGAAAAAGTGCTGAAAGAAAACTTCAAAATCCGCCGCGCGACCGAAACAGGCATCGAGGATGAAAGCTTCGATCTCAACCGGGGTAAAGGTCGAACCGATCGACTTCAGGATCGCTGCAAGCGACGCGGTCTCGCCGCCGGAAAGCGAAACGAAATCGGGGACGGAGGTTTCCTCGTCGGTGTTTTCCTCCTGCATCCGCGAGATCGGTACGAGCACGGCGTGACCGCCGTCGGTGTGGATTGCAAGCCCCTGCGAATCGCGCACATATTCGTCGAGCGACGCCGCGGCATCGGCGAAATCCTTGCCGGCATAAAAGATGCCCCACGCCAACTGCTCGGGGACGTCGAGATAATCCTCAAACCGGTCAAAAACCCTGACGATTGCCGCGTCGAGCGCCGCGACCGCTTTTTCGCGCAGTTGATTTTTGCGCTTGGCGCCGGAAACAAAACGCACGTTGAAAATGCCGCAATCGAAATCGACGATCTCAAATTCCAGCGCGTCGCCGAGCGTGAAATCATGCTCGCGGTAAAACGTTGCCAGCTCAAAGACGTCGAGCGTCACCGCCTCACTGCCCGAACGGGAAACCCGCAAATGCGCATTCGCCCCGGATTCGGCGATGAGAAAATCAAAAAGTTGCTCCGAACCGAGCAACAGATGATAGTGAAAAATCTTGCCGAGCGGCGCCGTGATCGACTTTTTGGCAATCATTTTGCCGTCGAGGCGAAGTTCCGCTTCCGAGGGAAAGACTTCCGTTGAAACAAACGGGGCGAAACGGTGCCCGGGGATCAGGATTCCCTCGGCGATTTCCCACTCGTCGGGCGTGACGAGGAAACGCCTGCCGACAAAAAAATCCTTGCGGCGCACAAACGTATCTTTTTCCGAAAAGAAACGGTCGTCGCCGTCGAGAATGCGGTAAATGCGGTCGCGCGTCGCCGCCGAGACGTTGCCGCTTTTTTTGGCGACTTCCGCCACGGTGAACGTCGCGCCGCAAAGCTGAACGGCGTTTTCGATATCGTTGATGGTGATCTCTTCGCGTTTCGCCATAACTTACAACCCTTTTGAAAATTCGACCAGCAACGCGTTGACGTGGTCTGCCAGCTGTGCCTGATCCATATTTTTGAGCGCGTCGAGCGTCAAGGCGCGATCCAGCGAGAAACGCCCGCTCCGCAACCGGCGCAGCGCGGCGAGCACGCCGCCGCACCCGAGTTTCGCCCCGACGTCGTGGCAGAGCGTCCGCACATAAGTTCCCTTGGAACAACTCATTTCAAAGTCGATTTCGGGCAAGGCGACGCGCGTGATTTTGATTTCCGAAATGACGATGGGGCGCGGTTCGCGCTCGACCTCAACGCCCTTGCGGGCAAGTTCGTAGAGTTTTTTGCCGCCGACCTTGACGGCAGAAACCATCGGGGGCAACTGCATCTGCTCGCCGACGAAACCTGCCAATGCTTCGCGCGCCATTTTTTCGGTGATCGCGGAAATGTCCTTTTCGGCGACGATTTCGCCGTCGAGATCGTAGCTGTCGGTCTCGAGCCCGAGCTTGAGCGTCGCCTGATAACACTTGTCGTCGCCGCTCAACCTGTTGCTGTAGGCGGTGAATTGATTCAAGACAAGAACCAGCAATCCCGTCGCCGCCGGATCGAGCGTACCGCAATGACCGACTTTGGGAATGTTGAACCGACTGCGCACGAAATTGACGACGTCGAAACTCGTCCAGGTGGCAGGTTTGTCCACCACCAGAATGCCCGACGCCTCAAAGATCGGCAAATGATGTTTTTTCGGATTATATCGCATAAAATATAATATAGCATCATTGCCGAAAAGGTGCAATAAGTCACAAAGTTATATCTTAAAACTTTATTACTTCGTCCCGGTTTTCGCCGGATCCCTGATGCCCATGTCGTAGTTGACGTCGCGGACGTAGCGGTTGAGGATGTCGACCGTAAAAATCGGGCCGTCGCTCACCGTGGGACAGCGCGCCAGCGGATTCCAGCCGGACGTACTGCCGCCCGCGTAAATCGTGTGATAACTGCCGGAATTGTTGAGTTCATGCCACGTCGTCTGCAAAATGCCGAGCCCGCCGTTTTTGAACGCCTTTTCGCCGAGCGCGGGCGTCGTGTCGTAAAACCAGCCGGAGTTCAAGACGTCAAACCCCTCTTTTCTGAAAAGATCGAAAAGCGGAAAGCCCATCACGCCGTCTTTGGGCGCGCGGTAATGATGGTCGGCGAAGCGGTATTCCCAATAACAGATAATGACGTCGCGGTTGATGGCGCCGCGCAGTTTGCCGGCGTCCTTGTTGCCGTTGGAGGTCGACCCTTTCCACGCGGGAGCATCCTTCAAAACGAGCATATCGTGCCAGATCATCATCCGGCAATTGCGCGCGGCGCAGAAATCGCGGAAGTGATTGATGTGATTTGCGACTTTTTTCCAGTATTCGCCCCCTTTGCGGCAGAGGGAACAACTTCCCGCGTTGTACGCCTCATCGCACGTCGCGTGAAAATAGGGGGGATTGTCATAAACGTCAAGATATTCCGAAACAATATCCTCAACATACTCGACCGCCGCCGGATTGGAAATGCACCAACTGCTTCCCGTCGGTTCCAAAAGCGAAGCATACGCGGGATCCTGATCGAGCAAAATCTGCCCGCCGCTGACAATACTGCTCTGATGCCCGAAGATCGAAACACACGGGATCAACGTGATGCCGAGCTCCTTGCCGAGTTGCACGAAACGGCGCACTTGCTCCTGACTCAACGCGCTTTTTTTGACGTATTCCGGATGCTTTTTCAGTTCCATCGGGCATTCCAGAACAAAGTAGTTGAACTTGAAATAAGCGGCGAGCCGGATCGCACGCTCGATCCGCCACGGCTCGAGCTTGTCGCAATAATGAAGTCCGCGGAACCTGAGTTGCGGGAAATCATCCATCCTGACCTGCGGGATCACAAAAGAAGTCGCGCGCGCCACGCCGCGCTCCGATTCGGCAAGCTGACGCATCGAGCAAAGCGCATAACGCACGCCGGCAAGCGACGACGCCGTGATGACGATCTCCGGAGTGGTCGTATCGAGCAAATACCCCTCCTCCACGACCTTCTCGCCGCCCGAAACACAAATAACGTCAGGGGGTGAAATGCCAATAGCGGTTCACCGCTTCGGTAACGAGCGCCGTCACCTCGTCGGCTTTCAACGGCGAAACGACCTTGAAAATCGTCCCCGCTTTCAGCGGAGTCGTCTCATCGGAAAGCACCTCGATCTTTTGCGGCACCGGCATCACCCGCGTCTCAATGTCACGGTAATCCGCCGCCGTCGCCATCATCATCGCGCCCCATAACACCATCGCCCAGCAAGTTTTCATACGTACACCCCGCTTTAATATAGTCACAAAAAGATTTATATATTATAGCATACAAGAAATCCTCTGTCAAGCAAAAAGGAGAAAATAATGCTGATGACAAAAGGGGGGCTCGCGACGTCGCCGCGAAATGGGCGTCTTTGTCGGACTTGTCGGACTTGTCAGACTTGTCGGACTAAACCAACGGGGAGCATACGCAAATGGTGGTCTCGCGGCGACGCCGCGAACAGCTCGCATTATGAGCGAATTGGCGTTGGTATATTTCCCCCCTGTTACTCCCCTCAAGCAGTCGGGGCGGG
>DCFZ01000031.1 GCA_002314455.1 Lentisphaeria bacterium UBA1791 | reverse complement strand
TGTCATAAACCGTCGAAGAGGCAATTTTTCGAGCTTTGGCTGAAAAAGCGGGGGGAAGATCACTCATTCAGGTGTAAAATCAATATCCGCAACACTTCGAGGATCGCCGCGGGGGTCTGATGGACGCTGTGAGTTGATCTGACGATGCATTCGCTGGCGACGCCGTCGACGTGACTGCTCGAATAGGGGACGATGCCGTCGCTGCCGCCGGGGGTATCGGCGGCGTCCTTGTCGCCGATGATGGAATGAAACGCAACATCCTTTTTCAGCGGCGAATCACCGAGCGTCATCACGATCGGGCTGTCGGGATCGAGGTTGCCGATGCCGGAAAAGAGGCGAACATCCAACTCTTGAGTGTTGGGGTGAAGTCTATGGTAGAGTTCAAACAGCACGCTGCCCTTTTTCCGCATTGAGTCGGACAGTTGCGTCAGATTGATGCCGAGCTTGGCGATTTTCTGCTTTGCCGTTGCCGAGCCGCGGTGCGGCGTCGCCATAAAGACGGCGCGGTGAACAAAGTCGAGCGGCGTCTGAATGGCGAAATCTTCCACTAATTCCAACTCATCTTCGGAAAGTTTTTCCCGCAGTTCGGCGCGGGATGCTTTGCAGATATTTTCGAGCATGAAATCGGGGTCATCCTGAAGTAAAAGCCGCACGAGCAGTCCCCCCATGCTGTGACCGACGAGTACCATCTTTTCAAAATCGGCGGTCGTTTCCGGCGACGTGCAGAACTCCTGCCGGGCTTCGAGCAACGCCCGGCGCAACGCGTGCGCCGATTCGATTACAGGCATTCCGGTCGAATAGGAAAAGAACCAGAATTGATAGCGTTTGCGGATCTCGGCAGAGCCTTTGAGCGAATTGACCATATCGCCCCAGGTTTCCGGGCTGGAAAGCAAACCGTGGATAAAGACCACGGGGATCTTTCCGGGCTGATAGGGTTCGATCATAAAAAGTCCGGAGGAGCCGGTGTGCGTTTCCGGCTGCAACATTGTCGTCAGCAGATTCCGTTGCCCGATCGCATCCAGCAGGCAGGCAAAAGGCGTGGTGAAATCGCGGGCAAGCCCCCATTCGCCCCCCATCAGCCGGTCGGCGCCGATCGAGATCGTTTCGCGCATGGATGTATCCTGAAAGAACGGGCGGAGCAACATCGTGTTTTCGGACAATTCATGAGCTTGAAGAACCAGCGTGACGGGGATCGTCAAGCCATTGGGCGTTTTCAGCGACTTGCTGAAAGGCTGCGCAGCCAGTTTTGCCACCAGCGGCACGCCGCACCCGAAATGGCGGTTGTTCAACATCAATCCCTTGACTTCGTAATCGGAACAAAGCGAAAATTCAATCACCGATTCCGGCGGCACCGACAAATTGAAAACCGGCTTCTCGAATTCAAACTGCCGCCCGTCGATCGCTTCCAAGCGGAACGTATTCAACCCGAGAAGTTTCTGTGTGCTCAAGTAGCGGAAAACACCCCCCATCGCTTCGTTGGCAATGTGAACGATGTGCACGTAACAGAAATCATTGGAAGAAAATGCGAAATCCTTGCCCGTTTCCTTGTATTTTTTCAGAAAAACATAGCTGTAATAATATGCCGAGAGGTAGAGCTTGACCGCTGCCATCCCCGTCTGTTTGCGCCCGAGATAGCGGCAGACATCCGCGGCGATCGCCCAATACTCGATATCATGGGAAATCCGGTAGACGTCAAGAATTTTCTGAATGACGATCTGCGGCTGACGCGCCAGATCGTTGTGCAGGAGATTGCCTTTCAGAAAATTTTCCGTTCCAAGCAGCATTCCGCTCGGGCACACCAGCACGTTGCGGTAATAGGCGGTGCCGTCGGCAATCGAAATCGTGTCGACGGTCACCATCCTGCTGTTGAGAGGCTTGCACAGCGACAAAAAAAGCGTGTTGGCTGATTTTTTGCCGACGGAAAGAAGTTTCTTTTTCAATCTACCGCCGTTTTTTGAAAAAAATGACATAAGCCAATCCCTTTTCAACGCTTGCTTGATGGCGCACTGATATAAATATATCACGCATTTCGCCATAATCAACATTCGGACGGTCACTTTTTCCGTTACTTCGGCAAAAAAAACTGGCAAATCAGGAAAAAGGTCGCTATATTAAGAATATATCTTGTTTGACCACTTTAAATAATATGAAGAAGACGTTTCGATGAAAAAGATTATGCTCAGCGGTAAAATTCACACGGCGACCATCACCCGGTGCGTGGTCGATTACGAGGGGAGCCTCGAGATCGACCCGGAATTGCTCGCCGAAGCGAACATTCTGCCTTACGAAAAAATCCTCGTCGCCAACCGCAACAACGGTTCGCGGCTGGAAACCTACGCAATCCCCGGCACGCCGGGCAGTCGCGATTTCTGCCTCAACGGCCCCGCCGCGCGCCTCGGCAAAGTCGGCGACGTCGTAACGATCATGGCATTTTCCGTCTGCGACGAAGAAGAGGCGAAATCCCTCAAGCCGCAGATCATCGTGCTCGGCAAAGACAATGAGATCGCCATGCGCCGCCACGGCCGCGAGATCATCAAATAATCGGGAAACGCGGATGGAACTCGACTTTTCCAAAGGCAACGGATTGCTCCCGGTCGTCGTTCAGGATTTCAAAAGCGGCGAAGTCCTGATGCTCGCCTACCTCAACCAGGAAGCGTTTGACGAAAGCCTCCGCACCGGGCGCGGCGTCTATTTCTCGCGCAGTCGGCAAAAGCTCTGGCGCAAAGGCGAAACGAGCGGTCATTTCCAGATCATCAAAGAGATCCTGATCGACTGCGACCGCGACACGGTGCTTTTCAAAGTCGAGCAACTCGGCGCGGGCGCCTGTCACACCGGGCACCGCAGCTGTTTTTATACAGCGCTGACCAACGGCGCGGAACGCGAAATTTACCCTCCCGATTTCAACCCCGACGAGGTCTATCGTAAAAATGAGTAACTCCCTTTACCGTCGGCTCAGCGGCGAATTTCCTTCGCTCGCGTTGAGTGAAAACGTTTCCTACCGTCAACTTACGACGCTGGGAGTCGGCAGCGCCTTGCCGTTGCTCGCAGAGCCGGATTCGACCGAAGCGCTCGTCGCACTGCTGAAATATCTGAAAAGCAACCACACGGCGTGGTTCCTTTTCGGCGCGGGCAGCAACGTCATCGGCATGGACGCCCCCTATTCCGGCGTCGGCATCCGGCTGACGGGCGAAGCATTCAAAGCCGTGGAATTTCTCGGCAATCGCGTCATCTGCGGCGCGGCGGTCAAACTGCCCGCGCTCTGCAAGCAACTTGCACAAGCCAATCTGGGCGGCCTTTCGCCGCTTTGCGGCATCCCCGGCACCGTCGGCGGCGCCATCCGCATGAATGCCGGCATTTCAACGCTCTCGATCGGCAGTTTCGTCAAGCGCGTCGACGGGGTCTACCCCAACGGCGCAATCTACCGCGCCAACGGCGACGAGATCGCGTGGCGTTACCGCGACACCTCCATTCCGGAAAACGTCGTCGTCACGCAGGTCGAATTTGAATTTGCCCCCTCGTCGGCGGAAGCTGAAAACAAGATCATCGAAGCGGAACTTTTACGCCGCCGCGAGCACGAACCCGCCGGGCGCACCGCCGGGTGCGTTTTCCGCAACATTTCCGACCTCGATCCCGCCGGCAAACTAATCGACCTCTGCGGGTTGAAGAATTGCCGCATCGGCGACATGGTCGTCAGCGACAAGCACGCCAATTTCCTCGTCAACGTCGGCGAAGCGAGCGAGGCGGATTTCTGCACGCTCTGCTGTATTTTGCGCCACGCGGTCGCGGAAAAATTCGGATTTTTCCTCACCTACGAAAACAAAATGCTCAACGGCGAGATCAGCAAGCGGCTCGCTTCGTCGCCGCCGGCGCCGCGCGTCAACGTCCTCTGCGGCGGCACGAGCAGTGAACGCACCGTTTCGCTCAACAGCGGCAAGGCGGTCGCCAACGCGCTCCACAACGCGGGCTTCGAGGTGGAAATCACCGACCTCAAGCGTTGTACGGTCACGCGCTCGATGCGACGCGCCGACGCAATCTATCCGGTGCTCCACGGCGGATTCGGCGAAGGCGGCGAATTGCAGGCTAAAATGGAGCGCGAAAATCTGCGTTTCTGCTGTTCCGGCAGTGTCGCGAGCGATCTGATGATGGATAAGCTCGCGAGCAAGCGTCTGTTCGATCGGCTCGGCATCCCGACGGCAAAATGGTGCCGCATCGACCGCAGAAATCCGCAATTCCCCAAGGGATTCAATTTCCCGGTCGTCGTCAAGGTGCCGCGCGAAGGTTCGACCGTCGGCATCGTCAAGATCGACCGCCCCGAAAGCTGGGACGAAGCCGTCGCCAAGGAATTTCAACTTGCCGACGAGTTGCTCGTCGAGGAATTCATCAAGGGCATTGAGATCACCATTCCGGTGCTTTTCGGCAGAGCGCTCGACGCGATCGAGATCCGCAGTCCCCACGGCTTCTACGACTACGACGCCAAGTACATTTACAAGGATGGTCACACCGAATATTTCTGCCCGCCCGTTTCGCTCAAGGACGAGGAAATCGAGATCGCCAAAAAATATGCGGTGCTTTTCTACCATGCCGGCGGCTGTCGCGACCTCTTGCGCGTCGATTTCATCGTCACCCCGCATGGCGTGCCGATGGCGCTCGAAGGCAACACCCTCCCCGGGTGCACCGCGACCAGTCTTGTGCCCAAAGCGGCGCGCGCCGCCGGGATGTCGCTTGAAAAAATGACCGCAACGCTCGTTTACTCGGCGATGAAGCGCCCTGCCCTCGCCGACCGCGACGGCGCGATCCGCCCCCATCTCAAGCCCGGTTTGAAAAAATGAAACAATTCTTTTTGCTCCTCGCTTTTTGCGCCGGCGTACTTTCCGGTGCCGAAGTGATCATCGGCGCCCCCGCCCCCGAACTTGCCGACTGCACTTTCATCAAGGGCGATCCCGTCAAGATCGCGGGTAAAAATTCCACGCCGACTTTGCTCTTTTTCTGGTCAATCGGCTATGCGAGCAATCAGGAACTCGGCAAAATGATCGGCGAAGCCAAAAACTACGGCGACAAATTGCGGGTCGTCACCATCGGCTGTGACGACGAAGCCAAACTGCGTCAGTTTTTCGGTACCAAAGAGATCCCCTTTGCCGTCGTCGCCGACAACAAACTCGCCAACGTCAACGCTTTTCTGGCGGAAAATGAACAGGTTCCTTTTTGCGTCATCCTCGACAAAAACGGCAACATCGCCTGGCGCGGCGCCGCCGCCAAAGCCGCCGCTCCGCTCCAGGAAATCGTTTCCGGCAAATACGATTTCGCCAAAGCCGTCCGCGTCGACAAATACAAGCGCGATCTCGCCGACGCAATGGCAAAAAAAGATTTCAAACACGCGCTCGAACTCACGGATGCCGAACTTCAGCAAAACCCCGAAAACCTCGAATTGCTGATTTTCGCCGTCAACTTGCTCGACAAAGGACTCGGCACCCCCGACGCCGCACAGGCGCGGCTCGCCGACGCCGTCCAGAAGTTCCCCAAAAACATTCAACTTCACGAAGTCTATTTGCGCTACCTCCACTTACGTCATCAACGCGAAACCATCCTCGCTGAAATCGACTTTGCCATCACCCAGTTTGCCGACGATCCGGCGGCGCTGAATCAACTCGTTTCCGTCGAAATGAGTTTCCCCGTCGGCGAACTTTCCCCCACCGCATTGCTCCACCTCGGTCAGGCGATTCGCGACGTCAAAACCTACAAGAACGATCGCGAACGCGCCGTCGCTTTGTTGCTCTACGCCAAAGTCCTCTCCTTCTGCAATGCTCCCGAAGCCGCTCTGCAATATGCGATGCAGGCAAAGCCGCTCCTGAAAGAACCCCGGGAAATTACCGAAATCGACGCCGTCATCGCCCATTATCAGGAAATTCTCGACCTTTCGCGCAAGTTACAGAAGTAATGGATTTGAAAAAATCCTTCCCTTGCGCTATATTAGTTAGGTATACACGCAAGCGGGTGTAGCAAAACGGTTATGCTCTAGCTTCCCAAGCTAGCGACGCCGGTTCGACTCCGGTCACCCGCTCCATTTCCCCCTTAAAATACCCTGCGCACCC
>DCFZ01000020.1 GCA_002314455.1 Lentisphaeria bacterium UBA1791 | reverse complement strand
CGCTCTCGCGCGTCCGTTCCTCGCTGCGCGGCATTGGTTTTTCTGGCCGACAGGTCCGACAAGTCCGACAAGTCCGACAAAAACCAACGTCGCAGATAAGCGCATCTCTTGCGGCACCGCCGCGAAATTCCCACTTTCCACAGAAAAACGCTTGACAGAAGAGGCTTTTGCAATTATCTTATTACTATGCATTTTTGAAACATGGAGTTGATGATGAAAAAGTTTTTCCTGACCTTGATCTCGGCAATTTTCTGCGTGACGATGTTCACCGGGTGTGAAGAGTTCAATGAAGCGCTGAAAGAAGGTGCGGATTACGGTAGCGACAATCCGAATTCGGAAAATTACGAACCGCGCTTTGTGCTGGCGGTCTTTACCGTCGTCGAGTATCCGCGGGCAAGCCAGATGGAAAAGCAGATCGAGTCGCTTGACGGCCGCCGGATTTGGATCAATACGAACCAGTCGTTCAGCAGCAAGAATATGAAAAACGCCCGGGTGATCGCCCGTCCCGGAAATCCCGACATCTGCGATATTCAGATCAAACTCGACCGGTTGGGCAAGACGCAGTGGGAAGTGTTGGCGGGCCGTTATCGTGAGACGCCCGTGGTGTTGGCGGTCGACGGCCGGTATCTGGCGAAATTCATCCCCGAATGGCCGGATGAAGACGATCAGGTTTCCGACTGGGTGACGTTGCGGGTCGGGATCGACACCTACACGGCGAAAGGAATCGCCAAATACGCGAAAAAGAATTATTACTACTACAATCCCGATTCGTCGAAGTGGTGGCTGTTTTAAGCTAACGCGACAGCGATTCAACAAGATTTCCCGCCAGGTGCGCCAACAATGCGCGCGGCGGGAATTTTTCTACCATCGCACGGGAAAACGTCATCAGCCGGTCGGCGAGCGCATCGCGCCAATCGCCGGGTAAATAAGGCAACAGCCACGAAGAGGTTTCGGAAACCGCTTTGATGGCGCTGAGCCGGTAATGGATGGCAGGGATCTCGCCGACGTGCTCGGTTTCCGGATCGCGCAACAGCAGCAAGGCGCGCGAAACGTGCACTTCGCGGTTGAAATCGTAACAGTCGAGGTTCGTCCCCTCCAGGCAGGCGCTCCACGTCGGCAACGGCCGGGCAAAGTATTCCCCGTCGCGGCAGTAGAGGTAGACCATATCGTCGGCAATCGCCGTCTTTCCGGCGGCGCGCCAGCGGCGGACGCTCGTGCTTTTGCCGATGCCGCTTTCGCCAAAAAGCAACGTGGCGCTGCCGGGGGCGTCCTCGAGCAATGCGCCGTGGATCAAATCGAAGTTTCCGCCGTCGATCAGACTTGCTGTGTAACCGTAGAGCAGAAGTTTCTGCAATTTCGCCATCAGAAAACGGCGGCTGCCGTCGTCGTTGGCGTGCAGATAAAAGTCGTGCGAATAACCTTTGAAATAGGAAAGCGTCCGGCGATCCTGATGCAGATGAAAACGCTCTGCGACCGCAATATCCGGCGGCGCCGAGCACAAATGGGCGTTCGCATGGCCGTCGGCGTCCTGCAATTTCAGTGCGACGAGGTCGGCGAAGCGCTGCAGCGACTCCACGGCGCGCGCATCGTCCGCCCGCAACCGGATCCCGGAAACGCCGTCGCCCGAGAGGACGAGATCCTGCGCAATCGTGCTCATTTCATCACTCCCAGACGGCGCAAATGCTCGATGATTTCCAGCCGGCAATATTGATCGTATTTCCACAAGGGGCAATACTGCGTGCAGTAATAGCTGTAGCGGCAGTCGGCGCATTCTTTGCGCCGCATCGGCGGTTCGCCGCGCAAAATGTGCTGACGCATCGCCGCCAGTTTTTCCCCGTGCCAGACGTCGATGAGACGCTCTTTGCCCATCCAGCCGAGAATGCCGCAATCGAGGTTCTCACAGCAAAAGATCGCGCCGTCGGGGCGGATCGAGAGCGCGCGCCACGGAGTGTCGCAACGCTGATTGATATGAGGCGCATTTTTCGGCGCGCCCTCGAGGATGGTGTAATACATGCGTTTCGGGGTCGACGTCGGGAACATATGAGGCAGTTCGTCGAGGTGCGGCGCAATGTCGGCGATGACGTAAGCCAGTTCCTCGGTCGAGAGCAGGGCGGTTTCCTCGGGGAGTTTGGCGCTGTGATCGTGGACGTGGCAGATGCGGTAGGTCGCGACGCCGAGCTTTTCCAGAAAGCGCGCGACGTCGAGCATATTGCGGTAGTTCGACGAGGAAAAGACGGTGTTGACGACGACGCGGATGTTTTCTTCCTGCAGATAGCGGATCGCGGCGACCGTCGCGTCAAAGGAGCCGGCGCCGCGCAGGGAATCGTGAAATTCCCGCATGCCGTCGAGCGAAAGTTGCACCTGATTGCATCTGCCGGTTGCCGCCAGACGATGCGCCAGCGCGCGGTCGATCAGCGTGCCGTTGCTCATGATGGTAAAGCGCATCGGAGCGCGCACGATCCGGTCGATCAACTCAAAACAGCGGGGATGGGCAAAGGGTTCGCCGCCGCAGAGCGTGACGGAAAAGACTTTCATTTCCTCCAGCTCGTCGATGACGCGGATGAATTCCTCGATCGGCAGCGACGGGAGTTTTTTGCGCTCCTCTTTTTCATAGCAAAAAGGGCAATTCAGATTGCATGCCCAGGTGAAGTAAAGTTTCACCATTTCGGGCGCGGCTTGCGGAAATGGATATCTCATAGTTATTTGCTCCGATATCTTAAGCGATCTGTCCAATGATGGAAACAGACGACGCCTGTTTTTCCGGTTTTCCAGGCGATGGTCCGGTTCTTTACAATATAACAATATTCATCGCCGAATTTTTCCGGCTCCGGCAACGGTTTGCGCCAGTCGACGATCCGCGTGAGCGCTCTTCCGGCGAACGCCGCACAGCGCACAAAAAGACGCACCGTCCGGTTGCGGTAAAAACGCATCATGCCGCGCGCGCCGCGCCGGACGATATAACGCCGCTTTCTCTGGTCAATGCGCGCCACGACCAGAAAAAGTGCATCCTGTCTGGTCAGTTGCCACGCGTCGGGCGATGCGTTGTTGTCGCCCATCGTCATCAGCGCATTGGGCAGGATGCGGCAAATGCGATGGACGATCATTTTATCGCTGTGCCCGAAAACGATGACGTCGCCTTGTTTCGCCTCGTCAAAGGCGAGGGGACGCGTTTCCAGAATGTCGCCGGCGTGAAAGAGAAAGTGCATACTGTTTCCCCCGTAGAGGAAACGCCCTTTCCCGTCAGTCGATAAGGATATTGTTCTCGCGCAATTTGCCGAGGAATCCATCGACATCGCTTTCTGCATTGGGCGGCATCGTATCGCCGCAAGCCTTTTTCAGCGCATCGAGGATCTCCGCGCGCGCCATTTGCTTTTCCAGACAGTGCCAGATGAAACAGCCGGTGCGGTTCAGCCCGAGCACTTTGCCGTTTTCCGGGTTGAAAAGCACGGCATCTTCCCCGAAGTCATCGCGAAAAACGATCAATGGATTCAGTTTCATCTTTAGGGCTCCCTTGCGGTTTCGTCAAAGGCTTTAATCAACGGATAAAGAACATATTCGATGACCCGGCGTTTGCCGGTCTTGATCTCGCCCTGCGCCTGCATGCCGGGGATCAACCGGATCTCCTTGCGGGTGTTCAGCGGCTTCAGCAAGGTGACCCGCGCCCGGTAATAGGTGCCGGGTTCGGTCTGCGGTTTGCCCTCTTCGTCGGTTTGCGCCGCCGCTTGCGAGGATTGGATCGTGTCTTCAGAAATGTTGCGCACAATCCCTTCAAGCGTACCGTATTTCTGGAAAGGATACGCATCAAGTTTGATCCGGACGCTGTCGCCGCGCTTGACCTTGCCGATATCCTGCGGACGGATCCGCCCTTCGAGTTCCAAACGGCTGCCCAGCGGGATCAGCGTGATCAGCGCTTCCGCTTCGCGCACCGCTGAACCGGGCGAGAAGGAAGCCACTTCGTGGACGACGGCGTCGCAGGGGGCTTTCAAACAGGTGTAGCTCTGGAGCATCCGCGCTTTGGCGAGTTCTTTGCTGTAGCTCGTGAGGTTGCGTTCCGCCGTGACCATTTCTTCCGAGATGGTCTTGCGCCACTCCTGCAAAAAAGCATTTTTTTCCGCCACGGTACTGCCGCGACGGTGGCTCAATTCGAGCAACTGGTTCCGCAGTTGGTCGACGTTGGATTCCATTTCCATACGGGTAATCTTCATCTCGATCACCTCTTTGACGGATGTGACGTGCTTTTGCTGGAGGTCGGAAAGCATCTTTTCCAGCGTGAAAATTTCCTTCAACCGCTCTTCCTGCTTGCGGAGTGAATCCTCCGTGCTTTTGGTCGAGGCGTCGATCTGCTTGAGCGCCTCGTCAAAGTAGTTGATGCGCTCCAGGTAGTAGCTCTGACGCTGTTTGAAGATCGCCAGCTGCCAGGAAGCGAACTGATTGAGCGGCGCCTGCGGCTGATAGACTTGGTCGCTGAATTCCGCGCGGAGTCGCGCGTACTGCGCCTCGTAGTTGTCGACTTCATTTTGCAACCGGGCGACGTCCGAACCGCTTTCGGTCGGGTCAAAGGTGATCAGAACCTGATCCTTTTTGACGATGTCGCCGATCTGGACGTTGACCTGCTTGATGACCGTTCTTTCGAGCGGTTTCATCACGATCGTCTGCTGATCGGTGACCAGTTTGCCGTTGGCGGGGACGATGACGTCGACCTTGACGAAACACGCCCAGATGATCGCGACCACGATCACAATGACGGGGCTCCAGACAAAGAAGCGGATGCCCCAGGGGAGGCGCTCGTTTTTGATTTCCAGCGCATCCGGCTGGAATTCAATCACGCCTTCCGGCGTCTCATTGGCGTCGGATTTTTTGTGGAAAATCGCGCTGATGCGCGCAAGAAACGCTTTCATTTTACTGATCTCCTCTCATCTGCTGCGTCCAGAACTCTTTGTAGATGCCGTCGCGGCTCAGGAGTTCCTTGTGGGTGCCACGATCGCTCATTTCGCCGTTGTTGATGACGACGATCTGGTCGGAGTGGCTGACGATGCTCAAACGGTGCGAAACGATCAACACGGTGCGGCCGCGGGCGATCGCCTTGAGGTTCTGCTGGATCACGCACTCGCTTTCGGGGTCGAGCGCGCTGGTCGCTTCGTCGAAAATCAGGATCGGCGGGTTGGTCAACAGCGCGCGGGCGATGGCGAGGCGCTGTTTCTGACCGCCGGAAAGGTTGGAGGCGTTTTCTTCGAGGACGGTATCGTATCCGCGCGGAAGTTTCTGCACGAATTCGTCGGCGCCCGCGAGTTTCGAGGCGTACAGCACCTCTTCGAGCGTCGCGCTCTGCTTGGTCAGGCAGATGTTTTCACGCACGGTGCCGCTGAAAAAGTAGTTTTCCTGCAACACGACGCCGATGCTGCTGCGCAAGTGCGACTTGTCGATCTCGCGGATGTCGATGCCGTCGATCTTGACCACGCCCTGCGTCGCCGGATAGAGCGCCTGGAGCAATTTGGTCAACGTCGTTTTGCCGGAACCGGAACGGCCGACGAAACCGACCGTCGTCCCCTCGGGGATCGTCAGATTGAAGTTCTTGATCACCAGCGGCAGATCGGGGCGGTACTGGAAGCTCACGTGGTCGAATTCGATTTTGCCGCGGAGCTGATTGCGGACGCCGCCGCCCATCGGTTCGACAGGGGTGTTCATCACGACGCCGAGCATGCGCACCGAAAGCGCAATCTGCTGGTATTCGTGGATCAAACCGACCATCTTGACCAGCGGTCCCGTCACGCGGTTGGCGAGCATCTGAAACGCGATCAACGCACCGATCGAGATCGTATGGTTGAAAACCAGATGGGCGCCGACCCAGATGACGCAGATCGACATCATCATTTCAAGCACCTGGCTGATGCTCTTGGCGGTCATCGAGATCTTGCCGACGCGGAAGTAGGACTTGATCGCGTAGGCGGTCGAATTGTCCCAAATGCGGCGTTCGACCGGCTCGAGCGCGAGCGATTTGACGGTGCGCACGCCGTGGATTGCCTCGACGAGCATGCTCTGGCGTTTGCCTTCCGCCTGATAGAGTTCATCCAGCCGGCGCTGGAAGGGGCGGATCAGCGAAGCGATCACGCACGCCATCAACAGCGAGAAGCCGAGCACGATCAGCGTCAACTGCACGCTGTAGAGCAACAGAAACGGGATGAAGATCACCAGCGAGAAAAGGTCGAGGATGGTGAAGAACAAGTTTCCGGAAAGAAATCCGCGGATCCGCTCGGTCTGCTGCATGTGCTTGAGCAACACGCCCGACGGCACCCGCTCAAAGAAATCCAGCGGCAGACGCATCAGATGCAAAAAGGTTTTCGTCGCCGTCGAGATGTCGATCTTGTTGGTCGCAAAGAGCAACAAATAACTGCGCACGTATTCCAGAATGCCGTTGAAAATGATCGCCGTCAGCACGACGGCGCCGATGACGTTGAGCGTGTTGTAGGATTCGTTGACCAGCACCTTGTCGACGACGATCTGGAAAAAGAGCGGCACGACCAGCGAAAGGATGGTCAGCATCGCCACCATCAGCGCGATCTGCCCGAAAACGCCTTTGAGTTTGATGAATTCGGGGACGAACCACAAGAGCGAGAACGGCTGATTTTCATCCGAGAGCTTGTAGCGCTTTTTCAGCAGGATTATCTCGTTCGTGTATTCGGCAAAGAACGCTTCCTGCGAGAGAAAGATGAAATGCTCGCCGCCGGCACTTTCCTTTTCCGGATCGACGATCACCGCTTCGATCGTTTCGTCCTGCGTGCGGCGGAAGCCGCAGAGGATCGCGTACTTGCCGTCCTGCCGGATCGTGATCGCGGGGAGCACCGATGCGCTCTTGACCATTTTGTCCCAGTTCAGCTTGATCTTTTTTGCCTTGAACTGATAGTCGGAAGCGATCTGGAAAAAGAGATTTTCCCGCACTTCCTCCTCTTCGATCGCGTAGTCGTGCATCACCCGGCGCAGGTCGATGACCGTGTCGTGATGGCGCGCGACGGTGGCGAGGCAGTAGATACGGGTGTGGCGCGACGCGTCCACCTGCGCCAGATTGCGGAAGACGATGACGCGGTCGCCGGCGCGCTCGACGATCTCGCGCTTGGGTACGAGCGCGCTGTTGCCCTGCGTCTTGAGCCGGTCGTCGAAAATGCCGACTTTGTCCGCTTTCTGCCATTGCAGAGAGTTGAGCAAAATGATCCAGTGGCCGTTGGCGAGTTTGATCATCGCCGGGCCGGCGAAGCTGTTGAGGATGTCGAGCGATTGCGCGACTTCCGGGCGCAGATCCTGGGCTTCCGCCATCTCGCAGATCACGCCCGCGGCGTCCGTCACGTAACGATTCTGAACTTCCTCGGTGACGAGCGCCGCGAAGTTGACGTTGTGACGGAATTGCCCGAAAAGCGCCTGCAGACAGTGGAGCCCGCTGAGATCGACTCCGTTGTTTTCAAGATTTTCCTGCATAAAAAATTCCTGTCGTTGACAATTGGATTTCTGATTTTTTCCCATCCCCTATAGGGGATGAGGATGTTCACCATTTACTGTACACCGCCCGTGCGGTTTTGTCTACCGGAAACCGGGGCGAAAAACGAAAAAAACGCGTTTTTTTTGCTTTTTTATGAAAAAAACGCGGCACCTTGATGCGTCGGCAAGGAAATCGGATCAGTTTTTCTGTAGCTGATGACGGATGTGCTCGACGCCGTGGCGCAGCATTTCATCTTTGCGGCATAGCTCGGGAATTTTGCTTTCGGCGTGCAACACGGTCGCGTGGTTGCGCGCAAACGCTTTGCCGATCTCGGTCGAAGAGACCTTGGTCAATTCGCGGGCGAGAAACATCGCCACCATGCGCGGCTTGGCGATGCGGTCGTTGCGGTTTTTGCCCAGCAGATCGGCGATGGTCAAATCGAAATAGGCGGCGACTTCCTTTTGGATTGCTTCGAGCGAAATGTCGCGGGCGGCGTATTCCTGATCGATCTGGCCGCGCAAAAGCTCTTCGGCGCGCTCCAGCGTCAGCCGGTCGCCGCCGTTGATCGACGCCCAGGTCGCCAAACGCAGGAAGCACCCTTTCAAACGACGCACGCTCGAACGGATGTGACCGGCGAGGAAATCGAGAAATTCGTCGCCGAGCGGATAGTCGGTGACGACTTCGGTGCGCCACAAGCGGAGAATCGCCAAGCGCGCCTCGTATTCCGGCATCGCGATCTCGGCGATCATGCCGGACTCGAAGCGGGTGGTGAGCCGCTTGTCGATGTCGCTCATCTCGCAGGGCTGACGGTCGCTGGTCAGAATAATCTGCTTGCCCTGATCGGTCAGCGTGTTGAAAAGATTGAAAAATTCTTCCTGCATCTGCACTTTTTTCGCGAGCCGGTGCACATCGTCGATCAGCAGAACGTCGACGTCGCGCGCACTCGCCCGGAATTCGGAAAGACTTTTTTTCTGCCACAAAAGATCGTAAAATTCGTTGAGCAGATCGTCGCAGGTCGTGATGCGGATCACCGCCTGCGGATTGCGTTCGCGCACCGCGTGGGCGACCGCCTGCAGCAAGTGGGTCTTGCCGATGCCGTTGCTGCCGTAGATGAAGAGCGGGTTGTAAAGCCCCGGCGCTTCCGACGCGGTCTTGGCGGCGGTAAAGGCGTGGCGGTTTTCGTCACCGACGATGAAATTGTCAAAGGTAAATTCGCTGCTGCGCAGATGCGGACGCCGCTCGGAGCAGAGCCGATTCTGAATGGAAACCGCCGGCTTGTCGGCGTCGGGCGTTGAGACCATCGCCATGTCGACGGGGATCATCGGATGCAGCGGCGCGGGGTGACCGCTCTCAAAGCTCCAGAGATAGTCGACGCCGTCGATGCCGCGCAACTGATCGTCGAGGATGTCGCTGTAGTTGTCGCGCACGAACCCCGCGAAGAAATCGTCGGGCACGCCCATGACGAACGTCTTGCCGTCCACGCGCAGCGGCGTCACTTTCTGGAACCACATTTCGTAGAGGTTCACGTTGAAACGGACCAATCGGTCGGCGACAATACGCCAAACTTTTTCGGTCTGCTGGTCACACATTTGCATCTTTTTCCTACCGGTTCTTCATCGCCGGAACATTCCGGCGCATCCTGCAATTTTTGATGCGCGAAACAAATCAAAGCCTTGAAAAGCGGCTCCGACTGCGCATCTTAACTCCTGCCTTTTTGCCGAAACGGTGCGCCCCGGAATCGCCGAAGCGCGACCGCAAAAACAGCGCGCCGAAATCCTTGTATTCAGGTGTTTTGCACCGGCTGTTTTCCCGTTTTTCACAGGAGAAATATTCAAAATTTTCTTAAGTTATTAACAACAAACTTAATTCCTCCGCGTAAGTCGCTGTTTCTCTGCGGGAAATCCCTGATTTACAACTTCTTTTCGCGAAAGAAAGCGCCGCGGCGCACCCTCGTTTTGAGGTGAAATACGCCGTTTCCGCCTGAAAAATCGCCCATCGGCACCCGATGTCTGCGAGGCGCTTGCAGAAACTCCTCGAAAATCAAGCACTTAAGCGATGATCCATCACGTTATTTACACTTTATTAACAACTTATTAACAACCACCCCAATCCTGCCTGGGGCACAACACTACACAAAATATCGCCGCATTGTCAACATTTCAAATGAAGATACCGAAAAAATGACGACTTTATTTTGCAAAAATCTTAAAAAAAGGACTTGTAAAATCGTCGCCGCGGTGTTATTGAAATTCCGGAAACAACAGATGAACATCGCGTCTCGGGGCGGCTTGGCGACAAAGACCGCGGAGCCGCCGCAGGGGCGACGCCGCAGTCACTCGAGTGAGCGCAATGAATTCAGAGCGTCACTTTGACTTTGTCGCGCATCGCGAAGACCTTTTCCTTTGCCTCCTCGACGTTTTTGCCGCGCGCGAGGCAAACTCCGAGCCGGCGATGACCTTTCAACTCGCCTTTGCCGAAAAGACGGATGTCGGTTTCCGGCATCGTCAACGCATCGGCGATGTCGAACGCGACTGCCTTGGAGTTGCCGTCGACGACGATCGCCTTGCTGGCGGAGGGGCCGCGGAAAACGATTTCGGGGATCGGCAATCCGAGGATCGCGCGGGCGTGCAAGTCAAATTCGGAAAGGTCCTGCGAGATCATCGTCACCATGCCGGTGTCGTGCGGACGGGGACTCACTTCGCTGAAGATCACTTCGTCGCCCTTGATGAAAAGTTCGACGCCGAAAATGCCGCGGCCGCCGAGGGCGCCGGTGATTGCGCCGGCGATTTCGCGCGCCCGCGCTTTGGCGGCTTCGGTCATCGGTTGCGGTTGCCACGACTCCTGATAATCGCCATTGACCTGATGATGACCGATCGGTTCGCAGAAACTCGTGCCGCCGGCGTGGCGGACGGTCAACTGCGTGATCTCGTAATCAAAATCGACAAACGCCTCGACGATCACCTTGCCGGCGCCGGCGCGGCCGCCTTCCTGGGCGTTGCGCCACGCTTCGTCGATGTCGGAAGCGCTCTTAATGGTGCTCTGACCGTGCCCCGAACTGCTCATGATCGGCTTGACGACGCAGGGAATACCGATCTCTTTAATCGCCGCATCGAATTCCTCGCGGGTCGCGGCGAAAACGTAGCGGCTGGTCGGGAGCTTCAATTCCTCTGCCGCCAAGCGGCGGATCCCCTCGCGGTTCATCGTCAGAAAAGCCGCGTTGGCAGTCGGGATGACGTGATAGCCTTCCTTTTCAAGTTCGACGAGGGTCGGCGTTGCGATCGCCTCGACTTCGGGGACGATGAAATCCGGCTTTTCCTTTTCGATCACTTCGCGCAATTTCGCGCCGTCGAGCATATTGATGCAGTAACTGCGGTGCGCGACCTGCATGCCGGGCGCATTGGGGTAGCGGTCGACGGCGACGACTTCCACGCCGAGGCGCATCATCGCGATCACCACTTCCTTGCCGAGTTCTCCGGCACCGCAAAAGAGTACTTTCGTCGATTTTTCCGTCAAAGCTGTTCCGAGAATCATATTACATATCCTTTTTTTTAGAGGTTTAAGATCAGAAATTGCCGATGTCGTCGCAGACCCATTCGCTGCCGGTTTTGAACTCCGTGACGGCGTTCACCTCGGTGACCTGTTCTTTTTTGCTCTTGCCGAATCCCTCGTCCGGACCGGCGGAGATCACACAGCACTGCGCCTGATTGGCGATGCCGGGGTAGCAGTAGTAGATCGGATTGCCCCAGGCGTCGATCAGCTTGTTGCCGTCGAGATATTTGCGGATCATTTCCGCATCGATGTACTTGGCGAAAGCCTGCTGGAATTTTTCATATTTCTTGCCGCTGCACGAGAGCGTGAAGTAGGTTTCGCTGCCGATCGTGACCTCGGCGAAGTGAAGTTCCGCCCACGCTTTTTCCTGCGGCGCGAAACCGACTTCGCTCTTTGCCGATTCAAAGGCGTTGGCGACGTTTTCGACGAGCGATCGGGTCGCCGAAATGCGCGATTTGTTCTGGGCGACGCTGTAGATGCCGAATCCGAGGGCGGCAAGGACACCGATAATCGCGATGACGATCAACAATTCAACGAGCGTAAAACGGCAATGTATCAGCTTTTTCATAACCACATCTCCCTTGATTAAAATGCTTGCAGGAAATATAGTATATCAATGGCGATAATACAAGTTGTAAAAGGTGATTTTTTTATGGATTTTCAAAAAAAGAGCGTGCTGATAACGGGGGGCTCCCGCCGGGGCGGCGCCGCGATTGCCGCAGTGTTTGCCGCCGCCGGAGCGCGGGTGCTGATCCACGTCCACACCCATCGTGACGAGGGGGCGCAGCTGCTTGAAACGCTGCCCGGAAAAGGCCACCGGATGCTCGCGGCGGATTTTTCCCGCCCCGATGCCGCCGATCAACTTTTTGCCGAAGCGGGAAGAATTGATTGCCTCGTCAACAACGCAAGTTTTTTCAAACTTCACCCGCAACACAGCGATGCGGAAAACGCACTTTTTTGGCAGATCAACTACGAGGCCCCGAAGCGGTTGATGGAGCTTTTTGCCGTGCAAAATTTGACCCAAGGCGTCGTCGTCAATATCCTCGATGCCGCCATCTGGCACGAAGCGTGCGACGCTTATACGCAAAGCCGCCGCGCGCTCGGGGATTTGACGCTTGAATTCGCCAAAAAATACGGCGCGCGCAATCTGCGCTTCAACGCCGTCGCGCCGGGACCGATGCTCCCGCCGAACGAATTGCCGCAATCCAAGATGGAAAAGGTTCTGCAGAGCGTGCCGCTCCACCGCCCGGTCGACGTACAAGATTTTGCCCGCGCGGTGCTCTTTCTCGCGCAATGCAAGTCGATCACCGGCGCCATTTTGCCGGTCGACGGCGGCCAGCATCTGTAAAAGGGAAAGTCAGCCTTCCATCACGTGCAGCGCGGCGATTTCCCGGTTGACGATTTGGCGTTGCAGCGCAAAGGCGTAGTTTTCGAGGTAATCGCCGCTTGGCGAAGCGAGATTCTGACGCTCGATTTCCGCGATGATTTTCCCTGAAACAAGTTCGACGACGTCGCGTTTGGCGGCGCTGTCCGTATAATCGGTGAGCAGAAATTCCAGCGAATCGGCGAGTTCGCCGAGTATAGGCAACAAGCGCATCGCGCGAAAGAGCCACTTGTAATAGCAACCGAATTTGTGATTGAGCAGAAATACCGCGTCGGCGCTCGCGCGGACGAAATCGGTCAGGGCGAGCGCGGCGGCGCCGGCTTCGCCGTGTTTCAGACAGCGTGCGTAATTGTACTGACCGCTCTGCGCCGCCGCGGCGAGTTTTGCGGCAAGTTTTTTCAGCCAGACGTCGCGCGGCATATCGTCGGCGATCGCGCGACGGATCTCGCTCATTTCGCCGCTGCCGTCGTAAAAGATTTCGCCGTTGAGCGCTTCGGCAAAGGCGTAGTCGGGGGTGTAGAGCCACTCCCGCCAGTTGCGGGGAACCCCCGGCGTTCCGAGGTGGCGGAGGAAAAAGTTTTCGATCGTCGTCACGCCGTATTCCGTCTCGCCGAGCGCGCTTTCCCTGCTTTTGAAATCCGGCGGCGGAACGTTTTCGAGCAACTTCAAATAGGCGCGGCTCAAGGCGAAACCGTACTTCATTTCGTCGTCGCGGGAAAGGTAGATCGTGAATCCCACTTGGTAGTCGTGATCGCGCGAAACGGCGTCGTCGAAGCCGAAACACTCCGATCCGTGCCCCGCCATGCCGGCGGCGAGGCGGCTCCATACGTCGGGAAAATCGCGCTGAAGCATCTGCGCGCCCGCGTGTTCAAAATATTCTCGGGCAAGGTCAATTCCGCGCATAGATCGCATCCGCGCGGCGGTTGAGTTCCGCCTCATCCATAAAAAAACCGAGATAGCCGAAAGCCGAAGCGACCTTGCGGCAACTGTGCGCGTAATAGCTGTCGCGCACGACCGCCGGATCGTCGAAACACGCCATCGCCGAAACAAGATTCTGCTCGATGCGGGGATCTTCCGGATCGCACCGGTGGTAAAGTTGCGCCAGATTGACGTACGTTACCGCGCGATCGGTGAAATTGTTGCACAACTTCAAGATCTCGAGCGCCTTTTCGTAGTAGACTTCGGCGTGACGGACTTCGCCGTTGTCGAGATACGCCGCCGCCATGTTGTTGAAAAGTCCGGCGAAGCGCCAGTCGGCGGGATCGAGCGACTGCCCGTAACAGCGGAACGCCGCGGCGTAGTAGGTCAGCGCCTCCTGCGTCTTGCCGAAAGCTTTGAGCGCGGTGGCGGCGTTGAGCAAAATGGTGCCGCTCGAAACGGTGTTGCCCAGGTGGAGTTCGGCGAGCAACGTCAACCCGTCGCGGACAACGGGAATGCCGCGCTCCGGATCATCGGTCATCCGGTAATAGCCCATCATTTCGCTCAACAGACTTAATTCGCTTTTTCTGTCGCCGCAAGCGTGGGCCTTTTTGCGCCAGAAGCGCAGATGGTCGCCGAGCGACGCCATATCCTCCGCGCCAAAGAGCCGGTCGCACTCGGCGATCACGTCGGCGAGGGGGATCGTTTCGTGCGGCGTTTCCGGCGCCGGATGTTTGCCGTCGTCCATCGCGAGCAGACAGCGCGGCTCTTCGTAATCTTCCCGTTCGATCATATAACCTCTTTTTTCTTAATAAAGCATTTCCGTTTGCGTTTTGCAAATGAAATGAGCTTCCCGAACCAAAAAAAAGGACTGTTGCTTTCCGGTCAAGGTTTTGCAACAGCCCTTGGGATGGTGATTGAACTTATGCCAGTTTGTCCCACTTGGTGACTTCGATCTTGCCGGATGCGATATCCTTGGCGCAAGCGGAAGTGACCGCGTCGTACAAGGCGCCGGCGAGGTGCAATTTGCTGGACGCGCCGACCTTGATGGCGAGCGTGCCGCTGTAACTGCCGTCGAGCCAGAGTTCGCAGTTCTTGCCGATCGTCAGCTTGTCCTTGCCGTCGCCGAAGTCGAGATTGCCGATCGTGCCGTAGGAGTTGCTGCCGAAATCCAGCGTGTCGTTGCCCCAGCCGAGATCGAGCGTTTCGGCGGTGAACTGATCGTTCGCCAGCGTCACCTTGTCGTTGCCGCCGCCGAGATGGATCGCCGCGGCGGCGAAAGTGCTGCCTTTGCCGAGCGTAATCACATCGTTCGCGTCGCCGAAAACGAGGTTGTTGACGTTGAAGCTCGTGCCATTGCCAAGTTTCAGAGAATTGTTGGCGCCGACGCTGTAGATGTCGCCCGAAATCAGCATGGAACTGCTGCTGCCGAGCGAGAGCGTCGTGGCGTTGAGGACGTTGCCGGAAATGTTCGAGTGCGAACGACTGCCGAGCGAGAGCGTATTCTTGCCGTTGCCGAAGTCGATCGACTGCGCGTTAAAGGTGGCGTCGTTGCCGACCGTCACTTTGTCGTTGCCGTCGCCGAAGAAGAGGGCGCCGCCGTTGAAAACCGCGTTGTTGCTGAGTTTCAGCGTATCGGCGGCGGCCGTACCGACGTAGTTGCCGCTGAAGTTCATCGCGGCGGCTTTGCCGAGCGTCAGCGTGGAAACGCCGTTGACGGCGCCCAGGATCGACGCCTTGCTTCCCGTCCCGATCGACAGCGTGTTCTTGCCGTTGCCGAGATCGAGCGACTGCGCGTTAAAAGTGGCGCTGTTGCCGATCGTCACCTTGTCGTTGCCGTCGCCGAAAACGAGGTTGCCGGCGCTGAAGCTTGCGCCATTGCCGAGTTTCAGCGTGTCGGCGATCGCCGTGCCGCTGTAGTTGCCGTCGATTTGCATCGAGGCGTAGTTGCCGAGCGTCAAACTGCAGACGTTGTCAAGGTCGCCCTTGACAATGACCTGACTTCCCGCGCCGATCACGATGTTGTTCTTGCCGGCGCCGAGACTGATGGATTTGGTCACCAGCGTCGAATTGTTGCCGATCGAGATTTTGTCGTTGCCGGCGCCGAGGAGGACGTTGCCGAGCGTCGTCTGACTGGCTTTCCCCGTCGTGAGCGCAAGCGTCGACGCACTTCTGACGTCGTCGGCTTTGAGCGACGTATTGTTGCCGGTCGTGCATTTGGCGTTGCCGACAAAGTTGACGTCGGCAAGTTCCAGCGCCGTGGCGGCGCGCTTTGCGGCGGCGACTTTGACCGTCGTGACGTTGGCGATGTTGGAACGCACGTTCGCCTGCGCATCGGCTTGCAGTTCGAGCGAATTGTTGCCCGCACCGAGGTCGATCCAGCTCAAATTGCTGCCGAAGTCGATGTCCGCACCGCTCTTGAAGAGGAGCTTGTCGTTTTTCGCCGTGCCGTAGAGCGCGTTGAACGTCACGTCAAAGGCGCCGGCAAGCTGCAGCTTGGAAACGTCGTAAACCGCGCCGTAGAAATTGACTTTGCCGAGGCTGCCGTTGTCGGAGATCGCTTGAATGTCCTGCTGGGTGACAAAATTGTCGCCGCAGTTGACATTCACGACGCCGTCGTTGCGGAAAACGTTCCAGTTGCGGATGCAGGACTCGAAAAGCTCGATGTCCAGATTCAGCACCGTATTCGGTGCAACCGAGAGAGTTCCGCCGTTGACGATGCCGGAAATCGTATTGACGCCGCCATTGGCGTTGACGATTTCCGCCGTGCAGACGCCGGCGTTGGTGTCGATTGCGCCGCCGTTGTTCAGGACCAACTGGGTGGTGACGAACGTCGAATTGTCGCCGAGCACGAGCTTGCCGCCGTTGGCGATGACTTCGCTCGGCATTTCGACAAGTTCATCGGTGCCCGTCTCGCAGACGACGCCGGAAATAAAGCGGGAGTATTCACCCTGCGTCGTCGTGAAGCTGACGTTGGTCTCGTTGTCGGCGAAGTCGGTCGCCTTGAAGTAGACCGTCATGCCGCGGACCACGGCGAGGCTTTGCGTGTAATCGAACCACTCGAGCTGATCGTAACTGTACTTCTGCGTCGCGATGCCGGAACGGTCGTCGGCAAAGTTGGCGACGAGCATACCGTCGATCTCGCTGACGCTGATCGTCGGCGCGAGATGGTCGATGAGGATCTCGCGGCTGGTCGTGAGCGACTTGCCCTCCGAATCCTTGACGCGGAAGTAGATCGTCGAGTAGCTGTTGATGTTGAGACTGCTGTCGTAGTCGACCCATTGGAAGCCGTCGAAGCTGTACTCCTTGGCGACGATCGTCGTTCCCGGCGTGTTGGCGTAGAACGAGGCGCTGACCGTCACCGAGCTGTTGGTCCACTCGTCGGCGTTTTTGCCGTTGGCGGGCGTCACGGTGATGCAGACGGTCGGCCCCGAGAAGATGTCGACGACGGTCGAATCGGTAGCGGTGTTGCCGGCGTTGTCGCGCGTCCAGAAGTAGATGGTGCCGTTGCCGTAGACGGTAATGCCCTTGGCGGCGTCGTAGTACTGCCAATCGCCGTCGTCGATGTGATAGAGCGTGTCCTTGATGCCCGACGCGTAACCCCATTCATCCACCGGATCGACGAATTCCGTGGTGACGCACGCCGACTGCCGGTTTTTGGCGGCCGTGACTTTTCCCGGAGCGATCAGCGGAGCGATCCTGTCGATGGTGGTGACGGTGAAACTGGTCGTCATCGAATTTCCGGCGTTGTCGGTCGCGCGGTAGTAGATGGTCGTGTTGTTGGTGTCGACCACGTGCGGCGTCGTGTAGGTGAACCAGTTCTGGTTGTCGAAACTGTACTCCTGCGTCGCGACGCCGGAAAGGTTGTCCGTGTAAAGCGCCGAAACCACGACGGACTGATTGGTCCATTCCGCCGGGGTCTGCGTGATCGTGATCGTCGGATCGACCTTGTCGATGTTGGTGACGTTGTAGAACTCCGTCGTCACGTTGCCGGCATTGTCGGTCGCCTTCAGGGTGACGAGCGCATTTTCCGTCACGGTGATGACGCCCTGATAGCCCTGCCATTCGCCATCGCCGATCTTGTACATCGCCGCTGCGAGCCCGGACAAATTATCGGCGTAGATTGCCGAGATCGTCACATCCTGATTCGTCCAGCTGGTCGTGCTCGGCGTGATGTTGCTGATCGTCGGATTGACCTTGTCGATATTGGTGACGTTGTAGAAATCCGTCGTCACGTTGCCGGCATTGTCGGTCGCCTTCAGGGTGACGAGCGCATTTTCCGTCACGGTGATGACACCCTGATAATGCTGCCACGCACCGTCGCCGATCTTGTAGAGGCTTTCTTTGAGGAGCGAACCGCCCTCGTCGGCGTAGTCCGCCGTGATCGTGACATCCTGATTCGTCCAGCTGGTCGTGCTCGGCGTGATGTTGCTGATCGTCGGCTTGACTTTGTCGATGTTGTTGACGAGATAAGTTTCCGTCGTCGAATTTCCGGCGTTGTCGGTCGCCAGGAAAGTGACGAGCGCATTTTCCGTCACGGTGATGACGCCCTGATAGCCCTGCCATTCGCCCTCGCCGATCTTGTACATCGCCGCCGCGAGCCCGGACAAATTATCGTCGTAGAGTGCCGTGATCGTCACATCCTGATTCGTCCAGTTTTTCGTGCTCGGCGTGATGTTGCTGATCGTCGGATTCACCTTGTCGATGTTGGTGACCGGGTACTCTTTTAACGTCACGTTTCCGGCGTTGTCGGTCGCCTTGAAGTAGACCGTCACGTTTTCGGAAATGGTGATGACCTCTTTGTAGGCTTTCCAATTGCCGTCGCCGATCTTGTAGAGGCTCTCTTTGAGGAGCGAACCGCCCTCGTCGGCGTAGGCCGCTGCGATCGTGATGTCCTGATTGGTCCAAGCCGTCGTGCTCGGGGTGATGTCGATCGTCGGAGCGACCTTGTCGATGTTGGTGACGTTGTACTCTTTTGTCACCTCATTTCCGGCGTTGTCGGTCGCCTTCAGGGTGACAAGCGCATTTTCCGTCACGGTGATGACGCCCTGATAATTCTGCCACGCGCCACCGCCGATTTTGTAGAGGCTTTCCTTGAGGCCGGAAACGCCCTTGTCGGCGTAAGTCGCCGTGATCGTGACATCCTGATTCGTCCAGTTTTTCGTGCTCGGCGTGATGTCGCTGATCGTCGGAGCGATCTTGTCGATGTAATTGACGTTGAACTCTTCCGTCGCTTCGTTGCCGACCTTGTCGGTCGCCTTGAAGTAGAGCACCGCGTTTTTGGAGACGGTGAAAGCGCCCTGATAGTTTTTCCACGCGCCATCGCCGATCTTGTACATCGCCGTTGCGAGGCCGGACAAATCATCGACGTAGTCGACCGAAATCGTGACATCCTGATTCGTCCAGGTGGAGGGCGTCGCGTTGACCGTGATCGTCGGCTTGACTTTGTCGATGTTGCTGACGAGATAAGTTTCCGTCGTCGAATTTCCGGCGTTGTCGGTCGCCATCAAGGTGACGAGCGCATTTTCCGTCACGGTGATGACGCCCTGATAACTCTGCCACTCGCCATCGCCGATCTTGTAGATCTGCTGGGCGAGTCCGGAGTAATCGTCGGCGTAGGTCGCCGTGATCGTCACGTCCTTTTTGGTCCAGCCGGTTTCGCTCGGCGTGATGTCGCTGATCGTCGGCTTGACCTTGTCGATGTTGCTGACGAGGTAACTTGCCGTCGCCTCATTTCCGGCGTTGTCGGTCGCCAGGAAAGTGACAAGCGCATTTTCCGTCACGGTGATGACACCCTGATAGCCCTGCCACTCGCCATCGCCGATCTTGTACATCGCCGCCGCGAGCCCGGAGTAATCGTCGGTGTAGTTCGCCGTGATCGTCACATCCTGATTCGTCCAGTTGGTCGTGCTCGGGGTGATGTCGCTGATCGTCGGATCGACCTTGTCGATGTTTTTCACCTCGAAGTTCGCCTGAACATCCTGCGTGCCCGTCGCCGCGTCTTTGGCTTTGAAGTAGATCATCTTGTTGCCGTCAATCGACAGCGGCGCGGTGTACTCTTGCCAATTCGCATTGTCAAAGCTGTACTGATTCTGCTGGGTCGCGCTGAACGTCGCCGTGACGGTGACGTTCTGATTGGTCCAGGTGTCCTGTGCGGGCGAACTCTCGACCGTGATGTTCGCCGCGCTCTTGTCGGCGATCGAAAGCACGTTGTCGGCGTAACGCAAAACGTAGAGGCCCTTGATCTCGCCGATTTTCCACGCTTCGCCGTTGACGGTGAGCGTCTGGTCGCTGGCAAGCCCGAGGTCGCCGGTCGCGATCGTGACCGTCAAGCCGGAAGCAGGCATCTCGCAAGTGACGTAAATATCGGTTGCGCTGAAGTTCTGCTGCGCCGTAAAGGCGACGGTCGTGCCGGTGAAAGCGAGCGTCGAACTGGTGATGGCGCCCGTTACGGTCATGGCGTCCGCGTTGGCGAACGTGAGTTTGCCGCTGTAATCGCCGGCGAGCGTGCCGCCGATCGCGTAGGCTTCGCCGTTGACGGCGAGTTTGCCCTGCTCGTCGCCGAACTTCGCAAACGCGTTGACGCCGACATAGGCGCTGTTGCCGCTCACGGTGACCTTGTCGAAAGCCGCATTGCTGGCGTAAGAGCTGTCGAAATAGACCTTGCTCTGCTGGGTCGCGGTGTAGTAGTTGTTGCCGTAGGTGTAGACCTTGACGGTATCGGAATCGTTGATGACGACGCTGCCCGTGCCGTTGATCGTGCCGATCTTGACGAAGTTGCCGTCGGTGACGTTGAGGAAAGCGTCATTGGTGAGGCGCAGCGTGCCGTTGTTGACAAAGCTCTTGTAGGCTCCAAGGTGATCTTCGCTGATTACAAGCGTCGCACCGGCGTCGATCGTGATCGTGCCGGTGTAGTTCCAGTTGTCCTGGATCACGAGCGTCGCGCCGACGTCGACCGTCAGCGTATCGACGCTGCTGGCGGCGAAGTTGATCGTGCTCGTCGAACCTTTGACGGCGATGTTGATCGAGGAGCCCGCTTCCTTGACAAGCGTGTGACTCTTGTCGAAGTCGCGAATCAGCATATGCGAGCCGTCGAGCGTGACGTTGATCGAGCTTCCCGCCGCGAGTTTCGCTGACGAGGAAGAATTCGGCGCCAGCCAGAGCTGACCGATTTTCGCACCGTTGCTCAAGTTGAAATTGACGTCGCCGACGATCGTGCCGCCCGACACCGATGTATAGGCATCGCCGATCGTACCGCCATCGAGATTGACGGTGAGATCACCGGTGTAGACGCCGGTGTAGCCGACCATATAGACCGTGCCGACCTTGCCGCCGTCCACCACATTGTAGGTGAAGCCCTTGACCGTGCATCCCGCGTCGTTGCCGAGTGCGGCAAGCGAAGAGAGGAAACTGCCTTCGCCGACGGTGAAGGCCGCTTCGTAATTCGCATCGCTCTTGCCGCCGTCGACCATTGTGACGATTGCGCCGTTGGCGTTGCCCGTGATGCGGGTGTTGGTGACGATGGTGTTGAGGACATTATTCCAGCCATTGCGTCCGCTCAACGCGATCGAGCCGCCGACGATGGCGAGCGTCGTATTCGCCGACTTTGCCGCCGTCATCGCACTGTTGAGCGTATTGTAGGCGGGGAGCGCGGCGTCGCCGATCGTCGTCGAGAAGGTGCCGGAGGCGTTGACCACCGTCACTTCAGTACCCGCTTCCATACCTTTCCACTCTGCGTTGTAGAAGCGATCGGGGGTCTGGAGGAACCAGCCTTTGGCGTCCGCCGCCGCTTTGGCGTCAGCGTAGAGGAAGAAAGCATCGGTGCCGATCGTCGCCGTGCCGCTGGGCGTCTGGACGATGGTGCCGTTTTCAAGACCTTGCCACGCTTCGCTGAAGTAGCAGTTCTTTTTGGTAAGGATCAACGCTTTGTCGGTGACCGTCAAATTGTAATCGTCGAGCGGGGTACCCGTCGTGACAAAGTTGTAATTGGTCAAACCGCCGTTTTTGGCGCTGATGACGGTGTGCGAAATCTCGCTTTCGTCGAACCGGAAGTCCGTCACGTCGATCGTGATCGTCTGACTCGCGTCGGCGTTAAAGGTCGTCGCCGTCAAAAGCGCATCGGCGTCGATCGTCACAGAGATCGAACTTGCAACATACTTTCTGACGTCAAAGACGCTGAAATTCGACGCCGTGCCGTCGACGGTGACCGTGATGGCGCCCGTGACGCGGCTGGATTTCCAGTTACTGCCGTCGTTGCCGACCGCGGCGGTAAAGCCCTTGCCCGTCATCGTGACGTCGGTGAAGTTGAAATTGAAGTCGCCGGCGTTGTTGGAGGAGTTATTCAATCCGCCGCCGCCGACGGGGCCCGTAAAGGTCGAACTGACCGCCGTGACGGTGGTAACGCCTTTGTTGCCGGCAAAACCCGCCGACAGAGCGCCGACGCGGCTGTTTTCGATCAGGATCGTCGTCGTCGCGTTGTCCTCGCTGTAGGAACTGGTGCGGATGCTGCCGACGACGCTGTCGACCACATGATAATTGATCGTGCCGTTGCAGGCAACATAGCGGTTCGCGTCCAAGCTGCCGATCGTCGCCGTATTTGCCGTGACGTCGATCGAGTTGCAACTGCCGCCGGTCTTACCGCTGAAGAGAGTGCCGCTGTAGGTGCCGCCCTGCAAAATCGTGCGGCAGCCATTCAAGGTGAAATAATTTTTATCGGAGCCGCCCGAGTAACTGCCGCCCTCGATGACGACCGCCGCCGCGGGATTGGAAGCACCTTGCGCCGCCGCAAGCGTCGTAAACGCCTGCTCGCCGATTTTCATACTGACGGTATTGCCGTCGAGGACGACGGAAACCGTATCGCCCGTCGCTTTGCCAGCCCAGTCGCTGGTGTAGTAGACGTCGTAGTTGGCAAGCGGACGGCTGAGCTGGGTCGCCGCCTCGCTCGCATCACTGTAGTTGCCGAAAGCGTCGACGCCAATCGTCGCGGTATTGCCCGAAATGACGACGACCGAGCCGTCGTCAAGATCCGCCCACGCCGCCGTGTAGACGACCGGACGCGCCACGATCTGGAGCGTTTTGCCGTCTTTCTTGATCGCGTATTTTTCGGAAACCGCGCCGTTTTCAAGCACGGTGAAATTCGTCGTGCTGATCGTGCCCGTCGTCGTCAGGAAGGTCTCGCTTGCGCCGGAAAGGACGAAATCGGTCACATCGACGATGATCGCCACGTCGGCACCGACGTTGCTTGCCAAGGCGAGATCCGCCGTCGCGTCGATCGTAATCGACTGAATGCCTTCCATCGTCTTGACGTAGGAAGAACTGTTGCCCTCGACCGTGAGCGAGAAAAGATGCTGGGTGCCGCCCTGAAGCGTCGCCGTGCCGCCCTTGATCCACTGACTGCCGGAAGCCGCCGCGCCGTTGTAGTAGACGGCGTTTACGATCGTGATGGTGCCGTCGGCGTTGGTCGTTTTCGTAGCCCCGTCAATCATCAGATAGCGGAAATCACCGTCCGTCCAGACGGTCTCGACGTTTTCATCGCCGTAAGTCGGATTGAGGTTCGTCACAAAGGTACCGCCCTGAACCGTCGCCGTGCCGCCCGCGTAAGCGAGCGAGGCGTAGCCGCCCGACTTCGGTTTCAGCGTCGTGATCGTCGAACCGTCGAGGACGACGTTGTAGTTTTCAAAGCACCAGAAAGCGAGGTTGGTTCCGGAGTAGACCGTCGCAACGGTGGCGTTGGTGAGGTCGAGCGTAAAATCACCGATTTTGGTATTGCAGACTTTATACCACTCGCTGGTGCCGACGGAACGCCCGGCGATCCCCACCTTGCTCAACGTGCTGTCGCTCACCGTGAAATTGACGTCGCAGACAAGATCGTTGCTGAGGCCGGGACCGGCAAAGGCGCTGACCCAGACTTCGCCGCCATTGACGCCATTGGAAGCGGTGACATTCATTTCGCCGGTGATCCTTGCACCGGTGCCCTGGAAACTGCCGAAAGTGCCGCCGTCGATCTCGACTTCGACGATATTGAACGTCGAACCGTCGCCATAGGCGGCGTTGATCGTGCCGGCATAACCATCTTTACCAATATAGGCATAGACTTTGTCGGCATTGCCGTTGCCGACGCGAAGCAAAGCGACCTGACCGCCCGCAATGATGTAGGTTTCCGGCGCCGCGGCGAGCGCTTTGCCGCCGTTGGTCAGACGCGAAACGTAACTGTTGGAAACGACCGCCTTGCAGCCATAGGTATAGATGGCGCTGCTGGCATTGGTGCCGTTGTGCAGAAAAGTTCCGCTGTTGAGGTAGATCGCCGAATTGGCTTTGCGCGCCGCCGTCGCGGCGTCGCTGACGCCGGTGGAAACGTTGGCCGCGCTGTCGCTGGCGAGCAGGACACCCTGCCCCGGCTGCACGCTGGCGCCATTTGCCAGCTCGATGTCGATTTCGTCTCCAGAGGGAAGCGTCGCAGTTACGGTGTCGCCCGGTTCATACTGCCCTGCGATCCACGTCGTGTCGAGGTAGACGTCGCATAGCACCACATCGCCCGCCTCTTGGGCTACAGTGTAGTCGCCGAAGGCGTCCACGCCGATCGTGTACTCGTTGCCATTGTAGGTGACGACGTCGCCGTCAACCTTGTTCATCCACGCTGCCGAGTAATAGACATCCGCCATAATCTTTCTCCTTTTTTGGATCGTTTTTCTTTGGCTAAAATCTTATATTACAAATTGGTCATTATGATACACTTACACCGTCTGAAAGAACGGTTGTTTTTTCAGACTTGCATATACAATAGCACACAAAATCGCAAATTACAAGAAAAAAATTAATTTTTTTCAGGGGGTGTGCGTTCCCCCGATGATAGGTCAAGTACCGGCGGCCGTCTTTATCTGCGCTCGCCGAGTTGGTACAATTTCAGCGTGATCGCCCAGGCATCCTCAAAGCTGATTTCGGTCGGCTCCAGCGCGGTATAGCAATCGACATAGTAGAGCTTGCCCTCTTTGGCGTTGATGCCGCAGATGATGCGCCACGACGGCGCGGGCGCACCGGCGGCGAGCTTGCCCGTTTTGGGATCAGCTTTGAACCCCATTGCACACCAGAGCGGCAGATCGCCGCGCTCAAGCATCCGCTCGACTTCGGCACGGAAGCGGTTCGAGCCGCTCTTGTTGGCGGCGCGCGCCTTGGTCAGCACCTCGGGATCGAGCGCGGGAATCTTTTCCGGCGGATTGTCGTCGAAATCGAGCGTTTTCTTGCCCGCTTTGCGATCCTTATGGTTGAATTCGCCGGCAACGCGGTTGTAAACGGTTTTCAACTTGTTGCACTGATTGCGGGTCAAAAAGCTGTCGCCGTCGAGAACTTCGCGGCAAGTGATGCCGAGCTTGCCCTCGATCTTGCGGATCGAACGAAACGTGACGGCAAGTTCCGTACCGTCTTTTCCGGCGACCGGATCGACTTTGGGGGCGGAAGATTTCTTCTTCTTTTTCTTACCGTCCGCGGGCGCGGGCGCAGGGGCGGGCGCGGCTTTCGGCGGCTTTTCCTTGCCGCCGATCGCTTCCTGAACTTGTTGCGGCGTCAGGATGACGCCGTAATAGGCGGCGAGTCTCGCCGTCGCCGAAGCGAATCCGCAATTGGCAAGCCCCGGCGCACCGGCGGGCACGGGAAAGAGCAAAGCTTCGCGGTCGGCATCCCAGATCGCGCGGTGGCGGAAGCTCGCCGCCTCGGTGAAAAAATCGACCAGACGGCGCGGCGCACCGCCGACGGGGTAGACGCCGGCGAGGATAATGACGGGGCCGCGCGGCAACGAGGCCAAGCAGAGCATCACCTCTCCCCAGGTGCCACGCTGCAACGAACCTTTGAGTGTGATATATTCCACGCGATCGGAAAAACGTGCAACTTCCGTCGGGAAAGCTTTGGCAAAAGCGCTTTGCAGTTTTTGAACCAGTTCATTGCCGGCGGCGGGCGTGAGCTTTTCCGTCGCCGACGCATAGCGGTAAGCAACCAGCACAAGTTTTTCCGGCTTGCCCGCACCCATCACGAGACGCGCTTCGGCAAGCGGAAGTTCCCCCAGCGTCGGCGTGTCCTCTTTGCCCGCGCACCAGACGCTTTTTTCGGAATTCCCGGGAACCCACCCGGCATATTGGCTCTCAATGGCATCCGGCGTGGTCAGAAACAAGCTGTCGTTGAGTTTTTCCGCGAGGTCGGCGGCAAAAATGCCCAACGGCAAAACTGAAATCAAGGCGATCGCAATACGGCGCATAATCAAACTTCCCGTTTTTTGTTATGATCATCGTAATATACCGCGCACCGCAAAGTTTGTCAAGTAAAGTAGCGCGGCGATAAAAAAATCCCCGGCATCTTTCAATACCGGGGATGAGAGGGTGCAATGCCGATCAGAGTTTGTCAGCGGGCGTCGCACAAATTTGATCCTGGGTGCAATCGACGTAACAACTGCCGCCTTTCGCGTCGATCGCGGAAAATTCCAGCACAACCGGCTTGACGTAATCGAAGTGATCCATTTTCATTTCTCCTTCTTGCCATTACGCCAACTTCGCGACCTTGAGCGCGTTGTCGTCTTTGTAGAACTTGTAGTCCGACGCCGTCGTTCCCGTTGCGTAATAGCCGAGCGTGTCGTTGTAGATCGCTGTGTAGACATTTCCGTTGATCGACAAACTCACTTTGGCGGTGCCGGAATCATCAAGCGTCATCTTATCCCATCCCGTCGTTAAGCCGTCGCTGAGCTGGAAGACCGTCCAGCCATCCGTGCCGATCTCCTCCGTCGAGACCAAGGTCAACTTGTCGTTGCTGAAGTCGTTCGCGCCCTTGCTCCAATCGAGCGTACTGTCGGTGATCGACCAATCGCTCACGCTCTTAAGCATACCGTAGCCCGCGAGGGTCACCGTACTGCTGTCGAGCGAAACCGCGTCGAAGCCCGTCACTTTCTTGATCGCCGTGCCGAGATTGCCGCTGAAGCCGTCGAAAACAAGCGTACGCGTATCCGTGACGCGACGGCCGCCGTCGCTGTCGTCGCCGTTACTCGAATCGCCGGTGATGTG
>DCFZ01000060.1 GCA_002314455.1 Lentisphaeria bacterium UBA1791 | reverse complement strand
TGGTGGAGCAAAAGAGACTCGAACTCTCGACCCTCACACTGCCAGTGTGATGCTCTAGCCAACTGAGCTATTGCCCCAGATCGTGCTTATAAGATAACCCGTATTTTCCATCTTTTCAAGTGATCTTACACCATTTTTTATGAAAAAATTATTTTTATTACAAAATTATTTTGAAATATGACTTGCATTTCTCTTTGCACTGCACTATATTTACTGCGGTTTAGCTCCAATAAGGGTTTGAACATGAAAAATTTCTTTACGACGAAACGTGTCGCCGCCATCGGCATTCTGGCGCTTTTGATCGCTGTCGGAGTATGGACTTCTTTGGGGTGCAACCGAAAAAAGCCAAAGTCCGTTACCCAAACCACCGAACAGGGCGTTTCCCCGACCGTCAGCGCTCCGGCGGGGGATCAGAAACATTTATGCCGGCTCGCCCGTTCCGGATTGCGCCGGGTCGGTTATCACGACAAACCCGCTTCCGTCGTTTTCCGCGAACAATTACCCGACGGCAGCTATCGGGTCGACATCATGTTGGAAAACGGTCGCACGGTTTGCGGGCGTTACTATCGCGACCGGAAACGCGAAAAGATCGCCGTCGACGAAACGACGGTTTACTCCCACGAAGTCATCATCCATGAAAGGAAATGATTATGAAAATAGCCAAGATCGCAACGTTCCTCTGTTTCGCGCTCGGCGGCGTCCTCGTTGCCGGCGCGGAATCTGCTCCCGCCACTCAAAAAATTACCGTTTCCGGCAAGCCCCGCATCGCCGTCTTTCCTTTTTCCACGATCGACATTCAGGGGCAGCACTTCAGCCGTTTCACCGATCGGTTGGAGCACAACCACCAGCCGATGGATACCTTGACCGAGGAAGACCGCAACACGATGGACGACATCATGCTCGGCGAGATCCGCCGGATCGACGCCGAGGATGAACGCGCTTATCGCGCCAATTTGCGCGAGCGGCTCAACAAGGAAAACGACCGCAATCTCGCGCTTCAGTTGAGCCTTTACGACAAATTGCTCCATTCCCCCATGCGGCCGGCGGTCATCGGCGCCGACTACATGGCCGCCGAACTGCGCCGTTACGACACCGTCGAAGTGATCGACGATCAATCCGTTGTGCGCGCTTATGAGGAAATGAAAAAGATCCAGCAGGGCGAGCTTTTTGTCGCCAAGATGTTCGACTCGACGGGCGCTACCCATATTTTGTATGGCATCGTTGCGGATCTGCGAACTAAGGAAACGCGTTTCAACGGTTACGGCGCGCAGACTGATGCGACGATCTTTGAGTTGGACGTTTTGGTCAAAATGGTCGACGTCAAGACGAAAGAAGTTGTCTTTTCCGGCGTTTTCACCGGGCACGACCGGGTGTTGACGACGGCTTATCATCAGGAAATCGATTCCGATCGCTTCACCGCTTTGATGAAAAGCGCCGTCGCCCAGGCGGCGCAGGCGATCGACCGCAATATTGAGCAGGAGGGCAAGTAAATGATGCGTTCGTTTTCATTCGTCGGAATTTTGGTTGCGCTCGGCATCGCGTTTTCGGCGTCGGCCGCACTCAAGGATGCCGCTCCCGAAAAGATCGCCGTCGCGGAACCCAAAGTGCACAACGCCGTGCCCGCCACCGAAGTTTCCGCCATCAGCGACTACATCGAAAGCAAACTGAACGCCAGGTTTCAGCTTTTTTCACGCGCCGCGCTCAACGAGATGTTGAAAGAGGACGCCTTCAACCAGTCCGGTATGGTTCTTGACTCCGGAGTGCAAAACCAGTTGGCGCAACAGTCGGTCGATCTGCTTTTGGTTTACTCCGTGACGAAAAGCGGTGCGAACTACGTCGTTTCGATGCGGGTCATCGACCGCGCGACGGGGGCGGTGCGTCCCGGTATGACGGCAACTTTTTCCGCCGCCGATCTGCCGCACGTTTATGCGCGCATCGACGCCGCGCTCGACCGTATGGGCCTTTTGGAAAACCCCGCCGAAAGCGTCAAGCGCGTCGCGATTTTGCCGACGCAGGGCAACGGTTCGTCGGAGCGCATCGTCGAGGGATTCGGTACGAAATTGGCGACGAAACTTCAGCAGTCCGCGCTTTTTGAGATCGTGACCCGCAACGATCTTGGCGGCGTCGCCCTCGAAAATCAATTGTTGACTAGTTCGACGATCGATCCCAACGATCTGCACAAGATTTCCGAATTGCGCGCCGCGGACTACCTCGTCGTCACCTCGATCCCCGATTATTCGATCCGGGAAATTTCCACGCAGACCGCGATTGCCGGCGTCACCACCGCGCGCTATATGATGTCCGCGCGGGTGGAATACCGCATCGTCGAAGTCAAGACCGGCAGGATCATCGCCCAGGGCAATGGCCATTTGCAACTGCGCAACACCGACATCCCCGCCGACATCCGCCGCGACTGGGCGCCCCACGATTACAACGACGCATTCTGCGAATACGCGGCGCGCTGGACGATCAAAAAGATCCTCGACACCTTGGATCCGCTCGTCGTCGCCGCCGTCGACGGCAACACGCTTTATCTTTCGCGCAGTTCCGGCGTTTTCGTCGGCGAGACTTATCGCGTCTGCGATGGCGGCGGCAAGGCGGTCGCGCACCCCAAAACGGGCAGGGCGCTCGGACAGACGCTGGGGCAGGAGATCGCGCATTGCAAGGTTTCCGAGATCCTCGATTTGATGGCGATCGCACAACTGACGGCGCCGGCCGCCGGCGAGATCAAGGTCGGCGCCGTTTGCCGCCCCGATCAGATCGCCGATCCGGTCGCCGAGGGGAATTTCCTCAACGATCCATCGGGGAGCGTACCCAACTACCCGGCGGCGCAATAGGAAAAACTGCATGCGTTGGAGCCGGAAAATTGTTTCCATCATCTCGCTGGTCGTCTTGATCGCCGGGTGCAGCACGACCTACACCCAGGAAGATCAGGAAAAGCTGGCGCAGCTTTATTACAGCGGCGAAGTGGAAAAGGCGGCGATCCTGGCGACCAAGATCAGCGAAGATCTCGCCGGTCAGGACGACGAACGGGCTCTCATTTGGCATTTGGAAGCGGGCAGCGTCAACCTCGACGCCGGGCGTTATCCCGAGGCGATCGCGGCGCTGAACCGCGCGGAAAAGACGATCTATCTCTTTGACGGCTGGGGCGTTTCCCTTTATCATCTGCCCAATCCCGCCGTTTACACCGGCACTCGCACCGACCGGCTGATGCTCCATCTGCTCAAGGGATTTTACTATCTCTCGCAGAATTCTCTCGAGGACGCCTTGGTCGAGATCCGGCGCTTGCGCGTCGAGCAATTCCGCTACATTTTGCAGGAAGTTGATCAGGAAGTGTTTGCCTATGAAAAGGAAAATTCCGGCAAGGTGGTCGATCCCTTGTATATGGCGCAGATTTTTCAGGATTCGATGACCAAAAGCATTTTTGATCAGCTCGACGTCAACGACGCCTACACCGAGTATCAGCAGCGCCGCCGTCCGCAACTGCCGCTTTTTTGCAATCCGATCGCCTTTTACCTTTCCTGTCTCGGATACTGCTTTGACCGGGAATATCAGGATGCCGTCGTGGATATGCGGTATCTGGTGTTGCTCGATCTCAAAAATACGCTCTATCAGGAAGATTACGCGGCGTTGTGCCGGGCGCTCGGCGACCCCGTTCCGCGTGAAGTTGCCCACGCTGCCAAACGTCCGGTGCCGGACGATCAGGTCGTGTGCATCTTTTGGGCGTCGGGCAAGCCGGACGGCTGGGGCTTGGTCACCAAAACGTATGAGCTCGATGGCTGTGTGCCGACCGACTGGCAGTTGAGTTACCCCGAGTATACGAGCGAAAAGACTTCCCCGTTTTCCGCCGGGTGGCGCAACGAACCGCGGCGCACCGCTTCCAAACTTGCCGATCTCTCGGAAGTGATGCGCGATGAATATTGGCAACAGGATTTTCCCCGATTGCTCGCCCACGCCAAGCGATCGACGATCCAGATGACGGTTTCGCACGATGCCGCGCTCGTCGCGCTCGCCGCGGCAAGCGCGATCCCCGAAACGACCATTCAGCTTACCGCGATGGCTTCCGCCGGCGTCGCCGTCGCCGCGACGAGCCGCGCTTACGTCAACAACGCCGAATGGCGGCGCTGGATCACGCTGCCGCGGCATTACTACGCGATGCATCTGCCCCTGCCGCCCGAACCGGGAAAGCGCGTTCTGCAGATCACGCCGCCCAGGACTTCCGCCTGTCAGGAAAAGCTCACCTTGCAGTTTTCGCCCGACACCAACCGGGCGATCGTCTATATCCGCGAACTTCCGACCGGGCAGTTGCTCGTGAAAAATTGGGAAAGCAACGAATGAAACGTCCGTTGAAAATATGCTTTTTTGCGCTCCTTGGCGCACTGCTTTTTGCCGGATGCGGCACGGCAAGTCACCGCATCGACCCTTCCGGCCCCGAAGCGCTGGTGACGGTTTCGGCAGTCGATCCGGCGGAGTGGAACGAGGTCGCCAGTCAGGCGGCGACAAGTCTGATCGAATCCGGTGCCCTCAAACGCGCCGACGGTATGCCGTCGATCGTGATGATCGGGCGACTGCGCAATTATACCTTGCTTCACTTGGAATCCTCGATCCTTACCGACAAGTTGCGTCAGGCGATCCTCACTTCGCATCAGGCGCTCGTCACGTCGGCGGTCGGTTTCGGCGGCAACGTCGATCTCTCGGTACGCCGGATCCGCGACAAGGAACTCGACGACCTTTTCGACCAGAAAACCGTCCCCAAACGCGGCACCGTCGTCGCCCCCAATTTCAGCTTGGCGGGGATGATCGTCCAGCAGAGCGCCGTTTCCGGCCGCGTCGAGGAAAGTTATTATATGTTTCATCTGACGCTGACCGATCTCGTGACCGGCATCGCCGTGTGGGAAAAGAACATCGACTTCGCCAAACAGGCGACGCGACCCGTTTTTTAGCTTCAAACAAGGAGGAAATCCGATGAAAAAAAGAAAACTGAAGTGGATCTTCGCCACGATGGCGTTCCTCGCACTGACCGGATGTCAGGATACCGTCAACACCTTTGCGAACGAAGAACCGTTGTCGCCGGAAGATCACCTTGTCGGTGACAAGCGTTTCGTTTCCGACTCCTTTTGCCGCGACCGTTTGAATTTGCTCTCGCTGCGCGCCGAACAGGGCGCCGCCGGCAATATGATCGTACAGGCGGAACTGCGCAGCGAACGCTACGGCGTCGGACCGGAAATCTGGAGCTGGTTCCGCCGGGACAATCCCTATCATGTGCTCTATCGCTTCGAATGGTTCGACGCCAACGGCATGCGTGTCGCCAACGCTTCAAGCGAATGGCAGTCGATCATTTTTGTGCCCGGCGAAACGAAGTATCTGCGCGGCGTCGCCCCCGACAGCCGGTGCCGCGATTTCCAGCTGAGCGTCGTCGAAGATCACCGCCCCCGGTAAACATCGAAAATTTTGAATATAAGGATCAAATCAATCATGAAAGCAAAAAAATTCCTCTTCAGTGCCGTCGCCGCCCTTTCGCTTTTCGGCTTCGGCTGCAGCACGACCACAAGCCGCGTCGACGTCGGCAGTCAGGGCATCACCACGCTGAACGACGTCAACGCCCGCGATTGGCAGGATGTTTCCGCGAAAGCCGTCGAGTCATTGCTCGCTTCCGGCGTGCTCGCCCGTAGCGACGGTCGCAAATCCATCGTGATGATCAGCGAAGTTAAAAATAATACGAATACCGCCATCCGCACTCAGATTTTGACCAGCAAAATGCGCCAGGCTATGCTCGCTTCCGGCAAGGCCGTCGTTACCACCGCCGTCGGCGCCAACGGCGCCGAAGATAACGCCACCCGCCAAGTGCGCGACCTGGAAAACGACGATATCTTTAATCAGCAAACCGTCCAGAAACGCGGCACCGTACTCGCTCCTGATATGAGTCTTTCCGGCGAAATCGTCAGCCAAAGCGCAACCGAAGGACGCCTCTCGGAAAACGCTTTCTATTTCCACGTCGTCGTTACCGACCTTTCAACCGGCCTCGCCGTCTGGGAAGAAACATTCGACCTCGCAAAACAATCACAGACAACTTTTCTCGGTCTGTAACCAGATATCAACGCAATATCAAGGGGCCGTTGCAAAACCTTAACCGGCAAGCAACAGCCCTTTTTTTGTCCTTATCTGATCTCGCGGCGCTCGATGATTGTTACTGCCCAAAATAGGTGTGTCTCACGCGGGCTTCCACTCCGCCCCGCGGCTCCGTGCGCCCGACTGCCTGAACCGTGTGACAGGGTAAATTATGCCGTTGGTTTTGTGCAGCAGAAATGCGTGGTCATCATTTCATCTCTCATCTCTCATCTCTCATCTCTCATCTCTCCTTTTCAGGCTGTGTAAATTCTCTTGCTTTTTTTATTGCAGCATAGTATAGTATGATTCAGTGAGGTGGGTTATGAAATGGAAGGTCATGTTGGCGGCATTGTTTTTTGCCGCCGTTGTTTCTGCGGGAAGTCAATCTGTCAAGATCAGAGTTGCGTCGTACAACATTCAATCTTTCAAGACGATAAAATCGGTCACGTCGCCGCAGACGACGATTGAGGCGGCGAAAAAACTGAATGCCGATCTCATCGGATTTCAGGAAGTGCGCCGCTATGACACCGATCCCGCCGATTATTTTGCCGAAATGGGCAGGGTTTGCGGCGGCGAGAGTTTCTTTGCCCAGACGTTGCAGCGGAAAAATTTCGTTTACGGCATCGGGATCGTGTCGCGGTTGCCGGCGCGCGTCGTCAAGGAATTATGGCTTCCCATGCAGGGAAATCTGGAGCCGCGCAAGGCGTTGTTTGTCGAAGTTGAGTTGGACGGCAAAAAAATCTATTTCATCACGACGCATATGAGTTACGAAGACCCGACGGGGCAATTGCAGAAAACGCAGCTCGAAGCCATTTTGAATACGGCGGAAAAGGAGGGCTTTTTGCCCGCGATCCTGACCGGCGATTTGAATTCCACGCCGGAATCTCCTGCGATCCAGTTGCTCAGGAGCCGGTGGTTCATGACCGGTGAAACGCCGTTGACCTTTCCCGCCGACAAACCTGATCGCCGCATCGACTACATTGCGGTTTCCGATCCGCAAAAGATCCGTCTCGTTGCGGCGCAGGTAATCGACGACGGCGAATCCTCCGATCACCGCCCGGTGATCGCGGAGTTCGAGGTCGGCTTTTGATTACTTCACTTGGGTGAAGGGCGAGGAAACCGGCATGTCGATGTCGGGGTAGTCGCGGTCGGTCGCGGTGAAAAAATAAGCGGTTGTCCCGGCGGGCAATTCTGCGGAAACTTGAGAATTTTCCACCGTGGCGGGCAAGGTTTTCCAAACCGTTTCATGGTTGATCCGGCTTTCGAGCGTGTAACACAACTGTGCCCTGGTGATGCCGTCGCCCGGATTTAAGATCGGCGCAAAGGCGCGATTTTGCCGCAGGATGTTTCTGCCCAGTTTCGGCAACGCACTGTCGCGGCCGCAGAGGTGGTCGATCCAGCGGCAGGCGAGCGGGTAGTTCGCCGCCCAGCCGCCGTGCGTCAAGCCGGGAATGCACGCCTGATTATCGGTCGATAACGTGTGATCGACCGACATCTGCCAGTTGATCTGGCTGAAGGCGAAGTCGTTGACGCCGACAATCCACAAAACCGGCATTTTGATTTTGCCGACCACGGTTTGCGGGTCGTTGACGTAGCCGCCGTCTTTGCCGTAAAGTCCGATCACCGTGGAGTGGTCGAAAAATCCGCATCCGTAGCAACAGACGTACCCGGCGAAGCGGGGATCCCGCGCCGCCGTAAAGAGTCCGTTGGCGGCGCCGAGCGAAACGCCGATGAGAAAGATCCGGTCGGGGTTGATCTCTTTTTGGCTGCGCAAAAACGTGCAGGCGGAACTGGCGCAACACCAGATGTTCCTTTCCCAGATGCGGAGCAGATTGGGGGCGTCCGAATTGAATTTCTTATTGAGTTTCGCCTGCAGTGATTCGGCGACGACGGGGCGTTTCATGAAGTGCGCCGACGTTTCCGGCAGATTGCCGTAGTGGTCGTAGCTGATCACGGCGTAACCGCGGTCGCGCCATTTCTTGGCGATCATAGGGAAACAGGTGTCGGTGTTGCCGTGTTGCAGCACGACGGCGGGAAATCCCCCTTTGGGCGCGTCGCCGTCGGGCAATGCGAAGTAGGCGAAAACAAACGTCTTTTCGCCGTTGGGAGCGGGGAGCGCTTCCAGCAGGATCGACTGCAATTTCTCGACGTCGTACTTGGAGTAAGCCGTCGCGGGGCGGACTTCCGGCGTGCGAAAGAGTTCCGCATCGTCGGGATCGTTGTGGGCAAAAGCCGCGGCACTGAAAATCGTTAACATAGCCAGTACAAATGGTTTCATTTTTCCGGTTGATCCTGGGGCGCCCAGGCGTATTTCCGGCGCTCTTTTTTGGTGAGCTTGCGGATCACGCGCGCCGGATTGCCGGCGACGAGCGTGTCGGCGGGCACGTCGCGGATGACGACGCTTCCCGCGGCGACGACGGCGTTGTCGCCGATGGTCACGCCGCCGATGATGGTCACACTGCCGCCGATCCAGACGTTGTTGCCGACCGTGACGGGGAAGGCGTATTCCCAGCCGTCGATGCGGTCTTGCACGTCGAGCGGGTGTCCGGCGGCGAGAATCGAGACGTTGGGGGCGATCCAGACGTTGTCCCCGAAGCGGCAGAAGTTGCCGTCGAGCACGATGAAGTTGTAATTGGCGAAAAAGTTTTCACCGACTTCGATGCGGAATCCGTAGTCGCATTTGAAGGGCGGCAGAATATTGCATTTTTTGCCGATCTTGCCGAAGATTCTGGCGAGGAAATCGCGCCGCTCTTTGACCTGCGACGGTTTGAGCTGATTGTATTCGTAAAGCGAATCCTGTATCTGAAAGCGGAAACTCGCCATTTCAGTCGTGCGGTTGGGGTTGTAGAGCAAGCCTGATTCCGCCTTTTCCTGCTCGGTCATCTTGCCGGGGATCGGTTTGCAGAGAACGGGATGTTTTTTCATGGTTTTACCAAAAAATATCAAAAAATCTATTTTTTTTAACATAGCATTTCTTGTGTTTTTTGCAAGCAAAAATTGGCAGGAAAGGATTGTGGCGCTATATTATGACCGGTTAAGACCAAAGGAGTTTGCGAATGAAAAAGTTGTGCATTGTTTTGGGGATCGCCGCCGTCGCGTTGTGTTCCGCCGTGGATCCGATGACGCGGGCGACGACGCCCGTCGCCCGCTGGGAAGATACGAAAACGAAGCAGGGATATCAGCGTTTTCAGGAAAAGAAAGCGCAAGCCGAAAAAGAAGGCGACAAGATCAAAATCGTCTTTCTCGGCGACAGCATCACCCACTTTTGGGAAGAGAAAACGACCGGCAAGGCGGTCTATGAAAAAGAGTTCGTTCCCTATGGCGTGATCGACCTCGCCAATGCCGGCGACCGCACCCAGCATATGCTTTACATCATCGAAAAGTCCGGCGTTCTGGAAAACCTGCATCCGCAACTGGTCGTGATGATGATCGGCACCAACAACCTCGGCGCCGGCGAGTGCGGCATCCGCGAAACCGTTGCCGCAATCCAAAAAAGCGTGGCAGGCGTCCGGCGCGTCTGCCCTGACGCGAAAATCCTCCTTTTCGGCATTTTTCCGCGCGGCGATGGGAAAAGCGATCCCCGTTTCGGCGCGCCGATCGCCGGAGTCAATGCCGAGATCGCCAAACTTGCCGACGGAAAAGAGGTCTTTTATTGCGACATCACCGATCAATTGCTCGAAGCCGACGGCACGTTGAGCCGCGACATTATGCCGGATTTGTTGCACCCGTCGCAAAAGGGCTATGAGATCTGGGCGGCGGCGATCCGCCCCTACGTCGAAAAATACGTGAAGTGATTTTCCCGGGTTGCAAATCTCCCGCGCGCGGAGTATATTAAGCAAATTGCACGAAAACCATACAGGAGTTTATATTATGATTACCGCTGCAGAAATGCGTCGCAAGTACATTGATTTTTTCAAAAAACACGGTCACGCCGAGATCAAGAGCGCTTCGCTGATCCCCGAAAACGATCCGACTTGCCTCTTTAACACGGCGGGCATGCAGCCGCTCGTGCCCTATCTGCAGGGCGCGGATCACCCGGCGGGGCGCCGTTTGACCGACTGCCAGAAGTGCGTGCGCACCGGCGACATCGACGAAGTCGGCGATGCGGTGCATCTGACCTTTTTTGAAATGCTCGGCAACTGGTCGCTCGGCGATTATTTCCGCAAGGAAGCGATCAACTTTTCGTTTGAATTTCTGACCAGGGAACTCGGCATCCCCGTCAATATGCTCGCCGTGACGGTTTTCGGCGGCGACGCCGAAGCCCCGTGGGATGAGGAAGCCTATACCATCTGGAACACCCTCGGCATCCCCGCGGAACGCATCGCCAAGTTGGGGCGCAAAGACAACTTTTGGGGGCCCGTCGGCGAGACCGGCCCCTGCGGCACCGACACCGAGATGTTTTACTGGACCGGCCCCAAGCCGGCGCCGGAAAAGTTCGAGCCTTCCGACAAGCGCTGGGTCGAAATCTGGAACGACGTTTTCATGCAGTTCAACCGTCAGGCGGACGGCACGTATGTCGAACTTTCCCAGCGCAACGTCGACACCGGTATGGGATTGGAGCGCATCACCGCCGTGCTGCAGGGCAAATCCAGCTGTTACGACACCGAGATTTTCGGCGGCATTTTTGCGGAACTTGACAAGATTCGCGGCATCGAAGCGCCGAAGGAACGCACCGCGATGGAGCGCATCATCGCCGACCACTTGCGGGCGGCTTCTTTCATCATCGGCGACGGCGTCATTCCCGGCAGAGTCGGCGCGCCCTATGTGTTGCGCCGATTGATCCGCCGCGCGATCCGCGAGGGGCGCAAGCTCGGCATCGAGGGGCTCTTTACTGCGCGCATCGCCAAAGTGGTCATCGACCAGTACGGTGAATTCTACGGCGAATTACGCGCCAACGCCGAGACGATCACGAGCGAACTCGACCGCGAGGAAAAGCAGTTCAATGCGACGCTCGACCACGGGATGAAGGAATTTCAGAAAATGATCGACCGCGTGCCTGCGTTTGTCGAGCACAAGGTGATTTCCGGCAAGAACGCTTTCAACTTGTACGAGACCTACGGGTTCCCGATCGAGCTGACCGTCGAAATGGCGAAAGAGCAGAATTTCGAGGTCGATCTCAAGGGCTACGAGGAAGCGGCGCGCAAGCATCAGGAAATGTCGCGCGCCCAAAACGAGCAGAAGTTCAAGGGCGGTCTTGCCGACCATTCCGAAGCGACGGCGCGGCTCCACAGCGCGACTCACCTCTTGCAGGCGGCGTTGCGCAAGGTGCTCGGCAACCACGTTGAGCAGCGCGGCAGCAACATCACGCAGGAGCGGTTGCGTTTCGACTTCTGCCACGGCGAAAAGATGACCCCGGAGCAACTTGCCGAGGTCGAAAAGCTCGTCAACGACGCGATCGACCGCAACCTTGAGATCACGTGCACCGAAATGGCGCTCGAAGACGCCAAAGCGACCGGCGCGATGGCGGTCTTCAGCGAGAAATACAACGACCGCGTCAAGGTTTACCGCATGGGCGACGTCAGTTGCGAGATCTGCGGCGGACCGCACGCCAGGAACACCGGCGAACTCGGTCACTTCCGGATCGTCAAGGAAGAGAGTTCCAGCCGCGGCATCCGCCGGATCAAGGCGGTCTTGGAGGCGAAATGAAAAGCGGCGATTTGCTGATCGCCAACCGCGACGGTGCGTTTGAGATCACCGTTTCCGGGCGGGCGAATTTCGAGTACGCGGTGCCGTTGCGCGATATTGCGCGCAAGCCGGAAATCGTGCGGAGCATCCGGATCGACCTGACTCATTGTCAGGCGATGGACAGCACCTTTATGGGGGTGCTGACGATGCTTTCCGTCGCCTTGCGCCGTTCGCAGATTTCCGTCGAATTGTGCAACGCTTCGGAGCATCTGCTCGGTTCGTTGCGCGGACTCGGCGTGCAAAAGCTCTTTACCTTTACGACGGCGGAAGTTTCGACCCGTGACGCCGCGGCGGCGGAAGCGGCGACTTCGCAACTTTCGGTCGCCGAAACGGTCGTCGAGGCGCACAAGGAGCTCGCGGCGGCGGATTCCGCCAACGTCGAAAAATTCGCTTCCGTCATCGAATTTGCGGAAAAAGACGTGGAAAAATTGCGTTCCGACGCGAAAAATTGAAAAAATCCGTTTTTTTTCGCTTGAACTATTACACTTTTGCCATTATAATATGACCGGCAGGGGGGAATGATCCCTCCGCGTAGTACAAATTTTTAAACAAGGAGTGCGCGTTTATGGTGACCGGTGTCGTGTTGGTGAATGTCGAACGGGCAATGATCGAATCTGTCGTCAAGGGGTTGATGGCGATCAACGGAGTTTCCGAAGTTTATTCCGTGGCTGGCGAGTACGATCTGGTCGCCGTCATCCGCGTTTCCGATAACGCGAAACTCGCGGGGATCATCGCGACGGAAATGACCCGCCTTTCCGGCATTATCCACACCAAGACGCTGGTGACGCTCAACGCGTACGCCAAAGTCGACCTTGAAAAGGTCTTTGCCTGCTGACGGCAAAATAGGAGCAAGATGAAACCGTCCAAGATCAAAATCGCGGTCGCGGCGGCGATGGTCGCCGTTTCGCTGACCGGCTGTATGCCCGATCCCGTTGTCTTTTCGGAAGTTTTCCAGTTGGGCCCGGAAGACAAGATCTATACCCGTTACAACATCTGGTATACCGATCCGATGGATATCAGCTGTCTGAATATTCAGCGCGGCGCGTTCATCCCGGTCGGCACCGAGATCATCCCGGAAGGGACGGATTACTGGAGTCAGAAGATCCGCTTCCGCGATACGACGGGCAAGCAGTACGCGATCAAGTTCAAGGACGGTTACCGCATCTGCTCGATGCGCGATTACATCAAAGATACCTTTACCACGCAACCGCCGGAAGAGCAGTTTGCGGGGCTGTCGCCGCAGGTTTTGGCGCGCGTGCGCCGCGGCGAAGTGATGCCCGGCATGGATCAGCGGGCCGTTCTGCTGACCTACGGGCCGCCGCCGCCGATCCGCACCCCCGACTTGCGCAATGAGACCTGGATCTACTGGTCGACTCCGGACGAGACCGTGCGGTTGATTTTCCGCGGGGACACCGTTCGTCAGATCCTCAACGTCAATCAGCGATGAAAGAGCAACTTGCCATCGAGGAAATGAGAGCCGCCGTTTCAGGTATCTGGAGCGGCGTTTCTTCACTATCCGGCGTTCAAAGCGTCTACACCGACAGCCGCGCCGACGGGCGGGGAAAATTGTTTCTCGCTCTGAAAGGCGAACGCTTTGACGGGCACGATTTTCTCGCCGCCGCATGCGCCAACGGCGCCGCGGCGCTCTGCGTCGCCGCCGATTGCGAAGAAAAAGCGAATGCGGTCGCGCTGCCGCGTCTGGTCGTAAAAGATACGCTCGTCGCCTATCAGCAGCTGGCGCACGCGTACCGGATGCATTTTCCGCAACTTGCCGTTGCCGGCGTTACGGGAAGCGTCGGCAAGACGAGCGTCAAAGAGATGCTCCGTGCGATTTTCAACGCCGCCGCGTCGGCGGAGGAAGTCCTCGCGACCGAGGGCAATACCAACAATCAGATCGGTGTGCCGCAAAATCTTTTCCGCCTGACGGAGCGTCACCGTTACGCCGTGATTGAGATGGGGACAAGTTCGCCCGGCGAGATCGCGCCGTTGAGCTTGACCGCGCGGCCTGACGTTGCGATCGTCAATTCGATCGCCCCCTGTCATCTGGAAAAATTGATCGACCTCGCCGGCGTCGCCCGGGAAAAGGCGTCGATCATCGCGGGGCTTGCGACCGACGGCGTTGTTGTTTTGCCCGCGCTCGCGCCGGAGCGCGACGTGCTCGCCAAAGCTTGCGAAAACAAAAAGATTTTGTGGTTCGGCGATCATGCCGGCTGCGATTTTTATTCGGAATATTTGAGCGGCGATCTTGCAGGAAGCCGCTTTTTGCTTCACTTCCCCGACGGGAATGCGGTGGAAATTTCGTGGCATCTCGGCGGTGCGCATCAGGCGCTCAACGCCGCCGGGGCCGCCGCCGCCGCGTGGGCGCTCGGCATCGACGCGGCGACGATCGCGCGCGGCTTGCCGCAGACGCAATTGCCCGGTATGCGGATGAAGCGCACCACGCTGAACGGCATCACCTATCTCAACGACGCCTACAACGCCAATCCGGCAAGTATGAAAGCGACGTTGACGCAACTTGCCGAAAGTTGCACAAACGACGCGCACCTTGTGATCGTCCTCGGCGGCATGCGGGAATTGGGGGGCGTTTCCGAGCGTGCGCACGCGGAAACGGCGCAACTTGCCAAAAAACTTTTTCCGCACGCCCGCATCGTCACCGTCGGCGGGGAATTTGCCGGCGTCGGGGAATTCATCCACTTTGCCGACAGTGCGACGGGCGATCTCGCGGCGATCGTCCGGCAGGGCGACCTCGTTTTCCTCAAAGGTTCCCGCGGCACGGCATTGGAAAAGCTCATTCCGGAGGAAGCGCGGTGAAAACCTTGTTTTCCGTGCTCGGCGACCTCGTTGTCGAGCGCGACGCGACCGATCTGCCGTTGCCGGAAAAGATCACCTGTGATTCGCGCGCCGTTTCCGATGGAAGTTTGTTTGTCGCCATTCGCGGCGTCAACGTCGACGGCAAAAAATTCATTCCCGACGCCGTTGCCGCCGGGGCGAAGATCATCCTTTGCGAGGAAAAAATCGCGCCGCTTCCCGATGTAACGCTGCTTCAGGTGCGCGACGCGGCGGCGGCTTACTCGCGTTTGGAAAGGGCGCGTTGCGATTTCCCCGACGAGGCGCTCAACGTCGTCGGCGTAACCGGAACCAACGGCAAGACGAGCACCGTATACTTTTTGCGCCATATTCTGACGACGGCAAACGAGCGTTGCGGTATGGTCTCGACGGTCGAACTGGACGACGGCAAGACCCGTTGCGCCGCGCACGCGACGACGCCCGGTGCCGGGGAGTTTTTCGCCTTGCTCAAAGAAATGAGGCAAAATCAACTTCGCTTTGCCGCGATGGAAGTCTCGAGCCATTCGCTCGATCAACGGCGGTTGGCGGGGTTGCAGATAAAAGTCGCCGTCTTTACCAATCTGACCGGCGATCACCTCGATTATCATCGGGATATGGAACATTATTTCGCCGCCAAAAAGCGGTTGTTTACGGAATATCTTACTCCTTTGGGCTGTGCGGTCATCAACATTGACGATCCCTATGGCGCGAGGTTGCGCGATGAATTGCGCGGCGTCCAAAATACGTGCACGTTCGGGAGCGCCCCCGACGCCGACTGGCGGATCGAAAATGTGGCGCTTTCCGCCGACGGATCGCGTTTCACGCTGACCGGCAAAGCGGCGACGCTGGCTGTTTCAACGCCGCTGATCGGCCGTCACAACGTCGCCAATCTGGCGGGTGCGCTTTTGGCGGCGCGGGCGCTTGCGATCGACGATCCGACATTGCTTCGCGCCGCCGCCGATTGCGTTTCCGCACCCGGCAGGCTGGAGCGGCACGATCTGCCCGGCGGCGCGGTCGCATTTGTCGATTATGCGCATACCGACGACGCGTTGAAAAATGTGCTTTCAATCTTGCGGAAGACGGCGGAAAAAGAGATCATCACCGTTTTCGGGGCAGGGGGCGACCGCGACCGGAGCAAGCGTCCGCGCATGGGGCGTGTCGTGGCGGAAATGAGCGATCAGGTCATCGTGACGAGCGACAATCCCCGCACGGAAGACCCCGAAGCGATCATCGACGAGATCGTTGCCGGGATCCCGCAGGGGAAAAAATTTGTCCGCATCGCCGACCGCCGCGAAGCGATCGAATATGCCTTGTCTTCGGCAAAAGCGGGCGATTTTATCCTGATCGCCGGCAAGGGCCACGAGGATTATCAGGAAATCAACCGCGTGCGTCATTTTTTCAGCGACGCCGCCGTCATTCGCGCGTGGTTGAAAAGATAAACCGCCGCGGACGCAAAGAGGAATGCCTCCGAAGCGGTCGGTGCGTTATTTCAAATTTTTCAGCGCCTGGATCGCGGGGGCGTGCCCTTGCTTGGCGGACTTCTCAAACCAGTATTTCGCCAGCGTCAGATCTTTGGTGACGCCATTGCCGTCGCGGTAGCAGATGCCGAGGGTGTACTGCGCTTTGCGGTCGCCGTTTTCGGCGGCCTGACGGCACCGCTGAATGCCCTTGCTGTCGCTGGGCTTGTCGAGCTTTTCGGAAAAGGTGTCGCCGGCGGATTTGGCGCTCTCTTTGATCTCTTTTCCGGCAGACTGGGCGCTTTCCTTGATGTCGGCGCTGGCTTTTTCGTAACTTTGCTTGACCAGTTCGCCCTGGCGTTTCAGATTGTCGCCTGCATCCTGAAAGCGTTCGGTGGCGGCGGATTCTACGTTTTCCGCCCGCTGGGACAAACCGCTTGGCTCCCCGGATTCACTTTTGCAACCTGCCAACAGACAGACAAGACTCAACGAACTGATGAAAAGAGTTTGAATTTTCATTTTTTCTCCTTTGCGATTGAAAGTTGTTATACAATATCCCGCGAGAAGCAAAAAATCAAGTGGACTTCGCACCGCAACGGGTGTATATTAAACAAGGTGACAACCGGATACCTTTGGTATCCGTCCAAAAAATGGAAATGCGCGTTATGAAACTTCTTTTTATCGGTGACGTCGTCGGCAAGGGCGGTCGCGAAGCGGTGCGCCGCCTGGTGCCGGAATTGCGGCGCGAATACAACGTCCAATTCGTCGTCGTCAACGGGGAAAACGCCGCCGCCGGCAACGGGATCTCCGCAAGTTGCGTGCGCGACCTCGTCCCCTTTGCCGACGTCATTACGCTCGGCGATCACACTTGGGATCAAAAGGGGTTTGAAGCGGAAATCGCCACCTGTAAAAACGTCGTCCGTCCGGCGAACTACGCCAAGTGTCAGCCGGGCAAGGGGTACGGCGTTTTCGACAATCCCGCCGGGGGCAGCGTCGCCGTCATCGCCTTGCAGGGCAAAGTCTTTATGCGCGACAGCGCCTACTGCCCGTTTGAAACGGCGGATCAGGTGCTCAAAAGTCTGCCGTCCACCGTCAAGACGATTCTCGTCGATTTCCACGCCGAGGCGACCAGCGAAAAGCTCGCGATGCAGCACTATCTCGACGGCCGCGTGACGGCGGTCATCGGCACCCATACGCACGTTCAGACCAACGACGCGCGTGTTTCCGCTGCCGGCACGGCGATGCTGACCGACGCCGGTATGGCGGGGGGCGACGCGAGCATTTTGGGGCGCGCGATTCCCGACGTGTTGCAGAAATTCACGACCGGCATGCCGGTGCGTCTGACGGTCGTAGAGAAGGGCGTGATCCGCCTCGACGGTGCGGTCATCACCTATGATCCCGCCACCGGGCGGGCATCGCAGATCGAAACTTTGTCACGAACGATTGAGGTATAGTTTATGGCTGATTATCAATTCAATACGCCCGAGGAGCTGATCGCCGAGATTCGCGCGGGGCGTATGGTCATCATCACCGACGACGCCAACCGCGAAAACGAGGGCGATCTCGTCATCGCCGCCGAAAAGGTGACGCCGGAAGCGATCGCCTTTATGGCGACCCACGCCTGCGGACTCATCTGCTGCCCGCTCAACGAGGAGTGTGCCGCGCGGCTCGATCTCGATGCGCCCGAAGCGCATCGCGACCACTTCGGCACCGCCTTTACCCAGAGCGTCGATGCGATCGAAGGCACGACGACCGGCATCAGCGCCTTTGACCGCGCGACGACGGTGCGCAAGCTGATTGATCCCGCCGCGACCGGGCGCGATTTCTCGTCGCCGGGGCATCTTTTCCCGCTGATCGCGCGTCCGGGCGGCGTGCTTCAGCGCACCGGCCATACCGAAGCGGCGGTCGATCTGGCGCGCCTCGCCGGATTGACGCCCGCCGGGGTCATCTGCGAGATCATGAAAGCCGACGGTCACATGGCGCGGCTCGCCGATCTCGACGAATTCCGTCAGAAGCACAATTTGAAGTGGGGCACGGTCGCCGACCTCATCACCTACCGCCGCCACCACGAGAAACTGATTATTCGCGGCGTCGACGCGAAATTGCCGACGATCTACGGCGATTTCAAGGTCGTGCCCTACCGCACCAAGGTCGATGCCAACGAGCATCTCGCGCTGATCTACGGCGACGTCAGAAATCAGCAGAACGTTCTGGTGCGTGTCCACAGCGAATGTCTGACCGGCGACGTTTTCGGCTCGAAACGCTGCGACTGCGGCGATCAGCTTCATCGCTCGATGCAGATGATCGTCGAAAACGGTTCGGGCGTGCTCGTCTATCTGCGTCAGGAAGGGCGCGGCATCGGCATTTTCAACAAGATCCACGCCTACCAGCTGCAGGAAGCCGGATGCGACACCGTCGAAGCCAATGAGAAGCTCGGCTTCCCCGGCGATCTGCGCGAATACGGCGTCGGAGTCCAGATATTGTTGGATCTCGGCATCAAATCGATTCGTTTGCTCACCAACAATCCGAGCAAGCTCGTCGGCATTTCCGGCTACGGACTTGAGATCACCGAGCGGATTCCGCTGGTGATCGCTCCGGGCAAGGAAAACGCCCGCTATCTGCAGACCAAAAAAGAGCGTATGGGGCATTTGCTGTAAAATGCGCTTCCGGCAGATTCACACGATCGGCGTTTGCGCGCCGGCGGGACCGGTCGATCCCGACCGCTTCGCGCGCGGCATCGAATTTTTGCGCCAAAAGGGCTTTGCCGTCAAGGTGACGCCCCACGCCACCGGGAAATGCGGCTATCTTTCCGGAAGCGCCGAAGATCGCTTTGCCGACCTTGAAATGCTCTGGCGCGACGAGGCGGTCGATCTGATTCTCGCCGCCCGCGGCGGTTTCGGTTGTGCACATCTGCTGGATCAACTGTCATTGTTGCCCGCGACGGATAAATTTGTCGCCGGCTTCAGCGATCTCACCGCGCTTTTGTGGGCGATCGAACGCCACCGGATCGCGATTCCCGTCGCGCTCCCGATGGCGGAAAAGTTTTTCACCTACGACGACGAAACGCAGGAAAATGCGTGGCGCGCGTTATCCGGCGCGCCGCGCCGAATCGATCATTTGACGGTGCTGAAAAGAGGAACTTTTTGCGGAAAATTGCTCGCCGGCAACGCCACCGTCGCGGCGAGCCTCTGCGGCACCGGGCACTTCCCCGACTGCCGCGGGCGAGTCCTCGTGCTCGAGGACGTCGGCGAACCGCTTTACCGGCTCGACCGCGTTCTGACGCAGTTGCAAACTTGCGGCGTCTTTGCCGATTGCGCGGGGGTCGTTTTCGGTGAATTTTCCGGTACCAACGCATCCGAAGAAGAGCTGAATGGTTTGCTCTCTCGCGTGACGCGCCAAGTCAAAGGCGGCGTGCTCGCCGGGCTTCGTTACGGGCACGAAATGGGGAATTTTGTTTCGCTGAATTATCGGCAGGTCATCACCGCCGTCGGCGATGCGATCGAGATCGGGTGAAAATGATGTTGACCCATTTGTTGATCCGGCTTTTCGTCCGCAACCACGCTTTGTGTCAGGATCCCGTGGTGCGGCTTCGTTACGGGATGCTTTCCGGCGCGGTCGGCATCGCCGTCAATCTGATCCTTTCCGCCATTAAAATGACGGCGGCGATCCTTTCCGGCAGCATCGCGCTCGGCGCCGACGCCGTCAACAACCTTTCCGACGCGGGCAGTTCCGTCATCACGCTGACCGGCTTCAAGATGTCCGGCAAGCCCGCCGACAACGAACATCCTTTCGGCCACGGCAGGATCGAATACGTTTCCGCGCTGATCGTCGCGACGATCATCATTTCCGTCGGCGTCAATTTTTTCAAGGAAGCCGTCGTGCGCATCATCCATCCCGTTGCCACGCTGAACGACTGGCCGCTGATCGCGCTGATCGCCGGAACGTTGCTCTTTAAGGTGTGGCTCTTTTTCTTTTACCGCGCGATCGGCAAAAAGATCGATTCGACGATTTTGAAAGCGCAGGCGTTCGACAGCTTGAGCGACCTCATTTCGACCGTCATCGTGCTGGTCGGTCTGATCGCGTCGCGCTATACGGCGTTTCCGGTCGACGGCGTCACCGGCGTCGTCGTGGCGGTTTTCATCATCTGGGGCGGCATTGATCTCTTGCTCGGCGCCGCCAATCCGCTGCTCGGCGTGCCGCCCGATGCGGAACTGGTCGAAAATCTGCGCAAATGCCTCCTCGCGCAAAAGGGCATTCACGGCGTGCACGACGTCATCATGCACAACTACGGGCCCAATCTTTACTTCGCCACCGCCCACGCCGAAGTCGACCACGGCGGCGACCTCGTGTCGATGCACGACATTCTCGAAAACGCCGAGGTCGCGGTTGCACAGGAACTGCCGATCCGCTTGACGTTGCACTGCGATCCTTTCAGCAACGACGATCAACTGGTCAAAAAATGGCGGGTCCGCCTCGAAAATGCGGTCGGCCATTTCGATCCCGTTTTCAAGGTCTACGATTTCTGGGTCGACGAAAAGCAAAAGACGCTTCACTTCCACATGCTGACGCCGCGCACCTACAGCTGCAGCAACGAGGAAATCTGCTGTACCTTGACCGCGATGCTGGCGAAGTTCGATCCGGATGTGAAACTTGCCATTCAGTTCATTTACGCCTATGTATAGATAGAGGATTTTTCCCGATGAAAACGATTTCGTTTGCGATGGTCGGCTTATCTTCGCGCGGCACGGCGCTCGCCGAAGCGGCGGCACAGCCGGAAAAAGGCTGGCAGCTCGTCGCCGGAATGGACGTTTCCGAAGCGGCGCGCCGGAAGTTCGCGGAAAAATTTCCGCAGGCGAAACTTTACGGCGATCTTGATTCTCTGCTTGCCGACCGTTCGATCCAGGCGGTGTTTCTCACTTCTCCGGACTTCCTCCACGAGGAGCAAGCCTGCGCCGCGCTCGAGGCGAAACTGGCGGTCTACTGCGAAAAGCCGATGGCAATCACAATCGAGGGGTGCGACCGCATGCTCGAGACCGCCCGCCGCACGGGGAGCCGCCTTTTCATCGGTCACAATATGCGCTACTACCCCGTCATCTGCAAGATGAAAGAGATCATAGATTCGGGGTTGATCGGCGAGATCCAATGCGGCTGGTGCCGCCATTTCGTCGCGTACGGCGGCGACGCCTATTTCCGCGACTGGCATTCCGAGAGAAAGAACACGACGGGCCTGCTGTTGCAAAAGGGCGCGCACGACATCGACGTGATGCACTTTTTGATGGGCGGCTACACTCGCCGCGTCGTCGGGATGGGGCAACTTTCCGTTTACAACCGGTGTGCGCGGCGCGATCCCGGCGAGCCGGGGGAAGCCGATTTCAACGGCATGCGCTACCCTCCGCTGGAGCAGAGCGGTTACTCCCCCGTCATCGACGTCGAGGATCACAATATGATTATGATGCAGCTCGACAACGGAATGCAGGCAAGTTATCTGCAATGTCACTACACCCCCGACGCCGAACGCAACTACACCTTTATCGGTACGCGCGGGCGCATTGAGAATATCGGTGACGACGGCCAATGCGAGCTCCACGTCTGGACGCGCCGGACTTCGCGGCAGACCCCCGATATCGTCTATCACCTCGCGCCGGCAGAAGGTACGCACGGCGGTTCCGACCCGATGATTTTGCAGAATTTCTTTGACTTCGTGATGAATGGCGCCAAGACCAGCGTCACCCCCGTTGCCGCGCGCAACGCGGTGGCGACGGGCGTTCTCGGGCATCAATCAATGCGCAACGGCAATCTGCCGCAGGAAATTCCGCAACTGGATCCGGCATTGATCGCCTATTTTGAAAACGGTCAAAAAAAGTAGCTTTTTCTACTTGGAAAAGCGTACTTTGTAGAGCCACATCAGCGGCAACAGCACGAGCATCATAATCGCCGCCGTGAAATAGACCTGCCGCAAGCCGAAGTGGAAAAGGACGATCCCGCTCGCCCCCGCCGCCGAAAAAATTCCGAGCATGCGCGCGCTCATCGAAAAGCCGAAAACGGTGCCGCGGTGCGCCAGGGGCGTTTCCTTGGCGAGGAGTTTCAGAAATGCCGGTTCCAATCCGCCGCCGGCAAAGTAGGTGAGAAAGCGCATTGCCGCAAGCATTCTGACGTTGGTTGACATTCCCTGACCGACCAGCCCGAGACAAGCCAGCAACAGCATCGGCAACGCGACGAGATAGGGCGCGTAGCGGTCGCAGAGCCTGCCGATGACGATGCCGGAAAGGATGCCGCCCGCCGCCGCCGCCGCGCTGATGTAGCCCGTCCAGCGGATGCTGTGCGCCGTTGACGAGATGCGTTCGACCATCATCGCCAGATAGGGTTCGTCAAAACGCCGGGCGAAGCCGAGCAACACAAAGAGCACGAGCAAAGTCAGCACCGCCGGTGTCATCGCGCGAAACTGGGAAGCGAATTCCCCGCGTTTTTCTTTCGGCTGGGGTACGAAATTTTCCTTGACGAAAAAGAGCACGATCAAGCCGCTCAACGCGTAAAGGATGCCGCAGAGCAGAAAGCCCCAGGTAAAGCCGAATTGATCGACGATCACCGAGCCGAAAATATACCCGAGCATCGTGCCGCTCCAGATGGCGCTGGAAAGCAACCCGAGCGCGAATCCCTGTTTTTCCTCCGGCACGGTTGTCGCGATCAGAGTCTGCGCCGCCGCCGTCGTTCCGGAAAAACTGGAAGCGATGAAGCGCATCACCACCAGCATCGCGCAATTGGGCATCACGACGAAAAGCGGAAAGCAGACGGCGTTGCAGAAACTTGAGCGCAACAGCATCAATTTCCGCCCGTAGCGGTCGGCGAGGATGCCCCAGACGGGATTGCTCAAACAGAAACTTGCCATACCGAAAAAGTTGAATGCCGAAACCCACACGCCCAGTTGCACCTCGTCGGTGATCCCGAATTTCTGCTTGATGAAAAGCGGGATGAAGGGCATGATTCCGGCGAACCCGGCAAGGCCGAGCATCTGCGAGATCCAGAGGAACCACAGATTTTTCCGCCAGTTGATTTCAGGCATTGTGGGTTGCCTCCGGGAAGAAGAACGAACGCAAAAAGAGATCTTGCACGGCATTTTTCCAACCGCGTCCGTAGCGGCGGTAACTGCCGTTGAGGATGAGCTTCGCGACCGGCATCACCCGTTTCAGAAAAGTGCGCGACAGATTTTTGCGGTTGAGCGAGTAGTTGCGCCGCCCGATGGCGAAGTCGATCTTTTCGTCGGAGCAGGGGGGGGCGAAGTCTTTCATCCGGTCGAGAAACGCCTGGTACAGCCGGTAGTTCCATTCGTCGTTGTTGTGCCGGAGCGAACGGATCGCGAGCTGATACTGGCGCCGCCATTTGAGCATGCCCGAGAAGTTGCGGTCGTGCTGGCGGTAAAGCGTGAGGATTTCCGGCAACACGCGCCACGCTTCCTGCGCGGCGAGGATGATGCCGATCCAGTTGTCGTGGCAGGCGACCAGATTGGGGAAGGGCAATAAAATCTTTTTGAAGCTCGCGTCAAAGGCGATGTTGTGCCCCGCCATCGGCGCGATGGTGCAACAGCGGCGGAATTGCTCCATACCTCGAAACGGCATTCCCGGATCGAAACGGCGCAACTGCCAATGCGTGCAGGACAGCGGTTGCAGTTTCTCGTTGGTGAGCAGACTGTTGCAGAAAACCCCGCAGGGGTGACGCTGGACGGCGATCAGATCGCGGAGTTTCTCGATCTTGTCCGGCAGCCAGACGTCGTCCTGATCGGCGAGAAAGATGATGTCGCCGGTGGTCAGCGAGATTGCTTTTTCAAAATTTTTGGCAACGCCGAGCCGTTCGGGATTTCTCTCGTAGCGGATGCAATGAGCGTAGAGCGTACAAAAGCGCGAAACGATCTCAAAGGTAGCGTCGGACGAGGCGTCATCGCAGATGACCACCTCGTCCGGCAACACCGTCTGCCGGAAAAGCGATTCGAGCATTTGCGCGAGGAACCGCTCCCCGTTGTAGACGGCGAGCGCGATGGAGCAACGCTTGCGCGTTGTCGGCGTCACAAAGGATGTAACGAGCTCCTCCATCGCGGAAAAAGCCTTAAATCAGGCTCTTGAGCATATTGAGCAAGACGCCCGCGGCGACCGCCGAACCGATGACGCCGGCGACGTTGGGGCCCATCGCGTGCATCAAAAGATAGTTCGAGGGATCCGCTTCCAAGCCGACTTTGTTGGAAACGCGCGCCGCCATCGGCACCGCGGAAACGCCGGCGGAACCGATCAACGGGTTGATCTTGTTCTTGCTGAAGCAATTCATGATCTTGGCGAAAATGACGCCCGCCGCCGTGCCGACGCAGAAAGCGACACACCCCATCGCGAGGATGCCGAGCGTCTGCAAGCTGAGGAATTGATCCGCCGAGAGTTTCGAGCCGACCGCGATGCCGAGGAAGATCGTGACGATGTTCATCAAGGCATTCTGCGCGGTCTGGTTGAGACGCTCCGCCACGCCGCACTCCTTGAGGAGGTTGCCGAACATCAGCATGCCGATCAGCGGCGCCGCGTCAGGCAACAGGAACGCGCAGAGCAGCGTGATCATAATCGGAAAGCAGATCTTTTCGACCTTGCTGACCGGACGCAACTGCTTCATTTTGATCTTGCGTTCCGCTTCCGTCGTGAAAAGCTTCATGATCGGGGGCTGGATGATCGGCACGAGCGCCATATAGCTGTACGCCGCGACCGCGATCGCGCCGAGGAGTTTCGGACTGAGCTTGCTGGTCAGCCAGATCGAGGTCGGTCCGTCGGCGCCGCCGATGATGCCGATCGAAGCGGCGTCCTTGAGATCAAAGGTGATGCCGGGCACCCACGCGGAAAGCGCGAGCGCGCCGAGCAACGCGGTGAAAATGCCGAACTGGGCGGCACCGCCGAGCAACGCCGTCTTGGGGTTGGCGATCAGCGGCCCGAAGTCGGTCATCGCACCGACGCCGAGGAAAATCAGCAACGGGAAAACGCCGCTTTCGATACCGACGTTGTAGACCATGCCCTGCAAGCCGTCGGGACCGGAAATGCCGGCGAGCGGAATGTTGGCAAGCAACGCGCCGAAACCGATCGGCAACAGCAAGAGCGGCTCAAACCCTTTGACGATCGCAAGGTAGATCAGCACCAGCGCGACCGCGATCATCAGCACGCGGCCGAGACCGAGGATCCACGTCGAGTGAAAATTCGCCTTGGATTGTTGGATGATGTCGCAGATGCCGGTGGTTTCCCACAAGCCCTTGAAGGTGTCGCCCCAGCTCTGGTCGAGCTTTTTGGCGGCGGGCGTTTCTTCGTTGACCGCATCGCAGGCGACTTCGACCGGCATCATCTTGGCGACGACCTCGCCCGGCTGAAGTACTTTTGAGCCGTTGAAACCGTCGATGAGATCGATGACCTTGAGCGAAATTTCCGCCTTGACTTTGCCTTTGCTCCACCCCTCGGGCTTGATGACCATCAGTTCACGGCCGGGGGCGACGATCTGGTTCTTTGCCATCGCGGTCGAAAAGAGCGTCGCGCTCTTTTTGCCGTTGTAGACCAAATAGCGCATGTTGTCCGCACCCTGATACCACTTGAAAAGCGGATCCTGATCGGTGCTCGTGACAATTTCGATCGCGTCGGCGGGCAGTTCAAGTTTCGCGCCAAAGAGCGCGAAGCTTGCCGCGAGCGCCGCAAACAGAAAGAATTTTTTCAGCATGATGATCTCGCACTCCCTGTGATTAGTTCAGCGTGACCAGCACGTCGCCGGCGGAAACGACCGCACCGTTGCTGACCGCGATCTCGGCGACCGTGCCCGCTTTGTCGGCTTTGATCTCATTTTCCATCTTGACCGCTTCGAGGATCAACAGCGTGTCGCCGGCGTTGACCTGATCGCCCTTGTTGACGAGCACTTTGAGCACGGTGCCGGGGAGCGGCGCCGTAACATTGCTGCCTTCGCCGCTGGCGGCGGGGGCATTCGCAGCCGGAGCCGCGGCGCCTTCACCGAGCGCGACCTGATAGCTCTTGCCGTTGATTTTGGCGGTATAGCTGCCGTTTTTGCCGTCCGCTTCGACGACGATGCTCTTGCCGTCGATCGTGGCGGTGTAGACACTTTTGCCGGCGGACGCGGGTTTCGCGGCTTCCTTGTAGCGGATGCCGAAGGGACGGTCGCCCTGCAGGAATTTGATGCCCTTTTCGCCGCAGGCGGCGGCGATGAAAATGTTTTCATCGTTGACTTCGAGACCCGCTTTCTGCAACAGCTCGGTGTTGTACTTGATGCCGAGTTTCGGATCAGCGTCGTTGATCTCGACGACCGACTTGGTGGTCGGTTCAAGGCCGAGTTGCTGGCTCGCCCACTTGACCACTTCCGGATCGGGGGCGACCGGCGTCTTGCCGAAGTANNAGCCGAGGACCATCTTGCCGTAGCCCTTGGCGTCAAGTTTCCAGGAACCGTCGGCATTCTTGCCCTGCATCGCGTTGCGGAAGCTCTGCTGGAAGTAGAACTGGCTCACCGGCGTGACCGAGGTGCCGAAACCGCCCTTGGCGACGACTTCGCGCATCGCGTCGATGCAGTCGTCGTACTTGTCGAGGCAGTTGTTGTCGCGCATCATCTGCGTGTTGGCAGTCAGCGCGCCGCCGGGCATGGGGCTGAAAATGATTTTGGGCGAAACCTGCATCGATTCGGGGGGCATAAAGTATTTGTCCATGCACTTCTCGAAGACCTTTTCGACGCTCATGATCTTTTCGGGATCAATGTCGAGCGTGTATTCGGTGCCGCGCAGGCGGTGGTACATCACGAGGATGTCGGCTTCGCAGGTGCCGCCGGAAAGCGGGCTCATCGCAAGGTCGATCACGTCCGCGCCGGATTCGATCGCCGCCATATTGCAGCTGACCGCCATGCCCGCGGTGTCGTGGGTGTGGAACTGGATCTCCTTGGCGCCCTTGCCGTAGGTCGAGTCGAGCATTTCGCGCGCCGCCTTGATCGTCGCACGGACGGTTTCGGGGGTGCTGGTGCCGGAAGCATCCTTGAACGCGAGGCTGTCAAAGGGAATGCCGGACTTGATGATCTCGTCGAGGCGATCCATATAGAACTTCGGCGTGTGCGCGTAAGTTTCGTGCAGGTTGGGCGCGAGCCCCATCATCGTGATGGTGATCTGGTGCTTCAAGCCGTATTTCGCGATCGCGCGGCCGGAAACGTCGAGGTTGCGCACGTCGTTCAGCGCGTCGAAGTTGCGGATCGTGGTGATGCCGTGTTTCTTAAAAAGTTTGGCGTGCAAATCGATGATGTCGCTCGACTGCGAGGAAAGGCCGACGACGTTGACGCCGCGCGAAAGAGTCTGCAGATTGACGCCCGGCTTGACCGAGTCGACGCAGCTGCGCCAGCGATCCATTTCTTCAAAGGCGTTTTCCTGCGTGTAGAAAAAGAGGCTCTGAAAGCGCGCGCCGCCGCCGATTTCGATGTAGTCGATGCCGGCTTTGACCGCCGCTTCCAAGGCGGGCAGGAAATCGTCGGTCTTGACGCGGGCGCCCAGACAGGACTGGAAGCCGTCGCGGAACGAACAATCCATAAACTTGATTTTTTTCATGATGCGTAAACTCCTTGACTATATTGAAATTTGATGAATTAGTGTTTGCGTTCCAGTTCGACGGCGGCGACCGCCGCGGCGACGAGTGCGAGATCGTCCGACTTTTTGGCGGGCGCTTTCGTCTCTTTTTTCTCGTCCAGCGCGTTGGCGAAAGGCGCGAGAACGATGCGGAGCAGATTCATCGCCCCGATCATGACGACGAGGAAAACGAAAACGATCCCCATCCCGCAGACCATCAGTTTGACGCCTGCCATTAACAATTCTGAATTGCTCATAAAGACCCCTTGGTTATTGGTTCACGGTTTGACCCGCCTGATTTTTCTTTCCGCGATAAAAAAAGGGCCGCGAAAATGGCTTTTCGCGTGCCGCTTTGTGCGCTTTTTTTTACGCCTTGCCCGAAAACGGGAGGATCTTGACGTCTCCGCACCGGAAAACGGTCGTTACTCCGTTTTCCCGGGCGATCAGATTGCCGTCGTCGTCGATCCCGGAAAATTCCGCTTCGATGCACTTCCCGTCGGGAAAGCGCAATTCGACGACGCGGCCGATCAGTCGGTTTTCCCGCCGCCAGTCGGACAAAAGGCGCGCGCATTCGCGATCATATTTAATATAGTGCCGGACGATCGATTTTTCCAGTCTTTCCAAGAGATTTTTTATCTCGAATTTTTGACCGGAAAGGACGAAAAAACTCGTCGCCGGCTGACCGACCGAAGCGAGGGACTCCTCATCGCTGTTGACGTTGACGCCGATTCCGCAGACGACGCCGGCAAAATGGCCGTTTTTCCAGATGCCCTCCGAGAGGATCCCGGCGAGTTTCCGGTCGCCGCAGTAAAGGTCGTTGGGCCACTTGAAAAAAAGTTCGGCGTCAGGCAGTGCCTCGCGGGCGACTTCGAGCGCGGCAAGTCCGACGATGACGCCCGCGTGAAAACCGGTCTCGAGTTTCCGCAGCGCGACGCTCAAGGCGATGCCGTCACCCGCTTTCTGATGCCATTTGCGGTTCAGCCGGCCGCGCCCCGCCGTTTGCTCCAGCGCGGCGATGCACGTCGCGTCGGGGTATTCAAAGAAATGATCCTTTAAAAAGGTATTGGTCGAATCGACCTTGTCGAGGATGATGAGCATAATCTAACGATCCTGCGCGTTGGGCAGTAACCGCATGCGCCGGTGACCGAGCGGGAAACGGATCTGAAAGAGCGTCCCTTTGCCCGGGCGCGAGATCAGACCGAAATCGGCGCCGTGCTCGCGGCAGACGCGTTCGACGATCATCGTGCCGATGCCGTTGCCGCCGGATTTGGTGGTGCGGAAAGCCTGAAACATCGTCGACAGATTTTCCGGCGTGACGCCGGAACCCGTGTCGGCAAATTCGACGACGAGGAAATCTTTTTCAACGAAACCGTAAATGCCGAGCTTGCCGCCGTTGGTCATCGCCTGGACGGCGTTGCGGACGACGTTGTAAAACGCCTGTTTCAACTGGTCGGCGTTGCCGGAAATTTTCGGCAGTTGCGCTTCGAAATTGCATTTGACTTCGACGTGGCGCGCCTCGATCTCGGCGCGCATGAAATGGAGCACGTCGACGATCAGATTTTCGACTTCGACCGGGGCGAAATCGCCTTTGCCCGGGCGGATCGCGCCCAAAAAGCGGTGGATGATGCTGTCGAGCCGCTCGACTTCGCTTTTGCAGATGCGGATCATATCGCGCGCTTCGTCGGGATCGACCGGCTGATCGGGCGTCCCTTCGAGCAGTTGCAGATTGAGGTACAAGCTGTTGAGCGGGTTGCCGATTTCGTGGGCGACGCCTGCCGCAAGAAGCGAGACCGCCTGCGTGGTTTCGCGCTCCAATTCATCTTTGGTGCGTTTGCGCGATTCGCTGACGTCGCGCAGGATCACGGCGGCGAGGTTTTTGTCTTCCGGCAGCGGCGCGAGGTAGAGCTGGACGAATTTCGGCGCGGGGTAGAGGATCTCCAGTTCCTGCCGGGCGACACGACTCCATTCTTCGTCGTTTTCCTGCAGGATCGTCCGCCAGTCGAGGTCGGGCAGAAGTTGCGAAACGCGCACCTCGGCGAGGTCGTCGGGCAATGCGAGCATTTCCTTTGCCGCCCGGTTGAAATAGCGCAGTTTCAACTGCCGGTCGATGACCATAATCCCTTCGTCGAGGGCGTTGAAGATTGTTTCAAAAAAACCGCGCTCGCGAGCCAGACGCAATAAATACGCCTGACGGGTTCCCGCGTCGAGGTCGTCGAAGCGTTCGCCGAAACGATCCCAAAAATTTTTCTTGTTTGCCATTTACTTTTCCGGGAAACGGGTGTATATTATAGAAACGCTTTATATAAGATAATGCAGATTGCAGGTTTCTGCAATCAAAAAAGGTGCAGGAAAAGAGGAAAACGATGAAAAAATTTGTTTCGTGCGCACGTGGTGCGTCTCTCGATCGCGCTTTCAGCATTATTATTATTCCGGAGGCTTTCCGCTGACCGGGATATGGAGCGATCCGCCGGCAGCCGGAAGGGGCTGTCGGTGATGCAGGCGGCGCTTCCGGTCTCCGGGAAACGCCGCCTTTCGCTTGTAAAGAGCGGCAGAGCATTTAAGATGGCCGTCGGGCCGAAAACGAGAAGATTATGGAAAATCAGTTGATGCAGTTGGGGAGCCGGTTGCGCGAGATCCGGCAAGTCCGGGACGTTTCCGTCGCCGAAATGGCGCGGGTGACCGGATTGAGCGAGAAAGAATACCTCCAGCACGAGGCTGGCGAGATCGACAGCTCCTTTACTTTCATCTTGCGTTGCGCGGATTATTTCGGCGTCGATATCGGTACGCTCGTCACGGGCGATATGCCGACGCTTTCCTATTGTACCGTCACGCGGGCGGGTTCCGGCGACGTCATCAAGCGCAAACACGGATTTGAGTATTTGCACTTGGCGGCGCGGTTGAAGAACCGGCTTGCCGATCCCTTTATCGTCACGGCGCCGCCGCAGCCGGAAGATGCGCCGATTCATCTGACGACGCACACCGGCGAGGAATTCAACTTCGTCCTTTCCGGCACGCTCAAGACGCAGTTCGACAATCAGATCGAGATCCTGCATCCCGGCGACAGCATGCTGTACGATTCGTCGCATCCGCACGGGATGATCGCCATCGGCGACGAGCCGTGCCGCTTCCTGGCGGTGACGATCAACAGCGCGGGCGGCGCCGAGATCACCTATCAGCCCGAAGGGATTATGCCCCACGACAAGGAACTTTCCTACGAGGGGTTGATCTACCACCGCTTCCTTTCCGAAACGCTCGACAAGAACGGCTTCCTCAAAGGAGTGGACTTCCACTACGGGGAAAACTTCAACTTCGCCTTTGACGTGCTCGACGAACTGGCGAAAAAGTGTCCCGACAAGGTCGGGTTGATCCACGTCGACCGCGAACACCGCACCCGCAAATTCACTTTCCGGGAATTGAGCGAGGAATCAGCGCGCACCGCCAACTACCTTGTTTCGCTCGGCGTCAAAAAGGGCGACCGCATTATGCTCGTTTTGAAGCGCCATTATCAATTCTGGTTCGTGCTCAACGCGTTGCACCGCATCGGCGCGATCGCGGTGCCGGCGTCCAATCAGTTGCTCGCGCACGACTACGTCTACCGCTTCAACTACGCCAAGATCAAGGGCATCCTCGCGACCGCCGACGGCGACGTCGCCGATTCGGTTGACGAAGCCGCCAAGGAAGCGCCGATGTTGCAGTGGAAGATCATCGTCAACGGCGAGCGCGATTCGTGGCACAATTTCAACCGCGAGGTGAATGCCTTTTCGACGCATTTCGCACGTCCCGCCGATCTGAAAGCCACTGATCCGGGGCTGATGTTCTTTTCGAGCGGCACGACCGGCTATCCCAAGGCGGTCGTCCACGCCATGAGCTACCCGATCGGGCACATCATCACCGCCCGCTGGTGGCAGAACGTGCGCCCCAACGGCACGCACTTCACGATTTCCGACACCGGCTGGGGCAAGGCGCTCTGGGGCAAGATCTACGGGCAGTGGCTCTGCGAAGGCGCGGTTCTGACCTACGATTTCGACCGCTTCAACGCGGCGGACATTCTCGCGCTCTTTAAGGAATACAGCGTGACGACCTTTTGCGCGCCGCCGACGATGTACCGCTTTTTCATCAAGGAAGATCTTTCCAAGTACGATCTCTCGAGCCTCAAGTACGCCTGCATCGCGGGCGAGGCGCTCAATCCGGAAGTTTTCTACCAGTTCCAGAAAGCGACCGGCGTCAAGCTGATGGAGGCTTTCGGTCAGACCGAAACGACGATGCTGATCGGCAATTTGCTCGGTATGGAGCCGAAACCCGGTTCGATGGGGCGGCCGTCGCCGCAATACGAAGTGTCGTTGCTCGACCCCGACGGCAATCCGGTGCCGACCGGCGAGACCGGCGAGATCTGCGTCAAGGCGGAAAAGGATGCCATCCCCGGGCTGTTCAAGGGCTATTTCGACAATCAGGAAGCGACCGACGCCGCGTGGCACGACGGCTATTACCATACCGGCGACACCGCGTGGGTCGACGAAGATGGCTACTACTGGTACGTCGGCCGCGTCGACGATCTGATCAAATCCAGCGGCTACCGCATCGGTCCCTTTGAGATCGAGAGCGTCATCATGGAGTTGCCCTACGTCCTCGAGTGCGCCGTCGTCGGCGTGCCCGACGAGATCCGCGGCCAGGTGGTCAAGGCGTTCATCGTTTTGACCAAAGGCACCGAGGCGACCGAAGACCTCAAGAGCGATATCCAGAACTACGTCAAACGGCATACCGCGCCTTACAAATATCCGCGCAAGGTGGAGTTTATCGAGGCGATGCCGAAAACCGTCAGCGGCAAGATTCGCCGCACTGAATTGAGAAAGATGAAATAAAATGAAAAAAACATCCGTCGCCAGATTGCTCGCCCCTGCCATCGTACTGCTCGCCCCGGCGCCGGAGGAAACGGTTTCGCTGTGGACGCCGTTTCAGCGTGACTTCGCGACCAGGGAAGCGGCGCGGGCGCGCGCTCCGCGCAAGGATGTTTTCATCGACTACCTCAATCTGACGCCGAGCAAGGTCGATCACTCGATCCCCGAGCCGGTCGTTTTCAAGTGGAGCGGCGCGCCAGAAAAAGGGCGCCGCACGCTTGAGATCGCCGAGGGGAGCGATCCCGAAACGGCAAAAGTCGTCATTCGCCACGAGACGGAAAAAGACTCTTTTGCCGTTTACAATCTCAAAATTGCAACTTTTTATTGCTGGCGCGTAACTTGCGGCGGATTTTCCTCCGCGTGGAGCAGATTCCGCGTCGCCGACGAGGCGCCGCGCTGGATCTACGTACCCGGCGCGACCAACGTGCGCGACCTCGGCGGTTACAAGACGAAATCGGGCGAACGAGTCCGGCAGGGGATGATCTACCGCGGCTCGGAATTCGACCGCCACCAGATCATCAAGCCGTCGGGCAAACTCGTGCTTTACCGCGACATCAAGCTCAAGACCGATCTCGATCTGCGCGGCGGCACCGAGGTGCCCCCCGGTTACAAGCCGACGCTCGATCCCGAAAAAGTGCAGTGGGTCAATGTGGCGATCCGTCCCTACGATATGATCTTTTGCGACGAGCAGGCGAAACAGTACGCCAGGATATTGAAGCTCCTCGCCGATGAGAAAAACTACCCCGTCTACTTCCATTGCTGGGGCAGCGCCGATCGCGGCGGCACGCTCGCCGTGCTGCTCGAAGCATTGCTCGGCGTTCAGGAAAGCGACATCCTTGCGGATTATGAATTTACCACCTGTTCGATCTTTGCCGAGCGGCGGGTCGGTTTCAAGCAGTTCGACACGCTGTTGGAAAAGCTCGACGCACTTTCCCCCGATCTCGCGGAAGCGGCGGCGCGCTATTTTCTTTCCGGCGGCGCGACGCGCGAAGATATCGCGGCTTTCCGGCGCATTATGCTGGAAAAATAAGCGATATTTCCGCCCTCTTGCGCGTGCGTTGCAAAATTATTGCAAGAAAAAATTACAAAACTACCATTGCGCTTGTCCGATTTTGGTGATACAGTAATACGCGGTACCAACAAAACCGTGAAAGGGCGCTTTATGATTTACGACCGTTTGGAAAATTTTGCCGACTACGCGGCGCTGGCTCCGGAAGCCTGGAGCAAGATCGCCGCTTTTTTACGCACGTTGAGCGACAAGACTCCCGCCGGACGCTATGAATTGGATGGCGACAGAATCTACGTCAACGTCAACGACACCAAAAGCCACGAGGCGTTTCCGGAAAAGCTGGAGTACCACGAAAAGTACGCCGACATCCAGATCGTCGCGTCGGGCGTGGAATCGGTTCTCTGCGGGCCGCTCGACGGCGCGGTGACGACGCCTTACGCCGGGGAAAAGGACGTCGGTTTCAAAATGCTCGGCAAGCGCAACGTCGAAGCGCAACTTTACCCCGGCGTTTTCCTCTTGCTCTTTCCGGGGGAGGGGCATCTGCCCGACGTCGGCGACGGCAGTCGCGTACTCAAAGTGGTCGTCAAAGTCGCGCTTGATTGCTTTACGGCGGTAAAATAGTGAAAAAACTGCACCTTGCTGTGGTAAAATTCACAATCAGGTGTTATATTTGCTCTTGAGCAAAGGAGAATCACTGTGAAATATCTCGAACTTACCGTAGGGGCCGTGTTGGTTTACAACTTCGTCCTGTCGCGTTTTCTCGGCATTTGTCCCTTCCTCGGGGTCTCCAAACGGGTCTCGACGGCGATGGGGATGTCGGGCGCGGTCGTTTTTGTTATGACGCTCGCGTCGGCAATCACGGCGGCGATCTACCGCTATCTGCTGCATTTTTCGCTCGGGGGGGTGAGCTACGACCTCGGCTTTTTGCAGGTGCTGCTTTTCATCCTCGTCATCGCGGCGCTGGTTCAGATCATCGAAACGGTGTTGCAGAAACTCAGTCCGTCGCTCTATCAGGCGCTCGGCATTTATTTGCCGCTGATCACGACCAACTGCGCCGTGCTCGGCGTGGCGACGCTCAACGCCAAGGCGAATTACTCGGTCTTGGATGCGACGATTTTCGGGTGCTTTTCCGGCATCGGTTTCGCATTGGCGATTCTGCTCTTTTCGAGCTTGCGCGAAAAACTGGAACTGGCGACGCCGCCCAAGGCGTTTGAGGGTACGCCGATCGCATTGGTGACGGCGGGGATCCTCGCGATGGCGTTCTGCGGTTTCGCCGGGCTTTGCTGAGGAGGGCGTAAAGGATGTCGAATTTGGTCATCGCCGCGCTCGTGATGGGCGTTCTCGCGCTGGTGCTCGGCACCGCGATCGGGATCTTTGTGAAGTTCTTTAAAGTCAAGAGCGATCCGCGCGTCGAGCTGGTGCTCGAACTGCTGCCCGGCGCCAACTGCGGCGGTTGCGGCTGTGCCGGCTGTGCGGATTTCGCCAAGGCGGTCGCGAGCGGGCGCTTGAAGCCCAACGGCTGTCCGGTTTCGAGTCAGGAGCAAGTCAACGCGATCGCCTTTGCGCTCGGCGTCGATCCCGGCGAGGGATTTGCCCGGCGCGCGGTCGTCTGCTGTTCCGGCGACAAATTCCAGACGCAGATGCGCAAATTCTACAACGGCGCGATCGACTGCGCCGCGGCGAGTATGATCGGCGGCGGCCCCAAGGGGTGCCGCTACGGTTGTATCGGTATGGGTAATTGCGCGCACGCGTGTCCCTTTGGCGCCATCGAAGTGATCAATTCGCTCGCGGTCGTCCATCAGGAGCTCTGCGTCGGTTGCGGCAAGTGCGTCGCGGCGTGTCCGCGCGGCATCATCAAGCTTGTGCCGGCGGATTCGACCGCACACGTTTATTGCAGTTCGCCGGAAAAGGGCGCCGTCAAGCGTTCGCTCTGCCACGGCGGTTGCATCGGTTGCGGCAAGTGCGAACGCGCATTCCCCGACAGCTTCACCAAGACGGGATTCCTCGCGAGCGTCAAATATGATGCGGCGAAACTTCCCGGCGCGGAAGAGATTCAGACCATCAAGTGCCCGACCGGCGCGCTGGCGACCGAAGTCGATCATTACGCGGGCGAAAAGGCGGTTCGCGAGGGAGAGAAAAAATGAATAAAAGTTCGCGTAAAGTGATGAGTTTCACCGGCGGCATCCACCCGGTGAGCGCGGGCAAGAAATTGACCAATACGCAGGCGGTGCACACGGCGCCGCTGTTGGAGCGGTATACGGTGCTCGTGCAGGAAAACGCCGGCAAGGCGCCGGAAGTGATCGTCAAGCCGGGCGACAAAGTTCTGAAATATCAGTTGCTCGCCCAGGCTTCCGGATTTGTTTCGGCGAATTTGCACAGCCCGACCAGCGGTGAAGTCGCCGGCATCGTCGAGGTGCCGGGGCCGATGGGCGTGCCCGCGCTCGCCATCGACATCCGCGCGGACGGTGAAGACCGCGAGACCGACCCTTTTGAACCGATTCCCGATTGGCGCAGCACCGATCCCAAGGTGTTGCTCGATCGCGTTTCCGACGCCGGTCTGGTCGGCATGGGCGGCGCGAGCTTTCCGACCCGGGTGAAGCTCTCGATCCCGCCGGGCAAAAAGGTCGATACGCTGATCCTCAACGGCGCGGAGTGCGAACCCTACTTGAGCGCCGACCACCGGCTGATGCTCGAATCCCCGTGCCGCGTGCTCGAGGGGGCGGCGATCATCGGTCATATCCTCGGCATCGACAAGATCTACATCGGCATCGAGATCAACAAACACGACGCGATCGCCGAATTGGAGCGTTTTTCCGAAGACTACGGCATCAAGATCGTGCCGCTTCAGGTGCAGTATCCGCAAGGCAGTGAAAAACAATTGATCCACGCGATCGTCAACCGCATCGTGCCGCCCGGCGGACTTCCGGCGGACGTCGGTTGCGTCGTGCAAAACGTCGGCACGGCGGCGGCGCTTTCCGACGCGGTGACGCTGGGGATTCCGCTGGTCGAACGCATCGTCACCGTTTCCGGCAAGGTGTTGAAAGACCCCGGCAACTGGAAACTCCGCATCGGTACGCCGGTCATCAAGGCGATCGAATTCTGCGGCGGCGTCACCGACGAGCCGAGCAAGCTGATCCTCGGCGGCCCGATGATGGGCTTCGCGCAGAATTCCTATGAAGTGCCGGTCGCCAAAAATACGTCGGGCGTGTTGCTTTTCAGCCGCCGCCGCGCGCTCAATTACCGCTCCGGCAGCTGCATCCGTTGCGGCCGGTGCGTGCAGGGGTGCCCGATGGGACTTTGCACTTGTTTGCTCGCGACCGCGATCGAAGGCGGCCGCATCGACCTCGCCGAGCAGAACCACGTGATGGATTGTCTGGAATGCGGCAGTTGCGCCTACGTTTGTCCGGCGCACCGCCCGTTGGTACAGACGCTCCGGCTCGCCAAGGCGGAGATTCGCCGCCAACGCGCCGCCGCCAAGGCGAAAGCAGAAAAATAAGGGGGCTTTATGAGTCTGTTTACCAATAAAAAAGAAAATGGCGGCATCCGCTTGCCGGACGCCAAAAACCTGGTGTTGTCGAGTTCGCCGCACCTTTCGAGTTCGGCGGATGAGAGCCGGATCATGATCTACGTCATCATCAGTTTGCTCCCCGCGGCGGCGGCGGGCATCTGGTTTTTCGGCGCGCCCGCACTGCGGGTGATTCTGTACAGCTTGGTCTTCTGCATTCTGGCGGAAGCTGTTTGGTGCTTTATCGCCGGCAAGCCGGTGTGGCGGACGATCAGTGATTGCTCCGCGGCGGTGACGGGCTTGTTGCTCGCGCTCAATCTGCCGCCGGGGGTGCCCTTTTATGTGCCGCTGATCGGCGCGATCCTGGCGATCTGGCTCGGCAAGCAGATCTACGGCGGATTGGGCAACAATCCTTTCAACCCTGTGCTCGTCGGGCGCGTGGGGCTTCTGATCGCCTTGCCCGCGTTGATGACGACGTGGACGCCCGCCCGCGGCATGGAGGATGCGAGCTATCCGCAACACCACGCGTTCGGATTGACCGACCCCTCGAAGCCGGTCACCAAGGCGACGCCCCAAAAAGCCGAGGGTGAACTCGTCACCTGCGCGACGCCGCTTGGCGTCGCTTCGACGGCGGTCGCGAAACCGGGGAAATACCGCTTCCGCAAGATCGACAATCCAAAAATGTGGAAACAATATTTCATCGGCCGTCAGGGCGGTTGCATCGGCGAAACCTGTGCGCCGGCGCTGTTGCTCGGCGGGATCTTGCTGGTGCTTTTCAATCTGATCAACTGGCGGGTGCCGCTTTACTTCGCGGGGACGGTCGGCGTGCTGACGGCGATCATTCACTATTTCGCGCCGCAAGTGACGCCGACGCCGATCTTTCACTTGCTGACGGGGGGACTTCTGCTCGGTGCGATCTTTATGGCGACCGATATGGTGACGTCGCCGATCAGCGGTACGGGGTGCGTCATTTTTGCGATCGGGTGCGGCGTCATCACAACGGTCATCCGCATCTGGGGCAATTATCCGGAGGGGGTCAGCTTTTCGATCCTCTTTATGAATGCGTTGGTGCCGCTGATCGACCGCTGGTTTGTCAAACGGCCCTTCGGGTATACCCGGCGCAAGGAGGTGTAAGATGCGTTTTTCTTTGCGTAAAACGGAAAACATCTGGGTTTTGGGCGCCTTTCTCTGCGCGACGGGGTTGATTTCGGCGCTGTTGCTCGGCGTCGTCCACCAAGTGACGAAAAAGCCGATCGAAGCGGCGCGCGAACGCGCACTCGCCAAAAACATGAAACTGCTCGTCCCCGATTTCGACAAGCTCGAAGCGGGCAAGCGCCCGTTGAAACTTGCCAACGGCAGCGAGGCTGAACTTTTCCTTGCGACCAAAGGCGGCAAGCTCGTCGCCGTCATCGTCAAGGCTTCGACGAAACAGGGCTACGCCGGCAAGATCGAAATGCTGGTCGCCCTGACGCCGGAAGGCAAAGTTCTCAACGTGATGGTCACCGAGCAGAAGGAAACGCCGGGGCTCGGCGCGGACGTCTGCACGCGGAAATTCGTCAAGACGATCCATAACTTCACCCAGCCGACGCCGGAGGGGTTGCCGCCCAACAAGTTGCTCGACCAGTACGCGGGCAAGGGCGCCGACGCCAAATGGAAAGTCAGCAAGGACGGCGGTGATTTTGAGTTCAAGACCGGAGCGACGGTGACGAGCCGTGCGCTCGTTGTGCTCGTCGGCGATGTGGTGACGAGTTTCGCCAAAGAGCGGCAAGCTATTGTGGAGGGAAAATAAGATGTTGACCGCTTTCAAAGATCTGGTGCGCGGCATCTGGAAGGAAAACCCGGTATTGGTGCTGTTGCTCGGCACTTGCCCGACGCTCGCATTGACCACGCAGGCGGTCAACGGCATCGGTATGGGATTGGCGGTGACGTTTGTGCTCGCGTGCAGTAACTTTGTCGTCAGTTGCATTAAAAACATCGTGCCGCAGCGCATCCGGATCCCCGTTTACATCGTGGTGATCGCGACGTTTGTGACGATTGTCGACTTTCTGATGCAGGCATATGCGCCGGCGTCGCTTTACGAAGCGCTCGGAATCTTCATTCCGCTGATCGTCGTGAACTGCATCGTGCTCGGGCGCGCCGAGGCGTTTGCGTCCAAAAATAATCCGTTGCGTTCGATTTTTGACGGCATCGGCATGGGGCTCGGCTTCACGCTGACGCTGACGATGCTCGGGATGTTGCGTGAATTCATGAGTTCCGGCAGTCTTTTCGGCGTGAAAGTCGTCACGGTGTGGCAGACGGATTTCCTGCTTCCGGCGGCGGCGCCCGGTGCTTTTATCATCGTCGGTTGCATTTTGGGCTTCCGCAACTATCTGACGCGGCGCGCCGCGGTCAAAGCGGGCAAACTCTACATCCCGCCGGACGGGTTGGACTGCCGCCACTGCATGATCTGCAAGCCGGACGACAAGTAAACGAAAAATCGCGGCTTTTTACCTGATATATAATAGAAGACGTTTTTCGGAAAAGACAGGCGTTGTTGAATTTGACAACGTTTGTCTTTTTTTTGCCTCTTCGACGGTTTA
>DCFZ01000006.1 GCA_002314455.1 Lentisphaeria bacterium UBA1791 | reverse complement strand
CTCCGCCCGCCCCGACTGCTTGAGGAGAGTCACAGGGGCAAATATACCAGCGTCAGATTATGCGAGGGGCGCTCACGCCGCCCCCTCGCGCACCCCAAAGCGCCCGCTTATTTCGCGGCATTGCCGCGATATTACCCTTTTACATATGCTCACGTTGTTTTAGTCAGACATGTCCGACCTGTCTGACAAGTCCGACAAAGACGCCCATTTCGCGGCGTCGCCGCGAGACAAAAGGCATTATACCAACGTTAATATCGCTCATGATGCGAGCAGGTTGCCCGCGAGCGCGCAGTCTGATATGGAGCGGATCATTTTGCCATCGGCAAAAGGGCGCGAGTGAGAAGGTTTTTCGCCCAAAAAAAAGGCTGTCGCTTTTGGCGACAGCCCTTGGGAAATCTGCTCAAACTTATTGTTTGTCGCTTTTCTCTTCAAAGCCGATCGTACCATCGGTCTTGCGGTTTTCGTTCGGGTAGATAAAGATGTTGCCTTCCGGCGAACCTTCGTTGCTGTAGAAGCCGGTGTTCGTGCTCGAGAACCAGCTGCATTTCTTGCCTTCATAACCGATGGCACTGCCGCTGGCATTGAGGATGATGCCGAAGTCTTTGTGGTTCGGCTGACGCTTCGAGGCGTTTTTCTCATAGCCATCCACGCCGGTGAAGTCCGCCGCGATACCGGAGTCGGGGTTGCCGTAAATATCGCTGTTGCCCTGCATCATACCGGAGCAGAACGCGTAGCTGATGTTGCGATCCTTATCCTTGTTGGCGCTGACGTCGCCGTAGGTGAGAAACTTCTTGCTGCTCTTTTCCGCCGAGAGACCGGTCGTCGGGCAGACGTAGAGTTTCGCATTCGGCAAGGTCGTCCAGTAAAGCGCGTTCAAAACGCACTCGGTGCCCTTGTAATCGGTCAATTCCTTGCGGTCATCATCGGGACCGCAATAGGCGGGCACATCGGGGAACTTGCCGTCATAATTGCCGGCATACATAATCAAGCCGGTGCCGATTTCCTTCAAATTGCTCGTACAAGTCGTGCGTTTGCCTTTTTCCATCGCAGTCGTGATCGTGGGGATCAAGATTGCCGCCAACAGACCGATAATGGCGATAACGACCAGAAGTTCGATCAGCGTAAAAGACTTTTTCATAATCCAATCCTTTGGTTTTTCCACATAAAGCGGAGTTGAAACTCTATGATACGGTAATATTATACAACCCTTTTTACTTTTTTTCAAACAACTTTTTGAAAAAATCGTCGATTTATTTGTTTATTTTTCCGTTTTTTTACCGATCACACGGTCGATAAAGTACCGCGGCCGGGCGCGGACGTCGGTGTAAATGCGGCCGATGTATTCGCCGATGACGCCGATGCCGATCATCTGGATCCCGGTGAAAATGAAGCTGACGGCAAAGAGCGTGAAAACGCCGGCGCCCGCCCATTCGTCGCCGCCCGGACAAAGCCGGCGGATGAGGATGTAGAGGCTCAATATAAATCCGCTGAAGCCGGTAAAGACGCCGAAATAGGTCAAAAGCCGCAGCGGCAACGTCGTCATACAGGTGAGAAGGTTGAACTGCAGATTGATCAGTTTCCAGACCGAATATTTCGATTCGCCGACGGCACGGGCGGCGTGCGCCACCGGGATCTCGCAGGTCGTCCGGGCGAAACTGTTGCCCCAAACGGGGATGAATGTACTGCGTTCATTGCATTGCAGCATCGCGTCAACGATGTTCCGGCGGTAGGCGCGCAACATGCAACCGTAGTCGTTCATATTGACGCCGGTCGCCTGACGCGCGGCGCGGTTGACGATCTTTGAGCAGAAGCGGCGGAAAAACGTGTCGCGCCGGTTTTGGCGGACGGTGCCGACGACGTCGTTGCCCTCTTCGGCGGCGGCGATCAGATTGGGGATCTCCTCCGGCGGATTCTGCAAATCGGCATCCAGCGTGATGACGAGGTCGCCGCGCACCTGCGAAAAGCCCGCCATGATCGCGTTGTGCTGACCGTAGTTGCGGTTGAGCAAGACGGCGATGACCTGATCGGGGCGCGCTTCGGCGGCGCGGACGATTTTTTCTGCGGAATCGTCGCAACTGCCGTCGTCGATCAGGATGAATTCAAAGCGGCGGCCGATGCCGTCAAGCACGGTCAGCGTACGCTGAAGCAATTCGTCGAGACAGCCGGATTCATTGTAGACCGGCACGACGACGGAAATAAATTCAAGACGTTCTTTTTGAGCCATTTATGGTTTCTCCTCTGTTGCCGAAGTTGATTCTGTTTCCGCTTTGGCGCCCACGTTGCCGAAGTAGAGCGCCAGTCGTTTGCCGGCGCTGCTGAAAGTACCGATGCGTTCGCGCGCCGACGGAGTTTCCCACCGCAGATCGAATTCATTTCCGATGGCGGCGATCTCCTTTTGCGTCGCCTCGTCGGCATTTGCGATCACGGCGACAAAGCGTTCGCGGTTGCTTTCGAGAAACTCGCGCAAGAGCGTCTGCCGGTCGCGTTTGCCCGTCGCGTTGAATTGCGCCGTGACCTTTCCGTAATAGAGCAACGACGCATCCGGCTGTTCGCCATAGTATAACATAGCCTTGCCGGGCAGATTTTTCAACTGCACCGCCAACTCCTCCTGAATGAAACTGCGTCCCGAACGGAATTCGGCGAGATTCGGCCGGAGGAAGCACAGCGCCGTCGCCGCGAGCGTCAACGCCGCAAGCACGGTGCCGCCGCAACGCTCCGGCAACGCGCAACGCTGTGCCGCGCGTTCGTCAAAGAGCAGAAGGCACTGCGCCGTCACGCCCATTACCGGCATCAGCCACAAAATATAGGCGGACAAGCTGATCTTGAAAAGAATCTGCAGGATCGGAATCCAGATGACGGAAGCGACGGCAAACGCCCCCGTAATGATCGCGAGATAACGCGTCACGGTATCGGCAGCGCGATCGGGGAAATTCAATTCCCGCTCCTCGGCGAGCGACGCCGCCGTCAGGATCGCCGCCATCGGCAGCAAATGGATCATCTGCCGCCAGTTCTCGATGCTGGGAAAAAGGCACGTAATCCAAACGACGGCCGTCGCCACGGCGAAACTGCGGAAATTGCTTTCCCGCCGGGAAAAGGTGAAAAAGATTTCCGCCACCGCGACGATCCCCCACAAGCTCCACGGGAAAAAGACGCGGATTGCGTCAAATCCGATCGCCCGCAAGACCCCGCGCGAAAAACCTTCGGCGAAGCGGGGATATTCCGGCGGCAGTACGCCAAAGTGACGCAACCAGCAACAAACAGCCAACGCAACGATCCCAAGCGCGCTCCAGAGAGCGATCATCCATTTGCTCTGCTTTTCTTTTTTCACGGTCAAACCAATGACGATACCGGCGCCGAGCGGCGGCAATGCCGCGTAAAAGCTCCCCAAAAAGACCGCGAGCACGAGGAAAAAAATCACCGCTGCGGGGCGCAGGAAATCCATTCTTTGCCAAGGCGCGACAAAAAGGTAAAGCGCCCAAATGCCGCACGCGGCGGCGGGGATCACTCCGAGGAAAAGGCGCGATGCGTACAGAAATCCGCAACTGCCGAGCAACAATACGCCGGAAAGCAACGCGATGCGGCGGTTGAAAAACTGTCGCGCCAGCAACATCGTGCCGGCGAGCAACGCCAGCGCATTCAAGATGGCGACGCCGCGCAAGCTCCACTCGGAAATGCCGAAAAGTTTTCCGGCAAGCCATCCTTCCCACAACAGCAACCAGGGCGCATTGTGGACGATTTCCTGATTGAACGTCGGATAAAACCATTTGCCGCTTTGCTCCATTTCGCGCACGACCTCGGCGAAATAGGCTTCGTTTCCCCACCAGGCGTCGCTGCCGGCAAAGAAAATCAATACTGCAAGCGCAACGCCCCAAAACGCCCATTCGTTGCGGCGCAACTCCTCGGCGGCAACTTTGTTCTCTGCGTAACGCATCGCTTAAGCTAAAACTTCGCGCACCGCCGAAACGACGTCGCGGACGTCGTCTTCCGTCATATCGGGAAAAAGCGGCAGCGAAGTGATGTGGTCGCTGTTGTATTCGGTATCCGGCAGCGTGCCGGGCAGATAGTTGTACTTTTCGCGGTAGAATTTCTGCAGATGGGCACAGCGGAAATGCAACCCGGTGCCGATGTTGCGCGCCTTGAGTTCCGCCATAAAGGTGTTGCGGTCGATTTTTTTGGAATTGACGCGCACGATGAAAAGGTGCCACGCGTGGGTGAAATCGTACGCGGGATCGCCGAGCGGAGCAATTTCCGGCACGTCGGCAAAGAGTTCGCGGTAGAGCATCGCCAGTTGGGTGCGCTTGGCGTTGATCTCGCGCCAGCGGCGCATCTGGTTCAAGCCGAGCGCCGCCTGCATATCGGTCAAATTGTACTTGAATCCGGGCGAGATCACTTCCGCCTGCGGACTGCGGCCGCGGTTCTGGCGGTCAAACGCGTCCATCGCGATCCCGTGGAACTTCCACCGGCGGATTGACGTCGCGAGCGCCTCGTCGGGCGTGACGAACATACCGCCCTCGCCGCAGGTGACGTTTTTGATCGCGTGAAAACTGAAGATCGCCGAATTGCGTCTGCCGACGTGTTCGCCTTTGTAAAAGGTGCCGACGGCGTGCGCGCAATCTTCGACGACGGGGATCCCGTGCGCGACATTGGCGATCGCATCCAGATCGGCGCTCGCGCCGGCGAAGTGGACGGGCACGATCAACCGGGTGCGCGGCGTGATCGCCGCGGCGATTGCATCGGGACGCACGAGCAACGTTTCGCGGTCGACCTCGACGAAAACCGGCTTCGCGCCGGCAAGTTCGATCATATTGGCGATCGAGACCCAGGTCATCGACGGCGTGATGACTTCGTCGCCGGGGCCGATTTTCATACTCTGCAACAACAAATGCATTGCCGCCGTCGCGCTTGAAACGGCGACGGCGTAGCCGCTGCCGGTCAACTCGACGAGCGCCTGTTCAAAACCGGCGTTGGCGGGACCGTTGGTGATCCAGCCGGAACGCAACACATCGGTGACGGCGGCGATGTCGCTCTCGCTGATCGCGGGGCGGGTAAACGGCAGAAATTCCTTGCGCATTAGCGGATCTCCTCTTTTTTGACTTGATCCCAAAGGGCGTCCATTTCTTCCAGCGTGGAAGATTCACAACTTTTACCGGCGTCGGCAAGTTTCTTTTCGACGGCGCGGAAACGACGTTCAAATTTGTAGTTCGCCTGACGGAGCAATTCCTCGGCGGTGCGGCCGCCGCGCTTGCGCGTCAAGTTGACAATCGCAAAGAGCAGATCGCCGATTTCCTCGTCGATGGCGGCATCGTCGCCCTGACGGATCGCCGCGGCGACTTCGCGGCTTTCTTCATCGACCTTGGCGGCGGCGCCCGTCGCGTCGGGCCAGTCGAAACCGCCTTTGGCGGCGCGGGATTGCAGTTTGTCGGCGCGGTCGAGCGCGGAAAGGCTCTGATCGACCTTGTCCATCAGCGATTTCGCGGCGGTGCGGCCGGGTTCGCGCGCCTTGACCTTTTCCCAGAGCGCGAGCACCTCTTCCGGAGTGCCCGCCTGACCGGAGCCGAAAACGTGCTCGTGGCGGCGAATCATCTTTTCGATGACGTGCGCCCAGACGTCCTCCAGGGTGAATTCCGCTTTTTCCTCGGCGACGGCGACTTGCAGAAAGACGTTCATCATCACGTCGCCGAGTTCATCGAGGATGTGTTCTTTGTCGCCCTGATCGAGCGCTTCGACAAATTCGGCGCACTCGTTGCGCAGACAGCGGCTCAAGGTCTGCCGCGTCTGGGCGCGATCCCACGGGCAGCCGCCGGGGGCGCGCAGGCGTTTCAACAAATTCAGCAGCGAATCGGCATCCGCCGTATATCCCAACAGAAGCGCCTTGCCCATTTTAGAAGGTGAACCCCACGTTGAAGTGAATACGCAATTTGCTCGATTCGTTTTCCACGTTGTTCAACACGGGGAACGCGAGGTCGAGCTTGATCGGCATGTTCAGCTGGGGCAGTTTGAGCCGGAAGCCGTAACCGACGCCGACGTTGAATTGGGAAAAGTTGAAATCCCACGCGTCTTCCCACGCGTTGCCGGCGTCGACAAAGATCGCGCCGCGCAGCGGTCCCCAGATCGGGTGACTGACTTCGGCGGTCATCAGCAACATCGACTGACCGCCGATATTTTGACCGTTGTAGTGCGGACCGACGCTGCGGTACGAGAAGCCGCGCAGCGAGTTGCCGCCGCCGAGGAAGTAGCGTTCCGAGAGCGGCACCGAAGCGGGATCCTGATCAAATCCGGAAATGACGCCGATTTTGGCGCCGACCGTCGCGATGATCGCCTTGTCGAAAAAGCTGTAGTGATAAGTACCCTTGGCTTCGACGCGGTAGAAGTCGCTGCTGCCGCCGAGTCCCTTGGCGCCGATCGCGCCGAAAAGGTTGAGCATATAGCCTTCGGTCGGATCGACCAGACTGTCGCGGGTGTCGCGGTTGACCATCAGCGAGACCTGACCGATGCGCGAAGTGCCGTCGAGACCGAGCTCGTGCAACGGATCTTTCAATTCGTTGCAGACCTCGTCGATGCGCACGATCTCAAATTTGTAGCCGAGCGCGACCGAGGTGAAGTCGTCAAAAACCTTGCGCTGCAGCGAAGTGCGCACGCCGGTGTGCTGTTCGCGCCACTGATCGTAGTCCGCCCAGTTCATATACGTCGAGATCTCAAAGCGCAACGGCAGATCAAAGAGCCACGGTTCGACGAAATCGACGTTGAAACCGGCATTCTCAACACCGAGAATACCCTGAATACGCATACGCTGGCCGCCGCCGTAGAACCAGTTGCCGGGGTTGAAAAGGTCAAAGTTGTCGCTCGAAATTTCCGCCATACCGAAGAAGGAGTTGACGTCGGAAACGCCGGCGCCGATGCGCAGATGGTAGCGCTCGTGATTTTCTTCGACGGTGATGCGCACATCCTTTTCATCGAGCGCGTCGGCGTTGACCGCATCCGCCTCGACCTTGGTGAAATAGCCCATGCCGAGCAACCGGCGGCGGCTCACTTCGATGCGGTTGCGGTCGACCGGGTCGCCCGGCTGGATCGCAAGTTCGCGGCGCAACACCTTGTCTTTGGTGTCGGTGTTGCCGACGATGATGACGTCGCGCACGTGATAGGGCCGCCCCTCGGAAATGAGGAAATCGACCGCGACGGTGTGATCCTGAAATTTCTCGGTGCGGACGGCGCGGCAACTGATGTCGCAGTAGCCGAATGTCTCGTAGCGGCCGATGAGGTTGCGCGATGAAGCGGTCTCGGCGCCGAGCGAAAAAATTTCGTTTTCCTGCAATTTCAACAGCGGCATCAATTCCTCGGCGGAAAACTTCTCGCTGCCCGAGATCGTCACTTTGGAAACCTTGTAAGGCTCGCCCTCGCTGATGAAAAATTTGAGATCGACGAATTCGGGATCGTCCGCGACCGGCGTCGTCTCGACCTTGGTCACCTTGGCGTCGAGATAGCCGAGATCGAGGTACTTTTCGCGGATCCGCGCCTGATCGAGCTCCAGTTCATGACGGTCAAAGAGACCGCGGTTGAGAAAGTCGTTGAGGAAAGGCACCCAGTTGAAATAACTGTACTGGTTGGCGATCGAATTGCGCAGTTCGCGCTGGGAAAAGACGGTCGCGCCCTCAAACGTGACGTCGTTCACCTTGAGGCGCAAATGCTCGGCGATCTTGAATGTCAGAATGATGTCGTCGGGATTTTTCGGGTCGTTGATGAAACTCGGCATCACTTCGACGTCGCGGTAGCCGCGGTCGAGGTAGAACTTGCGCAATTTCTGCGCGCTTTCCTGCAATTGGCGGTCGTTGAGCAAACCGCCCTCGTTGAGGGTGATTTCCTTGCCGAGCTCGTGCGTTTCGAATTTGGCGTTGCCGGTGATCTCGATGTGCGAAACGCGCGGACGGGTCCGCAGGTGAAAAATCACCTTGACTCTGCCGTCGGGGAGCTTTTCGCTCTCGCTGACGACGTCGGCGAAATTACCGGTCTCGTAGAGACGCTTGTTGTCGGCGGTGAGGGTCTCGCGGTCGAATTCCATACCGGGGTGGGTCTTGATTCGCGCGAGCAAGCCCGCGTCGGGGATCTTGACCGACGACGCCTGGTCGAAAACGACCTCCGCCACCTTGTCGGCGAACAAACTGACGCTGCTCAAAAGCGCGAGCGCGAGAAGTTTGCTGTGCAATGTGTGCAACACCTTCATTCCGATCACTTCTGCGGTTGCTGGGCGTAATCCGAAGATTCGGGCGACGCCGCCATAAATTCCATCCGTTCGGGGTAAAAGACCAACTTGCAGTTGGCGGTGCGCCCGTTACGGTTTTTTTCGATGATCCACTCCGCCTCGACGCTGCCGGATTCCATTCCTTTGGTCTTTTCGCGGTCGCGGTGGAGAAAGCTGACGATGTCGGCGTCCTGCTCGATGGCGCCGGATTCGCGCAAGTGCGCGAGTTTCGGACGGGCATTCTGCCCCTTGTCCTTGTCGAGTTCGCGGTTGAGCTGGGCGAGCACCAGCACCGGGACGTTGAGATCTTTGGCGATCTTTTTGATGCCGCCGGAAATTTCGGCGACTTCCTGCTGACGGCTGTCAATCCTGCCGTCGGCGTGCATCAACTGCAAGTAGTCGATGACGATGAGCTCAATGTGCTTTTCGTTGTAAAGCCGGCGCGCTTTGGCGCGCAATTCGGAAATCGTCACGCCGGGCGTCGGGTCGATGTAGAGCGGCGCCTTGGCGAGCATCTGCACGGCGCCGGTGAGCTTCTCGGTGTCCGCCGCGCGGAAATTGTGGTTCCAGAAAGCCGACTCGGGTACGCGCGCCTGCGTGCAAAGCAAGCGGCGGGCGATCTGCTCGTCGGTCATTTCCAAGCTGAAAAAGGCGGTCGGGCGCGGATTGGGGCAGTTGACCGTGATGTTGCGGATCACGTTGAGCGCAAGACTGGTCTTGCCGATGGAAGGGCGCGCCGCGAGGACGAACATCTCGCCTTTTTTCAGACCGCCGGTGCATTCGTCGACCGGCATGAAGCCCGTCGGGATCCCCGGTTCGACCTTGTGGTCGAGGATGTCCATCAACAACTTGAACTGCCCGGGCAACAGGTCGCCGAGCTTGCTGATCGCGTGCGTTTCTTCGCCGTTGCGGATCGCGTAAATGTCGCTCTCGATCGCGTCGACGAGCTTGGCGGCGTCCGCCTCGGTGTCGTAACAGCGCATCAATGCGCCGGCACAGACGTCGATCATCCGGCGCAGCGTCGCATATTTGGTCAGCGTGCCGCACCACGATTCCAAGTTGACGGTGGTGGCGATGGAATCGAAAAGACCGGCGAGGTAAACTTCCCCGCCGACCGCTTCGAGTTTCTGCTTTTCGCGCAGATATTGCGCAAGGGAAACGAGATCGACGTCGCGCGTGTCGTCGCGGTGAAGCTCCAACAGCGCGCGATAGATCTCCTGATGCGCCGCGGAGTAGAAAAGCTGCTCCTGGCGGCACAATTCGATGACGGTCTCGATCGCGGTGCGGGGCTCGCGCAACATTGCGCCGAGCACCGCCTTTTCGACCGAATCGGCGTGCGGACGCGCCCGATCAGGCAGAAACCCGACCGGGTGCGCATCCTGCGGTGTACGCTCTGACGCCATCGTACCGAGTCCGATCAGCCGCGGACGACCTTGACCTTGACGTCGGCGAAAACTTCCGCGTGCAATTTGGCGTTGACGGTGAATTCACCGACCGTCTTGATCGCGGGTTCGATCTTGATCTTGTTGTGATCGACGGCGATTTCCTGCTTGGCAAGCTCGTCGGAGATCATGCGGGGCGAAACCGAGCCGAAAAGCAGATCGTCTTCGGTCGCCTGCATCGGAATGACGACCTCGACGGTCGCGAGTTTCTCGGCGAGCGCCTTGGCCTTGGCGAGATCGTCGGCGCGGCGCTGGGCGATGAGCGCCTTGCGGCTCTCGATCAGACGGAGCGTACCGGCAGTCGCCTTGGCGGCGAGGCCGCGGGGCAACAAGTAGTTGCGGGCATAGCCCGGGGCGACGTGAACTTCCTCGCCGGCGAGGCCGAGGTTTTCGACGTCATCGAGCAGAATCAGCGTAACGTTAGCCATAATAATTCCTGCTCCTTCTATTAGTAGACCAGCGCGATGATGCGGGCGCGCTTGACGGCGGCGGCGAGCATTTTCTGGTGATCCAGACAGTTGCCGGTGATGCGGCGGGGCATAATCTTGCCCTTTTCGGTCTGGAATTTCATCAGCGTTTCGGCATCTTTGAAGTCGATGTAGTTGACCTTGGCTTCGCAGAAACGACAAACTTTCGGCTTCGCCGCGCTGCGACGACGGCCCTGTCTTTTCGGTCCTTGCATAATTGGAATCCTTTCAGTAAGTTATGAATTTTTCTTTAAAACGGAATATCGTCTTCCGGCGGCATATCCGGCGTGGCGGCAGGCATCGGCGGCATCGCCGGCGGCGGGGTCTGACGCACCGACCGGGCGTAGGGATCGACGGGCGCGCTCGCCGGAGCATTTTCCGGCGCGGCGCCGGACGCCGGAGCGTCCTGACGGCGGCTCATGAATTGAACCTGCTCCGCGACGACGCGCAACCGCGAGCGAGTGCCGCCGCCGTTGCGGTCTTCCCACTGGTCGAACTGCAAACGCCCTTCGACCATGACCGGGGAACCCTTGCTCAGAAACTGTTTGCAATTGGCGGCGCTGCGGCCCCAGACGACGACGTCGACAAAGCAGGTGTCGTCGACCTCCTGACCGGCGCTGTTCTGATAACGGCGACCGACCGCCAGACGCAGTTCGCAGACGTTCTGCCCGTTGGGCAGTCCGCGCAAATCGGGGTCACGGGTGAGATTGCCCAACAAAAACACTTTATTCAAACTAGCCATAGATACTTACCCGTTAATTGATGAGTGGTTTCAGTTTCTCTTGTTGCCGGATGACAAACTTATTCGTCCTCGAGTTTCGCCGTGACGACCTTTTCCGGGCGATCGTACGCCAGGATCATGTTGCGGAGCACGCGCTCGTCGAGCCGGTACTTTTCCTTGATCGCCTTGACGCCGGCGGGTTCGAGATCGAAAACGAAATCGAAGTAAAGCCCCGCGCGACGCTTGTTGATCGCATAGGTGAATTGTTTGCGGCCCATCGGGAGCGTCTCACCGAGCGTGCCGCCGAGCGTCGCGAGGAGTTCGGAAAATTCCTTGCAGAACGCCGCGCCGTCGTCATCCGTCTTGCGGATGTCCAGAATGAATACAGCCTCGTATTTTTTCAAAATAAACCTCTTTTCCTATTAGGGTTGGTTTTCCTCTACCGGCGGAGTCGGCGCCGCGTTGAACTCGTTCATCGCCGTCGCCATCCCCGCTTTCAGAACACATTGCACTGCTTTCGTCGCCCGCTGGATCACTTCATCGAAAAGGGCTTTTTCTTCGCCCTCGAAACCGGTCAGCACGAAATCCACGACGCCTTTTTTTTGCGGATGACCGATGCCGATCCGCAGGCGGTTGAAGTGGTCGCTGCCGAGTTCCTCAATGATTGATTTCAACCCGTTGTGCCCACCGGACTCGCCGTTTTTGCGAAGCCGGATCCGCCCGAGGGGCAGATCCATGTCATCGACGATCACGAGCACGTTTTCCGGTGCGATCTCCAGTTTCCGGCAGAGCGGAGCAACCGCTTTGCCGCTGAGATTCATATAGGTCATCGGCATTTGCAGCGTCAAGGGTTTTCCGCGGAATTTTCCGCTGAAAACGCGGCTCTGCGCCGCGGAGCTTTCCTCGAACCGCCCGGCGGGAAATCCCGCGAGCAGATTTTCGACGACCGTGAATCCGCAGTTGTGACGACTGCCGGCATATTCGCTCCCGGGATTGCCGAGACCGACGATCAGCGCAATTGCATTGCCGTCACGCGACGAGATCATAGCAGACTACTTGTTCTCCTTTTTGCTTTCCTTTTCGGCGGCGCGCGCTTCGGTCTTCTTTTCGTTGATCGCTTCGGGCTCCGCGGCGGCGGCGCCCTCGGCGGGCGCAGCGGGTTCGGCTTCTTCACGCTGCATCACGCAGTGGAAAACCAGCGTTTCCGCCGGCAGATCGCTGCGAACGCCTTCCGGGAAGACGACGTCGGCGATCGTGAGCGAGTCGCCGATGTTGAGCTTGGTGACGTCGACGCGGATCGCTTCGGGCAGATCGGCGGGGCGGCAGACGACTTCGATCTCGAAGAGGTCCTGCTCCAGCAGACCGCCGTGCGCGGCGCCGTAGGACTCGCCGTGCGCATGAACCGGCACGCTGGAAACGATTTCCGCGTTGAGGTCGACTTCCTGGAAGTCGATGTGGACGACGTAGTTTTTCAGGTGGTTGTACTGGACTTCGCGGACCAGCGCGGGGATCTCCTTGCCGCCGTTGACCAGCGTGACGAGCTGGACGCCGTGCGCCGAAAAGACCTTCCATTCATCCGCATTGACCGAGAGGGCGCGAGCCTCTTTGCCCCGGCCGTAGACGACCGCCGGAATCGATCCGGCCCGACGGAGCCGGCGAGAGGCGTTGTTGCCGAATTCCTCGCGCAAAGCTACCGTGATTTTGTGACTTTCGTTGTTCATGAATTCCCTTTCTTATGGTGTTTCATCCGAAGTCGTTGTGGTTTCTATGCGAATATCAAACTAATGTTTGATGTAAAACAGCGAACTCACCGACTTGCCGTCGTGAATGCGGCGGATCGCTTCGCCGAGAAGCGGCGCGACGCTGATCACTTTGATCTTGCCGTTGAGCGTTTCGGTGATCGGTACGGCGTCGGTCGTGACCAGCTGCTCGATCTCGGGAGTCGCGAGCAGTTTTTCGCGGCCCTTGTCGTTGAGCAGGCAGTGCGAGACCGCCGCGTAAACCTTGGCGGCGCCGTGTTCCTTGAGGATCTTGGCGGCGGCGCAGAGCGTGCCGCAGGTGCTGGTGAGGTCGTCGGTGATGACGCAGATGCGGTCTTTGACGTCGCCGACGAGGTGGCTCGATGCGACCGTCGTCGCGTTGATGCGGCGCTTGGTGACGACCGCGAAACCGGCTTCGAGCATATCGCCGTAGGTCATCGCCATCTTGGTGCTGCCCGAGTCGGGCGCGACGACGACGCCGTTGTCGCCGATCAGTTGTTTCAGATAGGGCACGAGCACCGGGCGGCAGTACAAATGATCGCAGGGAATGTCAAAGAACCCCTGGATCTGCTGGGCGTGAAGGTCGACCGTCAGAACGCGGTCGGCTCCGGCACAGGTGAGCAGATTCGCCACGAGTTTCGCGGTAATCGGCACCCGCGGCTTGTCCTTGCGGTCCTGACGGGCGTAGCCGAAGTAGGGCAGCACGGCGGTGATGCGGGCGGCGCTGGCGCGGCGCGCGGCGTCGATCATGATGAGCAATTCCATCAGATTGTCGTTGGGCTTGTTGCAGGTCGGCTGGATCAAAAAGGCGTCGGCGCGGCGGACGTTTTCCTCAAACTGGGCGAAAATTTCGCCGTCGGGGAAGTGCGTAATGTGAACCTTGCCGAGCTCCTCGCCGAGATATGCGGCGATCTGCTGCGACAATTCCGGATGCGCCGTGCCGGAATAGACTCGAATGTGTTTGGCTTCTTCCATTTCCATAAAAAAACCCCCGCTTTCCTGCGTGACCTTTCTACTTGGGCACCGGACCGGGGGCGACAACGCCGAAAAACGTGCTTCTGGCGAAAAAAGCGCACATTTCCGGCGGAAACCTCACGGTGCCGGCGGCAATTTTGCCGCCATCGATGCCGGACTCATTCCGGAATCAAGGCTCCCAAAACCAAATTTACAACAATATAATATAGCCCGTCGCCGACGATTTGTCAAGCGCGACAGCTGTTGACGAAACGACAAATCTCGCGAATGCGCAACAATACCGAAAGCGCAAAGACGCATCCGAAAAAGGGAGCGCTGAATTGATAATAGTCGAAATACACCATGCCGCAACAGGCGAAGATGGTGTCGATTTGCGACGCCAGAGCAGAAGCGAGAATCACCAGCAGAAATAACCCCCAAAAAGCCAGCGCCCGGTATATCGGCGACCATTTCCGCCCGATGCATCGCACCAGGGCGACATAAAGCCCGGCATAGCACCACTTCGCGATCGATTTCTGGAAATCCTCGGTGTGCTCGGCGATGAAAAACACCGGCGCCAGCACCGCAATACTCAGTCCCCAGGCGATCACGCTGCCGGTCGAAAAAAACGGAAACGACCACGAGCTTTTTTCCCGGCGCGTCACTTCGTCGCGCTCAAAGAGCGAGGCAAAAAGAAAGAGCGTCGAACAGATAAAAAGTTCTCTCGTCTGAAGCGGCTTCCACGATTCGTCGCCGAAATACCAGAAAATCACCGGCATGATCCACGCCGCGGCGATAAAATAAAGATGCAGATCGCGCATCCGATCTTCGCTCGGCTTGCGCAAGCCGGCAAAGGCGATCAGAAATCCGGTGATCGCAAAACCGATCCCGAGCGAGACCGCCTGGTACAGCGGCAATGCGGAACCGAAAAACGGCGTGATGAAAAGATGGCAAATGATCCACGGGATCGCGATCAGATAAGCGGCAATTTCGCCCAGTTCAAAGCCGCTGCGCTTGGTCCGGATCGACGAAAGCGCCGGCATAAACGAAGAGAGCGCGGCAAAAAATGCGATGTCCTTCAGCAGCCGTTCGCGGAAAAGCGTCGTTTCGATCTGCTGAAAATCGACCACCCGGTCGATCAACAACAACGCCAGAACCGGCAGATAAAGCGCAATGAATTTGCCGAAAATGACCTGCCAGACGGGGAGCGTCGTCGTCAGCGTCATATCGAGCGCGGTATCGCCGCGTTCTTTTTTCCACTGGTGCGCGGCACGCGCGATCAACACCACGATATAGATGTATAGCGGAAGGTGAAAAAAGTAAAAATAGAGCTCCTTGATGCTTACAAACTGCCGCGATATCCCGAGCGCCAGTGCGGCGACGGTAAAGGCGGCGGCGACAACCGGGAGTTTCGCGCCATGAAGCATCTGGCGCAATTCCTTGAGGATGACATCGATCATAATTCCACCTCGCTTTTCGTCGTTTTAAGATAAAGATCTTCCAGATTTTCCGCTTGATATTGCGATAGAAGTTCGTTGAGTTGTCCGGCGAGGACGACCTTGCCCGCTTCAAAGATGACGATCCCCTCGATGACCTCCTGCAATTCCATCAGAATATGCGAGGAAACGATCACCGTGTGACCCGCCGCGGCGAGGCGGCGCAAAAGATCGCGCAATTCGATCCTGCCGCGCGGATCAAGCCCCGCACCCGGTTCGTCGAGCAGAAAAAGCGCCGGATCGGCGATCAGCATGCGCGCAAGCGACACGCGCTGTTTCATACCGCGCGACAATTCCGAGAGAAAGCGTTTCTGCCACTCGGCGGCAATGCCGCAAAATTCCATGGCGTGCTGAACCGCACCGGCGTCGCGCCGGAAAGCGCGGCGGTGAAAATCGAGGTACTCCGCGACCGTGATGTCCGTCGCATCGGGCAACACGTCGGGCATCAAGGCGGCACACTGCCGGGTGAAATGCACATCGGCTAAAAGATTCTCTCCCTGCCACAAAATGCGCCCGGAATCCTCCTCCTCGGCGCCGCAGAGAATGCGGAGCATCGTCGTCTTGCCCGCGCCGTTGGCGCCGGCGAGACCCCAAATTTTTCCTGCGGGGATCGAAAACGAGACCCCGCGGAGCGCTTCAACGCGTCCGAAGCGCTTGCTGATGTGATCGACTTCGAGCATCTTATTTCTCCTTTTTGCGAAAACAGCCGCTCGTCCATTCGCGCAACGATTTGCGCTCCATTTCGACGAAGCCGAGTTCCGTGAATTTTGCCGATACCTCGTCAAATTCGCGGTTGAGGATCCCCGCGAGCACGAGGAACCTGCCGCCGCGCACCCAACTTGCAATGTTGTGCCGGAATTTGATCAGCAAGTGACCGAGGATATTGGCGCAGACGAGGTCGTATTTTTCCGGGCGCCCCGGATAGACGGCGGCGTCGCCCTCGGTCGGTTCGATGCCGGCAAGATGGTTCAAGGCGAGATTTTCCTTTGAGATCTTGACCGCATCGGGGTCGAGGTCAAACGCGTCAATAACGGGAATCCCGCTGATCCCCGCGGCGATCGACAAGATCCCCGAACCGCACCCCGCGTCGAGCATCGAGCCGATCTTTTCCGTCGCGGCGAGACGGTCGATGCACTCCAGACAATAGAGCGTCGTCGCGTGCTGACCGGTACCGAAACTCATACCGGGATCGATGGTCAGCACTTTCTGACCGGGTTTCGGCGTCTCGTCGAGCCACGAAGGGCAAATGAGCAATCTTTCGGAAATCTCGATTGCGTGGAAATACTTTTTCCACGCCTCGGTCCAATCTTCGCGCGCGAGCGTAAACTCCTTGGTATCACCGAGTTCGACGCCGAGATCGCGCACCCATATCTCGCTTGCCGCGCGAAAGGCGGCAAACTTTTCAGCGCGTTCCTTTTCGCTCGAGGCGTAAACCGTGTGCCAGAAGGTGTGATTTTCGAGATCCTCGAAACCGCTGTAATCAAAATCGAGTGCGGCAAAGAGTTCGTCGGCAGGCAGCGGCGAGTAACGGATCTCGACTCCGAAACAGAAAAGTTTGTCCTGAATTTCCATCATTCGTTTTCCTTTAAGATCTTTTCCAGTTGCGGAGCGAGATAAGCGCTCTGCCGCGCGAAGCCGTAATCGGTCAGGTGAATGCCGTCGACCGTCCCTTCAAAGAGATCAACGTCGCCGGACATTCCGTCGATGAAATAAATCGCGCGATCGCCCGCCTGGCGGCGCGCCTCGACCGTTTCGCGCTGAAACTTGCGGCATTCGTCCGTGTCGTTGGCAAGGTAAAAATCCTTGCAGTGGATCGTCCGGCTTATGACGACGATCGGCGTCTTGGGGTGATTGATGCGGATCGTGTCGATCACGTCCTCAAGGGTCTCCTGCAGAATCGGCAGTTTGGCATTGGCTTCATAATCAAGAATATACATTGCCGGATCTTCGATTGACGCGAGCATTTCGGCGACGCAGTGCTCGCCCTTGCCGCTGCCGGAAAAGCCGAAATTGAGGATCGGCAAATTCCATTTGCGGCTCAAGATGTTGGTCGAACACATTCCCGGGCGGCTCGCACAGCCGCCTTGCGTGATCGACGTGCCGTACCAGACGATCGGGCGGAGCGACCGCCACGCCGTCGGAGGAGCGACTTCGGCATCCCAATCAAGTCCAAGTGAAAAACTTTCAACGCCGCTGTAAAGCGGGAAATTGATGACGTATTCGCGCATTTCGCACGTCATACCGCTGACGATTTCCGCCGTGTAGCTATTTTCCTGCGGCGAAAAGCGGGCGCAGCCGAAATAGCGCCACTTGCCGGGGCCGCCGCAATAGAGGTCGAAACCGCAACTGCCCGTCGTCGCCATATGATCCATGCGCATCGGATGATCGAGCTTGACGCGCACGCTGATTTTCGACGAATTGGTCTTGAATGCAAGCTGAACGCCCGATGTGCAAACGCCGAGCGAACGGACTCCGGAAGGCAACGACGCTTTCGGCACGCGGGCAAAACTCTTATTGTCCTGCCGGAAAGCAAGACCGCTCAAACGCAGACCGGGGGCGTCCGCGTCGAGCCACTGCGTTGTCGGGTCGGCCTCGCGGGTCGCCATATTGGGATCAATGTCGGCTAATTTTTCCATCGTTTTTTCTCCTCCTGTGCCGCCTTCCATATCCTTTGCCGTCCCGTTTCGTGCCGCACAACCGGCGACCGACAGAAATGCCGCCAGTGCGAAAACGGAAACAACTGTTTTTTTCATGATCGCGCCCCCAAAAGTTTTTGAAGCGTACACGAAGCAACGGCGCCGCCGAATGCCGAAACGACAAAGCTCAAACTGCCCGGTACGCCATTGTCACCGGCGGCGCGCGGCGCGGGCGTTTCCGGCGAAAAGACGGTCGATACGCCGGAAAAAATACCCTTTTCCCGCAACCGACGGCGCACCGCCCGGGCGAGCGGGCAGTTGTGCGTCTTGGCAATGTCCGCAACTTCGACCTGCGTCGGGTCGAATTTCCCCGCCGCCCCCATCGACGAAACGACAAAGAGTCCGTTTTCCCGCGCCTGGGCGATCAACGCGACCTTGACCGGCGTATCGTCGATGCAGTCGATGACGAGGTCGAACTTCTGCGCGAACAATTCCCGGACGTCGCCGACCGACAACTTCCGGCAAAGCGCCGTGAAATTCCCGTCGGGATTGATCTCCAATGCGCGCGTTTTGATCACGTCGACTTTCGGCTGACCGAGCGTCGAAGAGAGCGCGACGATCTGCCGGTTGCAGTTGCTCAAAGCGACCTCGTCGCCGTCGACAAACGTGATGTTTCCGACGCCGGAACGCACGAGAAATTCCGCGGCATATCCGCCGACGCCGCCGACGCCGACCAGCAAAACGCGGCTCGCCGCAAGTTTTTCACACGCGGCGACGCCTAGAATCTTTGCGGTGCGGCATTGACGTTCGGAATCCATATTTCACCTCAAATCAACTCGATCAGCGCGATCTCGCGCGGAGAGTTGAACCGCCACGGAAAAGAGAGTTCGCCCGCGCCGCGCAGAATCATCATCTCAAGCGGCATGCCGGCGCGGCGGAAAAATCCGGCGGCAAAGCGGCGGCCGTAACAACTCGGCAGAAAAAAAGGCGGCAGAAACGGCAATCTCACTTGTCCGCCGTGGAAATGGCCGGTAATGGCGAGACGGTATTTCTGCAACGCATCGCCGTCGTCGAGATAGACGACCGCGTCGGCGCTGTGCGCGAGCAAAATGGCGCCGTGCGCCGCTTCCGGCACCGGAATAGCCTTGGGCACGCCGAAGTGCAGATCGCGACTGCCCGCAATAAAAAGTTGACCGTAAAGCCTGCCCTCGTTGCAGAGCAGATCAAATCCCGCTTCGCGGTAGAGCGCATGCCACAAACTGTCGGAAATCCATTTTTTGCTCTGCTCCCAGTTGCCGGGTGAAGCGACGGCAAATTTCACGGCACTTGTCAGCGGAGCCAGCGCGTCGGCAAAAGCGTCGATCGCGACCGCGTCGCCGACGCCGTCGCCGGCAAGGAGGATTCCTTCGCACTTTTCCGCGAGGAGAAATTCGCGCAACGCCGCGATCTTTTGATGATCTTCGGCGCGGTCGTTGAAATGCAGATCCGATAAGGCGAGTAATTTTTTGCCCGCAAGTTGCGGGTGAAGCGCCAAACGCAGACGCAACACCCGACAGCCGCCGACACTCTTTGCGTCGGCGGCAAGCGGCGCCAGATTCCGGTAACGCAACGCCCGTTCCGGATGATAGACGTCAGCCGGAAAAACGTTGCTTCGCTGCCAGAATGGCTTCAATCGTCCAACTCCGCCGCCAGCTTTTCGGGCAGCGCGCGAACCGCTTCGATGACGACCTTGCGGTTGCCGAGGTCGATGCTCTCGCCGACTTTGCAATTGAGCAACGCCTTGCCGAGGCGGGTGCGGTAACTGAGCATGCGGCGATCGGGATCGCCATCCCACGCGCCGAGCAGATAACAGCTTTCCTTTTCGCCGTCGGAGTAAACGAGATCGAGTTCGCACCCGATGACCGCCTGATCACTGACGGCAATGCCGCTCATGATCATCGGCTGGATCTGGGCGAGATCGCGCTCCAATTCGGTGCGGCGGCGCGACAACTGATTGCGGCGCTCCTTGGCGGCGTCGAATTCCGAGTTTTCGCGGAAGTCGCCGTGGGCGCGGGCAGTCTTGAGCGCCTCGCGGTTTTCGGGGATCTGGACATTGATGAGATCTTCCAGTTCGGCGATCAACCGGTGGTGCGACTTGGCGCTGGTAAAGGCGGGTTCGTTGGTCGCCGGAGCCTTGACCTCATTCTGCTTGTCGCGACCGACGCCGGCGGAAAGGATCTGCTTGGCGGCGCCGCCTTCGAGCGCATCCTGCAATACCGAAGAAACGCGCGAAAGCTTGACGAGCAGACTCTGCCGTTCGGCGGCAGAGAGGAAAAGCGCACCGCAGAGCGTCGCCGTGAACATCTTGGCGTTGCCGGCGGCTTGCGCGATCAATCCCTTTTGGAAGTCGGCGTTGTCCATCAGCAACGCGCGCAATTCGCGCATCGCGGCGCCCCACGCCTTGGGCACGTCGCCCATGCCGAGCACGCGCACGACGTTTTCGATGTTGACGAGCGTGACCAGTTCCGCCGGCGCCTTCTTGCGGTTTTTCCAGATCCAACAGAGGATGTCGGCGCTGCAGCAATGCTGTTTTTCGATGACGCCGGCGAGCGTCGCGCCGTCGATCAGCGTGCCGAAACCGTTGAGCGCCTTGAGCGGCAGATGGGTCAACAGCGCGGCGAGATATTCGCGGCCGAAAGCCGCCACCGTCGCCTTGCCGAGTTCGCCGAGCGTCTTGGCGGGGAGTTCACCCCAGATCGCGAGGTCTTCCAGACGGACGTTGACGGGGTCGGCGGGCCAGAAGATCGCCTTGCCGGCAAGCGGTGCCATCGCCTTGGGGAAATCGGCCGCATCGGCGCGATCGACCATTGCGGCGACGATTGACGCGAGCATTTTGACTTCGCGGCGGGCGGTATCCGGTTTGAGCCGGGTGAAAAAGGCGGCAAAGGCGGCGTATTCGTCGTCGGTGAATTTGGCGTTGCCTTCGGCGGCGAGCAAGAGCGCCATTTCCTGCAAATTGCGGCCGTCACAGCCGCGGCGCTGGGCGCTCGCGGCCGTCGCGGCGGTCGAAGTCCACCAGCTGTTGAACGCGCTTTCGGCGAGTTTTTTCGCACATCCGGCGAGCGCCATCGACCGCATTTCCTTGTCGGAAACCGCCATTTTGGCGCGCCGTTTGACAATCTCGCGGAAACGCATCGAACTCACGGGCGCGGCGGAAGCTTCCATCAGATTTTTGAGATCTTCATCGGCGCTGAAAACGATCGCTTCGCCGAGGACGACGTCAAGCGGCGTCGACAGCGAACTGCCATTGCCGCGGAAAGGGCCGAGCCCGACGGTGCCGTTGACCGCGTCGATCGCCGTCACCGCGCCCCAGCGCGCCGTCGCCGGCAAAAAGACGACGCTGCCCACCTGCAAAACGAGCAGGCGCCCGAGGCGGGCGGCGATCTCGGCGACCGGCATGTGCTCATTGCGGATGCCGAGCGAACGCATGATCGGGTTGTGAGCGAGTTCGCGGGGCAGAATCATCCGCGCCGCGTCGGCGAATTCCTTGCGGAAATAGGCGCCGGGATCGGTGGTGAAACGCTCCGCCGCAAAGCGGATAAACGCCGCCATATCGGAAGAAAGTTCAAGTTTTTCCCACGCTTCCCAAAGCACGGCGAGCTTTTCCGTGATCTCCGCGGAAAAAGTAATTTCCTTCAATTGATTGGTCAAGGCGAGGATCTGCGCTTTTTCCGGCGCGTCCGCCGCCGCCATCACGAAATCGTCAAGTTCAGCCATTTTGATCGTCCTTTATCTCAAAAAGTTTGATTTTCTGCAGCCCTTATAATATAATGGGAAACCCCGGACTTTACAAGTTGCCGCGATAAAGATAAATAAGGAGCGGCCCCGCGGCATTGCCGCGAAGCTGACAACTTTATGGAAGTGCGATTTTTTCCCGGATTATTGTTGTGAATGGCTTTGCAATTTGCATAAATGCGAGTTATATTTTAGCGGACAATTTTTTTGTATTGTGATATGACCGACTTTCAGATCAGTTTTTTTGATTGCGCGCGTGCATTGCGCGTAAAGGGGATTTCCGTCACCTCGACCGGGGCGACGGCGTATACCTATGTCGAAAATGTGGCGCGCACCCTCAAACGCTGGATCACCGTGACGGCAAAGTGGCTTTGCCGGGTATTTTGTCGGACTTGTCAGGCCTGTCGGACTTGTCAGGCCTGTCGGACTTGTCGGACTTGTCGGAGTCCGACCGCGATACAGATTTTACGCAAATCAGCAATTTTACGGCTATAAAACCCAATAACAAAAAGGAAAAAACTATGGCAACTTACACAATCAATCAACAGGATTTTACGAGCATCTCATTGGACGCCCAAGGTACTAGTTCTACCACCAAGAACGGCATCACGATCTCGCTCACACAAGGAAATATTTCGAACGGCAACTTCCAGTTTTATGCCGCAGGATCATTCAGCGTGGCCGGAGAAGAGATCACGGCTATCACGATCAACGCTTCACTGATGATGTATTTTTCGGGAGATGGCTGGACCAACGACCTATCAACGGCGACCTGGTCAGGAAAATCCGCAACCGTTTCTTTTGCCGACGCTCAGGCAATGGATGTCTCTTCTATCACCGTCACCACGGAAACCCCGAAATATACCCTCACTTCCCTTTCTGCAATTCCGGACGGCGACGTAATCTTCACGGTCGGCGGTTCGGAAGTCACAGAGGCGGCGGCAGACGCCACGGTCACTGTCGCAGGTAAAGAGGTCGAGGGCTATTACGTTACCGGCTTCACCAGCGACGACGTCACAATCACCGACAACACCTTCACCATGCCTGCAAATGCGGTCTCCGTAATGGTTAATTATGCACAATACGACGAGCGCATCGTGGTCCCGTCAACGGAATATCCCTCGCCCTACGCGCTCAAAGAGGGCAAGACCTACACGGCGAAACCCGGTACCGCAGACGGCGGCGTGCTGTATGTGAAAGAAAACGGCATCGTCACCGGCACCAACGTCACCTTTGCCGACAACAAAATAACAGGGTTCGGCGGCGCGATCTACAACAAAGGCACGGTAACAATCGACGGCGACGCGACCTTTACCAACAA
>DCFZ01000008.1:11062-11273 GCA_002314455.1 Lentisphaeria bacterium UBA1791 | reverse complement strand
CCCGATGTCCTAGGCCTCTAGACGACGGAGACTTGCCTGAAAGTGAGATATAATATATCACCCCCGGATGCTTTTGTCAAGGGGAAAACAAAAAACTTTTGCGGAATAACTCAAGACAACGCAAAGGAACGTGCCGCGCCGCGAGACCCCCCATCAGCATATGCCCAGGTTGATTTAGTCTGACCTGTCTGACAAAGACGCTCATATCGCG
>DCFZ01000008.1:1498-10894 GCA_002314455.1 Lentisphaeria bacterium UBA1791 | reverse complement strand
AGCGAAGCGGAGGCGGCGAAGCGGAGGCGAGACGCCGGAGGGATCACAAAAGGTCGAGGAACGGATCGAGGGGAGCCGGGGTCCCCAAAAATGAACCGCAGCCGCGCAGCGGGACGGCGCCGCCCCCGGCGCCGTAGTTCATTTTTAGGGGTACTAAAAACTACCTTTCGCGCAGTCGCGAGTACCGGAGCGCAGCGAGGAACGGAGCGCGATAGCGCCGGGGGTCCCCCCGGAAGTCGACCGTAGCCGAGCCGCGTAGCGGTCGGGACGGCGCCGCACCCGGCGCCGTAGGAGACTTTTGGGGGAATCAAAAGTAAATCATCCTATGCGAGCCGACGAGTACCGGAGGCCTTTTGCCGGAGGTGCATAGCGCCAAGCTATGCACCGTAGCGAAGCGGAGGCGGCGAAGCGGATGCGAGACGCCGGAGGGATCACAAAAGGTCGAGGAACGGATCGAGGGGAGCCGGGGTCCCCAAAAATGAACCGCAGCCGCGTAGCGGGACGGCGCCGCACCCGGCGCCGTAGTTCATTTTTAGGGGAATCAACTGGCTACGGTCTTCCTGAACCTCCACAGCGCGATGACAAAGAACACTGCGCCGAGTAAAAACATCTTGAGGAAGACGCCCCAGATGAGCGAGAAATCGGCGCCGCGGAAAAGGATCGCGTTGCTGAATTTGACGAAATAGGTTGTCGGTGCAAGTTGCATGATCAGGCGGATGGCGACGGGCATATTGGCCTGTGAGGTCATACCGCCGGAAAGGATCTGCATCGGCATCAGGACGAGGATGGTCAGAATGCCCAATTGCGGCATATCGCGGGCAAAGCAGGCGAGGAAGATCCCCATTGAGGTCATGGCGAACAAATTGATGCAAACGCCGAGCATAAAGAGCCAGATGGATCCGGATATCGGGATATCGAGGAAAAGGTGGACGACAAAGATGAGCGACAAAAAGGTCGTCACGACGACGAGCAGCGACATCGACCACACCTTGGCGAGCATCATTTCGATCGGGGTCACGGGGGTGACCAAAAGGTGTTCCAGCGTGCCGCGTTCGCGTTCGCGGATCAATGCGGCGCCGGTCAAAATCAGGGCGATCATGGCGATGTTGTTGACGAGTTCGCTTACGGCGCCTTCCCAGCTTTTGGTGAGGTTGGGGTTGAAGCGGTTGCGGATCAACGGCTGTGCGGTATAGATGACGGCGCCGGAGTCATTCTGACGGACAAAAGAATTGATCTCGCGGGTGAGGATCTCCTGAATGTAGCCGTTGCCGGAAAAAGCCTGCGACATGCGGGTAGCGTCGACGTAGATTTGGGCGCGCGGCGTATGGTTCGCTAGGACGCGCTCCTGGAAATTCGCAGGGAACTCGACGACAAAGGTGTATTTGCCTTCATCGAAGACGCGGTCGATATCGTTGTGGGTGATTCTGTCGGGCGGGTTGAAAAGCGGCGGCATAAAAGCGTCGCTCAAACGTTTGGTCAATGCGGAATTGTCGTCGTCGACGATCGCGATCGAGGCGTGATCGATGGCGTCGGGCACGGATTTCGCGCCGAGATAGATGCTGACGCTGAAAGAATAGATAATCAGACAAAAGAGCAACGGATCGCGGAAGATGCCGACGATCTCCTTGACGCCGAGGCTGAAAATGTGACGCAGAGCATTTTTCATTTCTACTTTTCCTGTTTCCGCTGAAGGAGGATGCCGATGCCGCAGACGACGATGATCTCGACGACAAGGATCAAAAACGGCCGCCAGAGGTCGATGAGATAGAGCCCTTTGTTGAAAACGCCGCGGCTGATCAGCAACATATGCGTCGTCGGATAGACCGCGCCGACGGCGGCGGCGAAACTGCCGTCATTGGGTACGGGGTTGGTCAAACCGCACATCTGGGTCGCCGGCAGGATCGTGGCGACCATCGCGAGAAAGATGACGGCGATCTGGCTTTTGGTGACCGACGAGCAGAGCAACCCCATGCCGGTCGAAATGATGCAGTAGATAAAGAGCGCACTAAAAAGCACGACGAAACTGCCCTTGACGGAAACGCCGAAAAGGAAAATGATCATCAGCACCAGCAACACGGCGCTGACAAATGAAAAGAGCACATAGGGCAACTGCTTGCCGAGCAGAAATTCGCTTCGCCGCACGGGGGTGACATATAAATTGATGATGGAACCGAGTTCCTTTTCGCGGACGACGGAAAGCGCCGCCAGCAACGCGGGGATCATCATCAACAGCAACGGCATCACGGCGGGCGCCATCGCCGGCAGACTCATCACGTCGGGATTGTAGCGGTAGCGCCATTGGAGGCCGAGATCGGCAATCTGAAACGGCGTAGCAAGTTCGCGGTTGTAGCGCGTTTGCCAGTTGAGATGGTACGCGGCGACGTAGCCGTCGATGGTTTCCGCCGTCGACGCCTCGCTGCCGTCGACCCAAAATGCCACGGTGGGGATCCTGCCCTGCTGAACGTCTCTGCCGAACGACGGCGGAATCTCGACGACCAGCTGTAACTCGCCGCTTTTCATGCGGCGGTCAAGTTCCTCGTGATTTTTGACAGGGGCGTGCGCTGAAAAATAGCGCGAATTGTGAAATCCGAGCGCGTAATCGCAACTTAAAATGCTTTGATCGTTGTCGAGCACGGCGAAATCGATCTTTTCGACGTCGAGGTTGATGCCGTAGCCGATGACGACCATCAGAATCATCGCGCCGAAAATGGCAAGCGTCGTCCGGATGCGGTCGCGGCGCAGCTCCAAAAGTTCACGCCAGAAACAGGCGTAAAAGCGGCCGAAATCAAAGATCTTTTCCTGAAACCAGCCTTTGGATTGACTGGAAGTGTGGATCTTTTCCTCCTGCACTGCGGCGGCCTTGGCGGCATCTGCGGCGCCGGTGTCGGCATCCTCAAGATAACCGATAAAAGCGTCTTCGAGCGTCGCCGCGTTGCGCGCCTTGATCAGATTTTCCGGCGTATCGCACGCGAGCGAGCGGCCGGCGTGCATCAGCGAAATGCGGTCGCAACGCGCCGCTTCATTCATAAAGTGGGTCGTGATGAAAACGGTCACGTGGTCGCGGCGCGAAAGCTCGATGATAAGTTCCCAGAAACTGTCGCGGGCGACCGGATCGACGCCGGAAGTCGGTTCGTCGAGAATCAAGATCTGCGGATGGTGGATCACCGCCGCCGCGAGCGACATGCGCTGCTTGATGCCGAGCGGCAACGACGCCGGCAACGCTTGCGCATATTGCGTCAAGTCAAAGCGCGTCAGCATCGCATCGACGCTCGATGCGATCTCCGCTTCGGGGATGTCGTAAAGTTTGGCGTACAATTCGAGGTTCTGGCGCACGCTCAACTCGTTGTAAAGCGAAAAGAGCTGGGTCATATAACCGAGCTTTTTGCGGGTCTGCAAATCGTTGCCGTCAATCGGCTGGCCGAAAAGTTTTGCGCTGCCCTCGGTCGCCGGCTGAAGCCCGGTCAGCATCCGCATCGTCGTCGTTTTGCCGCATCCGTTGGAACCGAGGAAGCCGAAAATCTCGCCGCGCCGGATCTTGAAACTGACGTGATCGACGGCGGTGAAGTCGCCGAAACGCTTGGTCAAGCCTTCGGCTTCGATGGAGATCTCGTTGTCCGCTTCGAGAGGCGGCACGACCAGTTCCTTGTGGCCGGCGCGTTTTTCTTCGGGCAGAAGTTGAATAAATGCGGCGTCGAGGTCGGCGCTGTGGGTTTTTGCGAGCAATTCCTGCGGCGTCCCGGTATCGAGGATATGCCCCTCGTCCATCGCGATCAGCCAATCGAAGCGCTGGGCTTCATCCATGTAGGCAGTCGCGACGATCACGCTCAAGTTGGGCTGTTCAACCTTGATCGAATCGATCAAGTCCCAGAATTGCCGCCGCGCCAGGGGGTCGACGCCGGTCGTCGGCTCGTCGAGGACGAGCAGATCGGGGTCGTGGATCAGCGAACAGCAAAGTCCGAGTTTCTGCTTCATGCCGCCGGAAAGTTTGCCGGCGGGGCGGTCGAGGAACTTGTAAAGTCCGGTGCTGCGCGTTAAGCGATCAATCCGCTGACGTCTTTCCTCGGCGTCCTGCCCGAAAAGGCGGGCAAAAAACTGCAGATTTTCTTCGACCGTCAGCGTGAAGTACAAATTTTTGCCGAGCCCCTGCGGCATATAGGCGATGCGCGGACAGATCGCCGTGCGGTGATCGCGGTCGCGCATATCGCCGCCGAGGACTTGCAGTTCGCCCTCCTGCATCGCGTGCGCGCCGGTGATCAGCGAAAGGAGCGTCGATTTGCCGACGCCGTCCGGCCCGATCAGACCGATGAGCCGGTGCGACGGGATCGCCAGCGAAACGCGATCGAGCGCCTGCGTTTTACCATAGCGCAGAGAAAGGTCGCGGAATTCCACGACGGAAGATGCGGTAAGTGCAGTAGCCATCATTTTCTCCGGGGCAGGCTCTTTTCCGCGTTACCGGCCGACGACCTTGCAATCTTTCCAATCGGCCTTGGGGTCGACCTTGACGTAGGCGACGCCGGGCATACCGGTCTTGACGTCGGCGATGTACTGTTTGAGCAACGCGGGATCGATGTGCGCCTTGACGCGGAACATCAGTTTTTCGCGTTCGATTTTGGTCTCGACGCTCTTGGGCGTGAATTGGGCGACGGGATCGATAAAGGTCACCTTGGCGGCGACGGGATCGTCGGGGGCGACGTCAAAGACCAGCATGACCTCCGCGCCGATCTGAACCTGCGAAGCGATGTTGGTCGGCAAAAAGAACGTCATATAAACGTCGGTCAGGTTGACGAGATTCATCGCGCGTCCGCCGGCAGGAAGGACTTCGCCCTCGTGCGCCAAAAGGTACTGGATCCGCCCCTCTTTTGTGGCAACGAGCGTGCTGTCCTTGATGTCGTTTTCGATGCGTTGAAGTTTCGCCTTTTCCGCGGCGATCTGACCTTCGGCGACCGTGATGTTCGCCTTGGCGATTGCGACCTCGGCTTCGGCTTTTTTCATATCCGTATACGCCTGCTCGGCGACTTTCTGACTCTGCGCGTCTTTCAACCGCAAGCCGACCTGACGCTCCGATTCCTTTTGGGCGTAGGCATAAACGCTCTCTTTTTCCATCAGCGTAGCTTTTGCCATTTCCAGATTGCCCTGAAGCACGGTCAAATTGGCGAGCGTTTCCGCTTTTTCCGCTTCCAGCGTGCTCGTCTGCATCTGCACGAGCTTGTCGCCGACATGGACGATATCGCCTTCCTTGACGAAAACTTTTTCCACGCGTCCGGCAATCTTGGTGGCGATGTAAATTTCAGTCGCTTCCAGCCGACCGTTGCCGCTGTAGAATTTCGGGTGGCGCATTTCCTGCTCGTGACGGTATTCCCAGTAGGCGTAGCCCCCCAAGCCGAGGAGAACCAGCAACACGACGGCGATGATGATCAGCTTTTTCATAAACGAAGCTCCTTTCAATCAATTTGTGCTTTTTGTGTTTACTCTATTAAGATACCATAGCCTCCGCATTATTCAAGGTTAAAAGTAAATTTTTTTACAAAAAAAAAGACTGCCGCCCCCAAGGACGGCAGTCAAAATGCGGAAAAATTGCGCGATTAGAAATAACGCTTGAGCAAGCCCTCAAAGCCCTTGCCGTGACGCGCTTCGTCTTTCGCCATTTCGTGGACGGTGTCGTGGATCGCGTCGTAACCGAGTTCCTTGGCGCGCTTGGCGATGTCCATTTTGCCGGCGCAGGCGCCGCATTCGGCCTCGGCGCGCATTTCGAGGTTCTTCTTGGTGCTGGAAGTGAGCACTTCGCCGAGCAGTTCGGCGAATTTGGCGGCGTGCTCGGCTTCTTCAAACGCATAGCGCTTGTAAGCTTCGGCGATTTCCGGATAACCTTCGCGATCCGCCTGACGGCTCATCGCGAGGTACATGCCGACTTCGCAGCATTCGCCGTTGAAGTTCGCCTTGAGCCCGGCGACGATCTCGGGATCGATGCCGTTGGTGCTGGCGATGACGTGCTCCGCCGCATAGCTGTTGCCGCCGGCAACCGCCTTGAACTTTTCAGCGGGCGCCTTGCACTGGGGGCACTGGGCGGGGGGCTGATCACCTTCGTGGACATAACCGCAGATACTGCAAACGTACTTCATAATAAACACTCCTTTGCTTTGGGTTGATGGTTGCAGACCATTATTACAATAGCACGAAAAGAAAATTTTTCAAATCTTTTTGCGCAACGGGCAAGGAGATTTCAGCAAAAAGAAACCCCGATGATTCAAAAACCATCGGGGTAACGATTCGCAGTCGCAGAAACTTATTTCTTGGCGGCCTTGGCGAATTTGACGTCCTTCTTGAGGGCTTCGTAATCAGCCTTGCTGATGAAGCAGGTCAGCGCGCGACCATCTTTGGTCTTGCCGCAGACGGCGTAACGCGGATTGTCCTTTTCGCCGTAGATCTTGCCTTCGGTGATCGCGGTGTCGACGGACTTCTTCGCCTTGACGTCATAGAACTTGTGATTCATGGTACCATCTCCCTTTTTGGTTTTTAGATCGCACCGTTGTACCCCGGTGCATCTGTCGTTGATGTAATAATACGCCTACTTTTTGAATTATGCAAATGTTTTTTTGATTTTTTTTGAAAAATTTTCGTATTTTTTTGATTTTTTACATAATTTTGTCACTTTACGACGAAAAAAGTGCTTTTTTGCCTTCGATCGAGAAATTTTCTGGCGGAGCGGTTTTCGCGCTTGCATATCGCGCTTCGCGCGCTATATTAAATAACTGGAGCGCATTGCATTCGCGGGCGGTCGCGACCGGGACGGTTTACCGGCATACCGGTCGAGGAAAGTCCGGACTGCACAGAGCAGGGAGTCCTTTTGAAAAGAAGGATGCCGCGGTCGATATACCGCGGTAAGACCAGTGCCACAGAAAACAAACCGCCGGCTCCGGCCGGTAAGGGTGAAAAGGCGGGGCAAGAGCCCGCCGGGCGGCAACGAGAGTTCCGCCGCAGGGTAAACTTCCTCCCGCAGCAAGACCAAATAGGGGGCGAGCCGCTGCTCGCGACGTTATCAGCCCCGGGTTCTGGTCGCATAGACAGATGATCGCTGCCGGAGCTTTCGGGTTCCGGTACAGAATCCGGCTTACACCGGGTGCGGCGCGCTCTTTTTTGGAGTTTTTTTTGCGAGGGAAAATCAATGCCGAAAATTGCGATATTGAGCGACATTCACGCCAACGCCGACGCGCTGGAAGCCGTGCTTCGCCGTTGCAACACGCTCGGCATTGCCGAATACATTTCCCTCGGCGACATCGTCGGCTACAATGCGGAACCGGGGCGTTGCATTCAGATGCTGATGAATCTGCGCTTTCGTGCGATGGTCGTCGGCAACCACGATGATTTCGCGCTCGCCGGAAATCTGGAAATATCGGGGTTCAACCCGATCGCCCAGGCGGCGATCTGCTGGACGCGCGAACACCTGAGCGAAGCGGAAAAGAATTTCCTCCGCCGCCCGGAAAGCGCGATCATTCCCGGCACCGGGATTTCCGCCGTACACGCGACGCTCGATAATCCGCACAGCTGGGGGTACATCTTTGAATCCCACCACGCCGAAGACCACTTCGCCTATCAGCTGACGCAAGTTTGCTTTTGCGGACACAGCCACCGCCCGGTCGCATTTACCAAGGAAGGCGGCATGCTCCACGGCGAACGCGCCATCCGCGAGATACCGGGGTGGTGCCACAACGCTTCGCACCCCGAAAACGACGACGACAGCCTGATCGCGGACGAATTGATCATCCCGTACAGCCGCTCCCGGAAATACCTTTTCAACGTAGGCAGTATCGGTCAACCGCGCAACAATGATCCGCGCGCAAGCTTCGCCGTGATCGACACCGACCGCGGACTCATCACCCGTTACCGCGTGCCCTACGACGTCGCCGCGGCACAACAGAAAATCATCGCGGCAGGACTGCCGGAAAAACTTGCGCTCCGCCTGGAATGCGGCTGCTGAATCAACCCCAAAGGAAAGACCTTATGAAAAACTTCAAACTGCTGTTGGCAATGCTTGCGCTGGCGTGGTCGTTGCCGCTTCTCGCCGGGACTGTCAGCATCCAAGTGCGCCTCAACCGGATGGTCTACATGCAATACGAACCGGTCTACGCCTGCGTCACGCTCCGCAACGACACCGGGCGCGCGTTGCTTTTCGGCAACGATCCGCGGTTGCAGGGCTTCATCCTTTTCGACATCCGCGACAGCCACGGCAGACAAGTCGCCAAACGCGAAGACCGGGAAATCTCGGTGACGGGCCTCGTCCTCGCGCCGGGCGAGATCAAGAGTATGGTCATTCCGGTCCAAAAATATTATCATCTGGAAAAATGCGGCACCTACCGGATTGCCGCGTACATCTCGCACAATTTGCTTCCGGCGGAATACCAGAGCGACGATCAGCTTTTCCGCGTCGAATCCGGCGTCACCGTCTGGGAAAAGACCGTCGGTCTGCCCGATCTTGACGGCACCAAACGCGACGAAGTCATCCAGACGCGCACCTATTCGCTGCGCTCGTTAACCGAATCGACCAGTCGCTACTACTACCTCGTGGTCGAAGATGAAAAGAACGTCTACGGCGTGCTCCGCGTCGGTCAGATGGTCGGCAGAGAGAAATTCCACGCCGAAGTCGACCTGATGAGCCGCATCCACCTTTTGATGCCGCTCTCGCCGCGCATCTTTCATTACCTCTCGTTCAGTTTAGACGGACTTAACATCGACAACAGCTACTGGCGCACCAGCGAGACGATCCCGATGCTCTACCGGGATCCCTCCAACGGCGTCGTGACGCTGATCGGCGGCGTCCAAGCCTACCCCGGCATCGACTTCCGGGATCCCAACGAGGGCAAGCTGACCGCATCCAAACTCCTCACCGAAGAGGAAAAGCGGCAGGAACGCCAGCTCAATCAGCCCAAGCCCGTGCGCGACCGCGGTCTCGTCGACCTCGGCAAACGGTTGGACTTCACCCTCGAAAAAAGCGACAGCGAATAAAGAAACGCCCGCGATTTTTCCGATTCCAAGTATAAAAAAAGGGACTGTTGCAAAACCTGCCAAGGTTAAGCAACAAAGGTGTTTGGGCAAGCGCAGAGTTGCGCACCGCGCCGCTGGCGCGGACACGGAACTCAAGAGGACAAAGGCGACGGTGGTAGTTTAGTTCGCAGTCTTGCCCGACCAACGGGAGAGCTGTACTTGGAAAGGGGTTCGGGGAAAACCAATCGGGGCACCGATTGGTTTGCTCCCGATGTGAAAACTGGAGGCGCGATCCGATTTATTTTTCCGCAGAAAAGCGGGGAAATAAATCGGATCGTGCCGGATCAGTCCTTCATCACACACAGAATTCCACCAGTACAAAATCCCGCTTTGCGGGTTTGGGAGAGCCAAGAGAGG
>DCFZ01000008.1:0-1469 GCA_002314455.1 Lentisphaeria bacterium UBA1791 | reverse complement strand
CACCACGCTACGAAATCAGATGAGGACAAAAAAAAGGCTGTTGCTTGCCGGTTAAGGTTTTGCAACAGCCCTAATTTTTCATCCGATGCGTCGTTACTTGACGACGACGGCGACTTTAATGCCTTTCATCTGGACGTTGGTTTCCAGCGCTTCGCCGATCTGTTCGAGCGGGAAGTGGTGGGTGACGAGTTTTTCCATGGGCAGACCGATGCCGGCGGCACGGCGCAGGAAAGCGAACGCGATCGGATAATCCTGGGGCGAATAGACCCAGCTGCCGACGGCGGTGATTTCCTTGTTGCAGATGTCGTAGTGCGGATCGATCGTGCAAGTGCCCATCGGCAGGAAGAAGCCGACTTCGCAGAGACCGCCGCCACGACGGACCATTTTCCAGGCATTCGCGGCCGCAGCGGGCACGCCGGTGCACTGGAAGACGAAACCGGCGCCGAGCTCATCGGTGGTCGCGACGATTTCCTTGAGCATATCGTCGAACTTCGCATACTTGGTGAAGTTGAACGTCTCGGAAGCGCCGAGTTCCTTGGCGAGCGCGAGACGGTTGTCGTTGCCGTCGATTGCGATGATCTTGTCGATGCCGAGCGTGCGGAGCACCGCCATAACCATCAGACCGATCGGGCCGCAACCCTGAACGGCGACCTTGGTGTTGAAGTTCAACAAACCGGTGGTCTTGGCGCGTTCGACCGCGTGGATCGCCACGGCGGCGGGCTCGATCAACATACGCTGATCCAAGCTCAAGCCGGTGACGTTGAAGAAAGTCGAGTTCGGACGGATCTTCAGATATTCGGCATAGTAACCGTTCAAGTGGGTATCGTCATCGGGGAAAAGGCCGTAAACGCCGCAGCTGTCGCACATATTGGTGCGGGCGGGCGTATTCATACAGGCGCTGCAGTGACCGCAGGGGATCACGCAAGTCACGATCGCATCGCCCTCTTTCACCGGCAGACCGGCGGAATCGCGGGTGATGTTTTTGCCGAGCTTGACGATGATGCCGGAACCTTCATGGCCCAACACCACGGGGCAGAGACCGAAAGGATCGCGCTTATATTCGTGACCATCGGTACCGCAAACGCCGCAGCCCTCGACCTTGACCAGCATCTCATCGTCGCCGACCGGCGGGATCGGGAATTCACGGATCTCAAATTTACCCGGTTCAACCAGAACCGCCGCCTTCGCCATTTTCGGAATGTCAAACGCCATAATTTTTCCTCCTGTTATGGGTTGTCGTTCGAGATTTCGTATAAATATATCATATTTTTTGTGAAAAGCAAGCGAAAGTTTTGCAGTTTGCCGCGAAAAGAGCGTCTTTGTCAGACTGGTCGGACTTGTCGGACTAAAACAACGTAGACATAGGCTGACGAGGGGCTCGCGGCGACGCCGCGAAAAAAGCGTCTTTGTCAGACTTGTCAGACTTGTCGGACTTGTCAGACTTGTCGGACTTGTCAGACTTGTCGGAC
>DCFZ01000024.1 GCA_002314455.1 Lentisphaeria bacterium UBA1791 | reverse complement strand
CCTCTTTTTATCGCATCGCGCCAATCAGCGTCAGAATTTGACTTCCGGCGCCTTTTCCACCGCGGCGTGACCGGCGGGCGAATTGAAATATTCGCGCTTTGACAACCCCATTCCCGGCGCGAAAAGCGAGCCCGGGAACTGACGGATCGACTGGTTGAAGCTTTTCACCGAATCGTTATAGCGTTTGCGGGCAACCGCGATGCGGTTTTCCGTGCCGGCAAGCTCATCCATCAGCCGTGCAAATTGCTGATCGGCTTTCAACTGCGGATAATTTTCCGCGATCGCGAGCAAGCGACCGAGCGATTCCGTGACTTGCGCCGAAGCCGCCGCTTTGCTTTCCGGCGTTTTGGCGGCGAGCAGGGCGCTGCGCGCATTGGCGACTTCGCCAAAGACCGCACTCTCGTGCTTCGCATACCCCTGAACCGTCGCGACCAGATTGGGGATGAGATCGGCGCGGCGCTGCAATTGCGTGTCGATTTGACTCCACTGCGTCTGCACGTTTTCATCCTGCGCGATCAGCCCGTTCTTGACCGAAATGGTCCAGAGCCAGACCAGCAACACGATGCCGACAATACTGGCGGCGACAATCCCGATGATGATCCAAACTTTTTTCATCTTTCTTTCCTTTCCTATATTAGGGTGAATTTTACCACTTGCCCGAAGCGCCGCCGCCACCGCCGGAACCGCCGCCGCCACCGGAGAATCCGCCTCCGGAAGAGCCGCCCCGCCTGCCGCCACCGCCGCCGCCAAAGGCAAACAGCACCAGCAAAAGCCACGGATAACGGATGACCAGCGCGATCACGCCCGCAACGATCAAAAAAACCAACCACGTCGGAATCTCCGGCCGGGGATCGGCCTTTTTCCCCTTGCCGGCAGGCAGTTTCTTGCCCGTCAGATATTGACAGAGCAAATCCATGCCGTCAAGGATACCATCCTTATAACGATCCTGCTGAAAGTGCGGCGCCATCTTGCGCAATATATCGCCCGCGCGGGCGTCGTTGACCTGCCCTTCCCAGCCGTAGCCGACTTCCAGACGCATCTCGTGCGTTGCCGGGATTAACAGCAAAATCGCCCCGTTGTCCTTGCCCTTTTGCCCCGGCTTCCACGCCTCCATCAGCGCGATGCCCGCTTCCTCGAGGGAAACATCCTCCAGCGGCTTCAAAATGGCGATCAACAGTTGCCCCTGCGTCGCCGATTCAAACCGTTGCACGGCATCCTCCAGCTCCGCTTGGTCGGACTTGGAAAGCAATCCCGCCTGATCGACGACGCGCCCGGTCAGACGCGGCACGTCAAACGCCGCGACGTGAAAACACAACGCCGCCAGCAGAACCAGAATCCGCCATTTCGCCCTGCCGCAAAATAAACAATTTGATAAAATTTGTTGCATTATATACCTTGCCCGCCGCTAAATATAAGCGCTTTTTCTCAACATGCAAATTGAAACCGCAGAAAAAATCGATATTTTTAAAGAATTACCCAAAATCCCCATACGGCCGGCTTGACAATTCCCCCGCAACGGTGTATTTTATAAGACAATCCTTGTGGTGGTTGTAGCTCAGTTGGTTAGAGCGCCTGGTTGTGGCCCAGGAGGTCGCCGGTTCGAGTCCGGTCTACCACCCCATTATGATGGCAACGGAGGTTCGCGCAAGCGAATCTCCGTTTTTTGTTGCCGAAAATGAAGTTTTCGCAACAAAAACCAGATTTTCGCCCCGCTAGCGCTCGACGACACTCTGTGTCGCCGCTCACCTCCTGCGCTTGTGTGTGGTTGCCTTTCACTTCGCTGCGCTTCGTTCAGGCTCAACGGCAAACGACTGTTTGTCGTTGTGTGGCCCAGGAGGTCGCCGGTTCGAGTCCGGTCTACCACCCCATCTTTTTAACCTCAATCCGAGCTCAAAACGGCTCGGATTTTTCTTTTCTCCCATTCCTGCCAAAAGCTGCCAACACACGCCTTTTGATACAAGAAATGTCACATTTCTGTCACATTTTTTAAAGATGACAAAAAAACGATCCGCTCTCAAAGATGAGGACGGATCGTTTTCGCCTATCTAACAACATAACGCGATTGCGCATATCAGTTTTTCAAGCAGCCGATGGGAACCACCAAAACACCGTCCTTGCGCTGGTAGGCAAGGCTACCGGTTCCTGTCAGGACCATTTGAAACGCGGGCTTTTTCATTTTTCCCGTATCAATCTTTTTCGCAAGTTGCGTGAGATTCTCTGCACCTTCGTTAATCAGTTTCTCTCCACCGAGTTTGATTTCAATGAGACCGTATGAGCCATTCCGCAAATGAACCACGGCATCGCATTCCAAACCGGAGGAGTCCCGATAATGATAGACCATGCCGCCGAGTGATTCCGTGAAGACGCGAAGATCCCGGATGCAAAGCGTCTCAAACAGCAATCCGAATGTGTTCAGATCATTGAGCAGATCGTTGGGGCCGATCCCCAGTGCGGCAATGGCAATGGAAGGATCGACAAAGTACCGGGTATCCGATGTGCGAATGGCTGTCTTGGAGCGTAGATTGGGATTCCATGCCGGCATATCTTCTATTACAAAGATTTTTTTCAAGGCGTTGATATAAGAAGTTATCGTATCCGTGTCCGGCTTTGTTGCTTCATTGGTAGCCATATCCTCGCAAATCGTGGTGATCGCCGCCTGTGTTCCCTGATGACGGGCATAAGTGCGCAAGAGTCTTTTTATCCGTTCCGGATCGCGCCGGATACCATCGACCCGCGAAGCATCCGCATTGACTACGGCATCATAATAATCAAACGCCTGTTCCAAAGCAACGTTTCCGGAAAGTGTTGTAGCACGCGGCCAGCCTCCACGGCAGACGACAAACGCCAGCTGCTCCAAATTCATGGAGTTTGTTCCAGTGACATCTCCCGGCTTGAAAAAAAGGTTTCCCAAGCTGACGGAACCGTTGGATTCTCCTGATTCATACAAACTCATCGGACGCATCTTCAGCCATGCGAAGCGCCCAGTGCCGGTATGTTTGACATCCTCCATCGACGGGGGGACAGCAGAACCGGTCAAAATAAACTGTCCGAGGTCATCCCGGTGATCGACTTCAAAGCGGACGGCATCCCACAGCTTCGGCGCAAGTTGCCATTCGTCAATCAGACGCGGAACATCCCCCTGCAATAGATGTGATGGGGAAATATCCGCGAGTTCCAGATACTGCGACGTTTTTTCCGGATCGCTCATATACAAAATACTTTTCGCCGTCTGTTCGGCGGTAGTCGTCTTGCCGCACCACTTTGCCCCCTCGATCAGAACCGCTCCCTTGCCCGACAATTTCTGCACGAGTATCTGATCCGCTATGCGCTGCTTATATTTTTTCATATTACCTCCTGATCGCCTGCTGTTTAAAACATACCCCCGTTTTTGGCAAAAATCAAGTACAATTCGGTCATTTGATGCAATTTTGTTCGGAGACTTGTAGATATTTCGTTCGGCAGTTTGTAGATTTTCCGCTCCCATATCCGTGTTTCCTTCCATCATTCTCAACATATGTCCCCCTTGGAGAAATCGTGGCGGGTATTGCGTAAAAAAGCTACAAACTGGATTCTAATGAGAGAAGCACAATAATGAACGCTGCTCCGTTCACGTG
>DCFZ01000012.1:12327-18924 GCA_002314455.1 Lentisphaeria bacterium UBA1791 | reverse complement strand
GGTCAACTTTGCAGAGTGGTCAACCTGATCTTCATCGTGATGTCCTTGGGGAGCGTCAGCCGCCTCAAACTGGTCAACTTTGCAGAGTGGTCAACCCTGACGCCCAAGCCTATTATCCTTCAAGAACTTGCAAAACGATTTGCGAGCGAAGTAGAGAAAATCCCGTCAACAAAGATCCTCTTGTCGGTTTAGTTTTGACCTAACCTCTTGATTATCAATCAGCGCGAGCATTTGTGCAACAATATCACATTGCCGAGATGCTCGAAAGATTGATGTCTTGACAAATCTGCAAAGACAAACAATTTGTCTTCCCAATGGCGGAGGAAAGATGGTCTGTGGAACATGTCCATATATAGCATATATCTAAAGTGCAATAAAATCAAGTCAGATAAAGGTGATTTTAGGTATTTTTATTAATTTTTTCCCAATTGTCTCAAACTCGTCTAAAGCATTTGGGTTGTCTCCGAGATCAATCAACATCCATTGATCGTGTTCTCGATTAATCGTATTGGATATTTCGCTACGCATTTTTGCCAAAAGCAGATTTCCCAGGGTGCAGTAAAAAACAGATTCTTGCAAGCGGTATCCAAAGCCGGACATGATACGTTCGACTTTATGCAGGCGCTTCGGGTCGGCAATATCATAACAAATTAGATAAGATCGCTGTCCACTCATTTTATCGGGTAATGATAGGATGATAACAGGTTTGGTCGCCTCGGAATATTCGCCAAAGTTGTCGAATTTGCACTTCGATCAAGCGGCGATAGGTCATTCTATAATGAAACATCGGGTGTGTCAACTCCTCTGACATACGTCTGGCGTATGCTCCCCAAAACGCCTGATGACCAGATTTTTTTAGTGCGCATCCTTGAGATGAAAAAACAAAATCATCTTCGCTGATGCAACCTCTGTTGACAAGCGATATAACCGTGCTATCTACTATCAGCGGCCGAAACTCCTCCATAATATCCAATGCAAGTGCCGATCTGCCAAAACGAGGCGTATGCAACACTCCGCATGCGGGATCAAGCCCAACCGAAGCACAAATGCCCGCTACTTCAGAGGATAAAACGCTATAACCGAGAGAAAGCATCGCATTAACCGGATCACGCGGAGGGCGACGATTACGTCCATTAAAGTGTTCGGCAAAAAAAGGAACATTAAGCATCTTTGAAAAGTGTTCAAAGTAGACCGCGGCGGCACGTCCCTCCACCCCCATCAGTTCCTCCCTCGTACGACATCTTCTAATTTCGTTTTTCAGCCCCGCAAGTGTCTTCAATGCATCTTCATTCTTATCCTTCATGTTACGAAGCAATAAAGTGCGTTGATTAGAAATTTTTGCCCGAATAATGGCATGTCCTAATTTTACAGACATCGCTTCATGAGATGCGATCTTATATTGACCGAAGCGAGAATCCAAACCCGAAATAGAGAGCGAATCCAATCGCCCGATATACTTCCCCGCCGGTGAGAAAAAAGTCACTTGAATATTGCAGGTAAGACAAGTTTGGATCAATTGCGTCGAAAGTTGTGCCGCGCCATAGAGAAAGATCGAACGCAAAAGATGCAACGGATGCGCAGAAAGCTGTACTCCGTTTTCCGAAACAACAATCGTATCCCCTTTTTTAGACAACCATGCCCGTGAATTTTGAACGACAAGGACCTCTCCGGGATCATCCTCTGCCAGCGGTGGTCGTATAGCACTGGGAACTCTACGCTGACTTCTCCATGCACGGGTTTCATCAGGAAGACAAACAGGATACATCGAACAAAACAAACAGCGATTGTCGTTTTCTAAAGGCGGAGGCATTCCATCTTGAATGGTATGACGAACCTCTAAAATCACCTTTTGTACTTGCGCTTCTTTGTCATGCAAGTCTACATTTACAAAAGTGCGAGTTTCAGCATAAAAGACAACTCCCGAAGAAATTTTCATTGCGTGACGTTCTGCCAAGCAAGCGTATGCTTGAATTTGGAAAGAATCCGCCTCTTTCGCCGTCGCTTTCCCAGATGAATCTATCAATGCCGATCCGTGTTTATAATCAAAAAGTGTCCACGAACCATCATCGTTTTTGCGGAGCAAATCAATGACCCCGCAAATACCAAGCGATGCGTCTTCCAACGCCAACGAGCGTATGGTCTCACACCCTTCACTAAAAATTTCTTCTGGAAATTCTACAGGAGAAGGCACATCTACCCGACGATGAGTCATCTCGCCCTCAACGACATCAGCATTGTGGATGAAAATATTCTCCACAAACTGAAAATACATCAGGCGAGGACAATAAATGTAATTATGCAACCGACGTACCGGAATTAAGACGGGATCAGAGTTCGTTTTGCACCTCCTTTTTAGCGATAAACTTATCAAGCCGACTTTGATTGATTTTACAACAACGTTCCAATTTTAAAATCTCATTTCGCCAAAGCGCAGACCCAAACATCAAATTAGGATACTTTTTCGCCATTTCGGAAGAGGTAAATACAGGACTTTTTTCGGATGTTCCAGTCAAAATACGTTCAGAACACCCAAGAACGAAAAAGTTTCCCCCGGCTCCCTCTTGTTTCTTTATGGGATCAAAAGAAAGCGACAACTTTTCCGGGTAAACCATTTTCGAAAAATTGCTGCTGCGTTTTACTTGCCAGCAATCTTTTTTGCGATCGCAAGACACCCGGTTGTTACATAAAAGGTTCGTCGCATCGGCGACTCCACGCAATCCAATATTAAAAGAAGCATTGATATCCGCTTGAATCAATGTGTCTTTCGAATCAGACGGAACAAACGGAATAAAAACGGGCCCTCCGTTACGTGGCATTATTATCGTTGCTTTGGCGTCGAATGTCAACAAACGATGACCGATTTTCCGGATTTGCTCCACGAGTGCTTTTTCTCGTGAATCTTTCAACTCTCGCCACGGGTAGAAGCTCAATTGATCAATCGAGCATTCCTCCGCTCGAAATCCGGGAATTGCATTGGCGGAAAACTTCGAAGAATACGCCGCTCCGACTTGAAGTATAGGCACATTAAAGACTTCACACAACAATGCCAACTTTTCCAAGATTTTCCGATGAGACCATTTCATCAATCGGGAATTTTCATAGGAGGAACGATCTTGGCTAAAACGATACCGGCTCAGATCCTCCAAAACGACAAATGCTGCTGGTTCAACTCCGGGTATTTTTTCATATTCACCATGCATTCCATTCTCTTTTCGTTTTGTTGCAGATTCAGAGTGCAGGCAATGCCGTAGCCCCAAAGCCTGCGCGAGAATCAAATTCGCCGTTTGATTGATGCGTTGCTCTTTCATCGCATCAAGTCTCATCAAAATGTCCGGACAACAATCAGGAATTGGATTGTTGCGCATTTCAGCGAGCGTTGCCGGCTTTTCCCCTGTTTTGCGCATCAGAATTCGGTTCAAAGCTTGACAACGCATACGCAACGATTCCAACTGCTCGATTCGGGCAAAAGAAAGTCCTCTTTGACCGCAAATCTTTTTATGGGGATCGCCACTTCCATGGGCGGTTTGCTGCAATACAAATGAATTTGATTGAGGATTTAGCACCCAATCCCATTTGCGTCCGCGAAGCGGCAATACTCGATCAGCAATTTGTAAAAGAATAGCAGGAAGCATCTCCCGATGTTGCTTTTCTTCTTTCAAAACATTGTCTATGTTTTTATTGACCAACCAGTCGCTATTGGAGATTTCTGTTTTTGCTTTGTCGCACAATCCATTTTCATTAAGCATCCAAAGCCAACGTTGCAATTGTTTCATGCGGCCAGTCGCTCGACGAAAAGCAATCAACAGCTTATCGTTCTGTTTAGGAAACGACCGAATGGTTTTTTCGTCGCTACCACCCAATAGAGTCGCATCGCCTATAAGCATTTTGCAGAGAACGCAGGCTTGAACCGTTTCCTCTTCGGTGGAGAGACGCCCCGCATTACCGGAAAGCTCCTCTGTTCTTTGGCCATCACGAATCACCGTCGCATCTTCTCCGGGAAGCCGCAAAAGTCCTGAAAATTTACGATAAGCATACCACTGCGTTCCCCCAGCTTCGCCAATTGCGACGGAGTGCTCACGTTTTTCGGTCGAAACCGTTATCCGGGAAACAGCTCCAGCAGAGCGTTGCCCAAGATCGACTGCGACAACATCAAAAGGCTTTTTCCCCTGATACCACGTTACCGGCTTTTTGTATTGATAACTGGGCCACAGTAGACAAGTATTCGTATTGTTTGCAAAATAAAATTGGTTTTCAAAACGATGATCTGTTTTTTGATGAATCGCAGAAACATCTAATTTTATGGGAAAATTTAAGAGGATTCGACGTTTCCCGTTTTTATCCCAATCCGGCATCAATATGACAGCAGTTGTCTTGAAACTTTGTTTCGGGGCTTCTTCTTCTCGCAAGAAAGCTTGTAATACGGGAGGATAGTAAGCAGAAAACTCTTTGTCGATCAATCCATCTCGCTTCAATCGCGGCGCGGAAAAAGCAAGAACTACTTTGGCAGGAGCATACCCTTTTGCGTTTTTCTGTGCAATTTCAAAAACAAAATTACCATCAGGGCGAAGGCCATATCCTGTTTTGCACTCTTTTGCATTCTTGTAAACTAACGCATACAAATCGCTGACTCTCCGAGAATAACGCGCATCCGCCGGAGTGATCTGAATTGGTTCTTCTAAACGTGCTTTTTCCTCTTGGTAAGAATAATAACGCACGGCATCAGCTACCATATCTACCGATGCAAAATTCTGATTCTTATCGGCATCATGCCAAACACAAAAATATTTTGGCTCTGCCAACTTCAGAAAAAGCGAAACACTACCTATCGTATCCCGGTGGGATGATTGAAACTTTATGATAATTTCCTGCAACGCCTGAGAAATTTCCTCATCATCGGCGGTTTTTGCCCGCATTTTCTCCTCTTTTTCCAACATCATGCTGCGGAGTTTCTGATAGCCACGGATGGTACGCAAGGACAAACCGTAATCCATCAGTTCGTTTTCCGTAAAATCGTTACAAATGCCAAGTTCTTTCTGAAGTTGCAAGAGAGCGTTCCAGCGTTTGTCTCCTGCTAAAATTGGGAGAACGGAAGTTGCAGCCTCATCAACAGCATCGGCATCCGCCGGCTCAACCGGCGGCTTTTTGTCAGAACTTTCCCCATCCATCCAATTCAAAGCCGCGCAATATCGCTTTAACTGATCATTTCGCTCCTGTGTCTTGTTTCGAAATTGGTTGATGGTCTTAAGAGCATCACTAAAAGCAGCTCTGTCAAAAACTTTCCAGTTTTTTTCCCACATTGCGAGATCTGTAAATGCCCGAAACGTATATCCTCGTTTCCCTCTGGACAACTTTACTGGATCGTCACCCCATTGAGGTGCAATACCAATTTCATATTTCTTATTTGGGATAAGGTTCTTGATTAGATCAACAGAATATTGGTCGGGGAAAAACTTCAATATCCACATCGCATTGCTGATATTTATATTTTGGTGGGAACTGATACGTCCAAAAGAAATTTCCGGAAACGTATCAATTTTTCCTAAATATTGTTCTAACGGTTGTTTCCCTGCTACAGAAAAATATTCTTGAAGCTCTGGTGAATTTTTACCAGTATCTTGAAGAAAATAAGAAATCGCTTTTTTCAACGATGCCTTTGCCTCATCTCCCGTAAAAAATTTCCCTGTCTGCGTCTTGACCCCGCCCCAGCCAATTTCAATCTCCGGTGCAAGTTCCTGTACGGCTTGGACTGGATGCAAAGAATAAAGTGCGTCGACAAGCCTTTGCCGACCTTTTTTCTCTGAAAATGATTTGGCGTCCACATCCCAATTGCCATGATACGCAGTATCGCAAAATCTTGGAAAAAATGTCTTCCCCAATTGCGAGACATCGCCCGTGCATTTTTCCGCTAAATGTTCAAGCGCGGCATTGAGAATTTCAGAAGGGATACCACCATCTTCCAGAATCAAATTCATGGCAATATCTGCACCATTCGAAGTGTTAAGCTCTGCCGCGTGCCCAAGAGAACGGATAAGCGAATGTTTTAACCCAGGTCGCAGTTGCCCGTTGCGGTAAAAATCATTCCACACCGCACGAATTTGCATCTTGAATTTACCAAATAAAGAGTCCTTGCTGTCCAAAGCCATTGCGGCAAGCGCAACTAAGTAATAATTGATTGCATCTTGGTAAAGTTCGTGATGGACAAAAAGCAGATCATCGCCATTATCGACAGATACCTGATTTTGATTCTCATCAAAAATATAAACATGATTGACACGCCCCTGATAAATTCGATTTAGCTCGACTGCCATGTCGTCCTCCTTTTGTATTGTGGTTGAAAGGTTTTTTGTTTCAATGGTAATATATACTAAAAAATGATATTTTCAAATAAACTATAACATCGCAGATACAACAAGAAGTGTCGTAGATAAACGGGACGGAGATTTTTTGCACTCATAATGAGCGTCTTTGTTGAACAATCAACGGTATATTTGCCCCTGTGATATACCTCAAGCAGTCGGGGCGGGCGAAGCGGCCAAGCGGAGCAAAGCCCCGCGTGGGACATCCGTTTTTTTCGGGCGGTAACAAAATAGACGCGCC
>DCFZ01000012.1:0-12220 GCA_002314455.1 Lentisphaeria bacterium UBA1791 | reverse complement strand
CCCTCGTGACGTATCGACCGCGATCCTGCGAGAGGGCTCACCCCAGGCGCCCGCTTGCGCGGGATTTTTAAGTGCTGCGCACCGTTATTTTTTTCTTATGCGTGTTGACGCGCGCGCGTTAAGGTGCTATATTATATAAATTCGGTTTTTGCACTTTATTTTCAATTTCAATATTTGAGGAAATTATGAAAGAAATCAAAGTCAGTATTATCGGGTTCGGCACGGTTGGTGCCGGGGTGGCAGACATTCTCGTCAAAAATGCCGATATGATGGCAACGCGGACTGGCGTCAAGCTCAAGCTGGAAAAAATCGCCGATCTCGACATTGTCCGTGATCGTGGCGTGAAAGTTCCGGAAGGTGTGCTCACGACGGATTGCAATCAGGCGATTGCCGCTGCCGACGTGGTCGTCGAATTGATTGGCGGTACCACTTTTGCAAAAAAGGTGATTCTCGACGCGCTCAATGCGGGGAAATCGGTCGTCACCGCCAACAAGGCATTGCTTGCGCATCACGGAGCGGAACTCTTTGCCGCCGCCGAGAAAAACCACGTCGATCTCTTTTACGAAGCGAGTGTCGGCGGCGGTATTCCCATTCTGAAATCGTTGCGCGAGGGGCTTGCCGCCAACCGCATCGGTCGTATTTGCGGCATTCTCAACGGCACCTGCAATTACATTCTGACCCGCATGGAGCGCGAGCACGCCGAATTCAACGCCGTCCTCGCCGACGCGCAGAAGCTCGGTTATGCCGAAGCCAATCCCTCGCTCGACATCGACGGATTTGACACGGCGCACAAGACGGCAATCCTCGCATCGCTCGCCTATGGTCAATGGTTCTCTGTTGACGACGTTCACGTCGAAGGAATCCGCGACCTCGACAGCCGCGACATCGCCAACGCCGACGACCTCGGCTATCGCGTGAAATTGCTCGGCATCATCAAGAACAACAACGGCGCGGTCGAAATGCGCGTACACCCCACGCTCGTGCCCCAAAAAGCGATGCTCGCCAACATTGCCGACGTTTTCAACGGCGTGATGGTCGAGGGCGACATGGTCGGCAGAACGCTCTTTTACGGTCGCGGCGCCGGTCGTGCGGCGACGGCGAGCGCGGTGGTCGCCGATCTGGTTGACATCGGCCGCAACATTGTCAACGGCTGTATCCGCCGTCTGCCCGCCTTTACCGAAGGCAAACTTTTTGACCGTCTTGCTTCGATCGACGAGATCGTTTCGCGTTACTATCTGCGTTTTTCGGTCAACGACGAACCCGGCGTCATCGCGAGCGTGGCGCAGATCCTCGCCGCGCACAAAATCAGCATCGCGAGCGTCATTCAGCCGGAAAATTCGACTTCCACGTCGGCGGAGTTGGTCGTGTTGACCCATCCCGCCTGCGAGAAGGCGGTCCTCAAGGCGCTCGACGAGATCAGCGCGCTCTCTTTCAACCTCTCGCCGGTGCGCATGCTCCGCATCGAAGAATTTTAATCGGGAGTTTCACCCATGGGGATCCATACCGTAGAAAAAATCGGCGGCACCAGTATGAGCCGCTTCGACGAATTGCTCGACAACATTTTTATCGGCAAGCGCCCGAAAGCGGAATTGTACAACCGTATTTTCATCGTTTCCGCCTATGGCGGCGTCACCAATTTGCTGCTTGAAAACAAAAAGACGGGCGACCCCGGCATTTACGGCAGTTTCGCCGCCGGCAACAACCGCGAATGGCAGGAAAAACTCGACGCCACCACCGCCTTTATGATCGCGATCAACCGTTCGTTTGAAAAGATCGGCCTCGATCAGAAGCGCGCTGACGCCTTTGTCAACGAACGCATGGCGGGAATCCGCAACTGTTTGCTCAATTTGATGCAGTTGCGCAGTTTCGGTCACTTCAACAAAGACAGCTATCTGCCCGCCGCCCGCGAAATTTTAAGCAGCGTCGGCGAAGCGCACAGCGCATTCAATTCCGCATTGATTTTGCAGGCGCACGGCGTCAACGCCGTTTTCGTCGACCTTTCCGGCTGGAAAGATCAGGAAACCGGCACGATGGAAGACACGATCAAGACTCACCTCAAGGGCCTTGACTTCGCCAAGTGCATGCCGATCGTCACCGGCTACGCCAAGTGCGCCGGCGGCGTGATGGCGAAATTCGACCGCGGCTACAGCGAGATCACCTTCAGCAAGCTCGCGGTCGTCACCGGTGCGCGCGAGGGAATCATCCACAAGGAATTTCACTTGTCGACCGGCGACCCGAAACTGATCGGCATCGACAAGGTGCGCCAGATCGGGCACACCAATTTCGACATCGCCGACCAGCTTTCCGACATGGCGATGGAAGCGATCCACCCGATGGCGTCCAAGGCGATGGAGCGCAACAACATTCCGATCCGCGTCGACAACGCCTTTGATCCGGGCAACCCCGGAACTCTGATCTCGAGCGACTACGTTTCGCCGTCGCCGCGCGTCGATATGATCTGCGGCCGCAAAGACCTCGTCGCGATTGAAGTTTTCGACCCGGAAATGGTCGGCGCGGTCGGGTACGACTACCGGCTGCTCAGCGTTTTCGCCAAGCACAAGGTGATCTACATCGCCAAAAACACCAACGCCAACACGATCACCCACTACGTGCCGCAAAAGAGCAAGGAACTCCAGCAGGCGATCGACGATCTCGGCGCCGAACTGCCCAGTGCGCGCATTAAAACCAGTCCGATCGCGATCGTTTCGGTGCTCGGTTCCAATATGAAGTTCCCGGGCTTTCTGTCGCGGGCGGCGCAAGCGCTCGCCAACGAGAACATCAACATCCTCGCGCTCGACCAGTCGATGCGTCAGGTCAATATGCAGTTCATCATCGACCGCGAGAATTTCGACGCGGCGATCAAGGCGCTCCACCACGAATTTGTCGAACGGGAAGCGTAAAGAATTGATTTTCGACGGAAACAGCTTATATTCTTGCTGAAGGATAAAAAGATCATGAAAATGAGCCAGATGGTCGGGCGACGCCTCAAGGAAGTGCCCAAAGACGCAAAAACCAGAAGTCATCAATATCTCATCCGCGGCGGTTACATCCGCCCGGTTTCGGCGGGCATCTACTCGATTCTGCCGCTCGGCAAACGCATCATCGACAAGATCGAGGCGATCATCCGCGAGGAAATGAACAAGATCGAAGGTCAGGAGATCCTGATGCCGGTCGTGCTCCCCGCCGACTTGTGGCAGGAATCGGGGCGTTACGAAACGGTCGGCGCGGAGCTTTTGCGTTTCCGCGACCGCAACGACAAGCCGATGTTGCTCGCGATGACCCACGAGGAGTGCGTGACGGCGCTCGTCCGCACCGAGGTGACCAGCTACAAGCAGTTGCCCGTGATGCTCTATCAGCTGCAGACGAAATACCGCGACGAAGCGCGTCCGCGCGCCGGCTTGATCCGCACCCGCGAATTCACGATGAAAGACGCCTACAGCTTTCACGTCGATCAGGCGGATCTCGAGAAGTACTACGTCCGCGCTCACGCCGCGTATGAAAAGATCTTTCACCGCATCGGCTTGGACAACGTGTTGAGCATCGAATCCAACTCCGGTATGATGGGCGGCAAAGTTTCGCACGAATTCATGGCGATCTGCGACTGCGGCGAGGATACGATCTTCGCGTCGCCCGACCGCAGTTACCGCGCCAACAAGGAAATCGCCGTCGCCGCGTGGAAATTCGACAAAAAGCCGATGCTCCCGCTCGAAAAGGTCGCGACTCCCCACAGCAAGACGATCGAAGAGGTCGCCGCGCTCCTCAACGTCAAGCCGGAAGAAACCGCCAAGGCGGTCTTTTATCAGGACTTGCGCGACAACAGCCTCATTTTCGCCGTCGTGCGCGGCGACTTTGAGGTCAACGAAACGAAACTCGCCAATTTGCTTCAGGTGCCGGAATTCAAGTTCGCCGACGACGCGGCGATCCTCGGCGCCGGCGCGGTGCCCGGTTTCGCCGGGCCCTGCGGCATCGACGGCAAAAAGGTCCGGATCGTCCTCGACCGCAGCGCCGCCGAAAGCAGCAATCTGGTGACGGGCGCCAACGAGGAAGGATTCCACTTCAAAAACTTCAACGCCGAGCGCGACCTTTCCGGCGTCGACTACGTCGTCGGCGACATCGTCTGCGTCCGCGCCGGCGATCCCTGCCCGAAAACCGGCAAACCGCTCGAAATGATGCGCGGCATCGAAGTCGGCAACATTTTCCAGCTCGGCACGAAATACTCCGCGAGCATGAACTGCAACTACCTCGACCAGAACGGCAAAAGTCACCCGATGGTCATGGGCTGTTACGGCATCGGCGTCGGTCGCGCGATGGCTTCGGTGATCGAATTTTCCGCCGACGACTGGGGACCGATCTGGCCGATGTCGATTGCGCCTTTCCAGGTCGAGATTTGCGCGCTTGATCCGCAGAAACCGGGCGTCCGCGAAGCCGCCGAAAAGCTCTACGGCGAACTGCAGTCGCTCGGCGTCGAAGTGCTCTTTGACGACCGCGGCGAAAAGGCGGGCTCGATGTTCAGCGACGCCGACTTGATCGGTATTCCTTTGCGGTTGGTCGTTTCGCCCAAGACGATCGCGGAAAATCAGGCCGAATACAAGCGCCGCGGCGTCAAGGACGCGGCAAAACTCGACCTCGGCGAAGCGGCAAAGATCGTCGCCGCCGAAGTGAAGGAACAACTGGCGAAATATCTCTAACAGGATCGCTCGGAGGCTGTCTTATGTGGAATTATTCAGACAAAGTGATGGATCACTTCATGAATCCGCGCAACGTCGGCGAGATCGAAAATCCCGACGGCACCGGTGAAGTCGGCAACGCCGCCTGCGGCGATGCGCTCAAACTCACTTTCAAACTCGATAACGAGGGCAAAATCGCCGACGTCAAGTTCAAGACGTTCGGTTGCGCGAGCGCGATCGCGTCGAGCTCGATGCTGACCGAACTCGTCAAGGGCAAGACGCTCGACGAGGCGCAGAAAATCACCAATCAGGACATCGCCGACGCGCTCGGCGGTCTGCCGGAAGCCAAAATGCACTGTTCCGTGATGGGCATGGAAGCGCTTCAGGCGGCGATCGCCGATTACCGCGGCGAAGCCAACCCCTTTGAAAAGGACAAAGACCACGAGGGCAAGATCGTCTGCCACTGCTTCGGCGTCACCGACGTCAAGATCCTCAAGGTCGCCAAGGAAAACAATCTGCATCAGGCGAGCGAAGTGACCAACTACTGCAAGGCGGGCGGCGCCTGCGGCAGTTGCCTCGGCACCATTCAGCGTTTGCTCGACGATATGTGGCGTCTGGAGAAAGCCAAGCATGACGCTCGATGAACTCCATGCGGCGTCGAACGACCTCGCCCAGCGCATCGCGCTTTTGCACGATTTCCTGAAAATCAGCGAGCGCGAAAGCGAGCTGGCAACGCTCGAAAACGCGATGAGCGCCCCGGATTTCTGGGACGACAAGGAAGCGGCGCAAGATACCGTTGCCAAGCTTTCCAGCTGCCGCAACGTCGTCGAACCTTTCCGCAAACTGAAAGCCGAGATCGACGATCTCCCCGCGATGGCGGAACTCGCCGCCGACGATCCCGATTTCCTCGAGGAAGCTTCCGGCGAGATCGCCAATTTGCAGACGCGCCTCGACAAGCTCGAAGTGATGAGTTTTCTTTCCGGCCGGTTCGACCGCAACAATTTCTACTGCTCAATCCACGCCGGCGCGGGCGGCACCGAGAGCTGCGACTGGGCGAATATGCTTTTGCGTATGTACCGCCGCTATTTCGAGCGCCGCAACTGGAAAGAGGAGATCGTCGACCTCCAGCCGGGCGAAGAAGCGGGCGTCAAGAGCGTCACGCTCCACGTCACGGGCGAATATGGTTACGGATATTTCAAAGCCGAGCGCGGCGTTCACCGGCTCGTGCGCATTTCGCCCTTTGACAGCAATGCGCGCCGCCATACGAGTTTCGCCTCGGTCGAGGTCTTCCCCGAAATCGACGATGACGTCGATATCGAGGTCGACGAGTCGCAGTTGCGCATCGACACCTACCGGTCGAGCGGCGCGGGCGGCCAGCACGTCAACACGACCGACAGCGCCGTGCGCATCACGCACATTCCGACCGGCATCGTCGTCTGCTGTCAGGCGGAGCGTTCCCAGCACAAGAACCGCGCCACCGCGATGAAAATGCTCAAAGCGCGCCTCTACGAAGCCGAAATGGAAAAACGGCGCGCCCAGGCGGCGGCGGCACGCGGCGAACAGTCGGAAAACGGCTGGGGCAGCCAGATCCGCAGTTACGTTCTGCAACCTTACCAGATGGTCAAGGACTTGCGCACCGACGTCGAAACCAGCGACACCGCCGGCGTCCTCGACGGCGATCTCGACGCCTTCATTGAAGCATTTTTAAAGAGCGGTCTTGCCAATTAGCAGATCAAAAAGGGGATTTTGCGATGACACAAGCGGACTTTCAGATCGAAAATTTGGGGAAATGCAGTTTAAACACGCCGATCCGCGACATGTTTTTTGTCGACGACAAGGAGCGCGTGACCTATGAGATCGATCCGGGCAAGATCGGGAAAGCGCCGCTTTCCTTTGAGCGCGCCGGAGTCCGCAAAAAGATCTTTCACGATCCCGCGTGGAGCAAGGCGGCGATCCTGACGGCGGGGGGCTTGTGCCCCGGCTTGAACGACGTCATCCGCGCGCTGGTGTTGTCGCTCAAACGCTACGGCGTGCCCGTCACCTACGGCATCCGCTACGGCTACCGCGGACTCAATCCGGCGCACGGACTTGAACCGATCTTGCTCACGCCGGAACTGGTCGACGCCATCCAGAACGACGGCGGCACGATCCTCGGTTCGTCGCGCGGCGAGGAAGACACTGCCGTCATCGTCGACACGCTGGCGCGGATGAACATCAACATCCTCTTTTGCATCGGCGGCGACGGCACCGCGCGCGGCGCCCACGCCATCGCGCAGGAAATCAAACGCCGGAAACTCAAGATCAGCGTCATCGTCGTCCCCAAAACGATCGACAACGACATCAGTTTCATCGATCAGAGTTTCGGCTTCGCGACGGCGGTGCTGACCGCGCAGGAATTCGTCACCTGCGCGCACAACGAAGCCAAAGGCGCCTACAACGGCGTCGGCATCGTCAAGGTGATGGGGCGCGATTCCGGCTGGATCGCCGCCTACGCGACGCTCGCCAACCCCTTTGCCAATTACTGTTTGATCCCCGAAGAGGAGTTTCAGCTGGAAAAGGGCAATCACGCATTTCTGCCCAATCTGCTCAACCGCCTCGAGCAGAAACACCACGCCGTCATCCTCGTCGCCGAGGGGGCGGGGCAGGAACTTTTCAAAAAGAAAACCATCCGCAAAGATGCTTCCGGCAACATTCTGAAAGACGACATCGGGCAACTGCTCAAGTCCGAAATCGCCAATTATATGAAAAAGCACAACGTCGAAGTGACGATCAAATACATCGACCCCGGCTACACGATCCGCAGCGTTTCGGCGATCGGCGAAGACGCGGTCTTCTGCACGTTGCTCGCCAACAACGCCGTCCACGCGGCGATGACGGGGCGCACCGATATGATCGTCGGTCACTGGGCGGGCGAATTCACCCACGTGCCGATCAATCTGGCGACGAGTTCGCGCAAAAAGATCCAGCTCGACAGCCCCTTGTGGAGCTGCGTCAAAACGCTGGTTTGCTTTTAAATGACTGCCGATCAGCGATTTGCATCGCTACGGTGCGGGGTTTTCATCCACTGGGGGCTTTACGCCATTTCAGGCGGCGTCTGGAAAGGGGAAAAAATCTCCTACATCGGCGAATGGATCCAATCGCACTGCCGGATCCCCAACGCCGAATACGCGAAACTCGCCGCAGAATTCAACCCGCTTCTTTTCGACGCCGACGCGTGGATCAAACGTTTCCGCGCGGCGGGATTCCGCTACATCGTCTTTACGGCAAAGCACCACGACGGCTTTGCGATGTACAAGTCGCAGGTTTCCGATTTCAACGTCGTCGACGCGACGCCTTTCAAGCGCGACGTGCTGGCGGAACTTGCCGCCGCCTGCAGAAAATACGACGTCAAACTCGGCATTTACTACAGCCATTACCTTGACTGGCACGAGCCGGATGGCGGCGATCCGGGGCCCGACTACCCCAAAAACTATCAGGGCATGTCGTGGGGCAACGACTGGGACTACCCCGACCACCGCCAGAAAAATTTCGGCAAATACTTTGAAAACAAGGTGTTGCCGCAGATTCGGGAACTGCTCACCAACTACGGCGAAGTCGTTGAGTTGTGGTGCGACTGCCCGCTCGACATCGAGGAAAAATACAGTAAACAACTGCGCGATCTCGTCCGCGAATTACAGCCTGACTGCCGCATCAACAGCCGCATCGGCAACGGCTTGGGCGACTTCGAGAGCCTTGGCGACAATCAGGTGATGACCTGCCGTCAGACGCGCCCTTGCGAATCGCCGATCACCTTGAACCACACGTGGGGCTTCAAGTACGACGACGAGGATTGGAAAAGCGCCTCGCTCATCGCCGAAAGAATGGCGGCGCTCGCATCGCGCAACGCCAATTTGCTCGTCAACGTCGGACCAAGTCCGGATGGCGCACTGCCGGCGGGCACGGTCAAAATTTTCGACGAACTTGCCGCGTGGCAATCGACGTTGCCGGCAAACGTGATCGCCGGGAGCGCGCCGAGCGCCTTTGCCGCCAGTTTCGACTGGGGATATTCGACGACAGACGGCAACACGCTCTCCTTTTTTCTGACGAAAAAGGACGATGTTATCGAGATTTCCGGCATCCGGAACCGCGTCGTCGCGGCGAGCGTGCCCTTTAAGCAAAACGCTTCAACGCTGACGCTTCACACGCGCGCGCTCGCAGATTCTTTATTGCCGCTCGTGCGCGTGGAACTGGATGGCGTCCCCGAGATCAGCCGTGAACTTTTTCCGCAAAACGGCGTGCTCGTTTTGCCGCCGTCGCTCGGCGTCATCGCCCGATCCAGCGATCAGACGCAATGCCGCACGATCGGCGTCGACGGCGTCGAACACGTTTCGACGGGCCACATGACGCTTGCCGCCGACGGCACCTTGCGCAATTGGGAAAATCCCGGCGACGCGATCGCGTGGAAAGCGGGCTTTCCCGACGGCGGACGCTACCGGATTGAAGTCGTCACCTTTATGGCGTACCACGCGCGTCCGTGGTGCGGCGACCGCGAAGTCGAAATTCTCATCGACGGCAAATGCGCGGCGAAAAAACGTCTTACCCCCGACCGCGAAATGGAAGGCGGCACCCACCCGATGGCGGCGACGATATTGGGCGAAGTCGGATTTTCCAGAAACGATTGCGTTACCCTTGCGTTGCGCGTACCCGAAGTTTTTTCCGACGCCGTCAAAATGATGAATCTCGTCGACGTGCGGCTCGTCCGGATCGCGCCGTAACAGATATTTTTCATCGCAGACCGATTCCGCGGATCGCCGGAGTCGGTTTTTTTTCGTTTTCCCCCTTGCAAAAGACGCCGCACCGCGATATGTTACAGCCGAAAGCGAAAACAAGGAGTGTTTTTTTATGGAAAGTCTCATCATTCAGGGCAAACACATCACGGGCGGCACCATCCATGTCAGCGGCAACAAAAACGCGGTTCTGCCGATGATCGCGGCGACCTTGCTCACCGGCGAGAGCGTCACACTGCGCAACGTGCCCGACATCCTCGACGTACGCACGATGCTCGACATCGCCAAAACGCTCGGCGCCGAATACACCTTTGCCGACCACGTGCTCACGATCCGCACGCCGGAGATCCTCACCAGCACCGTCGGCAAAGCCGAATGCGCCAAAAACCGCACCAGCATCCTCTTTGCCGCCGCGCTCGTCGCCCGCACCGGCGAAGCGATTCTCTATCCGCCGGGGGGCGACGTCATCGGCCGCCGCCGGCTCGACGGTCACTTTTACGGCTTGACCAAACTCGGCGCCGAAATGATCGAAGATCCCGAAGTTTACCACTTCAAAGTCAAAAAACATCTGCACGGCCGCGAACTCTTTCTCGACGAATGCAGCGTCACCGCGACCGAGCAGATTCTGATCGCCGCCGCCGCCGCCGAGGGGACGACGACGCTTTACAACGCCGCCGGCGAACCCCACGTCTGCGACCTCGCCAATATGCTCAACGCAATGGGCGCCGAAATCACGGGCATCGGCAGCAATACGCTGGTCATCGTCGGCAAATCGAGCTTCCACGGCGTCGACTATACGGTCGTCAGCGACCATATCGAGGCGGGGAGCTTCCTCGCGCTCGGCGCGGCGACGGGCGTCGGCATCACCGTCACCGGCACGATGCCGCGCCACTACTGGATGATGCGCCGCGTTTTCGAGCGCATGGGCATCAAGATCGTCTTAAAGGCGCACCAGATCGAACTTCCGGCGGGGCAGACGCCCGAAATCGTCTGTGACTACGGCGGACACATTCCGCAGATATCGGATGGGCCGTGGCCGCAATTCCCGTCGGATATGATGAGTTGCACGATCGTCGCGGCGACGCAGTGCCAAGGCACGATGATGTTTTTTGAAAAGATGTTCGAGAGCCGCATTTACTTCGCCGACCGCCTGATCAGCATGGGGGCGAATGCGATCGTCTGCGATCCGCACCGGGTAGTCGTCCGGGGACCGGTCGCACTGCACGGAGTGGAAATGACCAGTCCCGACATCCGCGCCGGCATGGCGATGGTGATCGCCGCCATCTGCGCGTCGGGGCAGAGCAAAATCAACCACGCGGAAATCATCTACCGCGGCTACGAGAATCTCGTCGACAAGCTGACCGCCATCGGCGTCGACATTCAGGCGACGCGCGACTGAAAAATTTTTCGGAAAACGCTTGATTTCTGCATCCGAAAGAATTATTTTATAAAATCAGGAAAAAAGCACCGGCAATTTCGGTGCAAGTCAAGGAGACAATGATCATGAAAACTCAATTCGGCATAACGACGCTCTGCTTCTGCGGCGCGGCGATGCTTTCCGCGACGGCGCTCTGCGCCGCCGATCCCGTTCAGAATGAAGCGCCCAAGGCGCCGGAATCCGCCAAAGCGGAAGCGCCGGCAGCGAATCCCTTTCTCCAGTTGCCGGAAGTAATCGCCGAAGGCAACGGCATCAAGATCACCCGCGAAGACATCCGCGCCTCGCTGATGAAACAAATTCCCGAGGGGCAGCAGATTCCGCCGCTTTCCAAAGAACAGATGGAGCGCCTCGCTTTCGGTCAGAGCAAAATGCTCTTTTTCATGCAAGCGCTGACGCAGGAAATAAAAAAGGCGAAATTCGATCCTTCCGAAGCGCAGATCAAGGCGTTTCTCAATGAGATGATCGCCAAGGATCCGCGCATGGGGCAGGCGCTCGCCGCCCAGGGCAAGACGGTCGATTCGCTCACCCAAGAGATCCTCGCCAACCCCGATTTCAAGCAGAATCTCGTCGAGCAGATGTTCGTTCAAAAGACGGTCGTCATTCCCGAGATCACCGAAAGCGACGCGAAAAAATACTACGACGCCAACCGCGACAAATTCACGACACAGGCTGACGACGAAAAGACCTTGCGCGCGTCGCACATTCTGATCGCCGTCCAGTCCGACGCCGATGATGCCGCAAAGAAAGCCGCCGAAACCAAGGCGCAGGAAATCCTTGCCAAAGTCAAGGCCGATCCCGCTTCCTTTGAAAAACTCGCCGCCGAAGTGAGCGATTGCCCGAGCGGCAAGATGTCCGGCGGCGACCTCGGGCCTTTCCAGGCGGAACAGATGGTGCCCGAATTTTCCAAAGCCGTCGTCGCACTCAAGCCGAATGAAATTTCCGGCATCGTCAAGACGCAATTCGGTTATCACATCATCCGCCGCAACGCGCCCCAAGCCGCCAGGGTCATCCCCTTTGACGAAATCAAAGATCGCATCGTCGAAGTCCTCAAACAGGAAGCCGGTCAAAAAGCTTTCCTCGACTACATGGAAAAAATCGAAAAAGAATACGGTTTCAAGCTCTACATCCCCGAAGTGAAACGGGAAGCGCTTTAAACTTTACCAACTTCTTAAGGGGCTGTTGCCAAACCTTCACCGGTAAGCAACAGCCCCCTTTTTTTGCCCTCATCTGATCTCGCAGCGTGGTGAGAACAACCGACGGCATATTTTCCCCTGTGACATACCTCAAGCAGTCGGAGCGGCAGAGCGTAGCAAAGCCCCGCGTGGGGGGGGCAAGCGTGAGGCTCGCGG
>DCFZ01000047.1 GCA_002314455.1 Lentisphaeria bacterium UBA1791 | reverse complement strand
CTGCGACGAAACCGCTGATAACGGCACCAGTCGTGCTCTCGCGATCAATGGGTGGTATGGTGGTAGTTTCCATAGCAACCTCCTTTCTTTATGCCCATAAAGCAGGTCTTTTTCCGTCAAGGCCGAAACCGCTTGTCAACTGCCGATAAGCAAGGTCAACTCGCCCCGGCGTGTACTTCTTGATGGTTTCCGTAAAGGCGTTGAGCAAACTCCAGCGTGTTGGCTCGGCAAACTCTTCATAGCTTGGCGACCGAGAAAACGATGATTGACACGATACACTTCGGCAAATGCGCCCTCTCCCAAAAAGCGCTCGACTTCATACGTATCGCGAATTTTAGTTCCTTCTGCCAGTAACATAAGTGTTTTTTTAAGAACATCTGATAATCTTTGTATACAATAATATCATAATGATACCTTTTCAAGGTCACTTTGCAATTTTGTTCCGACAAAAAGGTTATAATTTATCACTACTGTCCGGTAAAAATTACCGGAGTTGATTGTTAAAGTCGGATTCTGCGCTATATTAAAGGTGTCTAACGTCTTTAAAATGAGCGTAGGATATCCGACATTGCATTACATTGGAAGTTGTTGCATCTTTTCGCGTTTGGCATCCATGCCGTTGTGTGGCCCAGGAGGTCGCCGGGGGCGGTCGGTTTTCCGGGGCCCCGTGTTCTATCAAAACGCGACGATGCGGTATGCTTACCCCTGCAAACGATTTATCTCGCGGCGGCGCCGCGAAAAGGGCGTCTTTGTCAGACTAAAACAACGGGGCATAGGCTGATGGGGGGCTCGCATCATGAGCTAACTGACGTTGGCATATTTTCCCCTGTGACATACCTCAAGCAGTCGGGGCGGGCGGAGCGGCCAGAGCGGAGCAAAGCCCCGCGTGGAACATCCGTTTTTCGGGCGGCAACAATATCGACGCGCCGCGAGCGTGACGGGCAACGCCTGGCACGCTTGCGGAACCGCTCAAAGTATAAAATCCCGTCGTGCGGGCGCTTGGGGGTGCGCGAGGGGGCGGCGTGAGCGCCCCTCGCATAATCTGACCGACGACATATGCTGATGACGGTCTCGCGACAATGCCGGATGTTTTCAACTCTGTCTCTGAAAAAAATCCACCTTTCTACTTGTTTGTGCCATAAGCCCTCGAAAAACCGAAGAAATCTCGTTTCCGCGCCGTAGAACACGAAATGCAATCAAAATCCGCAAAAAGCCGGAATCATCACTTGAAAATGATGGCACAATGCGGTATATTCGCTCTATGAAAAAAACAGGGGATTTTGTGATAAAAAAAGGCCTTGCATGGCATATGACGAATATCAGAAATCTGGAAAAAAAGTTGTGGGAAGCCGCGGATCTGCTCCGGGCGGGATCGAAGGTCACTTCGCAGGAGTACTGCATGCCGGTCTTGGGGCTGATCTTTTTGCGTTACGCTTTCAGCCGGTTCAAGCTGGTGGAAAAAGAACTGCTGAAAAGCCGCCCCTGCCGCAACGGCAGAGTGTTGCCGCTGGAAGCGGCGGATTTCAAGACCAAAAGTGCGATCTTTCTGCCCCGCGAAGCGCAATATGACTACCTGGTCAATTTGCCCGACAACGTCGATATCGCCGATGCGATCAATCACGCGATGGAACTGGTCGAAAAAGAATCTTCGCAACTTGCCGGAATCCTGCCGAAAAACTATTCCATTTTGCAGGGGGAATTGCTGCGCGAGTTGCTCCGGACTTTCAACGACAGCGAATTGAACGAGATCAAAGACGACGTCATCGGCAGAATCTACGAGTATTTTCTCAATAAATTCGCACCGGCGGTCGCTTCGGACGACGGAGTCTTTTTCACGCCGAAATCACTGGTGCGGATGATCGTCAACATCATTGAACCCGTCAGGGGAACCGTCCTCGATCCCGCGTGCGGGAGCGGCGGAATGTTTGTTTCTTCCGCGGACTTTACCGAAGCCGCCGGAATCAACGCTAATTCCGCGATGACCTTTTTCGGGCAGGAAAAGGTGGAATACAACGCGAAACTCTGCATCATGAATATGGCGGTTCACGGTCTCAACGCCAAAATCGTCTACGGGGACGAGGCGAATTCCTTTTACCACGACGCCCACAGTCTTGCCGGATGCTGTGATTTCGTGATGGCGAACCCGCCCTTTAACGTCGACAAGGTCAAGTCGGAAAGTTGCCTGAATGCCGGCCGTCTGCCGTTCGGCTTGCCCGGCGTGAATGCCAAGACAAAAGAAGTTTCCAACGGCAACTATCTTTGGATCTCTTATTTTTACGCTTATTTGAATGAAACGGGGCGTGCCGGTTTCGTGATGGCGTCCTCGGCGACGGACAGTCAGGGTAAAGACAAGGAGATCCGCAAAAAACTGCTTGAGACGGGACACGTCGACGTGATCCTGAGTGTCGGGAACAATTTTTTCTACACGAGAAGTCTGCCTTGCACGTTGTGGTTTTTCGATAAGGGGAAAACGGAAAAGCTGCAGGACAAAGTTCTCTTTATCGACGCCCGGAACTATTTCCACGTCGTCGACCGCACCTTGAACGACTGGACGCCTTGGCAGGTGAGAAATCTGAAAGCCGTCGTTTCCCTTTATCGCGGTGAAAAAGAGAAATATCAAGGGTTCTTGAGCGATTACTTGAATGAACTTCACGCGGCGGCGCAAAATCTGCGCACCACTGCGGAATCTTACCGCAAAATTTTGGACGAGGATCGCAGAGGTCACTTTGCCTGCGGCTTGGATCATTTGTGCGATGCGCTCCAAAGCGTCACGTTGCAAAAGCTGGAAGATCCGGAAGAACTTCGGGCACAGTTGACGGCAAATCAAACACTGGCGAATACCTGTACCGGTGCGATTTTGGAAACCTTGAAAGATGCGCCGAAGCCACTGGTTCAGCAGCGCTTGGCAGCGGTTGGCTTCTCGCGCCTTGCCGGCTATAAGAAAGCGTTGGAAATGGAGGGCGCGATTTATTCCAGCGCAGTTCAGGAAATTGCGGAAATATTGCAAGAGGCGAACTATCTTGTTTCGCATTTTCACGATGGTCAATATACCGACGTCCCGGGCTTTTGCAAGATCGCCGATCGCGCGGAGATCGCAGAAAAAGGATATTCGCTGACGCCGGGCGCTTACGTCGGCGTGGAAGAGGTCAAAGACGACGGCGTCGATTTTCACGCCCGCATGCGGGAAATCCACGCGGAGTTGCTTGATTTGCAGAAGCAGTCCAACGAATTGATGGAAAAGATTTCCAAAAATTTCAAGGAGTTTGGGGCATGAGGAAAGAGACTTCGGTGCCGCCATTTACATTGCATGACGAAATGCTCTCGTCAGTTGTGGAAATCTCTGAACTGTTGGGGCGGATTACGGTTGAGCAAAAGGATATTCTTTCGCCAGAATTGCGCAAAGCAAACCGCATTCGCAGTATTCACAGTTCCCTGGCGATTGAGAATAATACGCTTTCCCTGAGTCAGGTTACCGATGTCATCAACGGCAAAAAGGTGCTTGGTAATCCCAATGAAATCCGTGAAGTAAAAAATGCCTACCGCGCCTACGAACTGCTGCTTGAACTCAATCCGCTGCATCAAGAGGATCTGCTCAGAGCTCACCGGTTGATGATGCAGGATCTGGTGTGTGAAAACGGACAATTCCGCACGGGTGGTGTCGGGGTTTTTGCGGGGGAGAAATGTATCCATTTGGCACCTCCGGCACATTTGGTTCAGGGACAGATTCAGGATTTGATGAACTGGTATCAGAACTCCACGCTTCCGGTGTTGATCAAGAGTTGCATCTTCCACTACGAATTTGAATTTATCCATCCTTTTGCGGATGGCAACGGCAGAATGGGGAGGATGTGGCACACTCTGTTTCTCGCCCGTTGGAAGCCGATTTTCTACTGGCTACCCATTGAGGAAATGGTCAAACGGAAACAGTCGGAATATTACGATGCCCTCGCAATTTCCGATGCACAGGCGGATTCCGCGCCTTTTGTCGAGATGATGCTCAAAATTATTCTTGAAACGCTGAAACAGCATCAGAATGTCGCGAGTGGCGAGAAAAGTAGCAAGAAAAGTAGCGAGAAAAAGCCGCTGTCTGACAATCAGCGTAAGCTACTTGAGGCAATCAGGCTCAATGCGTTCATTACCATCAGCGAATTGGTATCGGCAACGGGCTTGAGTAACTCCGGCGTGCGTAAAATTCTCAAAGGTCTGCAGTTGGCAGGTTTGCTCCGTCGCATTGGTCCCGACAAAGGCGGTCATTGGGAAGCGGTGCCGCAGGGAGAACCCGACCACCAGATGGCGACAGTTTCCAAGAATTTCAAGGAGATGGGGATATGAACTATATTCCTGCAACTACATTCTGCGAATCAGTTAGGGATGGAACGCATGACACTCCTCGACCGACTTCAAACGGCTACAAACTGGTAACAGGGAAACACATAAAAAACGGTTGTATAGACACTTCCGATGCATATTTTATCTCAGAAGATGATTACGTATCAATAAATCGACGTAGTCTTGTCGAAAAATGGGATGTTTTGATGTCTATGATTGGTACGGTAGGGGAAGTCGCCGTAGTAAGAGATATTCCACATTATGCTATAAAAAACATTGCGTTATTCAAATGCAACGGTTCCGAATTAAAGGGAAAATGGCTCTCGTATTATCTCAAAAGCCCGGAAGCTATTGGGCATATGAGAGGAAACTCCAAAGGGGCAAGTCAACAATTTTTATCGTTAGGGCAACTGCGCGACCTTCCTATTCCAGATGTTTCAGAGTCCCTTATGCAAAAAACCGTTGACATCCTCTCTGCCTACGATGACTTGATCGAAAACAACAAAAAGCAGATCAAACTTTTGGAAGAAGCCGCCCAGCGGCTCTACAAGGAGTGGTTCATCGACCTCCGTTTCCCCGGCTACGAGCACACCAAAATCGTCAACGGCATCCCGGAGGGGTGGAAAAAAGGCAAAGCAGAAGATTTTTTTTCAATAACAATAGGGAAAACACCTCCCAGAATAGAGCCATGGTGGTTTACATGTTCCCCAAAAGGTCAAAGTTGGCTTTCTATTGCTGATATGGGCGGAGAAAACGTATATTCCCTATCTACATCTGAATGTTTAACGGATGAAGCGATCCAAAGACATCATATCAAAATGAGTCCCCCAGGAACTATCCTTTTGAGCTTTAAACTGACTGTCGGCAGAGTTGCGATCGCAGGAATTCCTTTATGCTCAAATGAGGCGATAGCACATTTTCATATCACAGAAGACGAAACAAGGGAATATCTGTATTGCTATCTAAGAAAATACAACTACGATTCATTGGGGAGTACATCTTCTATCTCCAAAGCAATTAATTCTTCGATTATAAAATCTATGCCGATGGAAATACCCGATAGACGTTTGCTTTCGAATTTTTCAAAGTATACCTCCCCGTTGTTTTTGCAGATGTTAGCAAAACAACAACAAAACGAAGAATTAGTTGTTGCGCGAAATCTTCTACTACAAAAATTGATGAGTGGCGAGAAGGAGACGATTCATGTTTGACTGGAGTTACATTTTTGATGGATGGGGAACTGCACTTGTTGTATTCTTTTTAGACACGTTTGTCAGCGGTTTCATTGGTTACAAAATTGGTGTTCGTGTTACACAAAAACAAGTCGCTCGGAATAACGCCAACCAAGTACAAAGCCTAAAGGTAGATTGTTCTGAAGAAAAAAAAGCAGCATCGTCAAAATCCTTTTCGCAAAAACAAATTGCCAGTGATAACGCTACACAAAACCAATGTGGGGAGATCCATAATGGAATTAAGTAGTCAAAAGCAAGTCGCCGGAGACGGAGCGCAGCAAAACCAGGCGGGACGCGATATTATTATTAATAATAACGGAGTGTCGATTGCCGATGTTCAAAGTATCTGTACTGATATCTCGCGGCGTATCTGCCAAGAATCTTTACTGCAGGCAACTGCCATAGCCAGCCAACGTATCAATATCATGAATGAAATTCTATTCAAGCATGTTGCGGAGGATTATGAATTTAAAAAAGCTTTCTCTGATCCCCGTTTCCAATATCTTCTTCAAGACACACAACGGGCGGCGGCGTCAACAGAGCGTTTGGAAGATTTTGAACTTTTGGCAGAACTTTTATCATGTCACGTCAAAAAAAACGATCGAAAAGTTCAAACAAGTGTGCATCATGCGATAAAAATTGTTGATGAAATAGACAACGATGCGCTTTGCGCATTAACCACTGCGCAGTATTTCATGAGAGGTATATACGACCCCTTTCTGTTTGACGTTTCAAAGCAACTGTCGAAATTGGATAAACTGTATGCTTCTGTATTATATTGCGATTTACCTTTAGGCATCCAATGGTTAGACCACCTCGATAATTTAGGCGCAATTCGAATTATGCCTTTTTCTAAAAATTCTAAAGCATCGGATCTGTATCAAACCGCATTAAATGGAATTATTTGTGTCGGACTAAAAGATGGAAGTCCTCAATATATGCAAGCGATCGATCAACTAAAAAACAATAATCTCCCGTTGAATTTTTTACAGCCCCATCCGTATCTTGATGGTTATTTCTGCTTGTCCGTCGCAAGTTCTCGAACTATAGATGATTTTTTACCTGTTTCTCTGCCAGGCAGTGCATTATCCGAATCCCTCAAAGGACATATAAAATCTGTGTTGCAAGATATCTTTGCATCTTATCAGAACGACACGTTATTACTACAACAGGTCAAAGAGAAATTTGATAATGATATAAAAAAATATAATACTCTTCAAGGAATTTCGAAATGGTGGATGCAAATTCCTTGTGCATTTAACATTACAAGTGTGGGATCTGTTTTAGCGTATACAAATGCAAAAAGATGTGATCCTCGGGTGCCAGAAATACCATTACAATAGAAAACCAGACTATGACCCAGAAACTTTCCATCCGATTTTTCAATGACCACGAGGTCCGCGCCGCGTGGGACGAGGCGTCGGCGCAGTGGCTCTTTTCCGCCGCCGACATCGTCGGCGTTTTGACGGAAAGTTCCAACCCGAGAAAGTATTGGAGCGTGCTGAAAACCCGGCTCCGCAAGGAACATCCCGAGTTGACTACAAATTGTAGGCAACTGAAAATGACGGCGGCGGACGGGAAGCGTTATCTGACGGATTGTTTCCCGCAAAAGGAAATTCTCGCACTGATTGAATTCATACCGGGACGAAATGCCGTTTCTTTCATCAAGTGGCTGACTTACAGCGAGGATACCATCGACGGCAAAAGCCGCAACAAGGCATATGCGCTCTTTGAAAGCGGCTTGCTGACGATGTTGGAACCGGGCAGCGTCAAGTGTCTGCAGCAGATCCACGCTTATCTTTTCGGCGGACTTTACGATTTCGCGGGACAGATTCGCAATAAAAACATCAGCAAGGGCGGCTTCACCTTTGCCAACGCGCTTTACTTCGACTCCATTTTGCCCAATATCGAAGCGATGCCGGAAACGACGCTGGACGAGATCATCGGCAAATACGTCGAGATGAATGTGGCGCATCCTTTTATGGAGGGCAACGGCAGAAGCACCCGCATCTGGCTTGACCTGATGCTCAAGCGTTCTCTGAAAAAATGCGTTGATTGGAGCAAGATCGACAAAAACGAATATCTTGCGGCGATGCGCGAAAGCGTCGCCGATTCCGCGCACATCCGGCAATTGCTTTCCGGCGCGCTGACCGACCGGATCGACGACCGCGAAATGTTTATGAAAGGCATTGATTACTCCTACTATTACGAGAGCGATTCCGACGAACCGCCGGTACATGGAGAGGGAAAATGAGTTGGGAATTTTCTGAAAACATTTTGTTGCAGGAAAGCGCAGGCCGCGTTTTGCAGGAAAAACTCGGCTGGGAAGTCGTTTTTGCCTACAACACCGAAAAACTCGGGCTCGACGGCACGCTCGGGCGCGTTTCCTACCACGAGATCCTGCTCCTTCGTTACCTGAAAGCCGCGTTATTCGCCAACAACGACTGGATGACTGACGATTATGCGGAAAAGGCGATCAAGCATCTTTTAACCGTTTCTGCCGCAGCCGCGCTCATTCAGACCAACGAGGAAAAGTATCAGATGCTCCGCGACGGGATTCCGGTCGAATACCGCAAGACCAATGGGCAACGGGAAATCCGCTACGCGCAGATTTTCAACTTTGCCGAGCCCGAAAAGAACCACTTCCTCGCCGTCAAGGAAATGAAAATCCACGGCGAACTTTACCACCGGCGCACGGATATTGTCGGCTTTGTCAACGGTATTCCGCTTCTCTTTGTCGAGCTGAAACGGCAGGACGTCGACGTCGAAAACGCCTACAACTTGAACTACACCGACTATCAGCAGACGATCCCGCAGATTTTCCACTACAACGCTTTTGTGATGCTCTCCAACGGTTTGGAAGCCAAAGTCGGCACGTTGGGCAGCAAGTACGGATTTTTTCACGAATGGAAACGGCTCAAGGAGGAGGACACCGGCTCCGTCGATCTGGAAACGATGTTGCTCGGCATTTGCAACAAGAAAAATTTCATGGATCTTTTTGAGAATTTCATTCTCTTTGACAAATCCGGCGGGCACACGACCAAGATTCTCGCCCGAAACCATCAGTATCTGGGCGTCAACGAGGCGGTGGAATCTTACACGCAACGCAAGTTGAAAGAGGGCAAACTCGGCGTTTTCTGGCACACGCAGGGTAGCGGAAAAAGTTACTCCATGGTCTTCTTTGCCCGCAAGATCCGGCGCAAATTCGAGGGCACCCCGACGATCGTCGTTTTGACCGACCGCGATGAACTCAACAAGCAGATCAGCGACACCTTTGAGGCGTGCGGTTGTCTCGGCAGCGTCAAAGCGAGTAAATTTATGCCCGAAAACGGCGCGAAATTGATCGAGATGCTGAAAGGCAATCCCAGTTTCATTTTTACGCTGATCCAGAAATTTAATCAGTCGGAGCCGGAGCCGATCGTTCCCGATCACGACATCCTCATTCTTTCCGATGAAGCGCACCGCACGCAAAACGGTATCTTTGCCGACAACATGTGCCGGTTGCTCCCCACGGCGGCGCGCATCGGCTTCACCGGCACTCCGCTTTTCAAATACGACAACATCACCGAACGAACCTTTGGCAGTTACGTTTCGATCTACGATTTCAAGCGCGCCGTCGACGACGGCGCCACGGTGCCGCTTTACTATGAAAACCGCAGCGATTTGCTCGGGATCCAAAATCCCGAACTCAACGAGGAGCTGCTGGAAGCGGTGGAAGCCGCCGATCTCGATGCCGACCAAAAGGCGAAACTGGAATTGGAGTTGCGCAACGATGTCCACATCCTCACGGCGGAGCCGCGGTTAAAAGCCATCGCGAGAGATTTCGTCGACCATTACTCCGACTTGTGGACGACCGGCAAGGCGATGTTTGTCTGCGTCAACAAGGTGACGTGCGTGCGGATGTTTCATTTTGTTCAGGAGTTCTGGAAAGAAAAGATCGCGGCGTTGGAAAAGGAGCAAAAGCACCTTGATAGTCAGCAGGAATTTCAGGAAATGGAGCGCAAGCTCAACTGGATGCGCGAGACCGAAATGGCGGTCGTCGTCAGTCAGGAGCAAAACGAGATACTGCATTTCAAAAACTGGGGATTGGACATTCTGCCGCATCGCGAAAAGATGGAAAAACGCGAACTTGACAAAGAGTTCAAGGACGCCGACAATCCTTTCCGCATCGTCTTTGTCTGCGCGATGTGGCTGACCGGATTCGACGTCAAGTCGCTGAGCAACATCTATCTTGACAAGCCGCTCAAGGCGCATACTTTGATGCAGACCATCGCCCGCGCCAACCGCGTTTGCGACGGCAAGAGCAACGGCTTGATCATCGACTACATCGGCGTCGTCAAGGCGTTGCGTCAGGCGCTGGCTTCCTATACGACGCGTCCCGACGGCTCCAAGGACGACCCGACGCCGGACAAGGAGCAACTTCTGCAACGCATCCGGGAGATCATCGCGTCGATTGAGCAATATCTGGCGGAGCATAATTTCCGGTTGGACGATATTTTAGAGCATCGCGACTTTGAAAAACTCAAATTCGTCAAGCAGGGTGCCGAAGCCGTCTGCGCCCCGCTGGAAGTTCGCAAGGCGTTTGAAATTCAGGCGCGGGAACTTTTCCGCTGCGTCAAGTTCGCGGGGGCAAAGGATCTCTTGCCTGAGGAAAAGCGGAAAAAGAACGCCATCAACGAAATCTACAATCAGTTGCAGAAAAAACGCAAGGATGCGGACAACTCGGCATTGATGGCACAAGTCAACGAGATCGTCAGCAGCCACGTCGAAGTTCTGCCCGGAGAAACCGAATTCGACGCCCGGAAATTCGACATCAGCAACATCGATTTCGACCGGTTGCAACAGGAGTTCACAAAGAAGCAAAACAAACAACTCGTCATCAAAGATCTGCAGGACGTCATCGAGGAGCGTCTCGCCGCGATGATGAAAACCAATCCGCTCCGGAATACTTACTACGAACAATATCAATCGATTATCGAAGCGTACAACAAGGAAAACAAAAAAGAAGAGATCCTCGTCGTCTTTGAAAACCTGATCAAGTTGGTGCAGTCGCTGGATGACGAGCAGAAGCGTTACGTTCGGGAAGGCTTCGAGAACGATGAGGAATTGGCGATTTACGATCTGCTGATGAAAGATACGCTTTCTGCAGGCGAGATCAAAAAAGTTAAAGAACTTGCCAAGACGCTTTTGAAAACGATCAAGGCCAAGATCCATGAACTCGACCATTGGCGCGACAAAGAAAGCACCAAGGCGGATATTTCCATTTCCATCCGCGATATCTTGTATGAAAAATTGCCGGACAGCTACGACGATCTGTCAATCGCCAGTTATCAGCAAAAAATCTACGAGTACGTCTACAGCACCTATCCCGCCGCGTAGAAAAAGAAATTTGAAGATTCTAATATAGATTTTTGCATATTTACGCACTTTTCTACAATAGACACGCCGCATTTAGCGTTTCAGCGTCTGCAGCAGCTTGTGATGCGAGCCCCCCATCAGCCTATGCCCCGTTTTAGTCTGACAAGTCCGACCTGTCTGACAAGTCTGACAAAGACGCCCTTTTCGCGGCGTCGCCGCGAGATAAATCGTTTGCAGGGGTAAGCATACCGCATCGTCGCGTTTTGATAGAACACGGGGCCACGGAAAACCGACCGCCCCCGCGACCACCTAGATCACACAACGGCATGGATGCCAAACGCGAAAAGATGCAGCAGCTCCCGAGTTTCCTGATGCTGAATACCGGGTCTGCTGTCGCTGAAACCGCCGATACTCGCGAGCGTCAGGAGCTACTTGATCTTGTCCGCATAATGCCGATCGAGCAAGTGCATGAGCTAACTGGCGTTGGTATATTTTGATACAAACAGGGGCTGTTGCAAACCTTGACGGTAAGCAACAGCCCCTTGAAGTGCAGCTTGTATTACGCGATGACCATCAGGTTCTTGAAGTTCTCCTTGTTGGCTTCGCTGTATGCGGTAGACGTGCCGTCACACCAGAGAAGTTCGTCTTTGCCGTCGCCGTTGTAGTCGCCGGCGCCGGCGAGAGCCCACGTACCGCCGAGATCATCAATGTTGCCGATCTTGACGTTGGAAAGCTCGCCCGCAATGTTCGTCCAGGTGAAGAAATCACCGTAGATGTTGGTGAAAAGCAGATCGTCTGCATGATCACCGTCAAAATCGCCGGAGTTGATCAGAACGCTCTTTTCGGCGTCGGCGATCTCGATTACTTCGTTGGTGCCCTTTTCGCTCCAGTAAGCCATCGAGCCATCGGCGCGGCGCAGGATCACGTTGTCCGTGCCGTTGCCGTCGACGTCGGCGGTGCCGGCGACGTCAAACACGCCCTTGTGGATGCTGCCGACCCACTCGTTGTCAACCCACTTGCCCTCGGAATCGGTGACCCACGCGGCAACGTGACGGTAAGCGCCGTCGGTGCCGGTCTTGGTCTGTTCCATCAGGACTTCCGCCTTGCCGTCGCCATTGACGTCGGCGGAGCCGAGGTAGCGCCAGAGCTCGTTGTTGTACGCGCCGATGAACTGATAATTCAGCGTGATGGCGCCGTCTTTCAGATAATCGTTGCGGAGCGTAGCGACCCAGGTGGTGCCGTTGCCGGCGTCTTTGGTCATCTGAATGTCCGCCACCTTGTCCCCGGTGAGATCGCGGCGGAATTCCGTCACATCCCAGCCATTCACGTTGTTGAGCGCCTCACTCTTCACATAACCGGCTTCCGTGTCGTAAGTGATGTAAATGAGACCGTTGTTCAGAACTTGGACGATGTCGCTCTTGCCGCTGGCGTTGTAATCGGTGATCGCATCCGCAAGTACGGTAAGCGTGCCCTCGTTCACGGCGATGCTGTAATTTTCCGCCTTGGTGTTTTCATTCAGAACGTAGCTCAACGTGTTTGTGCTGGTCCCGATTTCGGTCTGGCTGCCGGTGACATAGAACGTCGCACCTTCCCCTTTGGCGAAACCGCCGATCTCGCTGACGCTGTCTGTCGTGAGCGCAGTCCCGTCATAAATCTTTTTGTCGCTGTCGCTGATGAGCGTAACGTTGCGCGGCGTGACCGTAAGCGTGCCGCCAACGGTGTTGACGGTGTAGCAGTCGGTGACGTCTTTGTCCCCGTGCATCACAGCATACTCGGTGACCGTGTTGGCAATGCTTCCGGCATCGGTAATCGAGCCGGCAACCGTCACGATGAGTTCGTCGCCCGGGACCAGAATGCCGTCGGTGAAGGAGTAGGCATCATTGGTCAGCGAGGTTCCGTCGTAAGCCTTTGCCGCATTGTCGGCGGTGATGGTGATGACATCCGTAATCGGAGTGACGGTAAGAGTGCCGTCGACGGAATCGGCGAACTTGTACAACAGCGTAACATCCGTATCGCCGCGCATCACCTTGTAACTTGCCACGCTGACCGTGCCGGGATTGTCCGAAACGGCGAAATCGTCAGTGGCAAGCGTTACGGAGAGAACGTCGCCCGCCAGCAGTACGCCGTCGGTATAGGTGTACTTGGTCTGGTCGACATCCGTCGTGCCGTCGTAGATCTTGGTCTGATTCAGCGCGGTGATGGTGATGGGCGAAAGATCCGTGATAAGGATCGACTTCGAGGTATAGTTGCCGACTTTGTCATACGCCGTAAAGGCGATTGAGCAGTTCTCCGTAACGGTGACCGCGGTGGTGTAATCCTGCGCCGCACCGCCGTCAATCGAGTAGGTGATCTTATCCAATCCACTCAGCGCATCCGCCGCTACCGCGGTGACCGTGATCGAGTCCGGATAGAGGAATTCGGTGATGGACGGGTCGCGGGTGATCGCGATCACCGGGCCGGTGCCGTCAACGCCGATCATCAGCGTTTTTTCCGATTTATTGCCGACGTTGTCGGTGGCAGCGATGACGTATGCGCTCAGCTCGTGCTCCGCCGCCGTGTCGTAGGCTTTGGTGTAGAGGCTCTCGGAACCGGTGACCGTGCTGCCGCTAAAGCTGACTTCCTTCAAGCCGGAACCGGCATCGGTGACGGTCGCACTGACCGTGGAGGATGCGCCTTTCTGAATCCAGTAGACACCCTCTGCGATTTCGCAGGCATTGCTGACCGAAACGTTTTCGGCAACCGGGCCGGTGCCGTCCACGCTGTAGGCTCCGGCTTTTACGGTGTCATTCAGATTGCGCGCCTTGTCGTAGGCTTGGATTGCCTGTTCCGCCGCCGTGGTCTCTTCCGTGGTGTCGATGGCGAATTTCTTGTTCTCGGCATCGTAGCGGATGCCGTTGAAGGTGACGATACCAAGCCCGGAGGTAACATCGGTGATCTCGACGTTCAGCGCCGCCGTGGCGTCATCCTGCTTGAACCAGGTCGTCCCGTTGGTGTCAACAAACTTCGAGTCGCCCTCGTAGGTGGCAATGCCCACCGTGGGAATAATGGTATCGACTTTCAGCGTGTATTTGCCTGCGGTGCCGAGCTGGGTACCGTCCTTCAGACCGGTAACGGTAATCTCGGTTCCTTTGGTCTCGCCCGCATAGGCAAGCGTGCAGCTGAACTTTTTGTTCTCAACCGGGGCGGTCACATCAGCGCCGTAGCCGGAGATTTTGACTTCCGTCATCATTCCGATGGCAAGCCCCTCGATGGTGATCGTGCTGTCGGCATTGAACCACACCGGACCGGTCGTGACCAGGACTCCGCCTGCCGGAGCGGTGAAAGCGGTCAAGGTGATGGTATCCAGTCCGGTTTCCGCATCACTGCCGCTGCTGAGGCAATAGTAGCGGCCGTTGTAGTTTACCGCATTGCCGTCGACCGTGATCGTTTTATCCGACTCTTCATTGGAGGAGTTGGTCAGCACGAAATTGCAGAATTTCGACTTACCGGAGAAATCGCCGGTGGCGATGACCGTCTTTTCCAAAGTCGAAGTCGGGGCGTTGTCGATCGTGATGAGCTGTTTGTAGCTGTTGGCGTTGACGACATACTGATACCCCTCGATACAGCCCTTTTCCTCGCCGCGAAGATCCCAGTTCAGGATGCCGCCGTCATTGTAGATCGTATCGGAAGATGTGGCAAGCGTAACCTTGCCGGTCAGATTGACAGTGCAACCGTCGTTATAGATCGCTCCGCCATGATCTTTTGCGGTGTTGCCGTCAAAGACAACGTTGGCAAGATTGAGCGTTGACCCCTTCCTGTTTAAAATTGCACCGCCGACACCATCAACCGCAGAGTTGCCGGTGAACGTCGTGTCGGTGATCGTCATCGTGCCTTCGTTATAGTTCTCGATTGCTCCACCATCGTCACTGTAGTTGCTCTCAAAGGTCGCATTGGTAATGGTCACCGTAGATAGACTATCCCCATAAATTGCACCTGCCTTAACATGAGTGTAATTCCCGGTAAAGGAAACATCGTTCAGCGTCAAGTTTGCACCAAGAGCGAAAATCGCACCGCCGCTGAAATATACCCCACCCCATCCGTAGCATGAATTTTCATTAAACTCGCAACCGGTAATGGTTGCCGTGGTACCCTGATTCAGTTTGATCGCACCGCCGCCTCCATCGCCGCCCTCGGAGTTATTGTTAAAGACAACGTTGGTCAAAATCAGCGTACTGTCGCCCTCTCCAACCCGAATTGCACCGCCACCGCACTTAGATTCATCTTTCTTATAATGGGAACGGGTGACATTGTTACTGAAAGTTGAGTTGGAGATGGTCGTTTCGGAAGATTCATAGAGGCGAAGGGCTCCGCCATCTTCGAAATTGTACTTATCATCATCATTGTAGCTGTTATTATCGAACGTGGCACCGTCCAGAACAATTTTTCCGGTACTGACTACGGCGCCGCCTTCATTTCTGGAGTTTTGGATCGTGACCGACCCTTCGTTCGAGAGAGTCCCGTCCTCCTCAACGATAATGGGGTCATTGTCGATGGTGGTCCCATCCGGCATATTGTAGATACCGTCCGGCGGGAAGTTGGTTTTGTTGACGATGGTTGACATGTTTTTTCCTTTCCTGTCAGATTATCGTGCTTTTTGCTTGAAGCAAAAGAAGAACCCGGTCCAAGTGATTAAAATATAAAATCCTTGACGTGTAGAATATAAATCTATTTTGTAAAAAATGCAACCTTATATCTAAAAAAAATTAAAGAAATACTTTTGCCGGTCTGCCGACTGGAGCCGGCGTACCGATGACTGCACCGACGCGGTCCCCCTCAAAAAAAAACAGCCTCGCGGCAATTGCCGCGAGGCTGACGATGCATTTTCAGCTAATTCCCCGCGCCGACGCTCTCCATTGATTTCGGGTCGATCGTCACCGACATCGCGTTGCGGACGAAGGTCACCGTAATCGTGCCTGCCATCACTTGCCGCGAATACTCGTCGTCGCTGTCGATGAGCACCTGAAAGGTTGCCCGCGCCCGATATTGGTCGGGAGTGATCTCCCTCACATTGGTCACGTCAAGGCAGGTGATGGTGATCTTTTCGGATAACATTTCCTTGAGTTTTTCGACAACATCCTCCTTGGAGTTGATGCCGCCTTTCGCTTCCATCGCCGCCGCCAGCAGAAGGACGGTTTCCGGGGATTGCTGGCGGAACCCCTCCAACGCCAGATACCCCAGCATAGCGTCTTCGGCACATCGTTTCACCTCGGCGGTGTTGATCTCGCGAGCCCAGGCAACGGAAGTTCCGCCACCCCAGACGATTGACAGCAATAGTGCTCCACCAATCAGAAAATTTCTCATTTTTTCCTCCCCTTTTTGAATTAAAAATTCAACTCTTTTTTTCTTTCCTGAATCTGTTTTTGCTTTTCCAGTCGCTCTTTTTTTTGTTGCTGTATTTTTTCATTTTTTTCGATTTTCGCAAGTTCTTCCAGCAACTGCACATCTATGATAATCGCTAACGCCATGCGTCCTCTGATCACCAGCACAAACTTTTCTTCGTTCCAGAAGATTCGGTGGGGGAGTCCGTGCGTGTCTAATTGGGTAAATGTCGCCAAGTCCTTGTGTTTGGCTCTCCAAGCCTTGACCTCGTCGTCAAAGCGGGGATTGCCGATTTCTTCGGTATACTTGGCGAGCAATGGCTGGTAATCCGACTCCTTGCAGGGGATTCCCACCCCCAAAACAACGCCATCGGCGGCGAATAGTATCGGGATGTACTCTTTGTTTGCCTCCGCCTGCGTCTCAAACACCAGTTTGACATAATCCTCTTTCATTCCGGAATAAATTTCCTTGAAAAGTTTTTTCGGTTTCGAGGTGTATTTGCCCTCGGGATAAGGCGACTGCAACGCCTGGGCTTTTACCAGCACCTTTTGAGCGTCTTCCAGCTGCTTTTTTTCCTCCTCCTGATGAAGTTCGATTTTCTGCGGGAAATAGGTGTACGTCGCGAACGTATGGCGGTGTTTTTTCACGAGCGGCAGCAAAGGATCGTCCTTCGCCATCGAAGCGATGATCTCGTCATATTTCTTGACGCCTGATGCGATCAATTGTTTCATAAAGTTTTCGCGAAGTTGCACGATGAGCTGATAGTGTGCTTCTTCGTTTTTCAGCGCATTCTGAAATTGCGCGATCGCATCGGGCAGTTTTGCGGCAACGATTTTTGCGTTTTCCTGCGACTTGTCGCGCTTGAGCGACTCGCACAACTGCTGAACTGCCGCTTGCGCTTTCTTGACCTCGGCGCGTTGAAGGTAATCTGCGATGCGAAGTTCCGCGTCGTATTCGCGCGCGGCCTGGATGTCGCCCTGCAAAATGGCATTGCTCGATTCTTCCAGATTTTTGATCTGCTTTTCGAATTTTTCAGTCGCTTCGTCGATCAACTTGCAAACTTCGGGATTCAGGTAGGGCTTTATAAACTGATATTGCCCTTTGACTTTGTCGTTGGCAAATGCCAGACCGACAACGAGCAAATTGGTCTTCTGCAGATAAAACCGCAAACAGGTGCGCATCTTATAGGAAGCGAAAGGATCGCTGTTCACTTCTTTGACGCACTTCCTGAAAAGGAGGTAGATCCGATCCGGATTGGCACTTTTCACCTGGGACAAATATCCCTTTCGCGTCGACAGAGCGATTTTCAGAAACGATTTGGCTTTTTCGTGCTTGGCTCCGTCCAACCATCCCGGTTCGAAGGCGTTGACTTCCTGAACAAATTTTTCAAGTTCATCGTCCGCCAGCGAGTCAATGTATTGGACACAACTTACCTTTTTCTCCTTGGAATCGAAATCATTGATGAATTGTTCTGCATTCATTCCCAATGCGGAAACGGCGAGAAAAATTGCTCCGGGCATGAAAATTCTTTTGATTTGAGAAAACATTGATGGCACTCCTTTGTAAATGGTCTACCCCACAGGGACGCTCATTAAACGCAAAGGAGATGCGTTTTCTTACATCGAAAAGAAAAATTTTTGGAAAAAAAATGTTTTTTACGGCAAATTGCGCAGTAATTCCGCCTGTTTTTTCAACGTGGCGGGAAAATCGGCGTCGAGGAGGATCTCGTCGATTGTCCACGACGAGCGCAGGGCAAGGTAGATCAGCGCGCGCTGATGTTTCCGGCGATCGGCGGCATCGGGATAACGTTCGGCGATCAGCTTTTCGCAACACGCCATCTGGCGTTGGTCGTCGCCGGAAAGCTCCTCCTGCTGCAGAAGCAACCAGAGCGTTCCCCAGTAGACTTCGCCGGGCACGGCGCTTTTCTCGCGCCAGACGTCCGGGAAATATTGCAGATAAAAGCGCGCGACCTGATCCAAGCGGTCAAGGCGGTGCTCCATCAGCGCCAGTTTGAGATCCCGCGCGGCATCGTCACTTTCAAGCTCCATACGGCGCAGGTCCCCTTTTACGGAGGACTCCGGCGAACTGGAATGCGGACGCATCCGGCGAATGTTTTGAGCGCTCCACAACCGGGTTTTCCGGTAGTTTTCCCAATCGCTTTCCAACTGTTGGCGAAGTTCCGCGACCACCGTTTCGTCCGGCAGAGCCGGCGCACTTTTTGTCACGCTTTTCTGCAATTCAACGCGGGAAATGCGTTTCGCCCGTTTTTCCCCGGCGAACCGGTAAATGCCGACGGCGATGAGCAACGTCAAAAGCAGAAACGCCGCGCCGGCAATGACGAGCTTTTTGCTCCGCCGCGGGCGTTTCGGCGCTTCGGGGGGAATTTCGACCGTTTCTCCGGCGCAGAGCCGGTTGTAAAGTGCGACGATGTCGGCGCAGTCGGAAAGAGTCCGGTTTTCCGGGAACGACGGGAACTTTTCCGCCGGCATACCGGTCAGCGCACAATAGAGGATCTTGCCGAGGGCGTAATCGTCATCCCGCGTCGTGAAAGCGCGGACGCCCGAAAGCACTTCCGGCGTCATAAAACCCGGCGTGCCGGCGATCATCGTCTGCGCGTCGCCGGAAACCAGTCCGATGTCGCCGGGCACCGCGCGACCGTCAACCCACAAGATGTTGTCGGGCTTCAGATCGCGATGGCAAACTCCTTTAGCGTGAAGCGTTTTCAACGACAGAAGCAATTCGCGCGCCATCGTCCGGATAAGGTCGACGTCGAGCGCGCCCGAACGCCGCAACCGGTTGCCCAGCGTATCCGGCACATACTGCGCCGTTTGCGTCGAAGCGTTGTCGGCGGCTTCCATCGTGTAGTAAAAATAATCATCATTTTCCGCGACGTGATAGATCTGAAGCAAATCGGTGCGGCGGCAGATGGCGATGTAATCGCGCACCCCTTTGAGTTCGCGCTCGAAACTGCGGCCGTTTTTGGCGATGATCTTGAGCGCAACGCGCTGACCGGAAAGCAGATTTTCCGCGAGAAACACCTGACCGAATGCGCCCGAACCGCATTCAAAGAGCAGTTGAAATCCCTCAAAGCGATCGGAAACCTTAAAGCTCAAGGTGCAGATCTCCATCCATATGATTGTAGCTTGCAATGATTTTGCACAACTTGGCAAGACAGCGGTTTTTGGCGACGTAGAGCTGATTTCTGGAAATGTTCAGCGCCGCACAGACCTGCGCCGCCGGGCGGTTTTGGAGCGCGTACAATTCAAATGCCTGATAGGTCTTTTCGCTGACACAATTGCGCAATTCGTCCTTGGCCTCCTCGAGCGCGGCGCGCCGCCATTCGTTCATAAACAGCGGATCCTTTTCCGGCGTGGCGGGATCGGGGAAACGGTCGTCGTCCACCTCAAACGGCACGGTGGGATTCTTGGCGTTTTTGCGAATGAGATCGACCGCCTGACTGCGGATCACCGCGCCGAAATAGGTGCGGAATTTCGCCACGCCCTCGCGGTATGTGTAATGTTTGACGTTGGCAAAAAATTTGCACATCGTATTCTGCACGAGGTCGTCGCATTCATCCGCCGAAAAACGGTAGCGGTACGCACCGACGTAGCGGATGACCGGCGCATAGCGCGCGTAAAATTCATCCCACGAAACGGCGTCTCCGTTTTGGAGTTTGCCGATCAGGCTCACCCTTGTCGATGGATAATTCATAAAAAAACCGTTGTTCCGGTTTAATATAACCGGCCTTTTCGCAATATGCAATATGTCAACCGGGAAGATATCATCTTCCCAAAGCCGGGAAAATTCCGGCATAAAAAACTACGGCATAGCAGTCCTTATGGCCTGCCATCCGTAGCTTTAGCGAAGAATGGTGGATCCGCCCGGACTTGAACCGAGGACCCGGAGATTATGAGTCACCTGCTCTAACCGACTGAGCTACGGATCCATATTTTATACTATATCCCCGTTTGCGCTTTTCTGCAAGCGGCAGGGTGCAAAAAAAACGCGATAGAAAAACGCGAGCCTTTACAACAACACGCAACATATTACACAGCAATAATTTAAGTTGATTATTTCTGGCAAAATGAAACCATAATTTTATTGCATTTAACTTGTTTATTTACAATATATTACAACAATTTTACACCGCTTCGCGTATATACGCGTATCGCGCGCTTTTTTTATAAAAACTTTATTCCGCACGCTTGCATTTTGGCGGAACCGGTGCTAATTTGTGAAGTGAAACGATTTTTTCAACTTTCAAAATAGCAGGGAATCATTATGGCGAACATCTACTATTCGACTCAGTGGGCAAACCTCGAAGAAGGCACCATCGTCAAAGTCAAGGGCGACACGACTGCCGTCGTCGGCGTTGACGCATTCGGCAACTACAGCGACGCGAAATCCGCGGGGGGCGACCTCGTGCTATGCGACGTTTTCGCAAGTTCGGCTTGGGCGGGGCAAAGCGGCAACGTCAGCGTTGATCTCGAGGGCGACAGCTACACTCTTACGATCGGCGTCGACGCCTTTGCGACGCTGGGCGACGCGGCGCTTCAGGTCGCCGCCAATCAGTACGGCGGCGTCGAGACCTACGGCGATGAATCCGAAGTTGCCGACGCCTATATTTTCGTTTCCGGCGCGTGGGGCGAATTGCCCGAGTACACCGTCGTCGCCACGGGCGGCACTTCCGCTTGGGATGAGGCTGGCGTCGAATATATGATCGTCACGACCGCTGTGGTCGGCGTCAACGCTTTCGGCAGTTACTCCGACGCCAATGAAAGAGCGGATTCCTATTGGGCGGAAAGCGGACTTAACTCCACCGCGATGTCGAGCGACGTCTACATCGATGCCAGCTGGATCTCGGCGACTTACACGGCAGACAATACCGTGACGGCGACCCTCGTCGACGGCACCGAAGTCACCGCGACGCTCGGCAAAAACGCCGCCTTGCTCGACGGCACGAACGCCTCGACCATCAACGCCAGCATCCGCACCGTAGCGGAAGCGGGCGCCGCAAACGGCGGCGCGGTTTATTTCGTCAGCGGCAGTTTCAAAAGCGCGGCGACAACAGCAGGCTATATCTACACCTACGGCGCCAAGACGGTCATCCGAAATGTTTCGCTTGACAACTACGGCAACAGCTACGGATACGCTGCCGATTTGAAGACCAATCCGGAAACCTATCTTTACAGCGGCGCCAAAGTCGGCACGCTCTACGTTGGCGGCAAGGCGCGCGCCACTGCGGCGAGCCTCTACATCGGCGACGGCGCCTATGCCGGCATGATCAAGCCGCTTTACGAAGGAAATCTGAAAATCTGCGACATCGTCATCGACGGCGGCACTTTTGGCGAGCTCCAGATCGCAGGGGCCAATATCACGGAAAATGCCAACATCACGACGCACAAAGCCGCGCAAGGTACCATCTGGCTCGGCTCCTCCGGCGGCGGCGCCTTTTCCGGCACTTCCAGCAACATCAACATCTGCGCCGAAAATCAAAGCAAGTTGACTGCGATCCGGACATCCCACCGCTCCGTCAATTGGTCGGAATGGTTCAAGTCCTACAACGTCAAAATCATGGACGTCGCCATCACCGTCACCGATTCGACGATTGGCAATATCGGTCAGAGCGGCGACTTGAGTTTCTGGTGCTTCAAGGGCTTTGACATCACCCTCGACAGCGGGTCGATCACATCGATCACCATCGGCAGCGGCGCCAACGGCAATCTCGCCGTCGAGGGCGGCACCGCGACGGTGACAGGCGGTACTTTCGTCACGTCTTTCAGCGATGCCGGCATCGTCTATGGTGACGAAAACACCGAAACGATCTGGAGCGACGCCGATTTGCGCTATTTGCAGGGCACGCGCGTCATCAACGCCGACGGCAGCATCACGATCAAAGACGCCATTTTCTACAACGGCGCGGCGGCAAAGGGCGAGCAGTGGATTAAAGGCGGCACCGCGACGATCGTCGGCGGCACGCAAAAGAAATTCAATCTTTCCGCCGTGGGCGGCGGCACCTCCTATGCAGGAACTCTCACCGGCATCGAGTCGATCACGGTCGACGCTTCGGCGCAGTTGAACGTCAACGCCGCGATCGGCGCGGGCGTTTCCATCACGATCGACGCGACCGATTTCGCCTTTGAAAGCGGCGAAAGCCAGAAACTTCTGATCGGCACGAAAAAAGGGATCAACACCACCAACATCGTCATCCTCGAAAACGGCACGGCGAGCGACAAATACGTCACCGCGCTTGCGGGCGACGGTCTCTATCTGCAGGGCCGCCCCTACGTTTACAGCGCCGGCTGGATCGGCTGCCTTGACGGCGACAAAGTCAATTACGGCGGCGCGACCTTTACGATCGGCGTCGACGCTTTCAACAACTACGCCGTCGGCGAGGCGAAAGCCGCACTGGATGCCAAAATCTTCGTCAACGCCGACAAATACTACAGCTCTGAGTGGAAGGACATGAGCACCGGTTCCAATGTCGACGTCATCCTCAACGGCGAAACGGTGACGCTGACGATCGGCGAAAACGCCTTTACAACGCTTGCGGCTGCACAAAAAGCGGCGGGCGGCGGGAGCTTCGTCGTCTACGGCGGTACCGCGACCTACGGCGGCGGCAGCCGCCCCTGCCATCTCACGCAGGATGGGCAAACTCTGATTTTTGATGAGCACACGGAATACGGCAGTCCCTACAACGGCGGCTACGTCACCAATTCGTACAGCGGCAAGGTGGTCGTCACGGGAAAGAGCAGTTTGACCAAAATCAACGGTTACTCCTGCGGTCTGCGCACCGACAAGGAGTTGACCGTCGTGGTCTCGGATGCCTACGTCGGCGCCCTTTATTCCGGCAACTACACGAGCACCGACGGCTACAGCGTTGACGAAACGACCGGCAAAATCGTCTGGAATGGCACGGCCGGACATTCCGTCACCAATTTGATGGTCATCAACGGCGGCACCGTCGGAACAATCGCCATGGGGTGCGACAACACCGGCAGTCAGATCGGCGATGTTTTCGTCACGATCGACAACGCCTACGTCGGCGAAATCAACGGTGCGGTCCGGCCGGTCGCCGGCAACGAGATTTTTGAAATTTCCGGTTCGACCATCGGGACAATCAAAGGCAGTGGCGGCACGTACAGTCACTATATGGACTTCACCTTCACCGGCGGAAGCACCTATCTCGGGAGTTTCACCAACAGCTGGAATTCGGCGAGCGGCGTCGCGATCACGATCAACGCCGGCAATCACGCGAGCCTCGCGGTCGGCAGCAGTTTTTCCAATCTGAAATCGACTGCCGTCATCACGATCAACGTCGACAACTTCCAATTCGACAAAGGAGAAACTTCCTTTACCGTTCTCTCTGCTACCAACGGGTTGTCAAAATACTCTTTTAACACCACCGGTACTTCACTTTGCGACTATACGCTTGATGTCACCGATCGTGCGGTCATACTTAAGACGAAAGACTGCTTCTTCAGTTCGGCGTGGCAGGGCCTTGCCGACGGCACGGTCGTTTCGACCCCCGGCGGCACGGGAACGATTGGCTACGACGCCTTTTTGCGCTACGACGACGCGGTCGCCGCGGCGGCGGCAAAGGGTTGGGGCTTGCGCAGCGCCGACCGCTACTTCAGCTGGGATTGGAGTGACAAGCAAGCGGGTGATACGGTGACGATCGAAAACGCCTCCGGCACTTTTACAACGACGATCGGCGATCCCGACATCACCGCTTACACCAAACTTGCCGACGCACGGGCGATGTCTACGGCTGTTGGCACCGCGCTTGCGCTCGTCGGCGGAACCGGCATTTTAAAGGGTCGCTACGGCTGGGGTAACGTACCGGCCACAATTCTTTCCGACGGTACGATTTTGACGGCAGAAGGAAGTCAAGCCGGCGCCTTGATCACGTTTTTCGATGCGGTCTCCAAAAATCCGGACTACGCGACTTCCTTCACGGTCGGGCAGGACGCTTACCTTTCTTCGATCGGCCTTACCGGCAACATTGGCGACACCTCCACCGTCTTCAAATCGGTCACGATTCAGGCGATCGACGGCGGCACAATTGGCAGTGCATTGTTAATTGGCTACAATGGCATTGTCAAGGGCGATATCCACACCGTTGTCGACAACGGCGGAATCATCGGTGCAATCTCGGGGGCGATCAGCGGCGGCACCTATGACGGCAACGTCGAAGTGACGATCAAAAAGGGCGGTTACGTCGGGACTTTCCGGTTGCAACCGTCGAGCGGCTCCATCACAACATTGGCGGCAGACCGCCACTTCAACGTGACGCTCGACGGCGGCACGATCAACGTCATGCAGCAGGATGGCGACGGCAACCGCAAGTTCGTCAAGGGAACGGGCGCGACGGTCAACATGACCGTCACCGGCAATGCGAAAAGCGTCGTCAACGATTGGAGTATCCTTTACTTCGACACTCTGACCATCGACGCCTCCGCCAGTTTGACCGTCACCAAGGGACTTGCCTACACCGGCACGATCACAATCGACGCGACGAACTACGTTGCCGAATCTTCGCGCAAACAGGTTTTGAGCGTCGGCTGGAATTTCACCAACGAATATCAGCTCGTCGGCGATACCGAGAGCAAATACATCCTCGTCAAAGATGAAACCGCGCTCTACATCGTCGCCAAGACGATCGTTTACAGCGCGGCGTGGCAGGGTAAGCAAGCGGGCGACATCGTCACCGTCGACGGCAACACCTACACGATCGGCTATGACGCCTTCGGTAATTATAATGACGCGTGCGCGCAAGCAACGACGCTTGAACGCCCGGTCGAAATCTGCGACCGATACTTTTCATCCGATTGGAGTGACAAAACGGCGGGCGATACCGTCGACGTCGACCTCGACGGCGACACCATCTCGCTGACGATTGGGAAAACCGCCTTTACGACGCTTTCGGCGGCGGATAAGGCATCCAATCCTGCGGCGGCGGTCGTCATCGAGGGCGGCAGTTACTCGGGTACTGATGCCGGCAGTTTCCAGCTCGGCGGCTACCGCACCATTTTGCAGGGCGGCACCTACAGCGGCACGATCTTCGGCGGCGCTTCCGGCGGCAGTTGCAACTCGATCGACGTCACGGCAAATACGGCGACGATCAGCAGTTTGAACCCGAACCGCTATGTTGCCTGCAACGGCACGATCAATTTCCACGTTTCCGACAGCGTCGTCGGCAGCATCCACACGAGCTCCTACAGCCAGGACAACGCCACGACGACGATTTTAATCGAAAACAGCCGCGTCGGCGCTCTTTCGGCGGGTTTTGGCGGCAACAACGGCGTTACCACCGTCACGGCGGTCAGTTCGACCTTCACGGGCCCCGTCGGCGGCGGCGGATTGAATAACTCCTCCAACAACGCCGGCGACTTCAATTTCAACTTCACCGACGTCACGATGACGGGCAAGGGCTTCATCGCCGCGGTCGGCAACGATGGCGGCAACTGGAAAGAAAGCCGCGTTACGGGCGCCATTACGGTCACCGTCGACGGCACGGCGT
>DCFZ01000041.1 GCA_002314455.1 Lentisphaeria bacterium UBA1791 | reverse complement strand
ACGCGCTCACGGTCGGTACGCTGGGCTATTTCTACAGCAACCGCTACTACTCGCTCACGAAAGCGGATGACAAAATGACCTTGAGCGTCAGCGAAACCGGCGCCGTCACGAAACCGACCGGGCTGGGCGCTCAAAATACGACGATCAAGGGCGGTACCTACAACCGCATTATGCTCGGCGGCGAATTGCAGCAGGGCAACCACGATTTTGAGGGCGGTTACGCCATCACCATCCAAAACGGTGAATTTGCGAGCGATTTCGCGGGCGGCGACGCTTCCGACAGCAAGGTCACCCGCAATGGCAACATCACGGTCAACGTGAGCGGCGGCAACTTCGCCAAGAGTTTCGCGGCGGGCAGTTACTACGCGACGGATGCGACGCCCGTCGTCGGCGCGGTGGCAGGGGTCGGCGGCACTCTTTCGCTCAACATCACGGGCGGCACCATCGCGGGGCGCGTCTACGGCGGCAACGGCGCAATGACCGATGCGCTCGGCAGTTATACGCAGCTGGTGGGCGACACCAATATCGTGATCAACGCTTCGAGCGCGATTTCTTTCGGCGACTGCGTCGTCGCGGGGAGCCGCGGCAACGGCGTCATCAACGGTTCGACCAACGTCACCGTAAAGGGGAGCGGCGCCAATTTGACCTTTGCCGACGACAGCGTCCTTTTCGGCGGTTGCAGCGGCGACCATTACAAGGTGGAAGGCGGCGTCCGCACCGAGGCAAAGACCAGCGTAACGGGCAAGCGCAACCTTACTTTCAGCGCCTTTACGGGCGACTTCAACGCCGAGATCAGAATGTTCAGCGACATTTCTTTTGCAAACAACACCAATTTGAATTTCGCCGACACGAATCTCGACCTCAAGGAAGTTGGCACGTGGAACTTCGATTGCACAAGTTGTGCCACGAATCTCACCCGCAATAAGTTTACGGGCGACACGATCAACGTCGACACCACGGGCTTGTCATTGAGTTGGACGTTGCTTTCCGGCGATGCGGCGGCATTCGCCGACCTCGGCAGTGCAAAGAGCGTCATGCTCGGCGGCGTTGAGGCGACCTACAACGACGGGGTGTGGAGCAATGAAAGTTTCTCACTCGCGCTCAATGATCAGAAAACGAGTTTAATCATTTCCGCAAATCCGGCATAACCTGATACCCCCAGAAAAAGAGGATAATTATGAAAGAATTTATTTACAGCAAACCTCAAATTTTTGAGATCAAGTTGACGCAAATCGCCCAAGGCGATGTCGGCGAAGGTTCGGGCGGCTTGCCGCCGGGTCCCCCGGGAGAAAACCCCTGGCAGAATTAAGCCAAAAAGAGCTGTTGCAAAAAATGCAACAGCTTTTTTTTTATTTCAGGGCAGGGGGCATAAGGTAAGCGAGAATCCCAAAACCCGGAAACGAGAAAATTTTGAAAGTCGTGTTCCGGTAAAAAATAAATGCTAGGACGAGCAATACAGAGCGATTTTCGGAGAAGCGCCGTAAGGCATAACCGTGCCGCCACCACCTCGATGGCGGCTCTTTTTGCGCCCGCGTTGCGATTTCCTTCTCGCAAAATTTGTAAAACATGACGAAGGGGGATATAGTATAGAATCATTTGATGTTTTTATAAACCTGCGTGGAGATTTTATGAAACACATTTTGACCTTTGCCATATTGGGCGCCGCCCTGCTGACTGGCGCGGCGGAGTATCGGGACATTGAGGCGCGGGTGATCCCCGTACCGCAAAAGATCGAAGTCGTCTCCGGTGCGACATTTCCTCTGAAAGAAGACGTGGTTTTCAAGGTCGTTACCCCTTTGGAAGCGGAATCCGTCGCGGCGACGGTTATCGGCGATGTCCGGCTTTACTGGCATTTCACGCCCAAAGTCATCTGCGAAAAAGGTGGCGAAAAGATCCCTGACGAAGGGTATCAACTCGATACGACAACCCCGGAATTTGTCATCACGGCATCGTCTTTGTCCGGAGTGCGCAACGCGTTGCGCTCCATGCGACAGCTCGCCGAACCGGAACGTGGCGTTGTGCGTTCGACGGGCTTTGTCATTCCCCAGGTCAGAATGGACGATTTCCCGAATCTCAAACTCCGCGGTTTTCATTATTGCGACAAGAAAGAGTTGTGGCGGATCGAACGCGCCATCCGGCTCGCCGCATACTTCAAATTCAATTTATTCGTGCTTCAACTGCCGATGGAGTTGAAAAAACATCCCGAATATGTTTCCGAAAATGCGCTGACGCAGGAAGAGGTGCGCCGTTTCGTCAAACTCGGCAAAAGTCTCGGCCTGGTTATGGTTCCGCAGATTCAGATATTGGGGCATCAGGGCGAAATCGTCCGCGGCGGACAGATCCTGCTCGATCAGGATCCCGCTTGGGCTCCGCTTTTTGAACCGAGCGGCAGCAGTTGGTGCATTTCCAATCCTGCGGCGGTCAAATATATCGAGGAAGTGGCTTCGGAATATCTCGACGTCTTTGAAAATCCCCCTTATATCCATGCCGGGTGCGACGAGGCCTACAACGCAGGCAGCTGTTCGCTCTGCCGGCAAGGTGGCGAATATTGGGAAAAAGTCGCCGCTCATTTGACGCATTTTCACGATTTCTTTGCGGCCCGCAATTGCAGGATGATGATCTGGCACGACATGCTCGTTGAAAAAAACGATCCGGCGTGGAAAGGCTCTACCGCCAACGGTGATAAAGATGCGGCGAAACTGCGCGCCGCGCTTCCCCACGACATTATAATCTGCTATTGGGAGTACGGAATGCCGCAACCCGGCGGAGTGACGGGCTTCCCGATTTTCGACGTCTTGCGGAAAGAGGGATTCCCCGTTGTCAATTCCGGTTGGCGCTATGATACGACGGAAGCGCTCGGCGAAAAAGCGTACAAAGGGGGCGGCGCCGGCATTTTGCAGACGACGTGGGGAGAACTCAACAATTCTCACCGCTACCATACGATCTACGCGCAGGGAAGCACTTCCGGATGGAATTCGCTCGCGCATTGCCCCCCGGTGATGGATGGCCCGATTTACACGGTCGATCTGCTGAACCGCTATGTTCGCGACGTCAACTGCGATATGGGGATCAAAGATCCCGCAAAAACGGGAACAAAGTAGGAATTCTCCTTGCAAAACAAAGCCGCTCCTTGCGGCTTTGTTGCGCCTCGGTTGAGATTTCCTTCCATCTGCCAAGCAACCCGCATGGGAATTGCAACACGTCCCGCACTTTTTGATTATTTTCGACTTTTGCAGAGCAGAGTTGTTAAGGAGCGAACCGCGTCACATTTTTTTGCCTAAAATGCGTAAATCACTGTTTTTGAGGTGAAAGTTTGTTGTGGACGTCAACCACATCGAAAAGAGAAAGAGAGAGCCCAAAGGGGGAGAATTGCTCCCAATCGTTACTTTTTGCGTTGGCAGTCCATTCTCTTAAAAAACGGCTATCTTCTGTAAGTCGTTGCCTATGTAGGCGTAGATACAAAAAGAAATGCGAACCTGACTTGTGGACATCAGATTCGCATTTTTGTTTTACTGGTGGAGCAAAAGGGAGTCGAACCCTCGACCTCAACGTTGCGAACGTCGCGCTCTAGCCAACTGAGCTATTGCCCCGTGATTGTTCCATAATATAGTCGAAAAAATCACTTTTGTCAAGCAACTTTTTTAAAAATCTTTGCGTTTTTGCCTTCCCTATTGACGCGGTGCGTAAAATTGTTTCAATTTCGCCCCAACATCGCTGTTTTCTTCGCGGCCCGCAAATTTTTCGGCGCCGACGCCGATCGCAAACAAATAGACGTCCTCCGACGTGTGACCGTAGGTGCTCCACGAAATGCCGGCATACCGCGCGATCGCGTGAAAGACCAGATTGCGCACGCCGTTGGTGTGTTTGCGCGCATCCTGCAACTGGTACGCCTGGTGCAGTTCGCTCTTTTCCGCATCGGTCAACGTGATCCCCGCCGCGCTCAATTTGTCGATGACGACATCTTCCGCGTCGTTGTCGCACGCGATCTGCAAAGAAGCCGGCGTCATATCAAGATAATTCAAATTGATCTTGTCGGTGAGTTTCAGCCCTCCCGTGTGGTGGTCGGCGGAAACGATGATCAGGGTTTCATCGGGGTGTTGCTGATAGAATTTCAACGCAACGCCGATCGCCTGATCGAATTTCTGCAGTTCCGCAAGCATATATTGCGCGTTGTTGCCGTGACCGCCGTGGTCGATGTGACCGCCTTCCGCCATCATGAAAAATCCCGTCGGCGAATCCTGCATCAACTCGATGCTTTTTTGAACGTATTTCGCAAGATCACTCGCGCTCGGCGAATAGACCAGCACCGGCTGTTTCAATTCTTTCAGCGCGAAAAAGGGCGTCGCATCTTTGGCGATCACGAGAATTTCGCCGCTGCTGAAATTTTCAGAACTTCCGGCGGAGGTCGGTCCCGACTGGTACGCCTTGCCGGTGAGGAAATCTTCCTGCTTGACGTTGGCTTTCATGCCGTCGATGCCTTCGCCTGTTAAAATATCGATCTGCGACGCCGGAAATTGCGCCATGATCTTTTGCGCTTCGCCGCGCGCTTGCACGTGTGCGTAAAACGCGGCGGGGGTCGCGTTGTTGACGCCGACTGTCGTCAGAATGGCACAGCGTTTGCCTTGACGTTTCGCCAGCACCGCGCACGAATCGACGTCGTTGCCATTGGCGTCGATGCCGAGTCTGCCGTTTTTCGTTTTGACGCCGCACGCAAAAGCGGTGCCGGATGCGGCGGAGTCCGTCGTCTTGCGTTCCTCGTTGACCGTCGAAATTGAGCCGCGCACGGGCAGTTGATCCATGTTGAGCTTGCCGAAGACGATGCGGGCGAGATCGACGTGCGGTTTGCCCATGCCGTCGCCGATAAAGAGGAAAACGTATTTCGGGGCGTCTGCCGCCGTTGCGGAAAAGACGAAAATGAAGATCGTCAAAATCGTCAATGTTATGGAAAGTAATTTTTTCATCGTCCAACTCCTTGATTCGGGGAAAAGTATTGTTTCCTTAATATACAATAAGACCGGTTGTTTTGCAACCGGTCTTATGGGGGGAATTGCTTACTTCACGCGCAGGATCAGCGGCGCGTAGCAGGGCAACTGTTTATCGACGACGATGCCGTTTTCGCTCTGCGTAAAGTTGAGCTTTTTGTAGATGCCGTCGCCGTCGAGAAATTCAACCGACGAAACTTTTTCCGCGGTGCGCAAGGTGATCTCGGTCATCGCGTCAAAGCTCAAGTTGACCAGCGCGAGCAAGTAGCCCCCCTGATCGTGTTTGCCGCAACGGAAATGCACCGGCTGTTCCTCGCCATTGTAAAATTTGATCAACCCGGGATCGAGGCGACGGAAAATTTCCAGCAACAGCATCTTGACTTCCGGCATTTCGTCGGCAATGCGCGATTGACCGATGATCTGGGCGCGGGTGACGACGGTGCCGCCAAAGGGATTGCGGTAGAGAATCGTCGCGGCGCCGGGTTTCACCCCTGTGCCATCGGTGCCGGGGGCGGGGATGAATTCGCCGAGAATTTCCGCCTTGGGGGCGACGTCGACCAAGTGCGGCATCGTATTGCTCCCGGCGACGGGAATCATATAGCCCTTGATGCAGCTCTTTTCCCCGCCGATGAGGGCACCTTCGACTTTCGGCGTACAGCCGAGATAGGATTTCATACCGCGTCTGGCGATCTCAAGCGCCGCGGCGCCGTCGACGACCGCCTTGCCGCTTAAAACCTGTTTCAATTCGTCGTCGGTCAAGGCTTTGGCGATGTCGCCATTGAGCATATAGACGCCCTTTTTGCCGAGGAAATCGTACTGCGCCGGGATCCCGAAGCGGTTGAGTTGACCGATTTGCATATCGAGCATGTAGCTACCGACGCCCTCGCGCGCCCGCAACGGGTTGAAGTGTTTGCGGACATCGACGATCGGCGTAACGGGGCCCTGCCACGCGACGTGCGCCATTTCGGCGAGCAACGCGTCGTAAAACTTGCGGTTCGCCTTGACGATCACCTCGTAATCGCGGTTGGAGTCCTTGACTTCCATATTCCACAAACTGTCGAGCCAGAGTTCCGCCCCGGAAGCCCCGTAAAGAATCGCGCCGGTAACGTGGCTGTGCATGCTGATCGCGCTTTTGTTGTAACGGTGGCGACCGTAGGTGTCGGACTCGTCGAGCAAATAATCGACGCCTGCCGCCATTTTGGTGCGGTACGCTCCGACGTACATCACGATGTTGAATTGCTGCGGCTCAAGTTCCAGATAATTCGCGTTGTGAATGCGCATAAACGACTGGTTTTTTCCGGCGAGCGCTCGGGCGATCTCGCCGGCAAAGAGGTATTCGCCGCCGCCGGCGCAAATGCCGCAGGGGATCGAAGGATCGACTTCGTCGATGGCGTCGCGGATGAGTTTCGCGTAGCTGAGCAGCGTCGCGCGCCGCTCCGCTTCGAAGATTTGGACGCAGGGGTCGTCGGGCGAAGCCTTTTCCAGATAGGCGACGAGTTCACGGTCGTCGGCAAATTTTCGCGGCATTTTTTCATTGTAGATTTTCATGTGCGACTTGCAGAAGCACTCCGCGCCGAATTCGCTGTTGTTGATCATCCGGAAGTCGTCGTCCATCAGAATGAATGCGGGCCTTTCCTTGGCGAAGGCAACGATCGAGTCGTGGATGTGCTTGCGGAATTTCTCGTCTCGCATACAAATGCGGTAATTCAATTCGCCTTTCTGGTTGACGGCATATTCCATTTTTTCATAGGGAAATTTCCCGACTTTCCACCCCTGGCCGACGCTGACAACGATCAAAATGCCGGCTTCGACATCGGAGCCCGCCAGTCCCTTTTTCAATTCCCCGAAAGCCTTGGCGTCTTTTTCGACTTCCGAAGCGGGGGCGCTGGGATAGATTCCGAGTTTGAAAGCTTTTTTGCGGACGTCGGTCGCCGCGACGAAACGCTTGGCTTCGCCGATCATAAAGGGCACGGCGTTCCGGTCAAAGAGTGTCACGCTCATCATCATCATCTTTTTGCCGTCGGGATTGGCGAGGATCGGCGAAATTTCTTTCGTCGGCGAGACGGTCGAAGAGCACCCGATCATTCCGGCAAGGAGAGCTGCCGCCGCAAAACTGGAAACAAGATTTATTTTCATCGTGTACCTGAAATTTGAAAAATTAGCTATTTTCATAATATATCACGCCAAACCTTGGATGTAAAGCGAAATCTTCGTACGATTCAGAAAAAAGAAGGTCGCTCCACTGTTTGAATGCCGTTTGACTTGCATCCGGGGCAATGCTATATTTTATAGCAAAAGAGAGGGCGTTTTATGCTTGCTTTAGATCAGACTTCAGAAAAGAAAGCCGCCGCGTCGGGTGCATCTTGCGCGGCATCGTTCCGGTTGGATGGATATTTTTGCGACCACGCCGTTTTGGAGCGCAATGCGGTCATTCCGGTCAGCGGCTATGCCGCGCCGGAAAGCGTCGTCGAAGTTTGTTTATGTGGCGTTTGCGCGCGCAGCGTGGCGGCGCCCGACGGCCGTTTCACCGTCAATCTGCCGCCGATGAGCGCGTGTCGCGATCAGCAACTGCGCGTCGTAAACGGCTCCCGTGAAATTGTTTGCGACGATATTTCCATCGGCGAGGTTTATCTTGTTGCCGGACAATCCAACATTCAGTTTCCCTTGCGCGATTCCGTCCCCGGTTCCGAATCGGCGAGTGACGAGGAGTTTTCCGCGTTGCGTTATTTCAAGATACCGCCCAATCGCTATTACGGACGGCAGAGATCGTTGCACGGCGCGTGGCAGAAAATTTCGCGCGCCGACGCCGCCGCGATTTCCGGAGTCGCGTTTTTCTTCGGAAACGCCGTCGCCAAAGATTCCGGTATTCCGGTCGGTCTGATCGACGCGAGTCTTGGCGGCATCAACCTCGAGAGCTGGGTCAGCCGCGAGACGCTGCTCGCGCATCCGGCGTACCGTCAGGAATTGCTCGATTACGAACGGAGCGTTTCCACCGGCTGGACCGATACCGACGGCAAATTGCCCGATCTTAACGACAAAATCTTTACGGGGCTGAAAAATCTTTTCCCCGCCGTGCCGGACGATCGGAAATTCGAGGCGGGCTACGCCGGCGAAAACTTTGACGATGACGCCTGGCCGACGATGCTTCTGCCCGACAGTTGGACGGAAGCCGGCCACAATCACGCGGGGATCTTCTGGTTCCGCCGTACCGTCGAATTGCCGTCTGCGTGGGGAAAGCAGGAACTCGAGCTTCATCTGGGGGCGATCGACAAGTCCGACAAGGTTTATTTCAATGGCAAATTCATCGGCGGTATGGGCGATCCCTGCGTCTGGGACTACTGGGCGACCAGGCGCGTTTACACAATCCCCTCTGAACTTGTCAAAGCCGGGCGCAATCAGATTGCGATTCAAGCGGGTTCCATGGCGAGCATCTGCACCGACGGCGGCGTGGTGGGGCCGGCGTCCGAGATGTACCTTGTTTGCAAAGCGATGCCAAATGCGGCGCGCGTTATGCTTGCCGGCGAGTGGCGTTATCAGCAGACGATGGACGCCGGGACGATCGGCATGACCTTTATGCGCACGCTGGGGGCAGGGGCGCCGCAATCGCTGCATATGCTCTACGACAATATGATTTTGCCGCTCGCCGGGATTCCGATGCGCGGCGTCCTCTGGTATCAGGGCGAAGCCAACGCCATTTGCACGGCGGCGCATTACGAAACATTGCTCCGGGCGATGGTGGCGGATTGGCGGCGGACGCTGGGGAATTTGGAACTTGAATTTTTCATCGTCCAGTTGCCCGATTACCACAATCCCCACTATTTCGCCCCGTTCAATCAATGGACGTTGATCCGTGAAGCGCAAGCCAACGTCGCTTGCGCCGACGCCTACAGCGACTGCATCGTGACATTGGGCTGGGGCGACGTTGTCGAATTGCATCCGTGCAACAAAAAAGCGGTCGGCGAAGCCGCCGCGCGCTGTGCCATCGCCCGTTTGCGAGGGGAAACGCCGCCAACGGGACCGCGCTTTGACAAGATGGTTCAAAAAGAGGCGGCGCTGGAACTGACTTTTTCGGGCGGCAAGCTCCCTGGCGTCGGCACGGAAATCGCCGGATTTGCGATCGCCAACGACGCGGGCAAGGCATTTCCCGCGCAGGCGGAAGTGATCGGCGAAAAGACGATCCGCGTTTTTTCTGCGGAAGTCGCCGATCCGCGTCGCGTCTGGTATGCGTGGGCGGGCAATCCCCGTAAATTCGAGTTGCAGAGCGTCGACGGCGTCAAGGCGTCGCCGTTTCGCGCGGTATTGAATGGCGACCCCCGGGAAGCGACGGCGACGAACCTGATCCCGTAACGCTTTCCGCCGGAAAAAGAGATTGCTTTTTTTACCATTTGACGATATATTATAGAAATGCCCGGTGGCCCCGGGTGGTATCGTACAAAAGGACCTTTTCCGGCAACATCATATGTGGGCGCAGATTCAAAAGCTCTATTTCCGATTCACGGAGTCCCTGACCGGGAAGTTCCGGGTAGTGTGGCTGCTCCTGTTTGCCGGCATTTGGCACGGGATCCATTTTCTCCATTGTCCGTTTCCGACGCGGGATTCGCTTAAATATCTGCACATTTTGCACGACTGGAATACGACCGGCTCACTTTCCCAGGTCTTGGAAAAATTCCCGAAGTTCGCGCTTTTGCTCTTTCCCTTTTTACCGTTGAAGTGGGCGAACGCATGGGGAATTCCGCTTTACGGCGCTTCGGTTGTTATGATCATCGCCATGAGTATGGTGTCGGTCTACCTCTTTTACAGGATCGTCTATCTGTTGACCGGCGACGTCAAAAAGGCAATGTGGTGCGGTGCGTTGCTCGCCGCCCAGCCGACGATCCTGTTTTACGCCGGAAATCTGCTCCGCGATACGCCTTATCTGATGTTTTGTCTGCTTTTTGCGCTTTGCTTTATCTACGCGGTGCGAAACCGGAAATGGTATTGCTTTTTATCGACTGGCGCAACGCTTGCAATGTGCCTTATGTGCCGCTTTGAAGCGTGGGAATTGTTGGCGCTCTTTCCCCTTTACGCGATCTTCTTTATGGTCAAACGCAAATTTTGCGCGCGCGAAATTTGGCTCTTTGTTGTGCTGGCGGCGATCGGATTTTTCGGCACGATTTTACTGATGCTTCTGGCGATCGACGATCCCGCTTTGCTTTACGCCAAAGTGCGATGCGTGCTTTTTTCGTATTTCCCAAAGTGGATGGGGCAATAGATGTTCAAAGTTCTGTTACAGCACATTCCCCGTTGCCTGTTTGAACCGGTCGCCGCGCTCGGCGTCATCGGTTTCATCTTCTTTTTGTGTCGCCATTGGAAAAAGAGCAAGTCGGAAACGCTTCTTTTCGGCTTTACTGCGGTTTTTATGGTCAGTTGGCGAATGGCGATGCCGATCAATGCCGACCGCTATGCGTTGTTGCTGGCGCCCGGTGCGATCTATTTTTCCGTCGTGGCGATTTGCGGGATCGCGGATTTCTGCCGGAAATATTGCCGTTTTCCCGCGGCGCGCTGGTTTCTCTGGATCTTGTTAATCCTTTCGATCGTAAAATCAACGGACGGCAACCCGGAGGACCGCAACTTTTTCCCGTTGATGGAAACGATCAAAAAAGATGCCCGAAACGTGCCGGATCGACCAATTCGCGTGCTCTCGAACCGCGATGTTTCCTGTTTCCTCGGGGATGATTTTCAGGTCGAGGTCGTGCAGATCGCCGGACCCTTTTGCTACGGCAATTTGCCGTATGCCGATTATTATTTATTGAAGCTCAACGCCAAAAAAACACCGGTCGATTGCGGCAATCCCGATTTTCAGGTCGTTCAGACGCTGCGCGCCCATAAATCGACGTTTGTTCTGATGAAAAGAGTGCCCCGGCAATGAAAACGGCTCTGCTGCACTACTGGTTGACCAATCTGCGCGGCGGCGAAAATGTTTTTGCCGAGATCGCAAAAATGTTTCCCGATGCCGATATTTTTACGCACGCCTATGCTCCCGAAGTTATGGATGGCATTTTCGGCAGTCACCGCATCACGGAAACTTCGATCGGCAAACTCCCCGGTGCGCGCAAGCATTGCCAGTATTATCTGCCGATGATGCCGGGGGCGCTGAAAAAACTTAATCTCACCGGATATGACTTGATCATCAGCAGCGAATCCGGTCCGATCAAGGGGATCCGCAAGCCAACGGGCAGTCGCCACGTCTGCTATTGCCATACGCCGATGCGCTACCTCTGGGATATGTACGACGAGTACTACCGCGCAAGCGGCGTCGCCGGCAAAATCTGCATGCGGCTCTTTCGCGATTATCTGCGCCGTTACGACCTCCGCTCGGCGGAGTGCGTCGACGAATTCGTCGCCAACAGCCAATTCGTCGCCGACCGGATCCAGCGCATCTATCATCGCGACGCCGAAGTGATCTATCCTCCGGTCGAGACCGACTATTTTTCCGCCGCATCGCATCCCAAAGAAGAATATTATCTTCTCGCCGGTCAGTTGATTTCTTATAAACACCCCGAACTCGCCGTCCTTGCCTGCACCCGCTTGCGGAAAAAACTTGTCGTCACCGGCGTCGGCTCCATGGCGGAAAAATTGCGCAAGATCGCCGGTTCTACCATTGAATTTCGCGGTCGCGTTTCCAACGCTGAATTACGCGCTTGCTACGCCGGCGCGCAAGCCCTGATTTTCCCCGGAATCGAAGATTTCGGCATCGTCCCCGTCGAAGCTCAAGCCGCCGGCACACCCGTGATCGCCCTCGGGGCAGGGGGCGCTCTCGAAACCGTCATTCCCGACCAAACCGGCGTCTTTTTTGACGCCCCCACTGTCGAATCGCTGATGGACGCCATCACCCGATTTGAATCCATGCACTTTATCGCCGCCGACTGTCAACGCAATGCCCGCCGTTTTGCCCCCGAAATCTTTCGCGAACGGTTTCAGCAATTGATTGAACGGTGAGTGTCCGTACCGCTTCCATTTGTCAATCGTTCAAAACTTGTCAGCGATCGTTTGCGGACGTGATGGAAATAAGAGGGGGCGCTCACGTCGCCCCCCCCCTCTTACTCCCCCCAGCGCCCCCTTGAGTTCCGTGTCCGCGCCAGCGGCGCGGTACGCAGTTCTGAGCTTGTCAAAACACCCGCCTTGCGGCTACGCGGATAGCGTAGGCGATTTGTGTGCAAATCGCAAGTTCAAGTCCCTCTGGGGGAGCAAATAAAAGAAAACGGTCAAGTCTTTCGATCTGACCGTTGATTATTTGGTACACCCAGAGGGAGTTGACAAGGAGGCGTAAAACGCCGACGCAGAGCGTGAGCGAAGCGAGGGCACCAGCCTAAAAAAGGCCGGTGCAGAAGCATAGCGAGGGCAACCCGCTTTGCGGCTACGCGATAGCGTAGGCGATTTGTGTGCAAATCGCAAGTTCAAGTTCCTCTGGGGGGAGCAAATAAAAGAAAACGGTCAAGTCTTTCGACTTGGCCGTTGATTATTTGGTACACCCAGAGGGACTTGAACCCGCAACCTTCTGGTCCGTAGCCAGACGCTCTATCCAATTGAGCTATGGGTGCAAAAACCAAACTAACGTTTCGAGAACTGGAAGCGGCGGCGAGCACCGGGCTGACCGGACTTCTTACGTTCCTTGACTCGCGCATCGCGGGTCATCATACCGGCGGCCTTGAGGGCGGCGCGATATTCTTCGTTGTACTGCACGAGCGCACGGGCAACGCCGTGACGGAGCGCACCGGCCTGACCGGTCATACCGCCGCCGTCGATATTCGCGCAGACATCAAATTTATCAGCGGCATCGATCGCGGCGAAAACCTGACCGACGTAACCGCAGAGATCGGCGTTGGGGAAATAAGCATCCATCGCCTTGCCGTTGACAACCACTTTGCCGGTACCGGGAGTCAGACGAACCCGCGCGACCGCGCACTTGCGGCGGCCGACCGCCAACACTTCATCGCTTTTCTTGATCGCCATAAGAGATTACTCCACCGTAACTTTGACCGGCTTCTGCGCCATGTGCGGATGCTCCGCGCCGGCGTAAACCTTGAGCTTGCCGAACTGCGCGCGACCGAGACGGCCGTGCGGCATCATACCCCAGACGGCATCCTGAATGATGCGTTCGGGGGAGTTTTCGCGAACCTTGTCGGCGGTCACTTCTTTGCGACCGCTGCGGTAACCGCTGAAACTCACGTAAACTTTTTCCTCAGCCTTGCGGCCGGTAAAGACTGCTTTGGACGCGTTGATCACGATGACAAACGCGCCGGTATCAATATGCGGAGTATACGTCGGCTTGTCTTTGCCGCGAAGCGCATTGGCAACGCGAACCGCCAAACGTCCCACCGGCATTTCGGAGGCATCAAACAGCAGGCAACGCTGCTCGATTTCGCCGACTTTCGCCAAATAGGTTTTCATAATCTTCATCCGTATTTTTTGTTATCTTTTTCTTTCGCCGCCCTGCGGTTTCGCACTTCCGCCGGATCGACTGTTTCAAACGATCTGATTTTTTGCCGCACGCGATGATCGAAGTCGCCGAGCAACGTCATTTCGTTTGAAAGTCCTATAAAATATCACCTTTTCAGATGCTTGTCAAGTAAAAAGCCGAATTTTTTCACTTTTTTTGCAAAAAACTCTTTTTTGCTTGATTTTTTTAAAAACCCTTTTATATTAATACCAGAAAGCAGGTCGATCTCGGAACAAGATTTGCATCGGGTCCTCTTTTGGGCTTATTGTTTTCAGTTTGTGCGCGAGATGCCAATCCTGCTTTCTTTTTTTATTTGCGATATGAATCCTGGACCATCGCGTCCGGCAACAATTCCTGCAACGCCTCGCGCAATTCGGCGACCCGCCGATAGGTAAGTTCCGCATTGGTGACTTCGATCGCGAGGATGACGCTGACGTTCTGCCCCTCGATCTGCCGCTTCACTTCTGCGGCAACGGCGTTCGCCGACGCTTGTTTGTCGCTCATTTCAGCTTGCCAACTGCCCAATTGCAACGTGCCGTCCGTATCGCTGGTGCCGCCGATGACGAGCGTGAAAGCCTTGACCTGCTTTTCCTCGTCTTGGAGTGTAACTTCCTTTTTGGACGCCGGTTTCTGCAGCAGTTGCAAAATGGCGCGACTGCGGATGTCGATCTCGTGTTTTGCCGCGGGGAAAAGCGGCTTGGAACTTGCCTGAACGACTTTTTCCTCGTAGACCTCGATCACTTTTTCCAGCGTCAGCGCATCGGGGGTGATGCCGAAAAGCCATTGCCAGAAGCTCTGATCGTTATCGCTGTGCTGCTGCTTGATCTTGCGACATTCGTCGGTGACGTGCCGATAGAAATCGTCGACCGCCTGCAACTGCGCTTTGAGCCGCCGGCTCTCGGCGGCAAATTTTTTCTGCATCGCCGCTTCGATTTTGACTTCGGTTTCGGAAAAGAGCACTTCGTCGCTTTTGGGGCGATCGGCGACGGCGGGAAGCGTTTTTTCGCCTTGGCGGACAAAAAGTTCCGTTTCTTCAAGGCGGGGAAGCCATTCGTCGAAGTCGGGCCAGACGCGTCTGATCTGCGCCTGAGCGTAGTCGTCGCGGAGGCTTTTGAATTTCGCCGTTGCCGCGCGGTCGAACTTTTGCCGGATGACGGGATCGTGGTGGTCAACGGTGAGGGTGGCGGGGGCGTGGATCGTTTTTTTTGCCGCCTGGAGCGCATCGGGAAGCATCACTTCCCGGGCGCGTTCGAGGCTCATTGCCGGCGTGACGTGGCGTTGCGGTTCCTTTTCCAGCAACGCGCGGTAACGTTTGGCGTCAAGCTCCAGCGCATCGCCGAGGCGTTCGCTGACGATGCTTTTTGCTTTTTGGTCGATCTTTTTGCTGATCGAGGGAAATTCGATGAAATTCGCTTGAGCTTCGGGGCAATCGCGCACCGTTGCACTGCGCAGTTCCGTCTGGATGAAACGCTTGATCTCATCGGTTCCCCACAAGGTTTGCGGGATGCGGAGCTGATCGAGCGCTTCGTGCTGGATCTTTTGTTGTTTGCGCGCGGCGGCGATGACGGGCGAGATCACCTCGTTCTGGAGATAGGGGCGATTTTCTTCCATAATCGGTTGCCGGCGACTTTGGTTGAAACGTTCGAGCAGTCGTTGGGCAAGTTGGGCGTCGTCGAGCGTTTCCAATTCTTTGCCGGATGGGTAGATCGCGGTGAAGATCTGCGATTTGCGCTCCTTTTCGGCGAGTGTTTTGCGCACGTCGTCGAACGCCGTCGGGAAATGCAGTTTCATCCGCTCGTCGATCGTCGCTTTTTGTGCGGCAGAGAGCGCCGCCTGCGTTTGGGGATTTAATTTGCACGCGGTCGATTGGATTAAGGCGTCGAGTTCGCCTTGAAGTTGTTTTTCCATTTCCGCACGGAAAATGGTTTCCATCTGCGCGCGGGCGACGTTGCGCTGGATGTAGCGGGCGGGATTTTTTTGCATTTCCTGCATGATCTTTTCTTTGCCCGCGTCAAAGCCGTCGGCGGCAAAGTGATCGAGCTTTTCCTTGGCGAGCAGTTGGAACGAGAGCATGCGGGTTTCCTGATCGAGCATGACGGCGCCGTCCCCCTCGCGGGTGATCCCGCCGAAAAGCGGCGCGGCAGAGAGCAGGGCAAGACAAAGGATCGGGTGTTTCATCATTTTTCCTCCTCTGCGAGCATCGGGGTCTGACAGATTTCGGTCAAACGCCGGTAGGCAAGTTTTTTCAGTTGCCGGCCCAGTTCCGCCATTTTGACCTTGCGCGATCCCGGGTCAGGATCGTTTTCCAGTTGCGCCAGCAGCGCGCTGATCTGCGCGTCGTGTACTTCGCCGGGGTGAAGCGCCAAGTGTTGCTGGATCGCGGCGGCGGCGAGCTGCTGGACTTCGATGACTTCCAACTTGAGCGAGGCGATGCGTTCGCGGACGACTCCGTGCAACCACGCTGAATTTTTATCGGCCGCATCGGGGGCGATCTTGCGGATTTCGGCGATCCATTGCGCCTCGTATTGTGTCAGATCCCGGTAATCGGCAAAGGCGTTTTGCGCGCCCAGCTGAAAGGCGTGTGCTTCCGGCGTCGCCCCGACGGTTTTGCCGCGGGCGATGACGTCGGAAAAGTCAAAGGTCTTTTCGCCGGTCGCGGGATCAATGTGCAGAAATTCCGTCAATCCGTAACGGATGCGGTATTGTTGCGTCACTTGATCGACGGCGTGGAGCAATTCGTTGCGGTCGGCTTGCTCCATTTTTTGATGCAGTTCGTCGATCTGCGAGATCTCGCCGTCGACTTTGCCCATAAAGAGGAAAAAGGCGATCATAAAGATCAGCATGACGGCGAGGACGATCTGAAGCAAAATGGCGTTCATTTCGTCGACGCCGTCCTTTGGGGCGCATTTGCCGAAAAGTTTTTTCCACGCGGCAAGCCGCGGATCGTTGGATTTGTCCGCCATGGTTTTTACCCCAGCGTTGCGCGGATGGCTTCGAGTTTGCGGCGAAGTTCCTCCGCCGTGGCGCGGGCGCTGTCGCGTTCGGCAGTCGCCGTTTCGAGCCCTTTCTGCAACCGGTCGTTTTCGGTCGCGAGCGCTTGCTGACGCGCATCGAGCGAAGCGGTGATCTCGGTCAGAAGCTGCAACGCCTTGAGCGATTCCGCGCGGAACTTTTCGGATTCCTGAATTTCCTGCTGACGGGCATTCTGCCACGCCGCAAGTTGAGCTTGGAATTTTTCGGCGGCGTCCGAACTTTGCGTCAAAACGGCGGAAAATTTCTGCAGCGACGCGGTGATTTCCTGCATCGTGGCGACGGGGTCGGCTTCCGGAATTGTTTCGTCATCGCCGGCAAGGGCAAAGCGCACCCACGGAAAAATGACCAATGGTTCGATGATCATCACCCAGACGATGGCGGCAAGCGTCGAAAACATCGCCGTGTGGAGGCAATTCATCAGCGAGGGGATCGTGACGTTGGCGATCGGGTAGTAGCCGATCAGAATGATGCCCCAGAGCGTGCCGACGAGGCCGAGCGCGATGTGGAAGCGGTCGTGGCGCGTAAAGAACTCGACATCCCGGATCTTTCCCCACAGCGCGATCGTCGTGACGGCAAAGCCGAAAAAGAAAATGAAAGTCGTGACCGTGCTGACGTCGACGACGCTCCATTGCAGACAATGGAGCAATCCCTTGCCGCCGCCCGTCGGCGCGACGCCGTTGGCGAGCGCGCGGTGCAGTCGGATCGCCGCGACGAGATTGTTGACCCAGAAAATCGCGCCGATCAGCGTGCACGCGAGCGCAATGCCGATCGAAACGATGCGCCGGACAGGATGTGTTGAGATGTTTTTCATAACGAACTACCCTCTTTTTAAGTTGAGTTTTATTTCTTGCGCGATTTCATGATGGCGTCGTAAGCGAGATTGATCTTTTTCATCTCGGCTTCGGCAAGCTCGATGAAAGCTTCTGAAAGTCCTTTGCCGGCGAGCCGGTCGGGGTGGAATTCCAGCGATTTCTTTTTCCACGCCTTTTTGACTTCCTCGTCGGTCGCGGATGGGGAAATGCCAAGTGTCCGGTAATGCCCGGCGAGGTCGTCGCCACCCGGTCCCGGGGCGTGCGTTTGCTGCCGGGAACCGTTGAAAAACTGATCGACGAAACCGGGCAACCGGAAAATCTTTTCCGCCTGATAAAGCAGTTGTTTTTCCCGTTCGTCCACGTAATTGTCGATGCGGGCGAGCGTGCAAAAAATTTCCAGCACTTCGCGGCGGGCATCGACGGGGAGTTGCGCGAGGAGCTTCGCTTCGTCGGCAAACGAAATGTCGGAAGCCTTGGCCTGATCGAATTCCGCTTTCAGCGCTTTGCGCAAGTCGGGATCGTCTTTGCCGAAATTTTTGATCAGTTCCGAGACGAGCGCGGCTTCCTCCTGCGAAACGACGCCATCCGCCTTGGCGATCTTTGCCAATGCGCGGAAAAGCGGCAAAAGCGGTGATTGCGCGGGCTTCTTCCCTTCGTTGACCATACACCCGATGCCGGCGCCGATCGCCGCGCCCCACGGACCAGCGAAAATACTGCCGATAATGCCGCCTAAAATACCGCCGAACAAACCCATTTTTCACCCCTTCTTTCCCCATTTATATTTTATAATGTAATGCATCCTTGGCGGAAAAGCAATGGGCAAAATAAAAAAGGGGAGCCTTTTTTCAAGGCTCCCCGTGGCAACTGAAAACGCTTTTTACTTATTCAGCTTTTCCTGCAGATCGCGGATCGCTTTGCGGAATTCTTCCGGCTTCATGTTCTGCGCATTGGCCTCGAGTTCCTTCATTTCTTTCGGGAAAGCGACGCGCAGACGGCGCATATCCGCCGGACGCTTGGGCATCTCGATCCCCGCCTTGGCGGCGAGCGCATCAACTTTGTCTTCCTGCGCGATGATGGCGACGTCGATTTCCATCATTTCCTGCGGATACTTTTCGCGGAGCTGTTTCATCGCTTCCATGCGCTTTTTGAAATCAGCGTGGAATTTCGGCTCCGGGCGCGGCCCGCGTTTGCAATCTCTTTTCATCTCGCAACCGGGTTTCCCGGGGCATTCGCCTTTCATTTGCGGACAACCTTGCTTGCACTTGCAGGGGCATTCGCCTTTCATCATCGGGCAGGGCGGTTGCTGCGGCGGGGGCGTCGGCGGACAATTTTTGCCGCAGTTGCAACATCCGGCGAGCGCCAGCGCGAAAATGCCGGCAAAAGCAGTGGTCATAATCTTTTTCATTTCCTGTCGACTCCTTTTTTGATTTGAATCCCGATGCGGGATTGTTTAACCATATAACGCAACGGGATCGGATTTTATTTTACGCAACCTGAAAAATTATTGCAACAGCGCGAGCAATTCGGCGGCGGACTGGGCGCCCGTCACGCGGCGGATCTCCTGACCATCCTTGAGCCGGACGAGCGTCGGCACGGCTTCAACTTGGAATTTTGCCGCCGCCATCGGGGCTTCGTCGACATCGACTTTGACGAGCCGCCTGTTGGCGGGAATATCGCCGGGATCAAGCGCTTCGATGGTGGCGCTTTGCTGACGGCAGGGCCCGCACCAGGCGGCGAAAAAATCGACGAGCACATCGCCGGTTAAGGCTTCCTTGAAATTTTGATCGGTAAGATGAATGGCTTGCATAAAACGACCTCCTCTGCTTTACAATATAAAGCGTCGGAGGCGATTTTGCAACTATTCTTTTTCGAGCATCAGCTTGTCGGGTGGCACGTTGAGATATTCGAGCACCCGCTTGGCCGTCCGCGAGAAGATCGGGCCGGCGACGCCGCCGCCCTGCGTGGCGGCGCCCTTGGTGTGGGAATCGACGGTGACCAGCATGATCAACCGCGGATCGTGCGCCGGCACGAAGCCGATGAAACTGCACATTTTCTTTCTGCCGTACCGCTTGATGGCGGGATCGTATTTGTTGCTGGTGCCGGTTTTTCCTGCGACCGTGTAGTTGCGGATTGCCGCCCGTTTGCCGGTGCCGTGCGCGTCTTCGACGACGCCGATCATCATTTCGACCAATTGCCGCCGCGCCGATTCGTGCTGAAACACCCGGCGGCAGACGGTCGGCGGCGGATAAGTTTTTTCGCCGGTCGCCGGATCTTCGTAATGGTCGATCAATTGCAGATGCGGCATACCTTCCGCATTGGCGATCCCGCAGTGCGCCCGCAACAACTGCAAAGCGGACCACTGGACGCTGTAGCCGTAGGAGATTCGGGTGATCTGAATGCCGTCCCATTTTTTCGGCGGCAAAAGTTTGCCGGGGGATTCGATGGGAAAGGGCAGGCCGGTTTTTTCGTTGCAACCGAATTTGCGCATCGTATCGTAGATGCACTCTTTGCCGAGCATCACGGCGATCTTGGCGGTGCCGATGTTGCTCGACTGGACAATCACCTGCGAGATCGGGACTTCGCCGACCGCGTGGCTGTCGGTGATCGGTTTGCCGCCGTACACCCATCGTTTCTGTTCGCAGTTGATGCGCTGGGTCGGGGTGACGACGCCGAGGTCGAGCGCCTTGCCGACGGTCAGCGGCTTGACGACGGAACCGGGTTCGTAGCAGTCTTCGGCGATGTGGTTCTTGATCGCCTGGGCATTGGCAAACGTTTTCCGATCGTTGGGGTCGAACGTCGGGCGCTGTGCCATCGCGAGGATGCGCCCCGTCTTGGGATCGGCGATGATGGCGTAGATCACTTCGGGCGCAAGTTCCTCGACCGCGCGGTCGAGTTCCTCCTCGAGGATCGCCTGGATCGGTTCGTCGATGGTGAGAAAGATGTTTTTGCCGTCGCGCGCCGACTGGTCAAAAAGGATGCCGTTTTCGAGCGGAATTCCGGTGCGGTCGCTGATGTACGTGCGCGTGCCGGTCGTCTGCGAAATTTCGCTGTCGAGCGTCTTTTCCAGACCGCCTTGCGGGACGTCTTTGTCGTCGATGATGTTGGTGAATCCGAGCGTGCTCGCGAGCATTCTCCCCTTGGGGTAGGTGCGGCGGTTGGTGTCGCGGAAGCTTACCGTGTTGGCGTTGATGCCGAGCTTGCGCAATTCCGCTTCCATTTTTGCCGCTTCCTCGTAGGGGAAAAAGCGGGCGATCATCTGATAGGTGTTGGGAACTTGCTCGATTTGGCCGTTGGCTCCGGGGCGGGAAATTGTCGGGGCAAGTTTTTTCAGCAGTTCGTCTTCGCTCTGGTTGAGGTAACGCGCCATGATCTGGGCGCATTGACGGCGCACATTTTCATCGGTGATGTTGGCCGGGGTCGCCGAAATCTCTTTGCAGGGCTCGTTGCCGACCAGAAGATGGCCGTTGCAGTCATAGATCTCGCCGCGACGTCCGAAACTCCGGGCGCTGTGGGTGAATTTTTTCTGCGCCTGCTTCAAATAATATTTGTGGCGCATTACCTGAATATAAAAGAAACGCGCCGCAAGTCCGGCAGAGATCAAAAAAATGACTCCAGCGATGATCGCGGTACGGACTCTGATGCCGTGTTCCGGCGATTTTCCAGGAGTCGGGAGCACGATATTTCCCCTAACGGCTCTTTGCCGTCATCGACGACATCTGCTGATGATTTTTTTGCCACGCCGCAAAACGGGCGTCGTTTTCCGCGGGGGTGCGTTGCGTCAACTCGTAGACCTGCCCGCGGATCGGGGTGAGGTTGAGCCGGTAGTGCTGGATTTTGGCATTGATGTGCGACCAGGTGGTCAACTGGGCGATGCGGATGTTGTTGCATTCGATCGCGTGACGGAGCCTTGCGCACTCCTGCTTTTCCTCGCGGATCTTGGCTTCGGTGTCGTTGATGCGCTGACGGAAATTGGTCTGCGCGATGAAAACGAATGCGAGCGAGGCAATGACGATGACCGCCTTGCCGATCGCCAGTAACTGATTGCTGAACGGAGTCGCTTCCTTGCTTTTTTTCGCGCGAGTACGACCGAACGAGCGTCCCGGTTGAATGTTCATGTTTCCCCCTCCTTTTGGGTGGATGCGATTATTGTGATCTTGTTTATTTTCCGATTTTTTCGGCAACGCGCAGTTTTGCACAGGAACTGCGCTTGTTTGCCGCCAATTCTTTTTGACTTGCCGTCACCGGCTTTTTGGTCAATACGGCGAGCGTCGCGTGGTGACCGCAACGGCAGACCGGCAACCCCGGCGGACAGAGACACTCGGTGCTCTCGCGCCGGAAAAACTCCTTGACGATGCGGTCTTCGAGCGAATGAAACGAAATGACCGCGATCCTGCCGCCCCGATTCAGATGCGAAACGGCACCGGAAAGGACTTTTTTCAATTCGCCTAATTCGTCGTTGACGGCGATCCGCAACGCCTGAAAAACCAAAGTCGGCACCGGGAGTTTCCCCGGGCGGCTCTTGCCCAAGACATCGTCGCACACCTTGACGAGGTCGGCGGTCGAGCCGAAAGGCGTCGATTCGCGCCGTTCGACGATCGCCTGCGCCAGACGGTAGGCGCCGTGAAATTCGCCGTATTCGGCGAAGATTTTGCCCAACTCATCCGCGCTGGAGCGGTTGAGCAAACGCGCGGCGGTCAATTCCGAACGGTTGTCCATGCGCATATCCAAAGGACCGTCGAAGCGCCACGAAAATCCGCGCTCCGGACGATCCAGCTGCGGCGACGAGACGCCGAGGTCGAGCAGAATGCCGTCGACGGTTTCCCAGTCGAGTTCCTCCGCATACTCAAACATTTCGGAATAATTGCCGCGCCGCAAAAAGATGCGGTCGCGCGCGAAAGCAAGTTTTTGCTCCGCCGCCGCCAACGCATCTTCGTCGCGGTCGATGCCGAGCAATTCCAGTTGCGGATTCTGCTGTAAAAGCAACGCACTGTGCGAGGCGCCGCCGAGCGTCCCGTCGATCAGCCTCGCGGGCTTGTCCGCCGGAAACTTGAGCAGCGTCGTCACCTCGTCGGGCAACACGGGAATGTGACAAAATTCCGCCATTACGCCTTGCCTCCCAACGCATTTTTCAATGCCTGATCCAGCCCGAGCGACTGGTTGACTTCATCGAGCGCGCCCAGCGCATTGGCGATGTCGTCCTGATCGAAGTTGTCGGTGCTTCCCGGCGCGCTCAAGCGGATGTGCGTTACGGCGCCGCTCAATTTGACCTGATTTTCAACGCCGATCGCATTGAGCCGGTCGCGGTCGAGCGCGATCCGCCCCTGCCGGTCGCAACGGCACTTTTTGCAGAGTCTGCCGAAATTGGCGAGCGCCCGCTGGATCTTGGTGTTGGTGATCGAAGCGTGGCGCATTCTTTCAAAGAAATCGTCGAGGAGGGCAGGAGGCAACAAGACCAGCGCGCGGTCGGTCGTCGGAGCGAGGATCATTTCCGTTTCCCCCTCCTTTTGCCGCCAGTCGCTGGGCAGGGATATCCGGCATTGCGCGTCGAGCGCATGCACGAATTCGCCGTAAAAGCATTCCATCTTTCTTATCCCTTTTTGCCCCTTTTTACTCCTATCTGCTCCTATTATACGGCTTCTTGCCACTTTTTGCAAGTTTTTTTTTGTAAAAAAATAAAAAAATTTGAAAAAAAGTGGAAAATTTTTGAAATTTTGTCAAAAAAAGGGAAAAAAGGCGAAATTTTTATGCACGTCAAAAAAAAGCCGTGTAAAGGGGGCAAGACGGTGATCGGCGAAAACTTTGCGCATCAGCTCATTTGGGTAAATTCAATATCTGTCGCTTGCCGTGACGGAGCGCAGACAAGTCCGACGGGAGCCTTGGGGCGCGATTGTGATCTTGTGCCGGCAAAAAAGCTGCACGGACGCTTGCATTTCAGCGAAGATATAGTATAGTAAAAGAAATCTTGAATCCGGGGTGACAATATGAAACTATGCTGGAATCGCGCGGCGACGCCCGCGGAGTTGTACGACTTGCTGGAAACGCTGGGCGAGGAATATCCGATTGTTGAGGGAAGTCCCGCCAATTTTGTCTTTGAAAAAAGCGAAGATGTTTCGCGTCTTGCCGTCAAAAAGGAAGCGAACATTTTTCACATCACGTTTGGCGACGCGGGCTTTGCGGCGCGCGGCATCGCCTATGCGCTCGCCGACCGGCAGGGCGAGGAAAAGATTTTCTTTACGACGCACGCGGTGTTGCTCGACTGTTCGCGCACCGGCGTGGTGACGGTCGAATATTTCAAGCGTTATCTGCGCCGCATCGCGCTGTTGGGCTTCAATCTGGCGATGCTCTATACCAAAGACGCCTACCAGCTGCCGGGCGAACCTTATTTCGGTTATATGCGCGGCGCCTATACGCGCGAGGAGATCCGCGAGATCGACGCCTACGCCAAAAAGCTCCACATCGAAATGATCGCTTCGATCCAGGCGCTCGGCCACCTCGAGCCGGTCTTGCGGTGGAGTGCCTACAAAAGCATCCGCGATACGGAAAACGTTTTGTTGACGACCTCCGATCAAAGCTATGCATTGCTCGAAAAGATGATCTCTTTTTGGAGCGACGCGCTCGATTCGCGAAGGATCCACCTCGGTATGGACGAGACCCACGATCTCGGCCGCGGCAAGTATATGGATCAAAATGGCTACAAGCGCGGCTTCGACATTTTTAACGAACACCTGAAAAAGGTTTGCGGCATCTGCAAAAAATTCCAGTTGAAACCGATCATCTGGAACGATATGTACTTCAAGTTCGCAAGTGCCGACGGCACGTACTACAATCTGACGACCGAGGTTCCCGCCGACGTCCGTGCCGCGATTCCGCGCGACGTGCAGACGAGCTACTGGGATTATTACCACCGCGACAAGGAAACTTATCTTACGATGCTCAAAAAGTCGCAACAGCTCAACGGAAAGATGCCTTTGATGGCGACCGGCATCTGGACTTGGGGCGAATTGTGGTGCGATTACGGTGTCACCGATCTGACGACGCGCCCCTGTATCGACGCCTGCAAGGAGCTCGGCGTCAACGAGATCGTCTATGCGATGTGGGGTGACGACGGCGGCTATTGCGAATTTGATTCCGCCTTTGCCGCGATGGCGCGGGTCGCCGACTACGCCTTCAACGATACTTTCGACGACGAGCGGACCCGGGCGCTCTTTGAAGCCGTCTGCGGCGCCGACTACGCGGTGCAGATCGCGCTCGGCGACATTCAGATGCCGGTCGAGGATAAACCCGTGCCCGACAAAGTCAGCGCACCGGCGTTGCTGTGGGACGATCCCCTGATGAATATTTACTGGCGCGACTGCTGGAAGTTCGACTGGGAACGCGTGTTGAAACAATACCGCGCGTTGCGCGAATTGGCGGAGCGTCACCGCGACGACAACCGTGCGGGGCAGGTTAATCACGCGTGGAATGTTCTCAACGTGCTCGTCCGGAAAATCGAGATTCGCATGATTCTGATGCGCAACTACGCGAAGCGCGATTTTGACAATCTGGAAATGCTGTGCGAGCGCGAGATACCCGAAATGCTCGACGCCCTTGAGGGATTGAACGATTCTTTCCGCGCGCAGTGGTTCCGCAGTTACAAGTCCTACGGCTTGGAAGTGATGCAGATTCGCCTCGCCGGTTTGCGCGAACGCTATCTGGAGCTGGCGCGGCGCATTGACGAGTTGCTCGACGGCGAGCGCGACCGCATCGAGGAACTCGAGATCCCGCTGGAAACGATCTACCAGCCCGAATACCGCTACCGGATGCTGGCAACGGGCGGTTGGTTCATCTGATTATGGCGATCTCTTACCATACCTTTTATCCGGGGGCGGTCAATGCGCCCGATGACGCCGCGGCGGGAAAGGCGTTGCTTTGCTGGGTCGAAGAAGCCGAGCCGCCGGAAGCGTCTTACGCGCAGATGATGCGCTTCCGGTTGCAGGGCGAGGCTTTCCCCGAATGCCGCGACGCCTACTTCGCCGCGCTGGATGAAACGCGCTGTGTTTCCCGCGTCTGGCACGGGTGGGGAAAACACGCTGACGCGATCGGCAATTTCGGCAACTTCCGCACTGCCCAGGATCATCAGCATCAGGGGATCGGGCGCGTTTTGCTCGACCGCTGTTTTTCGGAATTGCAGACGGCAAAAGAGTTGCCGCTCGCTTTGTTCTGCAGTGCCGGCGCATTCATTGCGCCCGCTTATCGCAAGTACGGCTTTCACGCGCTTTTGCCGGGGACGGATCACGGTCCCTTGTATTGTCCGCTCGGCGATTCGCCCCGAAGTTTTGCCGAATTTTGCCGTCAATACTATCATCCGGCGGAAAAACTGCAACTGCTACCCGGGACGATCGGCTTCCGCCACGAGATCGATCTGTTGCTGAAATTTGCCTTGGCGTACGAGGGCAGAAATTTCGGATTATCGGCTTTCCCGAGCTACGAAGCGGCGTACCTCGCCATCCGGCATGATCGCGCGGCAGGCGTTTTGGAGCGCGTCGCCCTGCCGGATGGTCACACCGTCGGCTGGGCGTTTACCGCGCCCGGCGGGGAGCGCGAGATGCAGTTGCATCCGGCGTATTGCGATACGCCGATTCATTGATCTATTGGCGGTGCTTTTCGACGACGATCTTTTCACCCCACATCGGGGCGCGGCAGAAAATTTCCGGATTCTGCTTTTGGATCACCGCCTGATCGCAATAAAAGGTGATCCAGTCGATCGGGCGGTAGATGCTCGGTTTGCAATGGCCCATTTCCAGGAGGTGCGAGAACCAGATCTCCTTGGGCAGCAGATGCTTCGCCGCTTCGGGGACAAGGATTCCCACCTGCGGGTGGACGATCCAGACATCCGCCTTGCACGGCATCTGAAGCTGGCGGAAATCACAGCTGTCGCCCGTGTGATAAAGCACCGGTGCGTCGCTCGTGCGCCCGCACGTGATGCGGTAAGTTGACATAAATTTTTTGAGCGTCGCGTTGTGGTCGGTTTCCCCCGTTTCGATCGTCACGTCGGCGATTTCGAATTTTTGCGGCGGCCGCTGATAGCCGCGACTGGGATAGAAATTGCTGACGACCGGCTTTTTTGCGTGGCTCATCGCCTGAAGCAACGCTAAATTGTAATGGTCGCTGTGATTGTGCGTGACGAGGATGAAATCGAGCAGCGGCGCAAGTTCCGCCGCGCGGCGGTGATGCAAGTCGATGCCGAAACAGCATTCCGGCGTTTTGACGACATAGCCCATGTTGTATAAATGCCAGACGACGATGCCGCGTTCGACTTTGGTCGCGGGGATCTCGTACAGTAATTTGTCGATCGCGCGATCGTAGTATGCCAAAACCGGATACTTGGCGTAGAGCGTTTCCAGCTTGGCGGCGGGAAGCGCGGCTTCGCGGTCAAACGCTGCAAACGCGGTCGCCGTCAGCTGATCGACGCCGTTGCGGATGATGCATTCGGCGAGGTGCTGATTGTTATCTTTGCCGATGGCGGCAAAATTTTCGCTCGTCGGGAGTTGTGCGAGGTATTCCTCTTCCGTCGATTCGTCGCAGGCAAAGAAAAAGCGTATTTTTTTGTCGGCGAAGCCACAGGAACTTCCGAAAAATTTGACGGCAAAGAGATTGCTTCCTTTTTTGACGTCGAGCTTGAGGATGTGCGACCCCTTTTCACCCCGGTAGGAAAGGGGGTACGAGGTGCGGCATTCCCAGATCTTTTTGCCGTTGAGCGCCGCTTCGATGAAAAAACAATTGGCGCCGCACCGCAAGAAAAGCGTGCCGTCGCTTGGCGCTTCAAAGCGATGGACGAGCAACGAGGTTTTGCCCTTTGCCGTTTCGCGTACGAAAACGCCGTCGGCGAGCCGGACGCTCTGGCGGGATGCCTTGCCGTGCTTTTCCGGCGTGCCGGTGATGGCGGCGACGTCGGTTTCGTCCCACGTCGCAAAGGGCGCTTCGTAAAACGCCCAGTCGCCGGATAAACCGGATGCCGTCAGCCAAAGCGGCAACGCCGCAAGAAGTCCTAAAAATTTGCGCATACTTTCGATCCCTTTCTGCGATTTAAGATAATTCATCTGGCGCCAAAAAGCAAGTGCGGAAAATCGGAATCGCCGAAGTTGCGTCAGATGAAAAGCGCGTTTTGTCCTGCTTTGGCAAGCTCCGCAAACGTCGCGACGCCGGCGACGTCGTCGATCTCGATCAATTCCTCGCGGCGGATTCCCATGACGTTCATCGCCATGTCGCAGGCAATGAAACGGACTCCGGCGGCGCGGGCGCTCGCGAGCAATTCGGGCAGCGTCAGGACGCGCTGTTCTTTCATCACGCGGCGCATCATCGCACTGCCGATGCCCAGCATGTGCATCTTGGAAAGGGCGAGTTTTTCCGCTCCCTTTGGCAACATCCAGCCGAACATTCTGGAAACGAACTTCTTTTTGATGCGGGGCGCGGGGTTTTTACGGAGTACCGAGAGCCCCCAAAAGGTGAAAAAGACGTTGACTTTCACCCCCGACGCGGCGAAGCCGTTGGCGAGGATCATCGCGGCGAGCGCCTTGTCGAGATCGTTGCTGAAAAGGACGATTGAGATCGACTGCCCGACTTGAGAGCAAGGCGTGGCGGCGGGGGCGTTCCCCTTGGTGACGTCCGCTTCCAGATCGTCGCCGTGACAGGTCGTGTTGGCGACCACGCAACCGGCGCCTTTTGCCCAGTTCAGCAGGTCGGCTTCGAACGCGCGCGCCGCGATCAGGTGGAGCGTGAAACCTGCCGGGGCGTCCTGCATGGCGCTTTTCAATTTCAGCACCGGTCCCGGGCAGGGAAGGGCGCGCACGTTTAAAACCGCCGCCGGGGCGGGGGCGTCGGGAACTGCCGCTTGGGTTGCGGCAACGGCTTTTAACCGATGGTGAAATGCCTTCCACGTCAGCCAGCCGCCGGAAAGATTGGCGGCGCGAAAACCGCGCTGTTTTAAAATCCGCTCGGCGAGATAACCGCGCAAGCCGACCTGGCAGCAGGTGACGTAGATTTTGGACTTGTCCAGTTCGGCAAGACGCGTGCGCAATTTTCCGAGCGGGATGTTGATTGCGCCCGATATGGCGCCGAGTTCATTTTCCTCCGGCTCGCGCACGTCGAGAACGACGGCGCCGGCGGGAATGGTGTCGGGGTAGACCACGTCGCTCAAGCCGGAAAGGACGTTTCCGGCGATGAATCCGGCGAAATTGACGGGATCTTTCGCCGAACTGTAAGGCGGCGCATAGGCGAGTTCAAGCTCGCCGAGTTCCGGCGCTTTCAGCTGATGGCGCATCGCCTGCGCGATGGTGTCGATGCGCTTGTCCACGCCTTTTGCGCCGGTGATCTGCGCGCCGTAGATCGTGCCGTCCATCCCAAAAATGAGCTTCATCGTCATCCTCGCCGAATCAGGGTAGTACGAGGCGTTGGACATCGGGTGCAGATAGATCTTGCGGTAATTTTTTTGGAGCGCTTTCAGCCGTTCCTCGGTGTACCCGACTCCGGCGGCGGTCAGATGGCCGATCTTGACGACGCTTGCGCCCAAACTCCCCCGGTAAGGCGTTTTGCCGCCGAGCATATTGCCGGCGGCGATCCGCCCCTGCTTGTTTGCGGGACCGGCGAGCGCGATGGCGGTCTTGCCGCCGAAAACGGGGTCGACGACTTCGACGGCGTCGCCCGCGGCATAGATGTCGGGATCGGAAGTCTGCAGAAATTCGTCGACGATGATGTGGCCGCGCGCACCGCAGACAAGTTTCGCATTTTGCGCCAGTTCGGAATTCGGCTTGACCCCGATTGATTCGATCACAAGATCCGCTTGAATGGTGCATTGATCGCTCAAGATGACGGAAATGGAATCGGCGTTTTCGCGGTATTCGTTGACGCTCACGCCCAGCTTGAGGTCGATGCCGAGATCGGCGAGTTCGTCCGCCAAGGCGCCGGACATTTCCGGATCCATCGTCGGCAGAACGTGGTTTCCCCGCTGAATGATCGTCACGGCAAGGCCGCGTTCGCGCAAATTTTCGGCGACTTCCAAGCCGACGAATCCCGCCCCGACGACGACGACGCTTTTCGCCCCGTCAAGGCGGGCGACGACCTTGTCCATATCGGAAATCGTCCAGAGCGGCAAGATCCGCGGCGAATCGTGCCCCGATAAATTCGGCGTGGCGCCCGTCGCCAACAGCAGCTTGTCGTATGAGAAAACCTTTTCCCCATCCGGCGTTTGTGCAGTAAGTTGTTTTTTTGCGCGGTCGATGGCGGTTACGGTGTGCCGGGTCTTGACTTTGACATTGAGCCACGCGGAAAATCTTTCCGGCGACATGACGAGAAGTTCGTCGCGGTCTTCGATCACCTTGCCCAGATGATAGGGCAATCCGCAGTTGGCGTACGAGATGAAATCGCCCTTTTCCAACAGCAATATCTCACAATTTTCGTCCAATCTGCGCAATCTTGCCGCCGCGCTTGCTCCCGCGGCAACGCCGCCGACGATGACAACTTTCATTTGAGACCTCCGTAAAAGATTTATTTTTACATTTTATAAAACGACAAAATGATCGTCAAAAAATTTACTTTTTTGGTTTTTGATGTTCCGCCACGCATTGCAGGAAAATCCGGACGCAGCCGCAGACAAGTGTGTAATAGACTTCCTTGCCGCGCTTTTCCGCTTCGATGATGCCATTTTGCCGCATGACGGTCAAGTGCTGGGAAATGGTCGAGTAGTCCAACTGCGTCGCATCGACGAATTCGCCGACGCAATGCGGCCCCGTCAACAGTTCCTGCGCGATCCACAAACGGATCGGGTGGCCCAGCGATTTGAACTTTTCCGCCGGTTCCCGCCACGCGGCGGCGACAAATTTTTCCATCAGCTCCCCCTTGGTGTTTTATTCCGTCATTTTGTAATATAACGCAATGTTTTGATTTGTCAAGCTGATCTTTGAGGACGACAAGCGCTACCAGTTGATGTAAGGTTCGATGATGATCGGTTGAACCGGCGCCTGCTGAACGGGGAGCAGGGCGACGGGGGCGGTGATGTTGTGCGCGCCCGCCGTGCCGTTCATCGCGGCGTCGGTCAACGTGACGACGTCGTGCTGGTACGCCGGCGGCACGCTGGGAAAGAATGGCGGCGCCGTCCAGGTGCGGACGTTGCAATTATTGTAAAAGGGCGAAAAATGCGGCCGCAGCGGCGCCGGGCCGAAACCGCGTTGCGCCGGCGCCACGGGGAGGGCGACCGGCATGACGCTGACTACGGGAACGGCCGCTTGCGGCGAAGCGTCGCTCCCGATCGTTTTTTCGACGTTGCAACCGGCAAGCAAACCAATGCAAGCCGAAACAAGGATGATGTGCGCTTTGGTAATCACTGATCGGATTTTTCTGCGACGGGTGAAACGTTTTCTTCGGCAACTTCCCGACGGCAATACTCCCGCAACCCGTTCAAGGTGGATTTTATGCATTGATGAGAGAACCACGTAATCCCCGCAAAGCCGATCATCAAGTACCACGAAGCGTGAAAAATATCGCAACAGACGGCGCCGACAAAAAGAAACCACGTTGCCGTGAAGTCCTTTTTGCTAACGCACAAGCCGAATGCCGTGAAGAGGACCAGCGCGCCGGCGAGCGCCATCCACCACCACGTAATATCGCACCACCAGCAGGCGGCGAGCAACGCTAAAAACACCAGGATTGACGTGACGCGCGAGGCGGTCATTTGTTCTTCGTCATCGCCGAGGCGCTGGGCGATCATGGCGCCCCCGAGGATGATCGACGCCGTCAGCCACACGGCAACACCCCAAAAGCCGATGAAAACGGCAAAGACGCTGTGAAGCAAAATATAGCAGATAAAGGCTTCCCAAATTCCCCAGCAGATTTTGTTTTGCAGGAAGCGGGGCAGCAAGACGGCAAGAATGCACATTGCGCCGAGCGCGCCAAAAAGGAACATCCAATCGTAGGAGATTCGCTCCAACACCAGCAATGCAATGCCGAAACCGACCACCGTCAGCGCGGATAAGCTGAAGCAACAGGTGTTGTATGGAGCAAGAAATTTCGTGATCTGCAGTTTTTCTTCCTTGCTTTTTTTGCCGAAAAGTTTGATCGTGACCAACCGGCGCAAAGCCTTCTTGCTGCCCTGCCGTGCGGCGAGGCGATACCACGCCAGCGCCTGCGCCGGGTCTTTGGGTACCTGATCGCCGCATTCATAGTGTCTGCCAAGCTGGTATTGCGCCTGAGAATTGCCCGCTTTTGCCGATTTCTGAAGATTGTCAATGTTTTGATCCTGAATGCTTTTGCACAATGACATAAAGCCTTTCAGAAATGCGAAAAAGATCGCGCCGAGCGCCAGAATGAGGATCATCCGAAACGAAATTCCGTAGAAATTCTTTTCGAGAAAAGTGGAAAAGCGCACGTTTGAAGTTGCTTCCCCCGCAAACAAGGCGCTTCCGGAAAGCAACGCGAAACCGATTGCCGATATTTTTTTCATTTGCAACTTTAGCCGTCCTGAAATGGTTGATGTTTAACTATAATCCCGCATCGGTTGAAATGCAAACAAAAATAGGACGAACCGCTTGTTTTCCCTTGTGTTTTATGCTATTTTATCACAAACGTGATAAGGAGAATGATATGGACGATCTGCTTGCCGGGAAAGATTGACGCCAAGTGAATAAAATGAAACGAAACGCATCTATTTTGTTGTATTTGCTGTGCGGGATGTTGTGCGGCAACGAGTTTCACGTCGCCATCGACGGCAATGACGCCGACAGCGGTTGCGCCGACGCTCCCTTCCGAACCTTGAAATATGCGTTCAGTCAACTGAAACCGGGCGACGTCTGCATCGTACACCCGGGGCGTTATTGCGAACATCTCGATCAACTTCCTTCCGGTGAAGCGGGCAAGCCGATCGTCATCCGCTCAGAAAAGCCGCACGAAGCGGTTTTAACCGCGCTTGCCCCCGTGAAGAACTGGCAACACGTCAAGGGTGATCTCTGGAAAGCCGCCGTTACCCGCACGCTCCCCGGTCGCAACTGGGTTTTCATCAACGGCAAGCCCGGTTTCCGCGCCCGCTGGCCCAAGCGGGAAAGCGCTGATTTTCTCAACTGGCACGGCGCGGCGTATCAGCCGGATGCTTCGGGCGCGGAAAAACTGGTCTGCCGCGATCTGCCCGACCGCCCCGACCATTACTGGAAAAATGCGACGCTTTGGGTCTTGGGCGGGGCGCGCTGGACCAGTTGGAGCGTCACCGTCGACGATTACGACGCCGCGCAAAAGGCGATCACGTTTCATCTCGACGACAAGCAGGAATCGCGGTGCGCCGCGATCCCCTATCACGCGCCGAATGCGCCGCAGGGGGGCTTTTTCTACTTGCTCGGCGGCGTCGGAGAGATCGACCAGCCGGGCGAATATTTTGTCGACGATGCGACCCAAACGCTCTATCTGCAACTTGCTCCGGGCGAGACGCCCGATGCGCTCGATATTGCAATGCAAGTCGAAAAAGACATTGTCAACACCAGGGATCTCGCCGTCCACGACCTTCAGATTGTCGGATTCAAGACTCTCGGCGGCAGTCTGGTGTTGCCGAAATGCCAGCGCGTGAAATTGGAAAATATGCGCTGTTTTTACTTGGGTTACATTGATGGCGGCAACACCGGTTACGCGCTGAAAAGCGACGTCGGCGTGCTGTTGGGGGGGCGCGATTCCATGATCTGCGACAGCGAGATCGCCTACAGTTACGGCAGCGGCGTGATCGTTTCGGGGGAAGATCACGCGATCGTCAACTGCGACATCCACGACACCGGTTTTCACGCGAGCTACGAATGCCCGGTCAAATTGACGCCGGATTCCGCGCGGATCCTCGTCAGTCACAATTCGATCCACGATACCAGCCGCGACTGCATCCAGCCCAACGGAAGCGCGCACATTTTGCAGTACAACAATATTTACCGCATGGGGCATCTCTGCCGCGACCTCGGCGCGATCTACACTTGCGGCGCCGACGGCGGGGGGACGGAATACCATCACAATTTCATCCACGAAAATCTCTCGTCGGGGATCCGCATGGGGATCTACCTCGACAATTTCACCACCAATTACTTCATCTACCAAAACGTCGTCTGGGATTGCGGCATCAGCGGCATCAATCTGAACCGCCCGAGCCAGAATAACTTCGTCATCAACAACACCGTGATCGGCACTTGCAAGATCTGGGGGCGGTGGCCGACGGATTGGATGTACAACTGCGCCTACGTCAACAACGCGACCGACCACGCGCTGATGAAACATCCGCAACTTGCGGTATGGGGCAATATCGAGGATATCCCGACGGAAAAACTTGCGGCGTTGAAATTCACCTCGATCCCCGAGGGCGTCGGCAAGGGATTTCCGCTGCCGGGCATCACGGGAAAGGTCGCTTCCGTCGGGGCGTACGCTCCCGGCGACACGTGGCAGGCGGGGCACGATTTTTCCCGTCATTTGCGCCCCGTCTACCGGCAGTGGCAGACGCCGCTTCGCTCGTTGATCCGGCGCGGCAACGCGCCCGGCGCAGCGCCGTGGTTCGCCGTCGGGACGAAAAAGATCGACGTTCAGCGCGGCAAAGGCGGCATCGACGTTTGCTATGCGACGCGGAATTCCATTTTGAACCAAAGCTGTGCGCTGATCGGGCAAAACGCCGGCGTTGCGCAAACGCTGACCGGTTTTCAGCGCGGCCAATTGTATGAATTTTCCGTCTGGTACCGTCTGGCAAAGGAAAGTTCCGCTTCCAACTTGAAACTTGCTGTCGTGGAAAACGAGGGGGATTTTCTTGCCGACGCCGAATTTCGTGCGGACGGGGAATGGCGACAGGCGACGCTTCGCGTGACGGTCAAAGATACGACTCAAACTTTGACGGTTCAGCTTGTCAATCAGGGCGAGGGCACCATTTGGGTCGACGACGCGGCTTTTGTCGGCATCGTCCCCGGACTTGAACCGAAATTTCCGGGCTTGGTAGTGCCGTCGCAACGGGAAAAGAGCGATTCCGCCGAAGACCGCGAGCGGAAAGGGCAATCGCATTGAGGAAACGGCAAGAGAATGCCCGATAAAGAGCTGTCGATAAAAAAACAGCATATATAAATTTGAATTTTGATTTTGCACCGTTATATTAAGAGCAAATTTTGGTAGAAAAAATACAGCAATGAAAGGGCAGACGATGGAGTCGCTTGATTTTATGCTTCAGACGATCCGGCGCATCTATGAGAGCGACCGGTTTTTTTCTTATTCCGCGATGCGGCAGACGTGGCGCATGGTCGAAAAGATTATGCGCGAAATGAATTTGACGCAGGTCGAAACTTTGCGCTATCGCTCCGACGGCGTTACCGATCACGCCGGGTGGCTGATGCCGCTCGCGTGGGATCCGAAAGAATCGACGTTGAGCATCGTGCAAAAGGGCGGCCAAGAGAAACAACTTTGTTCCTATCGCGAAGAGCCCTGTTCGCTTGGACTTTACAGCAAAAGCGCTGATGTGACAGCGGAACTTGCGCTTTACACCGACGCAGACATTTCCGGCAAGATCGTCCTCGTCACCGACCATTCGCCGTGGATTCCCGAAGTGATGAGTTTCATCCGCTGCGGGGCGCTCGGAGTCGTGCTGTCGCATATCGGCTTCGGCGCGGAGCGCGCGAAACAGCCGGCGTTTTCCTATCTCAACTCCAAGTCGCGCAAGTGGTTGAATTATCAACTGCCCTTTTGGGAGATTCCCGAACATCCCTTTGCCTTTTCGATCACCCCCGACGAGGGGCGGCAACTGGAAGCGCAGTTGAAACAGGGAAGCGTGACGCTTCACGCCAAGGTCGACGCGTCGATGACGCCGGGCGAAATCGGCGTCGTTACCGGTTTCCTCCCCGGTGAAACAAGCGAAGAGATCGTCCTTACCGGACATTTGTTTGAGCAGGGCGCCAACGACAACGCAAGCGGCGTCGCCCAGATGCTCGCGATCGTGCGCGAATTGCAGAAACAGCCGCGCCGCCGCGGTATCCGCTTGCTTTTTACGCACGAGGCGAAAAGTTTGCAAGCTTATGTCAATTCGCTCAAAACGAAACCGAATTTCGTCGCCGGACTCAACGTCGATATGGTCGGCGTTTCGCTCGATCACGTCGGCGGCATCGGCGACAGCGCGCCCGCATTCCCGACCTACGCGACGCCGCTCTTGAAACATTGTCTTGAAAAACACGGTTTTTCGGCGAGCGTCGGCGGCATCACGGGAATCGATGCGAGTTTGGCGGAACCTTACTTCGGCACCGCGCTCACTTATTTGGAAGTCCTCGCCGATGCCAATTACCACAAGTCGACCGATACGCCTGATCGCATCGACCCCGAAACGCTCGCGACGACCTTTGCGATCACCAAAGAGTACGTTTCGTTCCTCGTCAACGCCGGCTTGAACGAAGCGGCCGAACTCGCAAAACTTGTCCGCGATTACGACTGCAACACGCCTTTCCCCGCCAAGGCGACGCCGGCGATGCGCCGTGAGATCGCGGTCAAGCGGCTCGATTCCATCAAAAATCTTGTTTCCGCCCCGGAAGATCAGGCGAAACTTGCCGAAGTTCTGCAAAGTCTTTACCCGAAAGAAGTCGAAGAAACGACGATGGACGACTCGTCGGATGCAAAATTGAGTTTCCTTTACCCGATCAAAAATTACCGCGGATTTTTCTCCTTTGAGAAATACTGGCTCAAGGACGAAAGTCACCCCGAAGTTGCCAAACTTTATCAGGGATGGGGCGCGCCCGCGTGGATCGACGACGCCTTGATGTGGGCGGACGGTACGCGTAGCGCGTGGGAAATCTGGCGCCGTTTGCGCGATTCGGGGAGCGACGTCGATCTCGAACTTTACCGCAATACGCTCCAGTTTTTGCAGGAAGAAAACTATGTGAAAGTCGGCTGTTTTGAATTTCCGCCGCGCATCTACAAAAAATACAACGAACTTTACCCCGTGACGACCACGCCCGAAATGGCGGTCGACGCGCTGAAAAAACTCGGTCTTGGCGCCGGGATGAAAGTGGTCGTCCATTCGGCGTTCCGCTCGCTCGGGAACTTTGAGGGCGGCGCAAAAAAGTTCTGCACTATTCTGCAGGAGCTGGTTACCGGTGATGGCACGCTGATGATGCCCGCCTTGTCCAAATATCCCAATGACGGCGAAGCGATCCTTTTCGATCCTGAAAATACGCCGGCGCGCACGGGGATCCTCTCGGAAACGTTTCGCACGCTCCCGGGCGTCGTGCGTTCGCTTGACCCGACGCACAGTTTTGCCGTCTGGGGCAAGGGGAAGCTCGATTACGTCACAACGCATCACCTTTACCCGTCGTTGCACGAAAAAAGTCCGCTCGGCAAACTTGAGACGTCTGGCGGATACTGTCTGCTGATTTCCTGCGCGGTCGCCGTGACCTATATGCACATCGTTGAAACGCTCGTCGGCGCGCCGTGTCTTGGCTCGCGCACCGAGGAATACGACGGCGTCGTCGACGGCAAAAAGGTCAAACTGCGCGGCTGGGGGTGGCGCGACGGCAATTGCCGCGCTTTCGACCCGAAAAAGATCTACGATCATATGCGGCAAAACGGCACGTTGCGCGAAGCGATGCTCAACCGCAGCCACTTGATGCTCTTTAAATTGAGCGACTACCGCGAAGCGTACGAGAAACTCCTGCGCGACCCCGTCAACGGCTGTGCCGGTTGCCCGGTGCGTCCGCGCCAAGTCAGACAAAGCGTGCCGAGCGATTGGGATTTCGACCGCGATGCGTTAAAGGAAACGACCGCATTTACCGGCGGGTATACGCCGCTTGAAAGGAAATAATATGCTGCGCTATACCGTAAAAAAATCGCTTTGCCCCTTGACGCCCGGCGCGGCGCCCGACGATGCGCAGTGGCAAAACGCCGTTGAACTTGCGATCGTCACGCCCAACGGCGACTGTACCGACCACTTGCCCGACACGCGCGTTAAAATGCTTTACGACGATCACGGCATCGCCGGTGTTTTCACCAATCGCGACCGCTATGTGATCGGCAAGTCGACCGCCGACCAGCAGATGGTCTGCTTCGACAGTTGCGATGAATTTTTCGTCCACCCGGCGGGCGATGAAAGGTACTATAACTTTGAGTTGAGCTGTACCGGGTATATGCTTCTTTACCATATCCTGGACAAGTCGAAAAAATTGTACGAGGTGATGCCGCAAGCGGAATTGGACACCATCGTGCGCCACAGCTCTCTGCCGCGGCGCACTTTTCCGGAAAATCCCGATCCCGTCGACTGGTATTTGAGCTTTTATATTCCGATCGACTTTTTCGTGCGCAATTCGCATATCGCGCTGCCGCTTGCGGGGCAGGTGTGGCGCGCCAATTTCACCAAGTGCGCCGATGCTTCAAGTCATTATCACTGGCTGACTTGGATCGACCTCAAAACGACCGATTTTCACGCGCCGGACGAATTCGGCGAACTTTACTTTGAGGATGCGCGATGACGGATATTGCGAAATCTCCGGCGCTCGGGATCTTCTGGGCGGCGGTGAGCGTTTTCTGCTGGGGAACTCTTTTTCCCGCCGTCAGCTTTTTGCTGAAACGCGGCAACGTCGATTGCTATACGATGGCGCAGGTCAGATTTCTGACGGCAGGAGTCTGTATGCTCGCGATGGTGACGCTCAAGGAACGCCGATCGCCGTGGCGCGGCCTTTCGGCGGGGGATTTTCTTCATTTGGCGGCGCAGAGCATCTTTGCCGCGGCGATGAGCGGACTTTTGTTTTTCGGGCAGAGCTTCGGGATCCCGGTCGTCAACGCCTCGATGCTGGAAGCCGAAGCGCCGATTCTGATCTTTCTCTTGAGCATTTTCATTCTCAAGGAAAAACCGAACTTTCTGCAGACGCTCGGCTTGTTGCTCGGCTTTGCCGGCAGTATGCTCGTACTTCGGGCGATCGGCAAAGAAGGCATCGCCATTACCTCGATCAACTTCGGGGACGCGATGGTCTTTGCGGGAGCAACTTCGTGGGCGTTTTACACGGTGCTCGCCAATCGCACGATCAAAAAGCTGGGCGGCTTGCTTTATACGGCGTGGAGCGTGCTTTTCGCCGGAATTTGGATCTTGCTCTTTCAAATCGCTTTCCGATTTCATTTGAGCTACCCCGTTGAGTGGGCGGATATCGCGGCAACGTTCTATCTCGGACTGATCCCGACGGCGCTCGCTTTTTTCGCGTGGAATAACGCCCAGTATTATATTTCGCCGGGATTGCTCGGTATTTCCGGGTATTTTACGCCGATGCTGACGGCATTGCTCGGCTGGCTCTGCTTCGGTGAAGAGGTGACGCTTTTTCAGGTCGCGGGGATGATCCTCGTCGTCGGCGCAGCATTGATCGAGCCGGAAATTTCCGCATTGCTGTGCCGCAAAAAGAAGCTTTCCCTATCCGGCAGTCAAGCCAAATAAAGCGACAACCTGACTTGTCCGACAAAGACGCCGGTTTCGCGGCGCTCTTTGGAATATCGTCAAATTTGTGCGTTTTCTTTTCTTTTGCTGACAAAATAAAGCACAATACCGCTTGTAACAACGGCAATGCTGATGATCTGCGCGGGGGATAGAAGCGTACATCCCATCAAAACCCCGCGATCATCGCCTCGCCCGAATTCGGCATATCCGTGGAACAACCGGAGAGGTGAGGGGGCATTTTTTTGATTCGCTTCGAAATTTTTTACCGGATTATAGTCACTGCTGTCCGGGGAAAATTCAGCAGATAAAATCCCCGAAAAGGTCCGGCTGATCGGGTAAATTCCAGTCAGG
>DCFZ01000059.1:4982-5409 GCA_002314455.1 Lentisphaeria bacterium UBA1791 | reverse complement strand
GACTGCTTGAGGTGAGTAACAGGGGTAAATATACCGTTGCTTGTCCGACAAAAACGCCCATTTCGCGGCGCCGCCGCGAGACCACCATCCGCGTATGCCCCCGTTGGTTTAGTCCGACAAGTCCGACAAGTCCGACAAGTCCGACAAAGACGCCTATTTCGCGGCGTTGCCGCGAGCCTCACGCTTGCCCCCCCCCCCGCGGGATTTTTCTATTCTCTTTGTTAAAAACAACAATTTCATTTGCAAAATCTTTTTTGCGGCAGTATTGTATATACAACAGCACAACCAAACCGTTTTTTACGGTAAAAGAAAGGATTATTTTATGCGCGCACTTTCCAAGATTTCCGCCGACTGGTGGGATTACACGACCCTCGACCGTTCGATTCTCGACGAAGCCGCCAAGATCACGATCGACAACCTCAAGAGC
>DCFZ01000059.1:4828-4958 GCA_002314455.1 Lentisphaeria bacterium UBA1791 | reverse complement strand
AGCGTCCCGGCTTCAAGATCAACATTTACGACACCTTGCAGGAATTCTACTGCGCCGAGGCGTTGGAGTACATCAAGTGCTGGCAGAAAGCCACCGCCGACAATCCGTGCGGTATCTGCGGCCCGATCGG
>DCFZ01000059.1:1992-4809 GCA_002314455.1 Lentisphaeria bacterium UBA1791 | reverse complement strand
CCCACGGAACAGCTCCCGATCGTTGCGGAAATCGTCAACGCTTTGGACATCGACCTCAAGAACGCCCACTTCTGGGGCATGGACGAATGGGCGATCGACGGCAAGCCGGTCGACAAGAACTTCCCGCTCGGTTTCGCCAAGGCGGACTGGGATCTCTGTTTCTCGCGCATCCGCCCCGAATTGCGCATGCCGATGGAAAATCTCCACTTCCCCAACGGCGATCTCGAAGCTTACAACAAGAGCTACAAGGATTTCAACTGCCTCATCATGCAGGGCGGTCAGGGCGAGACCAAACACTGGGCGTTCAACGACCCCGTCCGTCGCGAAGGCGCCTACAAGGACAATCCGCCGACCCCCGAAGAATACCGCAAGAAGGGGACCCGTCTGGTCGAACTGCACCCGATCACGCTGATCCAGAATGCGCGTACCAGCGGCGGCGGCACCGTTCAGAACGTGCCCTCGCAGGCGTTCACCGTCGGCCCCATCCAGACCTGGCAGTCGAAGCAGGTTTCGATCTGGCATCCCGGCCACCACGACAATCCTTTCGGTATGCGTTTGTCGACCTTTATGATCAGCAAGCATCTGCCGGATTCGGCGGTGCCGATGTCGTTGCTCGCCGATCACGATGACGTTGTGTTCAACTTCTATCGCGGCGGCTTCGGCGTCTGCGACGTGGAGATGCACTAATTATGGCAAAGCGTGTTTTTGCCGTCTGCGCCCATCCGGACGACATTGAATTTATGATGGCGGGCACTCTGATCCGCTTGCAGGAACTCGGGTACGAAGTTCACTATATGACGATTGCCAACGGCGCGCTCGGCGGCAATATGATGTCGTGGCAGGAGCTCGCCGACCAGCGCACCAAGGAAGCGCAGAATGCCTGCAAAGTGATCGGCGCGGTCTATCACCCGCCCGTCACCGGCGACCTGGAAGTTTTCTACAACTTTGAAACGCTTGCCAAAGTCGTCAAGGTGATGCGCGAAGTCGATCCCGAGATCGTGTTGACCCATGGTCCTTACGATTATATGGAAGATCACACCTGTGCGGGGCGGCTCGCCGTTTCGGCGGCGTTTTCGCGCGGCATGGGCAACTTCCGCACGGTTTCGGTGCCGCCCGTTGATACCGACGTCGCGGTCTACCACTCGGTGCCGCTCTCGCTCAAGGATCAGCTCAATCGTCCGGTGATCCCCGAACTTTTCGTCGACGTCACTTCGACGATGGAAAAGAAAAAGGCGATGCTCAGCTGTCACGTCACGCAAAAGCAATGGCTGGATGAAAGCCAGAAGCTCAACGCCTACATCGACAGCATGGTCGAGCGCGCTGAATTCATGGGCAAACGTTCCGGTTTCTGCGCCTATGCGGAAGGGTGGAACCGCCACAATCCGTGCGGTTTCTGCGCGGAGGATTTCGATCCGTTGAGCGCGATTGCCCGTCCGGCGGAAGCGTAAAAGCTTGATCAAGGGGTGTTCCGGTGAATTCCGGACGCCCCTTTTTTTGAGTGGTTGATATGGACAAATACTTGCAATCTTTGTAAGAAGATGGTATATTAAATATTTATCAAGTTAAAATAACCATAAATTAAGGTGTTCGCGTTGAAGAAACTCCTGTGGCTTGGCTTCGTGGCGGCAATGTTGCTCGCCGGTTGCACAACGGTTGAGAACAACCATCTTCAGCCGGAAGATTTTGCCAGTTACCTCAAACGCGCCAACATCAAAGTTGACGGCATCCGTCCGGTCGCGACGGATCCTTTCCGGGCGTCGAGTGCCGTTTCCATTTTGATCGCCGGTTCGGAAATCGGCGTCTACAAGTACGATATGAACTCCCGCATTCAGGCCGATCGCGTCAAAAAGATCGAAAAATCCGGCAAATTGTCGATCATCGGGGTGCCTTACCCCGTCGCCGTGCGCGGTTCATTTGTGCTTTTCGGGTTGGACAAAAACCCCAAGAAAAAGGAAATTCTCGAAGTTTTCAATCGCTTTGAATGAGCGGAAAACTCCGATTTTTTATTTTCGCCGGACGGTTGGAATTCCCGGCGGAAAAGCGGTTAGCAGTAGTAGAGTAGAGAGAAAGGAAAAAGTATGGAAAAGAAGTACGTTTATTTCTTCGGCGCCAACCAGACCGAAGGCAATGCCAACATGCGTGAATTGCTCGGCGGCAAGGGCGCGAACCTCGCGGAAATGGCTTCGTTGAATTTGCCGGTGCCGCAAGGGTTTACCATTTCCACCGAAGCGTGCACCCGTTATTATGACGACGGCAAAAAGATCGGCGATGACATCCAGCAGCAGATCATGCAGTACATCGAAAAACTCGAGCAGAGCGCCGGCAAGAAATTCGGCGATGCGGAAAATCCGCTGCTCGTTTCGGTGCGTTCCGGCGCCCGCGCTTCGATGCCCGGCATGATGGACACGATTCTCAACCTCGGTCTGAACGAGACCGTCGTCGACGCGCTCGCCAAGAAATCGGGCAATCCCCGCTGGGCGTGGGACTGCTACCGCCGTTTCATCCAGATGTTTTCCGACGTCGTGATGGAAGTCGGCAAAAAGTATTTTGAAAAGCTCATCGACGAGATGAAAGCGAAAAAGGGCGTCAAGCAGGACGTCGAACTTTCCGCCGACGATCTCAAGGAACTCGCGATGCAGTTCAAGGCGGAATACAAGTCCAAAATCGGCAACGACTTCCCCGCCGACGCCAAGACCCAGCTCTTTGAGGCGATCAAAGCGGTCTTCCGCAGCTGGGACAACCCCCGCGCCAACGTCTACCGCCGCGACAACGATATTCCCTATTCGTGGGGTACTGCGGTCAACGTCCAGATGATGG
>DCFZ01000059.1:0-1987 GCA_002314455.1 Lentisphaeria bacterium UBA1791 | reverse complement strand
GATGGCGTTCGGCAACCTCAACGACGAATCCGGCACCGGCGTCGCCTTTACCCGCGATCCCGCGACCGGCGAAAAGAAACTGATGGGCGAATTTCTGATGAACGCCCAGGGCGAAGACGTCGTCGCCGGCGTCCGCACCCCGATGCCCATCGCCAAGATGGAAGAGGTGATGCCCGAAGTTTTCGCGCAATTCCAGGAAGTCTGCAAAACGCTGGAAAATCACTACCGCGATATGCAGGATATGGAATTCACCATCGAGAACAAGCACCTTTTCATGCTCCAGACCCGCAACGGCAAGCGCACCGCCAAGGCGGCGCTCAAGATCGCCTGCGATCTCGTCGATGAAGGTATGCGCACCGAGGAAGAAGCGGTCCTGATGATCGAGCCGCGCAACCTCGACACCTTGTTGCATCCGCAGTTTGACGTGGTCGCCCTTAAAAAGGCGACTCCGGTCGGCCGCGGTCTCGCCGCCAGTCCCGGCGCCGCCTGCGGACGCATCGTTTTCAGCGCCGAAGACGCCAAGGCGTGGAAAAAGCGCGGCGAAAAGGTCGTGCTCGTGCGTCTGGAAACTTCGCCCGAAGACATCGAAGGCATGAAGTCCGCGCAGGGCATTCTGACCGTCCGCGGCGGTATGACTTCGCACGCGGCGGTCGTCGCCCGCGGTATGGGCACCTGCTGCGTTTCCGGCTGTCAGGATATCGCGATGGATGAGGAAAACAAACGCTTCGTCCTCGCCGGCAAAACCTATCGCGAAGGCGATTGGATCAGCATCGACGGCGCCACCGGCAACATCTACGACGGCGTCATCCCGACCGTCGACGCCGCGATCGCCGGCGAATTCGGCCGCATCATGGCGTGGGCGGACAAGTTCCGCCGCCTCAAGGTGCGCACCAACGCCGATACGCCGCGCGACGCCAAAAAGGCGCGCGAGCTCGGCGCCGAAGGCATCGGTCTCTGCCGTACCGAACATATGTTCTTTGAAGCCGACCGCATCGCGGCTTTCCGCGAAATGATCTGCTCGGATACGCTCGAAGAACGCAAGATCGCCCTCGCCAAGATCCTGCCCTATCAGCAGGACGATTTCGAACAGCTTTACGAAGCGCTCGAAGGCACGCCGGTGACGATCCGCTTTTTGGATCCGCCGCTTCACGAATTCGTGCCCCACACCGAGGATGAGATCCAGCTGCTCGCCAAGGCGCAAAACAAGCCGGTTTCCCGCATCAAGGAAATCATCGACAGCCTCCACGAATTCAACCCAATGATGGGCCACCGCGGCTGCCGCTTGACCGTCACCTATCCCGAAATCGCCGCTATGCAGACGATCGCCGTCATCCGCGCCGCGATCAAAGTGCAGAAGCGTCACCCCGATTGGAAGGTCAAGCCCGAAATCATGATCCCGCTCGTCGGCGAACTCAAGGAATTCAAGTTCGTCAAGGACATCGTCGTCAAGGTCGCCGATTGCGAAATTGAAAACGCCGGCATTCAACTCGATTACGAAGTCGGTACGATGATTGAGATCCCGCGCGCCGCGATCACCGCGGACGAGATCGCCAAAGAAGCTGAATTTTTCTGCTTCGGCACCAACGACCTCACGCAGATGACCTTCGGCTTCTCGCGCGATGACGCCGGTAAGTTCCTCAACGCTTACTACGATCAGAAAATCTACGAAAACGATCCCTTTGCCAAACTCGATCAAATCGGCGTCGGCAAATTGATGGATATGGCAGTCAAAATGGGTAAGGCTGTCCGTCCCACGATGCATTGCGGCATCTGCGGCGAACACGGCGGCGATCCCACCAGCGTCGCGTTCTGCCATAAAATCGGTCTGGATTACGTTTCCTGCAGTCCCTACCGTGTGCCGATCGCCCGTCTCGCCGCGGCACAGGCCGCGTTGAGCGCGAAATAATATCGCACATCTTCACCCGGGCAAGACCACAAGGTCTTGCCCGTTTTTTATTAAAAAAATAACGGTGCGCAGCACCTATAA
>DCFZ01000040.1 GCA_002314455.1 Lentisphaeria bacterium UBA1791 | reverse complement strand
CGCGCTCACCCCAGGCGCCCGCTTATGCGGGGGGTTCAGGTGCTTGCGCACCATTATTTTTATAGATCGCAATCTAAAATTGCGGTATTGGCTTTAAGACTTTCGATCGCCTTTGCCATTCCTTCGGGGGCGCGGAAAACCGCAGTTCCGGCGACGAGCATACTGCCGCCGTGGGCGACGACTTGGGGTGCAGTTGCGGGGGCGACGCCGCCGTCGACTTCGACGAGGAGATCTAAATTCCGGCGTTTGATTTCGCGTTTGATTTGAGCCAATTTCGGCATTTGATCTGCCATAAAGGATTGGCCGCCGAAGCCCGGCTCGACGGTCATGACCAGGATCAGTTTGACCCGGTCGAGGTAAGGAAAGAGGGTATCGGCGGGGGTTCCCGGTTTCAGTGAAAGACCTGCCGGCACGCCGAGTTTGTCGCATTCGTCGAGGACGTCGTCGACTACGTCATCGCACTCGACGTGAAAGGTCAAAAGATCGCTGCCCGCGTCGACGAATGCCTTGGCGTATTGTTTCGGGTGTGAGATCATCAGATGGGTATCAAAGAAAAGGTCGCATTTTTTGCGCAGACTTTTCACGACCGGCACGCCAAAGGAGATATTGGGCACGAAGTGGCCATCCATCACATCGAGGTGGATCGCATCGGCTCCGGCGGCGGCGGCTTCGCGGCACTGGCTTTCCAGTTGGGTGAAGTCGGCGGCGAGCAACGATGGTGCGACGGTGACGCGGTCGCGGGCGATCTGACTGATGGCGTGCATATTTTTCCCCTTATTCGCTCAACTGATCGACGATTTTGGCAAAACTTGCGGCGGTGAGACTGCCGGCAAAGCGGCGGATGAAAGGAGTTCCCTCGTCGCCGCCCTGACAGATGATCGGATCGATCGGGAGTTTTCCCAAAAGCGGGACGTCGTATTTTTTCGCGAGTTCCTCGCCGGCGCCGCTGGAAAAGATCGCGGTTTCCTTGCCGCAGTGGGGGCAGATAAACGTGCTCATATTTTCGACGAGTCCGGCGACTTTCAAGCCGAGTTCCTTGCAAAAGGTCAACGACTTGGAAACGTCGGTCGCCGACACCTGCTGGGGGGTGGTCACGATGATTGCCGCGGCCTTTTCGCCGGCGAGATCCTGACAGACGGTCAAAGGTTCGTCGCCCGTTCCCGGGGGCGCGTCGACGACAAGCACGTCAAGTTCACCCCATTCGACGTCGGTGATGAACTGGTTGATGACGCCGATTTTCATCGGCCCGCGCCAGACGACTGCGCTGTCGGTGTGTTCAAGCAGAAATCCGATGCTGACGACTTTGAGACTGCCGATTTCGGCGGGGAGCATCTTGCCGCTGCCGGAAACTTCGGGGCTGTAATTTTCCAGTTTGAGCATTTTGGGAACGCTGGGACCGTGCAGATCGACGTCGAGCAGCCCGACGCGCTTGCCCTGCAATGCGAAACTGACTGCCAAATTGACGGCGACGGTGCTTTTGCCGACGCCGCCTTTGCCGGACATCACGATCAACCGGCGACCGACCTTTTCCAATGCCGCATGGATCTTGCACTCCTGCGAATCGTGCTTCAATTTGCACTCTTCACAGCTTTTTCCGGAAGAACATTTCGCTTCAGCCATTTTTTACCTCATTTCAACAAAGTTGCTCTGCACGTTTACAATATAATGCCGAAAGCGCCGATAAGCAAGAAAAAAAGCGGTTTCTCCAGCTGAAAAAACTTGCTTTTTGTTTGCTTTTCAACTATAATATATAAAAAACAACCCAAGGAGCATTTTATGCGTCAGGATATCAGTAAGATCGTTGATTTTGTCAAACAACTTGCCGCCGGCACGACATCGCCGCTGATCCGCTGGCTTTCCTTTGCCGGCTGTATCGTTCTTTCCATCGTCGCCGCGAAGATCGTCGAATTCATTTTCCGCCACGTCATCAAGGTCTGGACCCGCAAGACCCGGACGAATCTCGACGACCAGATCGTCCACGCCTTGCACAAGCCGCTGGTTTTTTCGCTTTCCGTGAGCGGCATTTACGGCAGTTGCTATTTTCTCCATCTGGGGGGCTTCATCGACTTTCTGCTCCATAAGATCTACCTTGCGCTGATGATCGTCACCGCGCTGAAGTTGATGCTTCATATCGCGCGCATTTTCTGCCGCAAGATCGCCCAGCAGGCGGATTCCAAGGGCAACAGTTACAATGTTCTGCTTTCCGAACTGCTGTTGCCGGCGGCTCAAACGGTTTTGTGGAGCACCGCCATTTTGCTGTTGATGCAAAACGTTTTCGACATCAACATCGGGGCATTGCTCGCCGGCGCCGGCATCGCGGTAATGGCGATCGCCTTTGCCGCGCAGAATACGATCGCCAACATTTTCGGCGCCATTTCGCTGATTATCGACCGCCCTTTCCGCCTCGGTGAACGCATTCAAGTCGGAGACAAGGACGGCATGGTCGAAGCAATCGGCTTGCGCAGTACGCGGTTGCGCGCGCTGGACGGCACCGTCTGGAACATCCCCAACCGCACGATGACCGACACGCCGATTCATAACTACTCGGCGCGTCCCTTTTTCAAGGAAACCTTTACCATCACCTTGACCTACAACACCACCGCCGCCGATCTGATGCGCGGCAAAAAGATCCTTCACGCGATCCTTGACAATTACCCGCTTTTTGATATGGAAACCCAGCCGCCGGTCGTCATTTTCGGCGAGATGGCAAATTACTCGCTCAATTTGCAGGCGACCTGCTGGTTCCAGACGACCAATTTCGGCGAATTCCGTCAGGCGAAAGAGGAGATCAATTTCCGGATCCTTGAGGAATTCAACAAGGAACACCTTGAAATCGCCTTCCCGACCCAGACGATCTGTCTGGAAAACAGCGGCAAATAAGAGGAGGATTTTTACTATGCGCAAAGATTTCGGTCCGGAGTGCTGGCTTTACCCGATGCCCGTTTTGATCGTCGGCACCTATGATGACGACGGCACCCCCAACGCAATGAATGCCGCATGGGGCGGGATCCACGACACCAATCAGCTCGGGGTCTGCATCGCGCCCGATCACCAGACGGCAAAGAATCTTCTGGCGCGCCGCGCTTTCAGCGTCAGCATCGGCGATGCGCGCCACGTCGTCGCGTGCGACTACGTCGGGCTGGTTTCCGGCAAAGAAGAAAAGGGAAAGTTTGCCAAAGCCGGTTTTCACGCGCAAAAATCGCAATTCGTCGACGCTCCCGTCATCGCCGAACTCGGGATGGCGCTCGAGTGCGAACTGCTTTCCTACGATGAAACTACGGGATGCGCCGTCGGAAAGATCGTCAACGTCAGCGCCGACGAGAGCGTTCTCGACGCGTCCGGCAAGATCGATCCGGCGAAGCTTGCGCCGATCTGCTTTGACGCCGTCCATCACCGTTACCTTGCGCTCGGCGGCGAAGTCGGCACCGCATTTCACGACGGTCTGAAACTTCAATGAGCGACGTCGTCATCCGCGATTTCGCGGCATCCGACCTCGAAGCCGCCGGCAGGATCGCGCTTCAGCTTTGGGGCGACGAAGTCCCCGAAATGCCCGAAGCAATCAAGCCGGCGATTTACCGCTATCTTGCGCGTTACTATTTCGCGCCGGCGTCGCCCTTTAACCTCGCCGCGGAAAAAGATGGCGCGTTGTGCGGTTGCCTTTTTGCCGCCTTTCCGGAGCACGCGCGGCTCGACGCCGCCCCGGTGTGGCAAAGCGAAGCGGAGCAGCACTATTTTGACGAATACCGCCGCTACCTCGACGGCAACCGCCTCGTCGAGGAAAAGGCGTTGGCAGAAAACGAGATCTGTTTGCTTTTTTTCACCAGCATCGTGCGCGGCGCGGGCAAAAAACTCCTCGCCGAATTGGAAAAGCGTTTGCGCGAACGCAAGATATCGTCGATGCTGCTCTGGACAGACGAAACGTGCGATTTCAATTATTACTTTTGCCACGGGTTCGCCGAAGCGGGACACTTCCCCTCGCCCGGCACGCTCGGCGGCAGAGCGTTTGAGACCTGGCTCTTTCGCAAAATCATTCAATAAAAAGGAAAAAGAAATGAAAAAAATGCTTCTATCTCTCGGCGTTGCGTGTGCGCTTTACACCGGCAACGCGGCGGAAATCATCGCCTTGCCGCAACCGAAGCTGGATTCTTCCGCGACCGTCGCGCAGGCAATGCTCGACCGGCACACCACCCGCGACTTTTCCCCGATCGACCCTGCTCAAAAAATGCAGTTTCTTTCCGATCTTCTCTGGTGCGCCAACGGGCAGAACCGCCCCGACGGCAAGCGCGTCACGCCCGCCGCCATCGCCCGCTACGCCGCAAGCGTCTACGTTGCCGACGAGCACGCAGTCTACCGCTTTGACCGCATTCGGCACCAGCTCGTCGAAATCGGGCGCGGCAACTATCTGACGGCGTGCGCCAGCAATACCAAAATGTGCCAAAAAGCGAGTTTCGCGTTGCTTTTTGTCATCGATGAAACCGTCTGGGCGGATCGCAACCGTCAGGACTATGCCGCACTCGAAATCGGCGCCATGATGCAAAACGTCTACCTCGGTTGCGCCGCCTTGCACCTCGGCACCTGCGCCTGCGGGAGTTTCAACGCCGACCAACTTGCGCCGGCATTGGCGTTGGAAAAAAATCAAAAGCTCTACCTCATCATGCTCATCGGGGGCGAGACGAAGTAGAGCAATCATTCAAAAACGCGCGCCGCACTTCTTGCGGCGGAACCTCTATTCCTCATAAAAAGTACGGTAGTACTCGTAAAACGCCTTTTCGCGTTTATCCGCCGGAGCGACAGAATCCATATTGACCGTAAATTCCCCGGTCGATGTGCGCAAGAAAAGAAGTTTGCCCGGCACACGGCTCAACGCGGCATTTTTGGCGATCCGCAGATCCTGCCCCATAAAGGTATCGGGCACATCCTGCCCCAGCATATGCACCAGAGTCGGCGCCAGGTCGATGCTCGATGCATAGCCGTCTTTCGGGATCGCGCGGAAAACGGCGTCGTCCGGCGTGATGAAAATCAACGGGATCCGATCCGGGGCAAAATTACTGCGGTTGAGATAATTTTCGCCGTGGGTCGCAGTGTGATCGGCGGTAATGACAAGGAGCGTGCGCGAATTGTAGATTCGCAGATCCGCCATGACTTCGCGGACGAAATTTCCGACGTTGCGATCCGTACAATGAAGCGCATTCAAAAATGTCGAGGAAAAAAGGGGCGAATAGGATTCCGGGCCGCTCTGCGTGTAGGGCGGATGCAGATCCATCGTGCTGACGACGACCAGTTTCTTGCCGCTCGTTTTCTTGAGATCGGCAAGCACGCTGTCGAAAAGATCGGCATCGGGCACGCCCCAGCTCGACGTCGATTCATGGTCGTAAAATTGCTGAAGTTCTTCCGCAAAAACGACTTTCTGAAAATGGAAAAGCTGTTCATATTCCTCGTGATTGTTGGCAAAATTGCCGCTGCAGGGGGAAAAATAAGTGGTCTGATAGCCGAGTTTTTGGGCGATCGACGCCAGCGATTCATTTTGATAGTCGGCGACGTCCTGCTGATAATCCAAGCGGGAAGCAAGAAGCGCGTCAAGCCCCCACGAAGTCGGTTGCGACGCGGCATAATAGCGCGTCAGCGTCGGGTGTTCCATGACCAGCTGATCCAATTCCGGCGTCACGTTTTCGGGCATCGCCGGATTCAGCGCGTGGATGAAGTCAAGGTCGAGCGACTCCACCGCGACGATGATGATTGTATCAAATCGCGGCGTCTTTTCCTTTAAGGACTCCCAAGGACCGCCGGTTTGGAAAAAACCGTAGTCCTGCAAAATGGCTTTGGATTCCGCACTCAACGCGTTGGGGAAATACCCCGCCTGACCGTGCGACCTGCCGCTGACCGTTTCGCGGTAGATGACGCGTACCGTTTCCGCGCCGGTAAAGAGCAACGGCTTCACCTGACTGCCGGTGTAGATCCTGCCGCTCTTGATCACCAGCGTCACGCCGTAGCCGATGTTAAAGAGCAATGCCAGCACAAGAAAGATGCCCAACAGCACCTTGTTGAAGCGGTGGCGCAAAAAGTGCCCCTCGAAATCGCACTTCCAAGCCCAATAGCAACTGACAGTGAGCCAAGCCGTCAAAAGCAAAAGCGCGGGGATCATCCACCAGAGAAAATATTTGCCGAGAAAGGCGGCGAGCGAAACGGCGTCGGTATGTTGCCAGATCAGGCGCAACGATGAAAGAGAAAACGGCATCATCGCACTTTTAAAAAGCGCATACGCCGTGATCCGCGCGGAAAGGACCAGAAATCCCATCAGCACCGCCGCGACGGCGCACCATTTCCGGCGGAACATAATCGCGCATCCGAGAAAAAGCAACGGCAACAGGGCATCCGCCAGCACCGGCCAGGGAAAGACCATGACCATCGACGAGTAACGCGGCAACAACAATGCGATCACGGCACTTGTGATCAGCAACGCGAATACCAGCCAAATGGTGTAGCTCCGGTAAAAATGGGGCCAATCAAAAGTAATTTTTTCTTTTCCCTGATTCATGTTTATAATATATACCGTTTCATAGAAAAAGCAAAAAAGTGCCGATGCTTTCGTGGTCCCTTACGAAAGATGTTTGATTTCGTAGGGGATCGAACGCGTATCGGAAATGTCGCGGAATTTGTCGCCGTCGCGGTAGTCGGGCTGTAACGCGACTTTGCCGCCGCCGCCGGGCAGATCGATCGCAAAAGTCGGCACAGCAAGGCTGGAAAGACGCGGTCTGAAAGCGCGCAGAATCTCCAATCCGCGCTCAATGCCGGTGGCAAAATGGCGCACGCCGCGCACGGGATCGACGTGAAAGAGATAATGCGGCTTGACGCGGTTGGCGATCAGTTTGCGAAAGAGCGCTTCGAGCTTTTCCGGCGTGTCGTTGACGCCGCGCAACAGCACCGTCTGATTGAGCACGGGGACCCCCGCTTTCACCAATCTCGCACATGCCGCCATCGCCGCGTCGGTCGCCTCGTTGACGTGGTTGAAATGCGTGAGGAACCACAGCCCCTGCACACTGCCCAGATAATCGGCGAGCGCCTGCGTCACGCGTTCGGGCAAAACGACCGGCATACGGCTGCCGACGCGCAAGACCGAAATCGAGGGGATTGCGCGCAACACGTCGATGATCCGGCGCAATTTCGGGAACTCGAGCATCAGCGGATCGCCGCCGGAAAGCAACACCTCGTGGATCTCGGGCGTCGCGCGCAAATAGTCGACGACGGCGGCAAGTTCGCCGTCGGTGAGGTCGCGGGGGTGGTCGAGATCGCTCGTCCAAAAGCGTTTGCGGAAACAGAAGCGGCAGTGCATCGCGCAATGCGACGTCGTCAGCAGTACGACGCGGTCGTCGAAACGGCGGATCAGCCGGGGCACCGGCATCTGACGCGCTTCGGCGAGCGGATCAAATTCGCTTTCCTCGTCGGCGAGTTCGGCGGGATCGGGAAAAAGTTCGCGGTAAACGGGGTCGTCGGGATCGTCGGGATTAATCAGCGAAAGATAATAATCGTTGGCGAAAAAGGGGTAGCGCGCTTCCACGTCGGAATGACCGGCGGGCAGTTCCGTTGCGGAAATCGAGCGCCACGCCGACGCCGCATCGTGATAAAATTTCATTTCAACTTAAAAAAACTACGCATTTTCGGGCAGCGTCTTGACCTCGATCCAGGAAACGCAGCGCCGATCCGTCGCGAGGACGGTGATCTCGTATTTGCCGTACGTGAAACGGTCGCCTTTTTTCGGCAGACCGTTCAACTGATCGGTGACCCAGCCGTTGACCGTCACCATTTCGGAATCAATGGCAAGCTCGAAATAATCGCAGAAGGCGTCAAGTTCGACGGCGGCGTCGACGCGCACGAGATCGGGGGTGATCCGGCGGAAAGGTTCGACGACGTTATCCAACTCGTCCCAGATCTCGCCGACGAGTTCCTCGAGGACGTCTTCCATGGTGATGATGCCGTAGGTGCCGCCGAATTCATCGAGGACGACGGCGACCTGCGCCTGTTTCTGCTGCAACTTGCGCAAGATCGAACTGATTTTTTCGCCGGTCGGCACAAAGACGGTCGGACTGATGATCTCGTCGAGCGGACGGTCGGTCACGCCGGTGCCGGCGTAGAAGTTTTTCAGATGGATGACCCCGATGATGTGGTCGATGCTTTCCTCATAGACGAGCAAACGGGAAAATTTCGTCTCGGAAAAAGTCCGGGCAATCTCTTCCTTGCTGCTTTCGTGGGGCACGGCGCCCAGTTTGACGCGGGGCGTCGCGATATCTTTGGCGTCGCGTTCGGAAAATTCGATTGCGTTGCGCAACAATTCGCCCTCGTTCTTGTTGATGCCGCCATCCTGCTGGACTTCGTCGACGAGCATCAGAAGTTCCTCCTGCGAAACCGGCTCCTCCTCGCGGAAGGGGATCAGTCTGACGATCCACTTTTTCCAGAACGCAAAAAGATAGGCGAGCGGTGCGCAGATCCAGACGCACAATTGCAGAATCGGCGCCGAAAAACGCGCGAATCGTTCGGAAGTGTCTTTGGCGATGCACTTCGGGGTGACTTCGCCGAAAATCAGCACCACCGCCGTCACGACGACGACGGCGATGCTCGCGCCGTACGCGGTGCCGAGCAACTGGATGAAAAGCAACGTACCGGTCGACGCGAGCGCGATGTTGACGATGTTGTTGCCGATCAGAATCGTCGACAGCAAAAGATCGTAGTTGTCGGCGAGATGGCAGACCCGCTTCGCGGAACGGTCGCCTTTTTCGGCATAAGTTTTGAAGCGCGTCTTATTGAGACACGAATATGCCGTTTCGGCGGCTGAAAAAAATGCCGACGCCGCCAACAGCGCCAGCATCAGAAGGATCGTGAGCATCAAACCGGAAGTCATAAATAAAAAATTTTTCTCCTGTTGCCGAGTCAGGTATAAAATATATCATCAAACTCATTGATTTACAAGTAAAAAGCGTTTCTAAAACGATTTTTGAAAAAGCCGCTTGTATTTTACGGACGCCGGCAGTATAATAAAACGCCGCGGGACTTTATGCGATCGTTATCTTTCTGCAGATTGCCCGGGAAAGTGTGCTCAAATCAAAACGCAAAAAGGCAGGAAATGAAAAAGATCCTTATATTGGGAGTTCTGCTTGCAGGGCTCGTTTCGCCGATCACGCTGAAAGCCGACGCCGTCAACGAGATCAAGGCGTCCGTGAAATTGGATATAACGCTTGTACAGGAACAGAAATTTGAAGAAGCGTTTCTGCGGATTCCGGTCAATTACAAGGCGATTGACGCCGATGGCGTTGTCATGGATCGCTTCGATGCATTTTTGCTGACCAAAATTCTGATCGCCGCCCGCGATAAAAAAATGATCGATTTTGAATCGTTCTGGTTTTTGTTCCGGCATCTGACACAAGAGCAATTCAAGATCGACACTTTGACGCCGGAACAGGAAAAAATCCTTCTGGAAGAGGCAAAGACCTGCTATCAGGATGCAGACGCGCAAAGAAAAACCAATGAAATTTTGCAGAACACGATGCTCCCGGCGGTGATCAGAGATGCCAAACTCGCGGCGGAAACCCTTTGCTTTGTCAATATAAAAGTCAATGGCAACGAAGCGACCGTCGTTTACGAATATGAATCGTTTGCGGATCCGCTCGCGGGCGAAGGCAAGGAGCTGAAAATGAATACGGAAAAATGGGTCAAAATCAACAGCGCCTGGTTGTGCCTCGAAAGCGTCAGTATCAGAAAATAACCGTTTCCGAGCCGATTTCCACAACGTCCGCACGCATTGCCGGTGCGGACGTTTTTTTATCCCCGCAACGGATGCGCGGCGATGTAGTCATCGAGGATCTTTGCCGCGAGCGCGACAAGCTCGACGCAGGGGCGTTTGCGGTAATACTCGGCCGTGCGCTCGGCGGAAACCGCCGATTCTCTGGTATTTTTGTCGACGCCGAGCAACTCGCGGCAGACAATCGAATGCGTTTCGGCTTTGAAACGGTCGGCGAGTTCGCGGATCACCGCATACTGCGCATCCTTTGCCGCCTTATCGCCGATACCCTTGGCGGCGTAAAGACAATCGGCGACAAGCGTCATGCCCGACACCGCGCCGCAGACTTCGCGCATGCGCCCCATGCCGCCGCCGAAACCGCAGGCGATTTTGAAGAGTTTTTCTTCCGGCAAATCACAGAGATCGGCAAAGGCGCCGGCGACCGCCTGCGCACAGTTGGCGCCCGCAAGGAAAAGCGCGCGCGCTTTTTCTTCGCGACTCATCGGGAAGCCCTCACATTATGACCGATGATAAGGATCATCGGGATCAGCCACGCGATGAAAAAAACGGCAGAGATCACCAGCAAAATGGATAAAAAAGAAAAGACTGAATTTGCAGTTGTCATACCAGCGATCTCTCCTCCCCGGTCTTATTCTGTAAAAAAGATCAAACCCACTCGCCGTCGGAAAAATCCCGGTCGTTCTCGCTGCGGGCGGCGGCGAGGCTCCAGCCGGTCATCAGGAAAAAGCCGACGAGCGAACTCCCCCCGTAGCTGATGAAAGGCAGCGTCAATCCGGTCGGCGGCAACAAGGCGAGGTTGACGCTGACGTGGATCAATCCCTGCAACGCGATCCAAAGCGCGCACCCCTCGATGTAAAGCCGGGAAACGGGCGCAAGATCCTGCCGCCGGGCAAGCTTCAGAAACTGCCAGATCAGAATGATGAATAAGATCCAGATGATGACGCTGCCGAAAAAACCGATGGTCTCGGTGAGCGTCGCATAGGCGGAGTCGTTGTACGCCAACGGCAGATAAGCGTTGCTCCAGACCGCGCGTCCGAGCCGCGCCCCGAACCAGCCGCCGTGACTGACCGTCAGTTCAAACTGCATCACATGCCAATGAGCGCCGACACTGCCGTCGGCAAAGAATCCGGAAATGCGCCGCCAAGCGTAGGGGTGAAAGAAAATGTAGAGCGATCCGGAAACCATCATCATCGCCGCCAGCGCCAGGAGATGCAACACTTTGCCCTCCGCGATAAAGAGCAACATCGCAAAGATCGCGACGTAGATGATCGCCGTCGTGAAATCCGGTTGCAAAATGATCGGCGTCACCCAGATTGCGGCGATCAGCAACGCCAACGGGAAACGCCAGACCCGCTCTTTCCACGTCAGCGCAACACAGAGCGCGGCGAGATATGCGCCTTTGGCAATCTCCGCCGGTTGCAGGCTCAATGAACCGAAACGGTACCACCCCTGCATACCGTTGATGCGACTGCCGAAAACGCCGAGCAACGCGAGAAACAGCCAGAAAACGCCGGTGACGACCCAGACGGCGGGACGGCTGACCAGCCACGAAAACGGCAGATAGTGCGCCAACGCCAGAAAGAGTAGCGCCACGCCGAGGTGGATCAATTGCCGCACGACCGGTTCCATCGGGGAATCCCACGTGCCGGCGCCGCTCAAAATCGTCAACACGCCGCACAACGCAAGCAAAAACGAAAGCAAAATGATGATCGCTTCCGAAGAAAAAAGGCGGGGGGATTGTTTCATTTTGTTTCCAGCTCCTCCAGCGAAATATCGAGGACGACGTCCTGTCCGTTTTCCGGCTGAACCAGCAGCTGCCAGCTTTCCGGAATTTCCTGCTGGTTGCGGTCGACGAGAATGCGGTAACGCCCATCCTTGCCGCGCAGACGCTCCTCGTATTTCGCCTCAAGTTGCGCGACGAAATCGCGCTTGGCGCCCGAAACGGCGACGATGCGTTCGCGCCGGTAGCGGATCTTGATCGGAAATCCGGTGCGCGCCAACTCCTCGAGCGCAGTCGCCTCGTCGGGATGCAGCTGATGCGCGATGACGCGGCTGTCGTCAATTTCGATCGGGCGCTTCAAAATGGCTTCGACGCTCGCCGCACAGCCGGAATCCCACCCGTCGGTCGCCAGCAATTCAAAGCGCGCTTCATCCCAGGCGATCGGCACGCGGTTGCGGTCGAGCAACCGGCCGCGTTCGGCGGGAACCACGCCCTCTTGCCCCGCCAGAACTTCAACCTGCCGCATGTGCTCGGCGCGGGCGGGCCCCGCGAGATAGGCGGCGCGCCCGAGCGCGACGAGCGCCCAAATGCAGAGCAAGCTCCAAAGCAGAATGCGGCGGAAATTCAACATCAAAGACACCCCGTTTTCAACGGCACAACCGGCGGATTATGTCGTTGAGCAATTCATAATTGAGCGGCATCGGCAAATAGGCAATCTGCCCCGCAAAGTCTTTCTGGCGCTGTCCCTCGCCCGGGAAAGCGGCGGAAGTCAAAATTACGGGGATCCGCCGGATCGCGCGGATCTCGTCGAGCAAGCCGTTGGCGGCGCGATCGGCAAAAATCGAGGCGATGATGATCGCGTCAAAGGACTTTTCCCGCAAATTCGCCAGTAATTGCGCCTCGTTGGCACAAGCCGTCAGCGTCAGGTGGTAAATGCGCATCACGCCGGTCAATGTTTCGACGCCGTCGGGCTCGTCGTCCAACAACAAAACATTCAAAGGCCGGTCGTCCGCCACATCCACATTGCCGGCAAAAAGCGACGTCGACGGCAACGCCGTCACCCCGCTGCGGTCGTAAATCGAAGCGCCGGCAGGCAGCGACAACTTGAAAACGGCACGCTCCTCGCCGAATTCCACGTCGAGCGCACAACCGATGAATTTCGCCGTCGTGCGGACGATCTCGAGCGCGACGCGGATTGCGCCGCTTTCTCTTTCGGGGGCGGCAAGCTTTTGCGAATCGCGATCGCGCAAAACCAGATGAAGTTCAAAATTCGCCTCACCCCGTTCATCGCGCGACGCCTTGAAAACGATCTCGCTGCGCGGCGCCGCCAAACGACACGCCGTCCGCAACAAGACGCTCAACAAATAAAAGAGCAACTCGCGGTCGGCACACATCCTGCCGGGGATCTCCGAAGAGATCTCGTTGACGAGCAACACTTCGCGCGTCCGCGAGACCGCCCGGACGCTCTCGAGCAATTCGTAAATGAAATCCGCCGTATCGAAACGGCTGGAAACAGGTTCATTCCACCGCTTCCAGTCGAGGCGGTTGATGTCGTCGGCGGCCTCAAGCTCCCGCGCGAGCGCGCTCTGACGGCGGATGGATTTGAGAAGCAGTTCGCGATAATATTGCTTTGCGGGGTCGTTCTCGCGGTCGAATTCCTCCAGCTGGATCAACAGTTGCCCCTTGAGAATGCCGAGCGTGCGCCGCGCTTCCGGCAGAATGTCGTCAAACGCGCGGCATTTGAGCGATTCAAAACGGTCGCGCTCACGCCCCGCCTTGATGGCGCGCGCGCTGGTTTGCCGACTGCGGGCGAGCTGATTCTGCAAGCGGTCGCGCAAAACGTTGAGCGACTGCTGAAGCGCCGCCATGTCTTCATCACTGCCGTGATCCGGCGTCAGGACCTCGGGCGTTTCATTGCGCGAAACGGCATTGGCAAAAGCGATCGCCTTTTCCAACGGACGCATCACCTTGCGCCGGAAAAGAATCCCGAGCACAACGTTGACGATCGAAACGGCGATCAACAGCAAAATGGTGAACGGCACCATCAGAAGCGGCCACGCTTCACGCCACGAAAGCGCCCCCGAGAGAAAGCTTTTCCACGAATCGAGCATCGCGTGCCAGCCGAAATAACAGATCAACAACGCGATCGACCCCGCCATAAAACACGCAGTCAGCCACGAGATCACCTTTGCCCATCGGCGTAATTTCATCGTCCTTTCTCCCGTCAAAAAAAACGCCGGAAATCACTTTCCGGCGTATCCAAGTCTTGAAAGTTGGCAAATGCCCAAGATCAATAAGTCGGACTCGCCATCGTGCTTTCGTCGTAAATAAAGTTGTACCAATCGTGCTCGACGTCGACCACCCACGCCGGCGTCATGATCGGTCCATAACCCCAGCCGTAGCCGTTGGGATCGCTGGGACAGCCCGGCAACGGGATCAGGAAAGTCGCCACGTCGATCACGCCGACCACTTCGCGGGCGATGAACCAGAAAACACCTTTGATCGTACCATAGGTGATGCCGGCGATGCCGCCCATCTCGGTATTGACATCATACCACTTCATCGGAATCTCCAACACGCCAAAGGCGGCATTGGCAATACCGCGGCTGAGTTTCTCGATCGGATAGATGACCCACGGCTTATCGTCCGCAGCAACCCGCGTCGTACCAAAGCAAAGAATAGCGAGAATAGAACAAGCGAAGAACAGTTTACCGAATTTCATTTGCGGCTCCCTTTATATGAGTTACACAACGTTACACTCTTCAAATATAACAACTTTCGCGAAAATTGCAAGTCTTTTGTCAGACAAAATGAAGTTTTTTTTAGACTTCCACGCCAAAAAGCGCATTTTGTCTCGCGGCAACGCCGCGATATGGGCGTCTTTGTCGGACTTGTCGGACAGGTCGGACAGGTCGGACTAAACCAACGTGGGCATAGGCTGATGGTGGTCTCGCGGCGACGCCGCGAAATGGGCGTCTTTGTCAGACAATCAACGGCATATTTTCCCCAGCTACTCACCTTA
>DCFZ01000053.1 GCA_002314455.1 Lentisphaeria bacterium UBA1791 | reverse complement strand
TGTGCCATAAACCGTCGAAGAAACGTTTTTTTACTTGCAAAATATGCATCACGGCGATATATTTACCAACAAATAGGGATGCATGAGGCTTCCCCGTGACCTAACAATAGGAGTGATTATGTTCAAGACTTTCTTTCAAAACTACGTCAATGATCTTTTGAATTGCCTGAAAAAGGCGGTTTGCTGTCAGGGGCGTGCCCGTCGCCGTGAATTCTGGAGTTATCTCATTACCTACATTATCATTGCGTCGGTTCTGGGCTCCATCAGCTGCGCGGCTTCCTTTGTCGCGAATTTCCTCGGTTCTTTCTTCGCGTCGGTCACCGGTCTGATCCTGTTGGCGCTTTTTATCCCGCTGATCAGCGTTTACGTGCGTCGTTTGCATGACTTGAACCTTTCCGGTTTCTGGTTCTGGTATCTTTCGACTTTCGGTCTTCCCGTGATCTACACCAGCCATATCCTGGATGTTGATCCCAGCTGCTCCAAGATCATTGCGCGTATCGACAAGGTCGGTTCCGTTTGGCTCGGCTGGATTCTGATCGCCCTTTTCTGGAGCTTCGGCGCTCCGGTCGTTTCGGGCTTGTTGCTCCTCTATCGCGGCAAGAATGAGGCGAACGATTTCGGCACCAGCCCCTATGAGGCGTAATAGATAACGGATTTTTTCCGAATCTTCAGCCGGTGAGGTTTTCCTCACCGGCTTTTTCTTGCATTATGTTCAACTTTTTGCGATTGAAAAAGCCGTCCGGCGTGCTATATTTTATCTCATGAAGAAAATATGGTCACTTTTTTGCTTTGCCGTTTCCTTTTCGCTTGCCGCGCAGACGATCGTCGTGGTGGCGACTGCCGATCTGCACGGCGAAATGCAATCCTTTGCCTTGCTTGCCCCGGCGATTCAACGGCAGAAGCCCGACGTCCTGATCGACGCCGGAGATCTTTTTTTCGGCAATTATGCGACCACGCTTGATGGCGGCGCATCGATGGTCGCCGCGCTCAATCATCTGCATTACGACGCCTGGGTGATCGGCAACCACGATCTGGATCTTCCTTATGAAAATCTCGCCCGGCGGGTCACTGAATTCGGCGGCAAGGCGCTCGGTAATTGGCAAACGCCAAAAATTCCCGGCGTTGTGCCCGGAATTCTGCTCGTTCGTAAAAACGTGCGCATTTTCATCATCGGCTGCGGTGTTCCCGATCAGAAAGAACGCCTTATCCCCGATGACGACTTTACGCAAAATTCCTATGACGAAGCCTTGGAGCAGGGCATTGCCGCGGCGCGGCGCGCGCGTGCCGACATCATCATTCTCGTCGCGCACCGCGGGCTTTACGGCAAAGACGGCGCTCTTGCCGCTCTTTTGATGCGTCACCCCGGCATCGACCTCGTTTTCGGCAGTCACACCCATCAGTCGAACCGCGGGGAAAACGTTGGCGACACCTATTTTGTTCAAACTTCCAGTCACGCGCAAAACGCCGCGTGTGCCGTCATCACGTGGAACGAAAAAAAGAAAAAGATCGAGCAGGTGGAATCCTTTTTATTTCCCCGCGCCGAATCAGGCGATGCCACATTGGAAGCGCTCTTTGCTGATGCGGAAAAATCCGCCGCCAAATTCGGCGATACGCCGGAAATTATGTTGTCCAAGCCGTTGCGGTTGCCTTGTGTCGGGACGTATGATTGCGATTTTGTCCATTTTGCGGCGGAAGCGTTGCTTCACAGCGTCGATTGCGACGCCGCGATCTACGACGGTTATGCGGATGAACGCATTTTGACTTCCCCCGCCACGCCGCGCAAATTATTCGCTCTTGCCCCTTATTGCGGGCGGATTGTCGTCTGCCGCTTAACGCGCGAGGAAGTGCGCGGCGTGATGGAGGAAATGGTGCAGTCGATGTCGCTCACCAAACCGGGCGCCGTGCCCGGTTTCGCGGGGATCCGCTATGCCTTGAAGCGCAAAAAGTTGATCGAATTGGAGATCCCTTCCGAGTTGAACGTCGCGCTCGGAAGTTACCGTTTCTGCCGTTCGACGGCGCTTGCCGCGGTTCGCCGCGACCGCCGCCGCTGGCGCGACACCGGTATTTGGGAACGCGACGCGATTTGGAATGAGATCATCAGGAGAAATCAAAAATGAAATGGCTCTCTTGTTTTCTGTCGCTCGCGTTGATCGCGATTATCTTCGCCGGATGCGCGACAACACCGCCGCCGGCAAAGCCGGAGAAAAAACCGGTTGTCATTCAGTACCGCACCGGCAAGGAGTTTGCCGCGTTGCCGCTGAAATATACCGCCACCAAGGAATCGCTGACGGCGACGACTGCGGACGGTAAAAAACTGCAGTTCACCCCCAACACTTCGATCCTCGTCTTTCAGGAGTGCAAGATCTATCTGCCGGAAACCGTGTCGCTGACTGCCGACGGCGTTTATCACACAGGCAGTCGCACGCTTCAACTGCTCAACGCCTTGATCCAATATCCCGACGGCCGTCATTTCGGGCGGCGCATTCTCGTCGATCCCGGACACGGCGGAAGCGACCAGGGCGCGCGCGGGAAAAAATTTCTCGAAAAAGATCTGAATCTCGCGCTTGCACAGGCGATCGTCACCTGTTTGTGCGAACGCGGATTTTACGCCCTGCTTTCCCGTTCCGACGACCGTTTTTACACGTTGCTGGAAAGGGTCCAGAAGGCGGAGTCCTGCGACATTTTCATCTCGATCCACCACAACGCCACCGAAAAGACCAAATGCAGCGGCATAGAAACTTTCGCCCCCAAAACGCCGCGCGACCAGCAGACGGAAAGCATCGTTCTCGCTTTTTTGGTGCAACGCAATATCGTGCGCGCAACGGGGGAAATCGACCGCGGCGTCAAAACGAATAATCTGTACGTCTTGGAGCACACGACGATCCCCGCCATCTTGCTGGAAGCCGGATTTATCGACAATCCGGAAGAAGAAGCGAAATTGAACGATCCTTTCCGGCGGCAGAAAATCGCCAACGCCGTCGCCGACGCGCTGGTCACATTCTATCAATCGAGCGCGCCGAAAGCGAAAAGTTCCAGAAAAAAATAAGTTTCAGCGCACGTTGGGGTAGCCGACGCGTTTTGCCGGCTTGCTCATCAGTTGCCGGATTTTTTGTCCGCCGCGTTGGATCGACTTGGTTTCCGGCGTAAAAAAGTTGTGGTAGGAAAAGAGCGCGAACCCCGTGATCTCGGGGTGGTTCTGGTTGTAGCGGAACTGATTGAAGATCTCGTTTTCCGGAAATTCCGGCGATGCCCCGAGCCGGTGCAAAGCGTGTCCGGTGAAAAGCCGGACTTTCGTCCCCCGCACTTGCGCCGCCCACCAGTCCGCCAAGGCGGCGTAAGCGGCGGTCTGATGCGCGAATCCCCAGTAAAGTTGCGGGATGACGTAATCGATGACGCCTTGCCTGATCCAGAGCCGCACATCGGCGCAAAGGACGGCATATCCCTCTTTTCCGCCGGTGCAGGAGCCGTCCGGATGCGCGGCGGAGCGGTTCGCCCAGATGCCGAAAGGGCTGATGCCGAATGCGATCTTTCTGCCCGATGCCTGATTGACGTTTCGGATCGTCTGATGGACGCGGCAGATGACCGTCGTCACGTTGTGCCGCCGCCAGTCGCCGATGGATTTGATCCCGCCCGCATAGCGGTTGTAGGTCGCAAGATCGCTTTTGCCGAGATCGGTGTAGAGATAAAAATAATCGTCAAAGTGGATTGCGTCGACGCCGTATTTCCGGACGATCTCGGCGACGGTATCGACGATGTGCTGTTGCACCAGAGGTTCCCCCGGGTTGAGCAAAAGCGAAATGGCGCCGTTGCCGACGGGGACGGCGAGGACAAGTTCCGGATGACGCCGGGCGAAGTTATTGGGGGCAAGTTGTGCAAGATAAGCCTTTTTCGACAACGTCGTCGAACCGACGACGCGATAGGGGTTGAGCCACGCGTGAAACTCAAGGTGGTTCTTGTGCGCTTCGTCGATCAGGACTTTGAGCGGATCGACGCCGATGCCGACGCCCTCTTTGCCGGAAAGGTCGTGCGACCACGGATTGATGCGCGAAGCGTACCACGCGTCGCAGTCGGCGCGCACCTGAAAGATCACCGCGTTGAAATTCTGCGCGGCGATATTGCGCATCATTTGCCGGGCGGCGCCGCAGAATTCCTCTTTGCTGTGGAATGGACCGAAATCAATGTTTTTGACGGTCGCGACCCAGATGCCGCGAAATTGCGTATTTTTCACTTGCGGCGCCGGCAGGACGACTTTGCCGGGGGCGATCTTGCCGCCCCAGCGGACGGGAACTCCGTTGGGCGTACAGAGCGTTTCGGCAAAAAGCGGCAGCGCAAAAAGCGCAAGCCAAACGCCGATGCGCCAACGATTCACCGCTTGCTCCCCCCCGCGGGGCGCCGTTTGCGCGGCGGCTTTTTACGGTCGTTGTCGCGGGTGTTTTCCGAACCTTTCAGCCAGCGCTGATCGAGCTGATCGCCGTTTCCCCCCGCGATGATGCCGAGAATGATCGCGGCTTCGCGGGTATGGCAATAGGCGTGTTGCCGCATAAACTCCCTGCCGTTGCCGGAAGTGTAGACCATTTTGGGGAGCAACTCCAGAATTTTCTGCGCGGCGCATTTGAGCCGGATCATCAGCGTGAGCGGCGCGAACAGTCGGTCGAGTTCCCTGCTGATGGCGTCGGCGTCGACCTGATCGGCCGCGTAGACGTTGCCGGATGCGCCCGTCAGACGTTTTTCGACAAACGGCAAGGCAAGGAGCGCCGTCGCAAGCGAAATGCTGTTGCGGTAGACGTTTTCCTCGACGCGGCAGTTGCGTTCAAACAAAAGGGCAAGCGCGCGCTTCCTTTCCGGCGTGCCCCAGTTGGCGTTGAGTTGCGGCAGAAAATATTTCAACAGACCGTAATCGTGAAAGACTTCAAAGTGGCGGTCACCGTAGCTTGAAAGCAAAATCTTTTCCAATTCGAGCGAAAGGCGCGACGGCGCGGCGCACGAGAGCAACGGCAGATTGGCAAAGAGCGCATTTTCGGTTTCGTTGTCCAGCTCGAAATCGAACTGGGCGACGAGCTTCAGCGCGCGCAGCATCCGCACCGGGTCTTCGGCGAAACGCAACGCCGGATCGCCGATCGCGCGCACCTTTTGGGATTTGATGTCGGCGACGCCCATTCCCGTATGGTCGATGATCGCGCCTTTGATCGGATCGTAAAAGAGCGCGTTGACGGTGAAATCGCGCCGGAAGGCGTCCTCTTTGGCGGTGCCGAAGTCGTTGTCGGCGACGATGAGGTGGTCGTTTTCAACGCCGCGCACCGCGCCCGGACGTTTTTCCGCACCGGTTTTTTCCGGTGCGCGGCGAAAGGTCGAAACTTCAAAGAGCTGACCGCCGCCGAAAACGTGGACCAGCCGGAAGCGCTTGCCGATGATGCGGCACGAGCGTCTGCCGAAAACGGCGCGGACGTTTTCCGGCGTCGCCGCGGTGGCAATGTCGAAGTCTTTCGGCTCGCGCCCCAGCAGGATGTCGCGGATGGCGCCGCCGACGATGTAGGTTTCAAAACCGGCTTCCTGCAAGGTGGCAACAACGTCGCGTGCCGCCTTGCTGACCGGCAGATCAATGTTTTTCATAAAAAATCGGTTGTCCCCTGACGATGACCGTATCGACGCACTCGAGCGCCGGATCCGGTTTCGGGTAGTCGGCGGTGAAATGGGCGCCGCGGCTTTCGTGGCGCGATAACGCGCTGTCGATAATCAGTTCCGCGACGGTCGCGATGTTGCGCAACTCGACGAGATCGGCGGTCACGTAGAAATCGCGGTAGTATTTGTCAATTTCCTTTTGGATCATGACGATGCGGTCTTTGGCGCGTTCGAGGCGCTTGTTGTTGCGGTAAATGCCGACGTAGTCCCACATGAAGCGGCGGATCTCATCCCAATTGTGCGAGATGAGGATCAATTCGTCGGCGTCGGTCGCGTTGCCGCAGTACCAGCCCAGCGCCGCGTGGTCGCCGGGATAGGCGGTTTTAAGTTCCGCAAAGTGCTGGTCGATTTCCTGTGCGGCGAGCCGCGGCACGACCATCGCTTCGAGCAAACTGTTGGAAGCCAGGCGGTTGGCGCCGTGCAAGCCGGTGCAGGCGGTCTCGCCGACGGCGTAAAGCCCGGGGATGCTCGATTGACCGGAAATCGACGTTTTGATGCCGCCGCAGACAAAGTGTGCCGCCGGCACGACGGGGATCAGATCCTTCGCCATGTTGATCCCGGCGGAAAGACATTTTTCAAAGATGTTGGGGAAGCGCAGTTTCAAAGCCTCTTCCGTCATGTGACGGATGTCGAGATAGACGCAGTCTTCGCCGGTGGCTTTCATTTCGGCGTCAATCGCGCGGGCGACGATGTCGCGCGGCGCAAGACTTTTCATCGGGTGGTATTTCTGCATGAATTCCACCGGCTCGGCGTCGCGGCTGTAGCGGCACTTCAAAACGGCGCCTTCGCCGCGGAGCGCTTCGCTGATCAGAAAGGAACGCACATTCGGGTGGTAGAGCACCGTCGGGTGGAACTGGATGAATTCCATGTTGGCGATCTTCGCCCCCGCGCGGTACGCCATCGCCACCCCCGAACCGCAGGCGATGTCGGGATTGCTGGTATACAAGTAGACCTTGCCGGCGCCGCCGGTTGCGAGCACGGTCGTCGGCGCGAGCATCGTCACGACTGCGCCGTGCTCGATGTCGAGCACATAGGCGCCGAGACAGCGCGCCGGCGCGCCCGGTTCGACGCGACTGCTGATGACGAGGTCGATCGCGATGTGGTATTCAAAAATCTGAACGTTGGGCAACGCGCGCACGGCATTGATCATCACGCGCTCCAGTTCGGCGCCGGTGATGTCGCCGGCGTGGAGAATGCGGCGTTTGTGGTGACCGCCCTCGCGCCCGAGGTCGAAGGCATTGGAATCGTCCTTGTAGCCGAGTTCGCCGCGGGTGGTGAATTCGGTACCGAGCGAGATCATGTCGTCGATTGCGCCGGGACCGTTTTCGACGATTGCGCGCACCGCTTCCTCGTTGCAGAGCCCTGCGCCGGCGGTCAGCGTGTCGCGGACGTGCTCGTCAAAGGTGTCGAGCGCGTCGATGACGCAGGCGACGCCGCCCTGTGCCAACTTGGAATTGCATTCGTCGATCGCCCGTTTGGTGACAACCGCAACCTTGCGTCCGGAGCGCCCCAGTTGCAACGCGCTGGAAAGACCGGCGAGGCCGCTGCCGATGACGATGTGATCGAAATGCAGAATTTTATTCTCTTTTTTCGCTTCCAAAATTGCAAATCCTTCAATAAAAAAGTTGCGATGCAACAATTCTTGTAGTAAATTACACCAAAAGCACTTTTTTTTCAATCGAAAGGCGCGTTTTTGTGGGATTTTTTCAAGAAAAAGTAATGGGCGCACTGCCGAACGAGGCTTGGCGCATTTCGTGGAAGCGTAAATTTTGCCGTTTGCTGCTGGCGGTCGCGGGCGGATTGCTCTATGCCGCAAGTCTGCCGCCATTGGGGTGGCGCTTTTGCGCGTGGGGCGCGGTGGCGCCGCTCGCTTATTTGCTTTACGAGGATAAACCGTGGCGCGGCGCGTGGCACGGATTTGTTTTCGCCTTGGCTTGGACTTTACCCGGCTACTGGTTTTTGCGCGAGATCGAAGCGCCCGTGCCGTTTGCCATCGCGGTGGCGGTAAGTTGCTGGTATGGGGTCTTCGGCTGGTGCTTTTCCGCATTGCGCGACGCCGCGCTCTACCCGGCGAAATTGCGCCACGCGACCTACGAGGAAAAACGCCTCTACCGGCTGAAAGAACTTCCTTTTTGGCGGCAACTCTGGTACGTTGTCGGATTTGCCGCGCTCTACACGGTGCTCGAGTGGACTCGTTCGCGGCTTTTTCCGTGGAACGATCTCGCGGCGACGCAGTACCGGAATCTTGCGCTGATCCAGCTTGCCGCCGTGACGGGGAGCTACGGCGTCACCTTCTGCATCGCCGCAGTCGGCGCGGCGCTCTTTGGCGGGATCGCGTTTCCGCGCGGCTGGAAAATCGCCGTTGCGGTGATCGCCGCGGTCGGGTTGATCACGATCGGCGGCGCCGTCCGCATCTCGACGGCAAAGCCGGAATCCGGCACTCCGCTGAAGCTTCTTTTGATCCAAGGCGATCTCAGTCAGCGGCGCAATCCGAAACCGGGCTCGACCGAAGAGGCGCTGGTCGTCTACCATACGCTGACGCGTCAGGCATTGCAGAAACACCCCGACGCGGAGCTCATTCTGTGGCCCGAATGCGCGATTCCGATCGTCTACGATTCCACGCAAGACCGCACGCAGGAACTGGATACGCTAAATGGCGTTTACCAGTTGAGTATGCGCCAATATTCGACGCCGATGCTGATCGGCGCGCTCGACGTGAGAAAAGATCTTTCCCAGCTCGACGACGTTTCCGTCACCAACAGCGCGTTGCTGTTGAAACGGGGCAACGTGCTCGCCCGCTACGACAAATGCCACCGGGTTCCCTTTGGCGAATATGTGCCGTTCCGCGCGATCCTGCCGCAGAACGTGATCGACGCGATCGATATGGGGCGCGATCTCCTGCCGGGGACTTCGCACGACCCCATCGTTTTGACTGATGCGTTGCGCCCGGGTATGATGATCTGCTTTGAAAGCGTTTTCGGCTACATCGCCCGCAAAACGGTTCAGCGCGGCGCCAACTTTCTCGTCGTGCTTTCCAACGACGCGTGGTATCCGACAAGCAGCGAGCCCGAGCAACACCTCGCCAATGCGACGCTCCGCGCCGTCGAGAGCGGCGTACCGATGGTGCGTTGCGGCAACAACGGCGGTTCGCTCGTCGTGACGAAGTACGGCAAAATCGAAAACGTCCTGACCGTACCCGGCAATGGCCGCCCCGAATTGCGGCGGGGCAGGGGCTTTGCACTCGTTGAACTCAACGTCGCGGATCGCCCCGCAAAGACCTTTTACCTTCGCTTCGGGGAATGGCTGATCGCGCTTTTTGCCTGCGGCATCGTCCTTTGGATCTTTGCCGCCGTGGCGCCGCAACGCGCGTGGAAAAAGCAACTTCACGACAAAATCTACGGCCGCAAGTAGCGATGTTGCCATAAAAAAGCGTCCCGGCGCCGGATGAACCGGTACCGGGACGCCGGAGAAGGGGCGTTTTTATTTCGCCTTTTGCCAGAGTCCCTTGAGGTACTCGAGGCTGTCGGCGAGATCCTTGTAGGGATCGCGGACATGCGTGTCGTGCTCCATCAGCAGCCACTTGTCGTAGCCGCGCTTTTTCAGCACTTTCACGATGCCGGCAAAGTCGATGCCGAGCGTATCTTCCTTAAGGCCGCAGAGGCGGTAGCGTTCCCACCACGTTTCAAGCGAACCTTTGGGGTTGATCACTTCGACGCCCTTGAAGTGGATCGCGACGAGGCGGTCGAAATACTTTTCGACGATCTCGATGCAGTTGCCGCCCGCACCGGCGAGGTGGCCGATGTCAAGCAGAAGTCCGGCGTCGGGCACTTTCTTGAGGAAGTATTCCAACTCCTCCTGACTCTCGACCGAACAACCGAGGTGGTTGTGCAACGCGCCAATCACATTGTAAGTTTTGGCGGCACTGCAGAATTCCTTGGCGTAGCGGCAGAAAAGGTCGATCTTGACCTCGCGGCCCTTGGTCGGGATCCAGACGTACTTTTTCCCGAACGCGCAGGCGCAGCGCAACGACAACTCGGGGCGGCCCATATCACAGCTGGTGAAATCCATTCCGAGCTTGTGAAAGGTCACCGCGTGGGCAAAGGCTTCCTCGCTGTCGGCGCCCTTGAGCCATTCGATGCCGTCGTAACCGATCTTCTTGAGTTTTTTCAGGCGGTTTTCAACGCAGAAACAACCGCCTTCCCAGACGTTGATACCGTAGTCGGCAACACCATATTTCGGCATAATTTCACCTCTCTATTCGGCGCATTCGCGCATAACTTTGTCGATGCCCTCCGCCACTTTGTCGATGACGGCGTCGTCGGCGAGCAAGAGGTTGCCCATCGAGAAAAGTCCGCTCTGATACATCGTTTCCTCGCAGACGGGGGTCGGATGTTTGACGTAGAGATTCTGCGGAACGTTCCACATCCCCATATCGACGATCGGCGCGCCCCACCCCTCGTGAAGCAGAACGCCTTCCGCCTGAAACGCCTTCATCAAAAACTTGCGGTCGATGCCCGGCTTGAGGCGTTCGAGCAACAAGCGCATGGCGAAAAAGTAATAGGCGCGATCGTCGTCTGCGCAACTTGATTTCTGCTGGACGATGCCCGGGGTGTTTTTGAGCAGTTCCATGATGCGGTCGGCGGACTTTTTGCGTTTGGCTTTGAGCTCATCCTGATGCTTGAGCTGATCGTAGATGATCGCCGCCTGGAAATCGGTGAAGCGGTACTGGTGGCAGATCATGCCCATTTCCGGATTGACGCCGGGGTGAATGCGGGTGTTGCCGATGTGGCTCGCGCGGAAAACGCGGTCGAAGTATTCCTCGTTGTCGGTCGTGCAGCAGCCGCCTTCGCCCGCCGTCATCAATTTGGAAAGCTGGAAGCTGAAACTGCCGATGTCGCCGATTGCGCCGACGCCCTTGCCGTGTTGTTTCGCGCCGTGCGCGTGGGCGCAGTCCTCGACGACGAAAAGGTTGTGCTTTTTGGCGATGGCGTTGATTTTGTCCATGTCGGCGACCGACGAGAAAAGGTGGACGGGGATGATCGCCTTGGTGCGCGGGGTGATCGCTTCTTCGATTTTTGCGGGATCAATGCAGAAAGTTTCCTTGTCGATATCGACGATCACGGGGGTCGCGCCGACGTAGATCGGCACTTCGGCGGTGGCGATCCACGAAACGCCGGGCACGATCACCTCGTCGCCGGGGCCGACGCCGAGGGCGATAAGCGCGCATTCAAGCGTCGTCGTGCCGTTTGCCATCCACGCGGAGTATTTCGCGCCCTGCCATTTGGAAAATTCATCCATCAGAAGCTGTTCATACTTCTTGACGCCGCCCCATTTGCCGGAGCGGTAGACTTCGATGAGTTTCTCTTCGGTTTCGGGGTAGGGAATCGGCCACGCGGGGGCGAGGTCGATCGCGCCTTTGCCTTCAAAGACGACCCGGTCGCCATTGAGAACGACTTTTCCGTCGAAAACTGGTTTGCCGCCATTGATGGCGAGATCGGACATAGACATGATTACATTTCCTCCATTGTTAAGAGTTGGTTGATTACAAATTGCGCGACATTGTCGCGGTACTTGAATTGGCGCCGATACATATAGCCGTAGATCTCGTAGAAGCCGAAAACCTTGTCGTCCTTGCTCATCGCATCGGGGTAGCGTTTGGCGCTGGTTTCGTCGAAGAAATAACCGCCGTCGGCGTTGGCAACCGTTGCGATCAGGGGATATTTCGCCTTGGCGCGCGCGAGCAGTTCCTTGCCGGGGCCGATGTAAAGCTCGCCGGGCACGAAGTAGATCGCAAAGTCGCCGACTTTGATCACCTGAAAATCGAGCTTGGCGCTGAGGTCGCATCCTTTGTCGGCGAGGAGCGCCATTTCGTCGATGTACTTCGCGCCGACGCCCCAGTAGTTGACATTCATTTTCGCATCGGTGTCGCGCAACGCCTGCGCATCGGCGCGTAATTCCGCCGCCGTCTGGAAAACGGTCGGCATCGTCACGGTCGCAAATTTGAAATCAACGCTCGAAACGTCGATCTTTTCGCCTTTGTCGAGGTCGGCGGCGAGGTATTCCATATAAGGCGTCGCCGTAAACTCATTGCCGTTGGCGCTTTTGACGTCAAGGCAACTGCGCGTCGGGTTGATGTCGCCGGCGGGACCGAGCAGGAAAAAGGGCATGTCGGCAAGTTTTTGCTCTTTGATCAACCGATTGGCATAGCCCATCCAGTCGGCGGAAGCGAAATTGACCATTGACCCGTTGCTGGAAATGCCGTGAACGCCGTGGTTGTGGAGAAGCACTTTCACGCTGCCGTCGGCGCGGGTAAATTTCACCCAGCGGATCGCGGGATCGGTGACGTTCTTTTCGCGTTCGACGCGGTTGCGCCCGATCGGGGCGGCAAGGGGAGCTTTGCCCGCCGTCACACTCGCGATCGCTTCTTCGCTGCGCAACGCCTTTTCCGCGGCGGCGAGGACGGCGCGGCGCCAGTTTTCCTGAAAGAGCGGATCGGTGACGCCAAAGGTGTAGCAACCATAGCCGACGGGCGGCGCGCAGTGCGTGTGCGTCGCGACAAAGGCGATGCCGTCGGAATCGAGCCGGAAGCGCGTGGCGAGCGCGGCGCGCATCGTGCGGGCGCTTTCCGTATCGGTGACGCAGACGTCGCTGTAGATCACGAGCGCGCGTTTTTTGCCGTCAAAAAATGTGTAGGCGCGCACATAGAGGGGATCCTGGCTCCCCTGATTCCGGCGCCCGTCAAAGTGCCCGTAGCCGTAGAGTTCGGCAAAGAGCGGTACGTCGATGATTTCTTCCGCGCAACCGAGATAAAGCATTTTATTGATCCTCCAGCTTCAAAAGTTGATCGACGACAAAACTGCCGACGTTGTCCTGATACTTGAATTTGTGCATGTGCATGTACAAATAAACGTCGTAGAAGCCGAAAACCTTGTTGTCCTTGCTCATCGCGTTGGGGTAGCGCTTGGCGATCGCCTCGCTGAAAAAGTACATCCCGTTGCCGTTGGCAACCGTCGCGAGGAGCGGAAATTTCACTTTTGCGCGCTTGAGCAAATCGATGCCGAATTCGATGTAAGGCTCGCCGGGCACGAAAAAGATGCCGAAATCGCCGATCCTGATGAATTGGAAATCAAGCCGTCTGCCGCAATCGACGCCGTGGTCGACGAGATATGCCATCTCGTCGAGGCGGTTGGCGTTGCGCTCCCAGTAGTGGCTCCCCAACCGGTTGTCGGTGTCGCGCAGCGCCTGCGCGTCGGCGCGCAATTCGGCGCCGGTCTGGCGGACGGTCGGCATTTCGACGTTTTCAAGTTTGTAGCTGATTGTGGAAACGTCGAGTTTTTCGCCCTTTTCCAAATCGGAAGCGAGGTCTTCGATGTAGGGGGTCGCCGTCTTTTCGTTGCCGAGCGCGTCCTTGGTATCAAGACAAGTATAAACCGGGTTGATGTCGCCGGAAGCTCCGAGGAGGAAAAGCGGCATTTCGGCGAGCTTTTTCTCCTTGATCATCTGATTGGCGCATCCCATCCAGTCGGCGGAAACCGCTTTGAACATCGGGCCGTTGCAGCAGATGCCGTGACCGGCGTGATTGTGGATCAGCAGTTTGACACTGCCGTCGGCGCGACGGAATTTCACCCAGCGGATCGCGGGATCGGTGATGTTCTTTTCACGTTCGACGCGGTTGCGCATGACCGGCTTCGCCAAGGGGGCTTTGCCCGCCGTCACTTCGGCGATCTCCTCCTCGTTGGCGAGGGCGCTTTTGACCGTTTCCATCACGGCGCGCTTCCATGTTTCCTGAAATTCGGGGGAAGGAATGCCCGACGAAACGACGTTGCGGCTCGTCAGCGCGGGGCCGCTGTGCGTGTGCGTCGCGACAAAGGCGATGCCGGCGGGATCGAGCGTGTAGGTCGCCGCCAATTTGCCGCGCATTTCCTTGGCATAGGCGTCGTCGATCGAGCAAGTGTCGGTGTAGATGATGACGGCACGCTTTTTGCCGTCAAAAAACGTAAAGGCGCGCACGTACAATGGGTCGTGGATTTCCATCTGGCGGCGTTCGCAGTAGGGACCGTAGCCGTAGAGTTCCGCGAAAAGGGGGATATCCAGTTCCTTTTCGGCGACGCCGACGCGTAATCCGGCGAAAGCGCTGAGCGCAGTGCCAATGGCAAGTGCGGTCAAGAGTTTTTTCATTCCAATATCTCCTTTTTTCGGCAGGGTAAAAATTTCCGTCATGCCTTTACCATACCTCCCGTCGGATGAAATTGCAATTGACATTTTTGGGTAATTGTTATCAAAAGTCGACATTTTTTATCAAAAAAGATGGAAAATTCTGATTTTCCGTGTTATGGTAAAAACAGGAGTTCCAGAATGAAAAATTACTTTGACGATCTTATTTTCCGCATTGTTTTGCACCATTGGCTCGACAACTGGCGCAGCGACGAGATGGTGACGGAAAGCAATTCCTTTGAATTTATCCGCACCGGACATCTGGTGGTGGAAAGAGCGGGGCGCAAGATCGCGCTGGAAGCGCCCGCCTGTTTCTGGCTCAAGGAGGGGGATCATTTCCGGTTTCTGACTTCAGCCAACGGCAAGATCGAACATCTTTACGTCGATTTTTCCGGCGCGCGCAGTTGCCGGATGCTCGACGCGCTCGACGCGATGTTTCCCGCCGGGATGTTCCGCCCGGTCGATCCCGCGGAAATGGCGGAAGATTTTCTCCATCTGATGCGCCTTTACCGGAGCGATCCCGAGGTCAACCACCCCGATATGGTCGCCTTGATGGAAACGATGATCGCCCTCGGTTTCCGTGCGGGACGCAAGGCGGAAGATCGCGCCGCCGATCCCTACGAATTGAGTTTACTCGCATCGCAGTTGCGCGGCGAACCCTTTGCCGACTACGACTTTGACGAGATCGCCCGCGAACGCGCGATCACGACCGACCATCTGCGGCGGCTTTTCCGCGAAAAATTCGATCATACGCCGCGCGAATACCTCGCCCGCGAGCGGATGCTCCGCGCCGCCGAAATGCTGCGCGGCACGGCGATGCGCATCAAGGAGATCCAGTACACCTGCCGTTTCGCCTCGGCGATCGACTTCACGCGCAGCTTCAAAAAGTTTTCCGGCGTTTCCCCCCGCGCCTACCGGGAAGAAAACAAGCCGCGGTAAAAACGGCACAATTTTATCATCCAAAGCACGATATTGACCTTTACTTTGCGTAAAATGGATGTAGGTTAAAAGTGCAAAGGAGAGTGCTTTTTATGAAAACTTTTTTGACCCCGCTCTTGACCATTTTTGTCGCATTCAGCGTTTTTTCCGCCCCGCAAAGCAAGGAATTGGAAAAACTTTATCAGAAAGGGCAGGTCTTGGAGGGTATGTACCGGCGTCCGGAGTCGACCGGAAAAGGCCCGGAAATGCTCCTTTTGTGCGGCGGGCGGCCGTGGCTCGCCAACGATTTTGCCAAAATTTTCATTCAGGCGGGCTACCGCGTCAATCTGCTCAACGGCGTTTACCTCGCGGGCTTGAGCGGGGCGAGCATCAAGATCACCCCCGACGATCCGCGCGAACCCGAGCCGCTCGACGGCATCACGCCGGAATTCGACAACCTCGCGAGCTACAAGGTCGTTTTCGTCAATTTGATGAGTCCCGAAAATCAGACGAAGCTTTTTACGCCGGAGCGCGTCGAAAAACTGAAAAAATTCGTTTCGGCGGGCGGCGCACTCATTGTGACTTTCAACGTGCCGGAAACGCTCGGCGATCTGATGCCCGTCGTGCGCTGTACCGGTTCCGACGAGATGGAAATGATCGACGCGGGCGATTTTTATGCGCAACGCCCGCAGGAAAAAATGTTTGCGGCGCTCCCTGAAAGGTGGAAGCTTTTCACCGGGTTCCGCAACGTCGCGCTGGCAAAAAACGCAAAAATGCTTTCCGCGATCACCGACGAGGGCAATCACGCAATCGGCGTCTACCTCGCCGAAAAAGCCTACGGCAAGGGCAAGGTGATTTACTGGAACGCCGAATACAACCGTCTGCCGCAGTCGCGTCAGCTCTACACCTGGGCGTATGCGACGCGCCTCGTTTCCGCGATCGCCGGTTTGGGCGCGATCGATTCCCGCGTCGATCTCGATAAAACGCTCAAAAAGTACGTGCAGGAATTGACGCCCGAAACGATCGCCCGGGCCGACGTCGAATTGACGGCGCCCGTGTTTCAGATGAAACAAGTGCCCGCGCGCGTCGAATTGAAAGACAACACGTTCTTTTTCAGCAACGGGTACAAAATTTTTGTCCACGGCGACAAAGTCGATGTTTTCTACCCCGGGGCGAAAAAACCGTACATTCAAAATATGCGGATCCCGCAGATCGCCTTTCCGCAAAAGGCGGATAAGGTCGATTCCCTGACCGCCGAAGCGGTCGGCGTCAAAACGGCGGCGCGCCGCTCGACGGCGCTCTGGAAGGTCGCGAAACTTACCGGCGGCGACGCGGCGACGATCGAAGTCGTCGCCAACGACGGCAGCGCCTACACCTGGAAATTCGTGACCGGCGAGGCGGAAATCGACGGCCGGCGCTTTGCCGGCATCGGTCAGCAGGTCGCGCTGACGAAACTGCCCAATCACTTGCTCGCCGAGATCGCGATCACCTATCAGGTCGATCTTGCCAACCGGCGTTTCCGCCGCTTCGCCTGTTATCAGATGCCGCGCGGCTACGTCGAATACGATATGACGGGCAAGGTCGACGCCGACACCCGGAGATGGGGCTTTTTCAGCGACGGTCAGCCTTTCGGCTGGCTGGAGGGCGACGACGCGGTCTTGTTTGAATTCGTCGCCGAAGTCCAATCGACGGCGCTCGAGTACCACGCTTACAAAGGCAGTAAACTTGCCCGGGGCAGGGCGACTTTCCGCTTCGGCCGCGTCAATGCGCCGCAGTCGACGCCCGTTTACTGGCAGATGATCGGCGACGCCAAATACAACACGAGCAACGACTGGATCGCCGCCTATCAATTTTTACGCAAGACGTTGCGCGCCAAGGCGGGATTTCCTGAAACCTTTGCGCGGCCGGTCGCCGGTCACCGCAACACCTGCAACCGGGAGGAAACCGAAGCGGTCGCCGGTTTCGCCGCCAAGGCGGGGTACGACTTTTTCCGCCTGACCAGCGTGCCGACCGAGATGGAGCAATTTGCCGACGACAGCGTTTTGGAATATCTCGGCATTCCCAAAAAGTACGGCATGAAAGGCTATACGTGGTTTGCCTGCTGTCACTCGCCCGGTGATTCGCCGACGGTCTTGGAACACCCCGAATGGTACTTGAAGGACGAAAAGGGCAACCTTGCGACCTACTTTGACCACTTCCGCATCGGCGACGTCAACAACGCCGAATTCGTCAAGTGGCACCTCTGCGTCGTCGAAGGGATGTTTCAGCAGGGACTCGGTTCGGTCTGGTACGATATGGGCGGCGCGGCGTCAAGCGGTGTCAACTTCGGCACGCCGACTTCGCCGATCGCGCTCGACGGGCAGATGAAAATTTTCCAAAAGCACTTCGATTTCGGCGGCTGGGTGGTGACCGAGGGGATGAATCCCTGCGTCGTGGACGGCTACATTTTCCGCGAGAACGATTACTACAAGCCTGTCGGCAACGAATTTGCGATGATCGGGGCGCAGATCGACGCGGCGGGCTTCCGCTGCGACCACTTCCGGCTGGCGATGTACGATATCTTTACGCCGCTTTTCCTCGACGGCAAAGTCTTTGATTTCGACGATTTCGTCGGGGCGCAAAAATTGATCGACGAGGAACTTGCTTTCGTGCGGCCGATCAATCAGTTGCTCGCGGGCGGAATGCCCTTTATCCGCGAAACGGCGTTTGGCACGAGCTGGATCAGCGACAAAACGGCGGCGTTTTTCTTCTGGGACGGCGTCGACGATTTCCACGCCAAAGTGCCTGCTGATTTCCGGCCTTATTCGCTGACGGCAAACGGCAAAACGACTTTGCTCGACGGCAAAATGCCGACGCGCGTCGCGCCGAAATCGCTGATCATCCTGACGAAATAGCCGCCCGCGGCGCGCCCGAAGCAATCAGCGGAGCGTCAGCGTGACGACGACGGGGAAGTGGTCGGAAGCGTACTTGCCGTCGACCAGACGATCGTCCGTGCGGTGGCTCTGCACCTGAAATTCGTCGGAAACAAAGATGAAATCGATCGGTCGGGTGGCCTTGCCTTTGCCCCAGTTGTGAAAGGTGTTGGCGGGGCCCGTGTGCGGCGTCAACGAGATTGTATTGCTGTCGCGAAGCAGCGATTGCGCGGTCCGGTAGGTTTCCGAATCCGGGTAGGCGTTGAAATCCCCCGAGATCATGATCGGTTTGCCGGTCGCGTATTTTTTCGCGTGGGCGACCAGTTGTCTGATCCCCTCGCACCGGGCGAGTTCACTGCGGTGATCCAAGTGGGTGTTGTAATAGATGAATTCCTTGCCCGTCGCCTTGTCGCGAAAGAGCCCCCACGTCGCGATGCGCGGGCAGGCGCTGCCCCACGAACGCACGCCGGGCTGATCCGGCGTTTCCGAGAGCCCGAACGTGCCGCTTTGCAGACAAGTGAAACGCGATCTGCGGTAGAGGATGCAACTGAATTCCCCCTTGCGCTTGAAATCTTCGCGGCCGCCGCCGATGTAGTCGTACGCTGAATTTTCGACGAGGCTTTCGAGTTGCTCGATCCTCGGTTCCTGCAAGCCGAGGATGTCGATGTTGTTCTTTTGAATGATTTCTCTGCACCGCGGCAGCCGCTCCGCCCACGTGTAGGGGGATTTGTCGACGTCGACGCGGACGTTGAACGTCGCGGCGATGAAGGGCGATTCTTTTTCCGCCGGAACGGCAAGACAACTGACGGCGGAAAGTCCGCCGATGAGAAGGAAGATTTTTGGCAGAATATTCATCGCTTTACCTCATCTTTTATGGTGTGAATAATTACTTTGGTAATATAATCCGGAAAAAAGCGCTCTGCAAGAAAAGTTTGCCGGATGTTGCAATAAAATGGCGCAAAAGCGCTTTTTTTATACTGCGCCCGATGCTATATTATAAATAGTTTCAACTTCAGGAGCGCACTTTTATGTTTGCCGATTTACTGCGCCGGATCACCTATGCGACGCCGGCGTTTTACGGATTTTCCGCCTACGGGATCACGTTTGTCATCATCTATAAACTTTCCGTTCAGGGGTATCAGGGGTGGGAAGTGATGCTTCCCGGCGTCGGGTGGAGCGTCTTTTACGCCCTTTGCTCGTTTGTCGTCGGGCGTTTGGTTTCAGAAAGAAACGCGGCAAAGATCATCCAGTTGAGCGGCGTCGTCATCGTCGCAACCGGCTTGATCTCGCTTTTTTGCCATTCCTATTTACTGCTTGCAATCTGCCGTTCGCTCAACGGCTTGTCCGCCGCGCTCTACGCCGTGCCGTCGCAGATTTTGATCAAGCGGTTGAAAACGTGGTCTCCCCACGGCGGCACGATGAAAGCCGCCTCCACCTACGTCGTGATGGCGGGGCTCGGCATTGCCGCCGCTTCCGCGATCTGCGCGAACATCGGTCTTAATTTCTGCATGGCGCTCGCCATCGCCGTCGGTGTGGTGATGATGACGCTGCCGCCGGTCGTCGACCGGTGTTTCCCCGAGGCGAAAGCCGGTGCGACCGAAGGCGGTTTCGGCAATTTCGCCGCCCATTACGAAGGTCGTCCCAATCTCGTCGTGACCGGCTGGATCCTCGCCGGATTGCTCTCGGTCTGCAGTGCGATGATCAACAACAACGTGCCCTTTCACGGCGTCTGCATCGGCTTCAGCGAAAAGGAGTGCGGCAATGCGCTGGCTTTTGTCGGCTTGACCAGTTGCATCACCGCATTTTTGCTGGCGCGCTCGCGCTATTGGATGTACCGCGCAAGTTCGCTTTTTGCGATCTTCGCGCTGTTGCTGTGCGCATTGCTGTGCTTCGGCTTTTTGCGCACGGCGTGGGGATTTTACCTCGGTGGCGCTCTTTTCGGCATCGCCTATGGCGCGATCCTCTGCTACGCGACGTTTCACGGACTCGTCCATTTGGGCAAAGAAGGGCGATACGCTTCGATCAACGAATCCGTCATCGGCGTGATGTCGCTTTGCGGACTCGGCGTCGCTATGACCGCTTCGCGCCGGGTCAGCGCCACGCCCTTTTATCTTTGCACCGCGCTCGCATTGATGACCGCCGTCGTCGTAATCCGGCTCTTTTTCCGCCAAAGCCGGAAATCGAACCGCTGAATCGGCATCGCCGCTTGCAAACTCAGGCAACTTGTGGTATAGTAAACCATGTGCGTTATTTTTTACACAAAAAAGGGGCTTGAAATATGAAAACGATGTGGTTGAATGCCGCGCTGGTCGCGGCAATGACGCTCGGTGTCGCCGGTTGTCAGAGCAAAGTTGTGCCGACGGTGGAAAATTCTCCGGTGCTCGCCAATAGCGACGCCAAAAAGATGCTTTTCATCAGCATCAACAACTTCTACCCCGACGCCATCGACTTTATGATCGAAGACGCCAAGCGCGCCTACGCCGCGACTTCGGTCGACCGCCCTGCGTATTTATTTATGATTTACCCGAGCCGCCGCCTTGAAATGACGGCGATGGACGCCGCCGCTTTCGGCAAATTGAAAGCGGGCTTGGAAGGAAGCGCGGTCAAACCCGGCATCCTCATCACGACTTCGGTCGGTCAGGGGTGGAAAACCTGCATCAAAATGACCTACGAGCCGATGCAGTACACCGTCAATCAGTTGGGCGAAACCAATTTCCGCATGTGCCTTGCCGATCCGAAATTCCGCAAACACATCCACGATGCGATCGTGCTCTTTGCGAAACAAAGCCCCGCATTCTTCTTGATGGACGACGATTTCCGCATGGTCAACAACAGCGCCTACGGCGCGGAGTGCTTCTGCCCGATCCATATGAAGATCTACAACGAGAGAATGCCGCGCAAATTCGCCAACGACCGCGAACTTGTCGCCTACCTTGAAAAGGCGTCCGCCGACGATCCCTGCGTTCAGATTTACGAGCAAGTACGCCGCGAGACGCTTCTCGCCCACGCGAAACTCATCCGCGACGCGATCGACGAAGTCGACCCCTCGATCCCCTGCGGCTACTGCTCGGGCGGCGCTGAAAACATTATGGCGGGCGACATCGCCCGCGCGCTCGCCGGCAAAAACGAATCCTTTTTGCGCATTCACAACGCCAATTTTCAGGAACTTGAGCCGCAGCAGTTCAACATCGTGATGTACCGCGGCGCCTACGCCGCCAAGATGGCGGGCGAGGTCGATCATTTGCTCGACGAGAGCGACACGCTCAACCGCCACCGTTTTTCCAAGAGCGCGATCAGCATGCACAGCCACATCACGGGCGGCATCCTCTACGGGATGAGCGGCGCGAAACTCTGGCTCTATAATCTGCTCAACAAGGACGTTCAGGAATCCAACCGCGAATACGAAGCGATCATCAAAAAGAATCAGGGGTTTTACAATGCGTTGCTTGCGGAAATGCCGCACATCACGTGGCTGGGCCCGACGACGCCGATCATCAACGAAAAAGAGCGCTTCAATGCGACGCACACTTCAAGCGGCGTCGGCTTCGTGATGGATATGCAGGTGTTGCAGCTCAACCGCTACGGCATTCCCGCGCAGTATGACTTCATCGGCGGTGACCGCGTCTACCTCGTCAACGATCAGATCGCCAAGGCGATGACCGATCAGGAAATGAAGCGCGTTTTGAGCGGCAAGGCGGTCGTCGACGGTTACGCCGCGCTTGAGATTGCCCGCCGCGGTATGGCGGATTACCTCGGCTGTGTGCCCAAAGTGGAGGAATCCTACCCTTGGATGGAGGTTGAGTGTACGGGTAAAAAACACCGGATCTACTTTGAATCCAACGGCAAGGTGCCCAATCTGACGCAAGTTTCGCCCAAGGCGGAAGTCTGGACTCAAGTCATCCCCGGCGAGGGCGCGGAAAATCTGGGCGCCAAGCTCGGTCCCGGTATGATTGTTTACCAAAATCCCTACGGCGGCACCGTCGCCACCCGCGCGATGGCGGTCGGCGTTTCGCGCGTCAACGACGAATGGCCGGAACTCAAACGCCTGTATGTGAAGCTTTTCCGCCGCCTCGATCCCGAATTGGTGCCGTTTTACATCGGCGAAGATCAGCCGGTATGCCTGCGTTGCGGCAAACACGATCAGGGGGGATATTTGCTCGCGCTCGTCAACTTGAGCTTCGACGCGATGACCGAGGTCGATCTGCGCACGGAAAAAAAGGTCAATTCTGTGGAATTTCTCGACTGCGACGGCATCTATAAGAAGCTCAACTTCACGCAGAATGCCGACGGGATCATCGTCGATGCGCAAGTTGCCTGTTACGCGCCGCTTGTCCTGCGCGTCAGGTAGACAAAAAAAGGGGGCAGGGGATTTTCCCCTGCGCCCCGCTTGAAAACGCGCGGTCTTAAAAGGCAAGTTCGATCACCCCTGCCGTCATTTCCGGCACAAGTTCGATCGCAAGACGGTTGTTGTCGCCGACAGTTGCATTTAGCGCGACGTCCGGCTTGCCCGGCTGGGAAAGCGTACAACGGGTAAACTTTTCCGCGCCGGGAACGGAAATTTCAAGTTTTTCCTCCGCTGCCGCGCTGCGGGCGCCGACGCGCGAAAGACTCCTTACGAGCGGGATCAGAAGCGAACCCGTCTCACCGCGGAAAATGTTTCCCTTGAAGCCCGCGGGCACTTTGATCGGATCCTTGTCGAAGATCCAGCGGCGGCGATAGAGCTTTTGCACGAGCGGCATATACTTGTCGTATAGATCGCGCGACGGCATTGCCGCGGGATAGCTCGCGAAGCCCGCCGCGTGCAGCAGCGCGCTCTGAAACATGATTTCAATGCAGATGTCGTTCGTGTCGTAGACCAAGAGAAAAATCGGCTTTCTGCCCAGCGCGTAGTATTGGTGCGATTCGAGGATCTCGCTGTCGCCCTCGTTCATGAATCCATCCAGATGCTTCGCCAGACCGATGCCGAACGCGCCGTTGGCGATGATCGATTTTTTGGGGTGCAGATTTTTGGAAAGATGCTCCAGATGCGGGAAGTAGGCGAAGCCCGTCATGCTGGCGGGGCGGTTGTCGATCGCCGTGATGTGATCGTCGTGCGCCGTATCGATGAAATTGTAGCCGGACTGATCGAGAAACGCCCCGTCCATCTCGGCATAGCGCTCGCAGAAACCGTCAATCTGCCGGACGATGTCCTTGCCGAAAGGATTGTCCAGGCGCGCATTCATCATCAGCGTGCCCGGCCAGCCGCCCCAAGTGTCGCCGCGGCGGTTGCAAATGCGGCACGATTCCATTTCGGGGGGCAACAATTTCGCATCGCCGTCGCCGTTGATCTGGATATAGGGAAATGCGGCAACGCCGTTGCGATGCAAAAGATCAATGGTTTCGTGCACCGTGTCGACGCTGATCATTTCCGTATTGTCGAGGAAGTGACCGCTCCGCCACGTTTTCATCCCCTCGGGGTGATAATTGCCGTACGCGGGGAAGTGACCATGCACTTCGTACCACTTGATCCCGAGCCGCGTCATATCCTTGACGGCGTCTTCCTTTTCGTGAAAGGTGCCGCAGATGTGACCGCCCCAAAGGGCGTCGATGGTTTCCGATTGCGGTTCAAAGTATTCCCGGTAGCGTTCGTAAAGCCGCCCCAGCGCGGGGCGCCAGTGACCGCACGTACCGCACAACAGCAGTTTCGCCTTTGCCGCGTGATCTGCCGAGAGCGCGAGGAAGTCGAATTCCGCCGCGAGATCGGGATCGCGGAAGCCCATTTTGAAGCGGAAACGCGGCGTCTGATAATCAAACGGCATGGCGAGCGCAATGCCGATGTCGCGCTTTTCGTTGTAGGTCACCAATGCCGGCAGTCCGATGCCGCTGGTGACTTCGCCGTACTCGAACGTGCGCCCCGAAAGGCGGAAAAGCGGCGTGGGCATACCGCCGCACGGCGCCCAGACGTTGCATTCAAAGACGGGTTGCGGCCACGGCAGATTCCAGCTGATCGCGCAGGAGCGGAACTTGCCCTCGCTCATCGAAACGACCGCTTCCCACGCGAGCGCGTTGCCCTCTTTGCGGTAGCTTTCGGTCAGCACCCACGGCGCACCGCAAAACGTTTTGTGAATGACCAGCGCGTCGTTTTCAATGCCGCACTGCGCCATTGACTGAACGTCGCGGCCAAAGGTGAAGCCGAGCAAATCGTCGCGCACCGAAACGTCGCCGGCGTAGGCTTCCCAGACTTCCTCGGCGTCGCCGTTGCGCACGGCCGCTTGGCGGACGCAACCATTGGCGGCGTCGATATGCAGGACAAGGTCATCCGTCGTAAGGATGAAACAATCTTTTTCTTTTTGGATGAATTCTTTCATGGATCGTATCTTCCTTGAATTACGATAGTCTGATTTTGAATTTGCAAACGCCGTTCAGCGGTCGAAAAGTTCGGAATCTTCGCTGTTGTCCGGGTAAACCGGATTTTTGTAGTGATCGAAGCGGAACGCTCCGCCCACGACATCGACCTGATTGCCGATTTCCTGATAGATGTCGCTGCATTCCTGAAAGACGCGCAAACGGAAACTCGGCAGAACTGCCAGCAGATGCTCGATGATATCCGACTGCACCCTTTCGTAGGGAATCCACGTCACTTCCTTGGAAAAGCAGTAGATTTCAAGCGCGATGCCGGTACTGCCGGGCTCGCGTTCGCGAACCATCAGCGGCATGTCGGTGCGGATATTGGGATTCTGCTCGAGATAACGCATCGCGTACATGCGGAAGGTGCCGAGGTTGGTCAGATGCCGGGTGTTGAATTGCGAGCGGCCCGTGTTGTAGGTCGCGATTTCCGCTTCCTTGCTTTCGAGGTAATCTTTCAACAGGTCAAAGCCTTTGAGCATATCGACTTCCTCTTTGCTCAAAAAGCGGATGCTCCGCTGGTCGATCCAGATGGCGCGTTTGATGCGGCGGCCGCCGCCTCGTTGCATGACGCTGTAATTGATGAAAGATTTGTTGACGAGATCGCAGACCGGCACGCAGACCACCGTCCGATCCCAGTTGCGGACTTTCAACGTGTGCAGCGAAATCTCAAGCACAATGCCGTCGACGTGGTTGGACTCCATCACGATCCAGTCGCCGATCTCGACGAGATGCTCGGCGTTGACTTGGACACTGGCGACCAGCGAGAGCAGCGTCTGCTGAAAGATCAACAGCAGTACCGCTGCGATCGCGCCAAGGCCGGAAAGCAGATAAAGCGGACTTTTATCCAGCAACGCGGAAATCAAAATGATGATCGCGCCCGTCCAGACGAAAATGACCGAAACTTTCAGCAATCCGTCAATGGGGCGTTGCTCCGCATTGCGCTGCTGCTTGTACCACAACCCGAATGTTTTGATCGCGTGGGTCAGCGCGACGGTCAGCGAAAAAACGAAAAGCGCCATCGTCATTTTCATCACCAGAATGGCGATCCACTCGTGGATGCCGTCGACCCATACGCAGTAGACAATCGCGTAAAGCGGCAGACAGTTGGCGAACGCAAAAGTCATCTTGCGGATGCACTGCACAAGTTCCGGACTCAAGGTGCAGTGTTTCCGGTAAAAACGGATCAATATGCGTTGCAGGAGGAAAAAGAGCATCAACCCCAGCGCCGCCGAGATGAGCAACGCCAGCACGACGATGATGATGTCGGCAAGGTAGGGGTAAGGCGCAAGTTTGGCGATTACGTCCTTGGTCCACTGCGCCGTACTTTCGCTTTGAAGAAGTTTTGAAAAGTCCATATATGCCTCTTGCGAAAAAAGTGTTTTTCCAATTTAACTATAACATATAACGGAATGGCGGGTTTTTCAAGCAAAGGTAAGCGACCGCCTCGTTTTATGGAAGCGACCAAAGTTTACTTTTGGTGCGGATTGCGATGCCGATACTTTTTCATCAATTTTTTCCACGCCTGGCGGAAAGTCATCAGCGAGTCGTAGGGTTCCTGCGGGAAGTATTCCTGATGCAGTTGCTGCATCGCCTCGCGGGGACCGATGAAGCTCAACGCATCGCCGGCCTGCAGTCTGAAGTCGGGGTGCGGCTGGAGGTATTGATTCCCGCGTTTGATCATCAGGAGAACGGGGCCGTTTTCCAGCGTGCACTCGCTTAATTTCCGGTCGACCAAAACCGAATCTCTGGCGATCGAAAAGAGATACATCTCGCGCCCGTCGGATTTTTCATCGTAGGAAAAGGGCAGTTCCTCCTTTTCCTCATACGGCAACATCAGTTTCAATTTTTTCGCCACCCACATCAGCGTCGAGCCTTGAAGCAGGATCGAGAGCAGTACGACGACGAAAACGACGTAAAAGAGCGCCTGCGGCCCGACCGCGTGGTCTTCGGGCAGCGTGGCGAGCGCGAGCGCGGCGAGCATGATCGGGGCGGAACCGCGAATTCCGACCCAGCTGGTAAAGATCCTTTCCCGCATCGAGAAGGGGCTTTTGATCATGCAGAGCATCACCACGACCGGTCGGATCACGAACATCAGCGCGATGGCAAAGGTCAACGCGGGGACCAGCGTGTCGAGCGAAAAAAACATCCGGTAATCGAAAAAGGAACCGAGGATCGTAAAGAGCATAATCTGCATCAGCCAGGAAATGCCGTCCTGAAAGTTGCAGAAACTCTGCTTGAAGTTAAAGCGCAGATTCCCCATCGTGATGCCCGCTACATAGCACGCCATCAATGCGTTGGCTTGAAAGATCGCCTTCGTACAGGCGAAGCAGAGCAACACGATGGCGATCGCGACGACAAACCGCAACCCGTTGTACTCCAAAAAGTTGTGGATCCAGTTGTAGAACCATTGTCCGAAAAGGCCGAAAAGCAACCCGACTGCCGACCCGATTCCGAGCCCCCAGAGAATGCCCAGCGCGATATGCCCCGAGATGCTCTGCACGTTGAGCGCGTTGCCGGTCCAGATGATCTCCAGCATGATCGACGTCAGCAAAAATGCCGCCGGATCGTTGCTGCCGGATTCATATTCCAGAAGGCTCTGCAGTTTGGGGCTGATCGCGGCTTTCTGACCGCGCAGGATCGCAAAGACGGCGGCGGCGTCGGTCGAGGAAAAGATCGCCCCGATCAGGATCGCCGTCGGCAGGTCGATCGTGTGGTAATCGGGCGAATGGCTCAACCAGAAAGTGAAAAATCCGAGCAGCAATGCAGTAAGGATGACACCGATGGTGGAAAGGATCGTCCCCGTGACCAGAACTTTTCTGATCGAACTGAACGAGGTCTGCAACCCGCCGGAAAACATGATGTACGCCAGCGCGATCTCGCCGAAAACTTGAACTTGCTGCATGGTGACCGGCGGAAAGATGTTCAATCCGTGTTGCCCAAACAGGATCCCGACGCCGAGAAAGCAGATCAGGATCGGCATTTTCAAAAATTTTGAAAAGCGGTTCAGTGCGACGCCCAACAGCAATATGCACGCCATGATGGCGATGTAAATATCAAGATTTTCCATAGTAAAAGATTCCGTGATTATAGTATAATGGCCGTAATATACTGCGGAACCGCATATTTTGCAAATAAAAGACGTGAATACCAGTTGTTGACGAAATTTGCAACCGATGCGGAAAACCGTTTTGAAAAAACGCAGGTTCTATGGTATATTTAAAGAATGCATTTTGCGATGGAAAACAACAGGGAGTTGAAATCATGTATATCATTGGTCAGGAAGAAGCCGATGCGTTGACGGATCTTGTTTTGCACAAGCGTTTGAAGAAGCCGATCACTCGCTCTGCGAATTCCCCGTGCTGGCGGGCGAAAAGGATGATTCTCCGCGTATTGTGCGCGCCATCGAGGCGACGCCCAATGGTGTCCTGACGATTCCGCGCGGAACCTATAACATTGCCACGCCGATTGTCATCAGCAACAACTGCTCGCTGGAGTTGAATAAGAACGCAATTCTCAAAGCGGTCGCGCCGATGGACTTCGTACTTACCATTTACGATCGGAAAAGACCCAAAGGCGACTGCGGCAGTTTTATGCATGGTGGCACAATTGATGGCAACGGTATGGCTTCGTGCCTGAATATCAAAAATTTCTACTACCATTACACCTTGTCCGACCTGATCTTGCTGAATGGCAAAGGTTGCGGATTGCGGGTCGACAAAGGATGCGAGATCGTTTGCAACAACCTCTATGCGAAATGCACGATGTCCGGTCTTGCCGGCAACACCGCCTATCTCATCAATGGCGGAGACAGCCACTACACCGATTGCCACGCCATCGACTATACCATTGGCTTCGACATTCAAAGCGGTGGTTCCAATCGTCTCACCCGTTGCCATGTCTGGGGCGGACTGTTACCGCCGCTCAAACCCGGCGAACCGTGCGAAATGCTGAAAGACTCCGTCAATTTCCGCATCGGAAAAGCCGGAAGTTCGACCATCCTGCGCGACTGCTACGCCGACACCGGCGTGATCGGATACGAGATCCACGGCGCGGAAACCCGGTTGCTCGGCTGCAGTTATTTCAGCAACACGAAGTACAAGTTGGACAACATCACAATCATCAAGCATACGGATGGCCGTCTGCTTGTATCCGAAGGCTCTTTCGTCAAGAGCGCGGAACATATGACAATCTACGACGGGTGCGGTACCGTCGAATGGAGAAATATGTTTTACTGGGGATGGAAAGACGAGGACAACTGCCCCGGCGCATTGAAATTCAATCAGCAGGGCGCAAAGAACCAGCCTTTCCTGAATCTTGCGGAGTAGACCAAAGGGGCTTTACCCGAGCCGCCACCCCTTCCGGTGGCGGCGTTTTTATTTCGGAGCAGGGTGGCAAAGGCAGGCGGAAATCCCCAAACCCGGAAACGAGAAAATTTTGAAAAGTCGTGTTACTTGTCGGTGTTGACCGTAAGGCGCGTGAAAGCGTCGGTAAGCGAGTAGGTGACCGGTGCAGAACCTTGAGCGGGCACATGGTATTTCCACCACAGTTGCGCATTCGGGTGTTTCGGATGCCGCCACGGTTTTTCGGCAAGGTAATGAACGATTTTGACGTCGCCGCGGAACGCCGCCGGATCGATCAGATAATCCAAATCAAACAGCTGAAAGTTCCAGCCGTAGTCCAGAAGCAACGTTTTTTCAAAGCAACCGGCATTCAGAATGCACTGGTCGTGATATTGGATAGATTTCAATGTGCCGAGAAGATTCAGGAATTTTTCCTCCATCCTGTCTTCGCGGCATTGCCGCAGATTCATCACGAGAATTCCGGAGTTGAAATAGGGTTGCGTTTTCGGCAATCCCAAAATAATTTCCGCATAGTCCCGGAGATTCGCATCGGCGTTGAATCGGATGTCCGGGATCGCCGCAAGATAGCAATCCCCAAGCTCCTGATCGTAAAGCTCCGCAATATCCCCGGTAACGATGATGTCGATGTCAAGGTAGATAATCTTTTCGTATTCCGGGAGCAGAGAGGGGATGAACAACCGGTAATACGCCGCTTCCGACAAGGGATAGATCGGGAAATCATATTTTTCAAAATAGACCGACGGCACTTCCATAAAGCGAATGGAGGCGTTGTCTTTTGAGGCAATGTACTTTGCGATATCCTCTTTTGCGCCGGCATTTAATCCTCTGACCAGCGCGATGATCTCATAGAAGACGTGTTCGTTTCTTTTCTCGAACAACGAATTGAGCATCGTTTTAACATACCAGTAATAATTTTGATCCAGCGAAATGACGATCGGGATCCGCCGGACGTCGGGGCAAGGAGATTTTTCTGTGGTCATGCTGCTGCTTTTCGCTTTTTTTACTCGTTTCGCTTTTGTGTGATAGCGTAATATACACGCAATGGAGCAATTTTACCAGCGATGAAGTATGAATGGCACTCCTATTTCTTTTAGTTTTGTTTTTTCTCAACCGCGGCAAAAATGCTGTTGCAATTTGCATCGCCGGGAGTTATATTATATCAAACATTTTTGCCTCTTCGACGGTTTATG
>DCFZ01000004.1 GCA_002314455.1 Lentisphaeria bacterium UBA1791 | reverse complement strand
GAGGGCGAAATGAGCCCTCTCTTGTCCCCATCACGTCTGCGGCGATCCCCTTTTTTTGCGATTGCTTTTTCTACCGGCAACGACCTCCGCCGCCACAACCGCCGCGACCGCCACCGCCACAGCCGCCGCGACCACCGCCGCGATGACACGGGGGCGGCGGACAGGGCCGGCAGGGGCGATGGCAGGGGCTGTAGTAGCTGCGGTAGCACGGATAAAGAACCGGCGTTGCCACGACGGGCGCCGCCACCACGGGCGTTGTTACGACGGGCGTCGTTGCCACGACCGCCGTGCGCGGCGCCAAAATATCCAAACTGGCGCCGACGAGGTTGACGATGTCCGTCGCCAGCCGGACGCCGCTGTTGCCACCGCAACCACCACACCCCCGGGGGCCCGCCATCACGGCGCAAGTGGCAATACCGACGAATGCGATCAAGAGCTTTTTCATTTTCATTTCCTTTCCTGGTTTCAGGGGATCCTTTCCCGCTGTTCAACCTGATAACGAAATGAAAACGGATTTTATTTTATATATTAAACTATTTTTATAAAAAATTTTTTATTTTCTAATCTTTTTCGTTGCGCGTTCCCATCCACAACCCGAGGGCGTGCCCCTGATAGGTGTACTGGGGAGGCAGCAGATTAGTCCAGCTGCGGTCGCCCTGCAACGAAAAGTTTTCGCTGAGGACATAGACGACGTCCTCATCTTCGGGCAGATTTTCCAAACTCGGCAGTTTGACGACCGACACGTTGGCATAATAGAGCGGTCCATAGAGATCGGCGATCTGCGCTTTGTAGAGCTTTCCTTTGGGCTGACCTTGCATCGCCGCGGCGATCGTCTTGCCGAAAACGCGTTTCTCGTCGCCCTGCTGCAGATAGCGGATGTGGATTCCGCTGTAGTAAACGCCGATGACCGCCGCCGTCAACAGCAACGTCCGCGCGATCGAGTTGTATTTGCGTTCGATATGAAGCCAGATCAGCAACGCGATCACCAATGTATAGCAGATGATCCGGATGCGGAAAAATTCCGGCGCTTCGCGGAAACGCAACGTGCGCCCGATCTCGCCGAAGTGACCGAGCAACCATTCCGGGGCAAAGAGCATCATCGTTATCAGCGCGATGATCACAAATGCGATATATTCGCAGACCACCAGATACTTGCGCAATTTCAACCCGTAGCGGCGCATTCCGAGCGCATAGGCGTTGCCGCAGAGGATCGCCAGCGGCCCCAGCATATACAATATTTCGCGGGAATCAAATTCCGGCACCAGCCAGAGGATCGCGTAACAGGGCAACACCAAAGTCCGCAGATAGCGGTCGTAGATCGGCGTCGTGTCGGTATCGCGCAGCGCCGGACAAAAGGGCAGCCAGGCGATCAGCGTCCACGGCATCAATTGAACGAGCAACTTGAAGGGGAACACGATGAAATTGCGCCAGAATTCCGATGCCGTGCCCCGGCTCCAGAACTGGTAATCCAGGGGGATCTGCCGGTAGGCGACGGCGAGCGGAATCGCCCAAACGGCGATGGCGAGCGCAAGAAAAACGATGCCGATCACGAATCCCGGGTGGTGAAATTTGCTTTTCATCGAGAGCGGCCGGCGGAAAAAGAACATCGGAAAAATGAAAAAGAGCAACAGCCTGAATCCGCCGCACCAGAAGCCGAATCCCATGAAAATCCCGGCGGCGATCCACGCCCGGTTCCAATCGGCGCGCCGGATGCCGTAATGGAAAAAGAGCAACTGCGCCAGCAAGAGGAAAAAGGCGCTCATTGTGACGGGGTTGCCCTCCCACGCCTTTTCCAGCGTGATCAGACTGGTGAGATAGATCGCCGCCGCGACGATGCCGGCGCGGGCGTCGCGCCCGCTTTTGGCGCCGAAAAAGACCACCATCGCCGTCACAAAGAGCATCGCGATGGCGATCGAACGCATGGCAGTTTCGATCGGCAAATGCGTCGCCTTGGCCACATATTTGACGACGACGGGATAAAGCGGGAAACCGTTTTTCAGCGCGACGCGGTGCGCGGTCACGACGCCTTCGGACCATCGGAATTCCGATGCTTCGACGGCGTACAGCCCCTCCTGCCGGAATAATTCCCGGTCGGCGAGCACCCACGGCAAGTGGATCGCCGCCGCGATGCCAACGAGCAGCAAGATCCGCCAAAAAACCGCGCGGTTGGATTCTTTATAAGGCCCCATCTTGCAGTGCGAGCTTTCCTTCTCTGCCGGGGAAATCCCCGAGGACGATCCTGCCGGCGGCGGCGTGCGGAGCAAAAATTTCCGCCGCCTCGCCCAGCGTGATCACCCGGTACCCGCGGCGCAACGCTTCGCGCAGATAGGCGGCAAACTGATCGCGACAGCGACCGCCTTCCGCCTCGGCGTGGATCGTCAGGACGTTGAGTTCATTTTCGCGCAAAAGCGAAAGTTGATAATCGTTGTAGGAAGCGTCCGTCACGCCGTTGCGCCCCAACACTTCGTCGTAAGTGGGCAACGTGACGGGAATCTGCAACTGCGAAAGCTTCTCGGTGCCGACGAGCGGAAAAAAGGGCGTTCTGCCGCGGCAGTCGCTGTTGTAGACAAAGGGATATTCCGCCTTGATCTTGAGCCAGAGGTCATTGGCGCGCCAGCCGGGTGCGGCGGACGAGGCGACCGAAATATCAGCGATTGCGCGCAATTCGGCGAGGCCGCGATCGAGTTCGCGACGGATCTTTTTTTCGTCCATCGACATCAGATTCGCCTGCGTGTAGTGGTGATCCCACGCGTGAAAGCCGACTTCGTGGATCTTTGCCGCCTCGGCGATCGCCGCGCGGCAATGGCGCCCGATCTTAATCCCCGGCCACGCCGTGCCCATCAGCACGATCTCGGGGCCGTAAAGTCCGGCGGCATTGGTGCGGAGCATTTTCCAGAGGAACTGCGGTTTCAACAGCCGCCACAAGTGGCGCCCCATATTGTCGGGCCCCACGGAAAAGTAAAAGGTGCCGCGCACCTTGAAATCGGCGAGCAATTCACACAACGCCGGCACGCCGCGGCCGGTGCCGCGGAGCGTATCGACGTCTATGCGCAATGCGAGCAGTTTGCTCATCGGGTGTATTCACCGGACTGGATCGCTTCGTTCAGGAAGAAATCGAGCGTGTCGTCGATCGATTTTTCCAGCGGGATCACGGGTACCCAGCCGAGATATTTTTTGGCGTTGGCGATTTTCGGCGTCCGGCGCTGAACGTCCTGATAGCCCTTGCCGTAGAAGGAGCCGGAATCGACCACTTGAAATCCGGCGAAGGGCGGGAAGTTCTTGCGCAGCGGGTGCGCTTCAAATTTTTTCACCAGCATTTCCGCCATTTCGCGGACGCTCGCCTCGTTGCCGGGGTTGCCGATGTTGATGATCTTGCCGGAGCAACGGCCGTTTTCGTTTTCGATGATCCGGTAAAGCGCCTCGACGCCCTCGGAAATGTCGACGAAACAGCGTTTCTGCTCGCCGCCGTCGACGAGCTGGATCGGGGAGCCCTGCACCAGATTGAGAATCATCTGCGTGATCGCCCGACTGCGGCCGAAGCGCGCGCCGGCGAGGCTGTCGAGCCGCGAACCGATCCAGTTGAAGGGACGGAAAAGCGTGAAATCGAGCAACCCCTTGGCGCCGTACGCGTAAATGACGCGATCCATCATCTGCTTGCTGCAGGAATAGATCCAGCGCTGCATCCGGATCGGCCCGGTGACGAGCTTCGAGTTTTCCTCGTCGAACTGCTCGTCTTCGCACATCGCGTAGACTTCGCTGGTCGACGGAAAAATGATCCGTTTCTGATATTTGACGCAGAGCCGCAGCACCTTGAGGTTTTCCTCGAAGTCGAGTTCAAAGACGTGCAGCGGGTTGCGGGTGTATTCGATCGGCGTCGCGATCGCGACCAGCGGCAGTACAACGTCCGCCTTTTTGACCTGGTACTCGATGTATTCGCGGTCGATGGTGACGTCGCCCTCGTGGAAGTGGAAACTGGGATTGCCCAGCAGATGCTTGACGTAGTTGCTCCGCAAGTCCATACCGTAGACTTCATACTTGCCGGAAGCGAGCAAGCGGTCGGAAATGTGACTGCCGATGAAGCCGTTGATGCCGAGGATGAAAATATTCTTTTTGCGGTTCTGTTTGCGCAGTTTGACGGGATCGAGGTTAAAGCGCATATTGACCGTAATGTGCGCCTCGCCGGCGAGCAACGCGCCCGACTGATAGACGCCGGTTTCCAACTGCGCGTAGTCGACTTTCAGCGCGCCCTTGCCGCAGGCGATGACAAAGGGATCGACGGAAAGCACCGTTCCCGGAGCGCCTTCGCCGGCGACCGGTTCGGTCGCCCAGAAAAAGCACTTGCGGTCGCCGAGGAAGCTGAATGCGCCGGGGTAAGGTTTGGTCACCGCGCGCACCAGACGATCGATCTCGACGGCGCTCTGCTGCCAGTCGATCTCGCCGTCGGCGGGTTTGCGACCGTGGAAAACGGTCGCTTCGTCTTCATTTTGCCGAATGCGTTTCGCCTTGCCCTCCGCGAGGAGCGGCAACGTGCGGTCGAGCATCGTCTTGGCGGCGGCGACCGATTTGTCAAAGAGCGATTTCGCCGTTTCGCGCGGAGAAATCGCGACTTTTTCCTGATCGACGATGTCGCCCGCGTCGACTTCCGGCGTCATATAGTGAAGCGTCACGCCGGCTTCGGTTTCGCCGTTGATGATCGCCCAGTTGATCGGCACGCGACCGCGGTATTTCGGCAGCAGCGAACCGTGCAAGTTGAGCGCGCCGAGCCGCGGGATCGCCAGAATTTCGGAATGGACGACGTCGCGGTAGTAAAAACTGAAAATGAAATCGGGCTTCATTGCCGCGATGCGCGCCGCCCAGACCGGATGGTTGATCGAATCCGGCGCGTAAACGGGGATCCCGTGCCTGCCGGAAAATTCGGCGACCGAGTCGAACCATATGTTTTCCGCCGGATTGTCGCGATGGGTAAAGACCGCGCTGATCTCGTACCCCGCTTTCAGCAACGACTCAATGCCTGCGCATCCCATATTGTGATAAGCAAGAACCACACACTTCATATTTTCTGCTCCCTGATATGGCGGCAAGCCGCCGTTAAAATTGCTATTTTTCACGCTTGTCGAAAACGCGTTTCGCCTTGCCCTCGCTACGCTGGAGCTGTTGCGGACCGACCAGTTTCACCAGCACGCGCAAACCGATGACCGATTCGACGGCGGCGGCGATTTTGCGGCGCAACTGCTCCATCTCGCGCACCTGATCCGAGAAACTCTCGGCATTGACTTCGACGTCGATCTCGATGTTGTCGACGCGGTTTTCCGTATAGAGAATGATGCTGTAATTGGGGGCGCCGATCACCTGGAGCAACGCGCTCTCGATCTGCGACGGGAAAACGTTGACGCCGCGGATGATGAACATATCGTCGCTCCGGCTCGAGATCCGCCCGATCCGGCGGAGCGTACGCCCGCACGGACAAGGTTCGGAAATGATCCGGGTGATGTCGCGCGTCCGGTAACGGATCATCGGCATCGCGAATTTGCTCAACGTCGTCAAGACCAGTTCGCCGGTCTCGCCGTCGGGCAGGACTTCCCCGGTGTCGGGGTCGATGATCTCGGGGTAGAAGCGGTCTTCAAAGATGTGCAAGCCGTTGTGCTCGTGGCATTCGACGGCGACGCCGGGCCCGATGATCTCGGAAAGTCCGTAGATGTCAAACGCTTCGATGCCGGCTTTTTCCTCGATGTAACGGCGCATTTCCTCCGACCACGGCTCCGCGCCGAAAACGCCGACGCGCACTTTCTGCTCGGGCAGCGGCACGCCCTCGGCTTCGGCGACTTCGATCATATGGATGAAATAGCTCGGCGTACAGCAGACCGCCGTCACGCCGAAATCGCGCATCAGCATCACCTGACGCTTGGTATTGCCGCCGCTCGCCGGAACCACGGTCGCGCCGAGCGCTTCCGCACCGTAGTGAGCGCCGAGACCGCCGGTAAAAAGTCCGTATCCGTAGGCAATCTGGATGATGTCTTCGCTCGACAAACCGCAGCAGTTGAAAGCGCGGCGCACGGCGCCGATCCAGACGTCGATGTCCTCTTTGGTGTAGGCGACGACGATCGGTTTGCCGGTCGTGCCGCTCGACGCGTGCAGACGGACGATCTGCGACAACGGCACCGCAAAGAGTCCGAAAGGATAGTTGTCGCGCAAATCGACCTTTTTCATAAAGGGCAATCTGCTCAAGTCCGAAAGCTCCCTGACGTCGTCGGGCGTCAGACCGCGCTCCTGCATGCGGTTGCGAAAAAGCGCCACGTTGTCGTAGGTGTGACGCACGATGCGCTGCAGGCGCTGAAGCTGTAATTGACGCAAATATCCCCGCTCGAGATAGTCGGGCGACGCCAAATTGTCTATGCCAAGTAAATTACTCATTTTTCGACCTTGTAGCAAGCAAAAAACTTTTATCGTTATAAAATAGCACCGTATCCCGGCTTTTGCAAGGCGAAACGCGCGCGCGAAGCTTTAAATAAAGGAAGCGGTTGAAAAAAACGTCTTTCGGCTGTATATTAAGCGTTTGTGCTATCATCAGATCAAAAACCGTTAAAAAGGATATATTATGTCTGCAGTCAGTGAACTTTCCGCCGGGGAACTCCGGCAATTGGAGCGCGAACTCAGCGCGTCTTACGAATCCTACCGGTCGCGCAACCTCAAACTGGATATGTCGCGCGGCAAACCGGCGGCGAGCCAGCTCGATCTTTGCAACGGCGCGCTCGACAAACTGGAAACGACGCGCACGGCGGCGGGTATCGACGCCCGCAACTACGGCGTGCTCGACGGGATCCCCGAAATGCGCGAATTTTTCGGCAAGCTGCTCAACCTTGATCCCGCAAACATCACGATCGGCGGCAATTCGAGCTTGAATCTGATGTACGACCTGCTCGTCCAGCTGATGCTTTTCGGCACGGCGGGCAACGCGCCGTGGAGCAAGCTCGACAAGGTGAAGTTCCTCGCGCCGGCGCCCGGTTACGACCGCCATTTCGCGATCACCGAAAAACTCGGCATCGAGATGATCAACATCGACATGACGCCCAACGGGCCCGACATGGATCAAATCGAAGCGCTCGTCGCCAAAGATCCCGCGATCAAGGGCATCTGGTGCGTGCCGCTTTACTCCAATCCGCAGGGCATCTGCTACAGCGACGAAACAGTAGCGCGCCTCGGCAAAATGAAGTGCGCTGCGCCCGATTTCAGGATCATGTGGGACAACGCCTACGGCGTGCACCACATCGACGGCGAAACAATCCTCGCCGATATTTTCGATAGCTGCAACGCGGGCGGCAATCCCGATCGCGTCTACTACTTTTTCTCGACGAGCAAGATCACATTCCCCGGTGCGGGCGTTTCGCTCATCGCGACGAGTGCCGCCAACAAAAAGGAATTGCTCGCGCGGCTGACGGTCGAAACGATCGGCTACGACAAACTCAACCAACTGCGGACGCTCCAGTTTCTGCCGACGCCGGAAGCACTCAAGGCGCACATGAAAAAACTCGGCGCCGAGATCAAGCCGAAATTCGACCTCGTCCTCGGCGTGCTTGAAAAAGAATTTGCCGGCACGGGATTGCTTTCGTGGACGGCGCCCAAGGGCGGTTACTTCATCGCAGTCGACACGCTCGACGGCTGTGCCAAAGCGACCGTTGAACTCGCCGCCCAGGCGGGCGTCAAATTGACCGGCGCCGGCGCCGCGTTTCCCTATCACCGGGATCCGCGCGACCGCAACATCCGCATTGCACCGACTTTCCCGACGCTGGCGGAGCTGGATGAAGCGATCCGGCTTTTCTGCATCTGCGCCAAACTTGCCGGCGTGCGCAAACTGTTGGCGGAAAAATAAAATTTCCGGCGCCCCCCGACGGCGCGACCAAAAATAAAAGAAGGGCAAAACGATGAAATTTTTCTGGTACGGCATATTCCTTTTCATCGTCGGTTATCTCGCGACGCTCGGTTGCCGCCCGATGGTGGCGCCCGACGAATTCCGGCATGCGGAAATCGTCCGCGAAATGCAAGTTTCAGGCAATGCGCTCTCGCCGCATCTCATCGGGGTGCGCTACTTTGAAAAGCCGATTCTCACCCACCATTGCAATCTGGCGTCGATGAAACTCTTTGGCAACAACCACTTCGGGTTGCGTTTCCCGGCGGCGCTTTTCACGTTGCTCACCGGCGGATTGATCGCGCTGGTCATCTGGCAACGGCGCAAAGATGCGAAACTCGCCGCGCTGGCTTTCGGCTTTTATATGAGTTTTCTGCTCGTCTACGGCATCGGCATTATGCCGCTCACCGACGCGCCGCTTACATTTTTCACCACGGCGGCGACCTTCTGCGCCTTTCTGGCGGCAGTCGAGGAAAAATTCACCAAACGCAAGGTAACGCTCGAAATCTGTTGCGGCCTCGCGCTCGCCGGCGGCTTTTACGCCAAGGGCGCACTGGGGCTTGCCGTGCCCGGTATTTCGATCGCGGCATTTCTGATCTGGGACAAGCGGTGGAAGGAATTTTACCGTCTGCCCCTTCTGATCGTGCCCGTCATGCTGGCGGCAATCCTGCCGCTCGCGTGGAAGATCCATCAGGCGGAACCGGAATTCTGGAAGTACTTCATCCAGGTCGAACACATTCAGCGTTTCACGCAAGATGCGCGCGGCCAGCACCCGCAACCGTGGTGGTTCTTTTTCCCGGTGCTTTTTGTCGGCGCACTGCCCGGCATCACCTTTTTGCCCTGCTTGCTGCGGGTGAAAAAAGATGGGTGGAAAACGCTTTTGTCGCGCCCGATCTACCGGATGGCGCTCTGTGCACTCGTGTTGCCCTTCATCCTCGTTTCGCTGTCGCACGGCAAAATGATTACCTATATTCTGCCCTGCTTCCCGGCGCTGGCGATCCTGCTGGCAGGCGGCGTGATGACCTATTTGCGCAGTTCGCTCGACGGTCGCGCATTTAATGCGACAATCCGCTTCTGGACCGGGGTGCTGTGGGCGGCGGGCGCCGTCGCACTGATTATGGGCGTGCTCGTCGTCTGCGGGGCGACACCGCTCTTTCCGGCGCAAGTGCGCGACCTTTTGCCGGCGTTGAGAAACCTTTTCTTTGTCGCGGGAATCGCGGCAATCCTTTTCGGAACGGCGCTCTTTTTCGTGCGCCATATGTCGCGCACGTTGATTCTGACAATCTTTTTCACCGGCGTCGCCGCAATGAGCTGTGCCGTCACGCCTTTCATTTCCGACCGCATCGACAACGGAATCATGCCGGAAGAATCGATCGCATCGCTGATCCAACAACAGGAAGTCGTCGCCGCGCTCAAGCAAAGCGGCGTCGATCTCGCGCAGGCTGATGTCATCGCCGCCCCGGCTTTCAGCTACGCCGTCGCGTGGCAACTGAAACGCGCCGACGTGCGCATTTACCGGGCGCCGGGCGAATTGCGCTACGGTTGTGAACTTGCACGGCGCAACGGCGAAAAAGATCCCGTCATCCAATTGAACGAGATCCAATCCATGATCGCCAAAGGCGAACGCCCGATCCTCTATTTCACAAGCCCTTGCAAAGAACAACTAAAAGGATTGACGCCCAAACTGCGACTGATCGATCAAAACGTCCAGCTCGACGTCTATTAGCCCCCAAGGGGCAAAGGCAACGGGGGCGTTTCGTCCGCAGACGCGCTCTTTCCGCCATTACGAATACCCAAAGGGGTGTTTGGGCAAGCGCAGAGCTAAGTACCGCGTCGCTGGCGCGGACACAAGACTCAAGGCGACAATGGGACGCAGGGTAGTTTAATCCGCGGTCTTGGCGTTGGTATGATCGCTCATTTCGCGATCAGCGCCGCGAGACCCCCATTTGTATGCCCGACCA
>DCFZ01000013.1 GCA_002314455.1 Lentisphaeria bacterium UBA1791 | reverse complement strand
TCGCGCTCGCCCCAGGCGCCCGCTTGCGCGGGATTTTAAGGTGCTGCGCACCATTATTTATTTTTAGAGAAGAGTGTGTGGGGCGCCATATTTTCTATGGCGAGCCGTCGTAAGATCCGCAATTCGCTGCGTCGCATTGATGCTCGGGATTTCGGGTCGAGATCGCTGCGACCGGTAGCATGAATTAAGCCGTGGATCAGATATCGTGCAAGTTCCGTTGAGTAATCGGAATTTTTCCGTTTTTCGCCTTCACGCAAAGCGGCGAGCGGGTTCACGATCAACTGGATTCCGGTATCGCCGGGAAAGACGGGGCTATCGGCTTCAAAGTAAGAAAGTGTAATCACATCGGTTGTGCCGATGTGGCCGACGATTTCCTCATTGTAGCGTGCCATTGCGAGATCGTCGACAAAGAGCACTTCGAGTTCCCAATCGGTAGGGGGCAATCCGGCGAGGTCGGCGGCGCGGCGCAGAAATTGGCGGAGTGTTTTATTTTCCGGTTTCGGCAGAGGGCGAACCTTCCACGCCATCGTTAGTTGATTCATGTTTTTCCTCGATATTGTAAGCGATTCTGCCGTGATTGATATTGAGCAATGTTTTGATGAAACAGTTGCGGACGACGGCGAGTTCGGCGAGCGTCAGTTCGGCATTGCGCAACTGGCCGCCGTGCAATCGGCTGGTGATGATTTTGTCGACGGTTTCGCGGATGCGCGGTTCCGAGGGGTTGGAAAGCGAACGGCATGCAGCTTCGCAGGCGTCCGCCAGACAGATGATCGTCAATTCCTTCAGATTGGGCGGCGTTCCGTCGTAGCGGAATTCCGACTCGAGCACGCGGCTTTCCGGTTCGCCGGATTCTCTTTGTTTTTTCAGTGCCTTGTTGTAGAAGTACTGGACGAGGTCGTCGCCGTGGTGAGTGGCGATCGCGTCGCGGACATAGCGGAAAAGCCGGTATTGCCGCGCAAGTTCCAGACCTTTTTTAACATGATCGCGGATGATCAGACTGCTGATGCGGGGAGAGAGGAAAAGGTGTTTGTTGTCGTCCCGGTTGTTTTCGGTGAAATATTGCGGCATGCCGAGTTTGCCGACGTCGTGAAAGAGCGCGCCGACTTTTGCGCGGAGCGCATTGGCGCCGATCGCGATCGCGGCGTCTTCGGCGAGCGTTGCGACGGTGATACTGTGAAACATCGTGCCGGGCGCCTGACGCTTCAATCTTTCCAACAGCGGGTGGTTCAGGTTTGCGAGCACGGTCAACGCCATATTGGTGTCGAGGTTAAAGAGCAATTCGAGCACAAAGACCATCACCAGCGCGATGACCGCGCTGAGGAAGCCGACGACGACGATCAGCACGGCGGTCTGCCGAAGTTCCGTGTACCCCCAATTTTCGGCGTAGTAAAGGATGTCCAAATTGAAAAACGCGTTCAAGACGATCGAAGAGAAAAAGACCCACACGAAAAAGGAGCGGTAACTCACGACGCGGTGGACGACGAGCGCGCCGACGCCGCCGATAAAAAGCCAGCGAACGGCGAGCGACAACTGCGACTGCCCGGCGGAAGTGATCATCAGCGTCGTCACCGTCGCGGTCAGAAATCCGCAACAAAACGCGGTGCGCAGTCCGAGCGTCACCGCCAAAAGCGCCATCGGCAGGATCATCGGTACGGCGCAAACGACCAGTTGCGGCAAGAGATGGAGATCGCCGAAGTGAGTGATCGCGAGATAGTTGAACCAGAGCGAACACGCGATGATGATCGCGGCGACCGCCATTTCGCGGGGTTGCCGGACAATCTGCGGCCGCAGGACGACGAGATAGATCAATACGATGGCGAGCAAAGCGAGCCCGCAGACCGCGTTGATGATCAGGATGTTGTACTCGAAATTCCGGGGCAGATTCCGGTTTTCGGCATCCAGTTTGGCTTTGAGATCAGCGGTGATGACGCCGCCTCGCTCGACCAGCGGATCGCCTTTTTTGACCTGACGCATAACGGGGACGACGTTTTCCGCCGCCTTTTCCGCATCGGCGATCGCGGTTTCGTCGGGGAAAAGGTTGCCGTTGTCGCCAAAAAGCGGGGTGATGAGCTGACAGAATTCACTGCAAAGCTCTTCTTTTTCCTTATTGAGAAAGATCTCCTCCAGCGCCGTCCGCAAATCGGGGCAGTTGCCGAGCGGGATCAGATCGACGTTGGTGTTGCCGTTGCGGTCGCGGATCTTGACCGGCCGGTAGGGATTGCCGAAACGTTGCCGCAGAGTATCCGACAGAATGCCGCGGTTGATGACGTTTTGGGCGCGTGCCTGAAACAATTCCCGGCGCGGCGCGATGAATTTGATCATATCCACGGTCGCGAGATTCGCGGCGCGACGGCTGTCGGAAACGTTTTCGACGCCCTTGCCGTTGCTGCGCGCTTCGACCGCATCGAGAAATTCGACGAAATTGTCGCTTATTTTCTGACTTCTTTGCGGATCGATCTGAAAATAAAGCGTCGCTTTCTTGCGCGAAGCGACCCGTTTTTCGGAAGTGGCTTCGAGGTCTTCGTAGGCAAAATCGCACCGGGCGGCAAGCGTCACCGGGGATCTTTCGCCGATCTGCCAGCGGGTCTCGTTGCGCCGGTTCACGGCAAGGATCAGAAACAACGCGCAGATCGCCCAGACCAGCACGAGGAGCGTGATCCCCGGCACGGGGCTGTGATTGAGCATTCCTTCAAACTGGTCGATGTCAAAGGAAGTGCGCGTCTTTCGCTTTTTATGGCGGTAACGGCGCCAGAATTCCAGAAAAGCACGAATCATAATCAGGACTCCTTTTCCGTATAAGCGTTGATGATCTTTTCCAAAAGCCAGTGGCGGACGACGTCGGTCGTGCGGAAAAAGACGAAACCGATCTCCTTGAGGCCGCGCAAGGTTTTCACCGCATGGGTCAAGCCGGATTTTTCACCGCCGGCGAGATCCGATTGCGTCGGATCGCCGGTGATGACGCAACGCGAACCGAATCCCATACGCGTCAGAAACATCAACATCTGCTCGACGGTGGTGTTTTGCGCTTCATCGAGAATGATGAAAGCATCGTTGAGACTGCGCCCGCGCATAAACGCAAGCGGCGCGATCTCGATCAGATTTTTGTCGATCAGATCGGCGACTTCATCGGGGCCGAGCATATCGTTGAGCGCGTCGTAAAGCGGCCGCAAATAGGGGGAAACCTTTTCCTCGAGGCTCCCCGGCAGGAAACCGAGCTTTTCGCCCGATTCGCGCGCGGGTCGCGTCAAAATGATCCGGCGCACCTTGCCCGACAGAAACGCCTCAACCGCCGCCGCCATCGCGAGATAGGTCTTGCCCGTGCCGGCGGGACCGATGCCGAAAACGACGTCGTATTCGCGGAGCGCGGCAAGATATTCCTTTTGGCGGAGCGAACGCGGCAAAACGTCGCGTCGCTTGGAACTTACTTTGACGCGCGATTTCCAGAGCGTTTGCAGATCGACGGCTTCGCCGCCGGCAAGCGACCGCAGAAGCAGTTCAAAATCAGGCGCTTCCAACTGCCTGCCGCGCAATTGAAAAAATTCGGCGAGCGACGCGAAAAAGTTTTCCGCCTGACGGCAACGCGCCTCGTCGCCGGAAAGTTCCACCCAGTTTTCGCGACTGACCGCCCGGACATCAAAAAACTCCGCCGCATGACGGAGTTTTTTGACTTCATCCCCCGCCGTGAGGTCGGAAAGCCCGACGCCCGGCGGAAAATAAAAGCGTGTCGTCGCAGTTGCCATTGACGACAACTAAAGTTTCGGAATCTGCAGTTTCGTGCCGACGCGCACCTTGGCGGGATCGGTGATGCCGTTCGCCTTGACGATGATGTCGTACTTGCGCGCATCGCCGTAGTGCATCTTGGCGATCTTGCTGAGCGAATCGCCCGCCTGAACGGTGTAAACGGTAAATTCCAGATTGCTCCCGGCAGCCGCAGGCGCCGCTGCAGGCGCCGCCTGGGCGGCTTCATCAACCACCGCGGGCGCACCGACTTGAGCATTCGGATCCGGCTTCAGCGTCGACGGATCGACGCTCTTTTCCGCCGGCGCGGCGACCTTGTCGGCAGTCGGATCCGCGGCGGGCGCGGGCGCGATGTCGGCGACGTCACCCGTTTCGATGGCTTCGACGTTGGCGGCTTTTTCCTCTTCCGCCTCGGTCAGACGGGGCGAAACGTTATCGACAATCGCGGGGGGCGCAATGCGCGGCGGACGGTAGCCGGGATAACTTTTTTCGATCCCGCGCGCCCACTGCGCTTCCTCGGAACCATAGTTGATCTGCGCCAGTTCCGGACCGCAGCCGCAAAGCGCGAACAACGCACCGCTGATACCGCAAACAAGCAATTGATTCTTCATTCTGATGCCTCCCGTTGGTTTTGTTTGTTTTATCTCGAAAAGCTTAATTCTCATAGCGTTGGAAAATCAGGACTCCGTTGTGCCCGCCGAAACCGAGATTGCAGTTGAGCGCCGTGCGGATGTCGCGCTGACGCGCCACGTTGGGCGTGATGTCGAGATCGCATTCCGGGTCGGGCGTCGTGTAGTTGATCGTCGGGGGCACCGTCGAATTGCGGATCGCCTGAACGCAGGCGATGGATTCCAGACCGCCGGCGGCGCCGAGCGCGTGACCGGTCGTGCCTTTGGTACTGCTGATGGCGCACGCCGGGCGTTCGCCGAAAACGCTCTTAATCGCGAGCGTTTCAAATTTGTCGTTCAAACCGGTGCTGGTGCCGTGCGCGTTGATGTAGTCGATCTCTTCCGGCTTCAAATTGGCGTGATGCAACGCCATACGCATCGCGCGCGCCGCGCCGGAACCGTCCGGAGCAGGGCTGGTGATGTGATAACCGTCGCCGGAAGCGCCGAAACCGACGACTTCGGCGAGGATCGGGGCGCCGCGCCGCTTGGCGTGCTCCAGTTCCTCCAGCACGAGCACGCCCGCGCCTTCGCTCATCACAAATCCGTCGCGGTCGCGGTCAAAAGGACGGCTCGCGTGCAACGGATCATCGTTGCGGGTGCTCAACGCGTGCATCTGACCGAATCCGGCGACGGCAATCGGCAGGATCGGCGCTTCAGCGCCGCCCGCGATCATCATATCGGCGTCGTCGCGCTTGATGCACCAAAAGGCTTCGCCGATCGAGTGCGTCGCCGTCGAACACGCGGTAACGATGCCGTAATTGGGCCCGCCCGCGCCGGTACGGATGGAAATGTTGCCCGACGCAATGTCGCTGATCAACATCGGAATGACCAGCGGCGAAAGCCTGCCGGGGCCTTTTTCCAGCATAATCTGGTGCTGTTCGCACAAAATTTTCAAGCCGCCGACGCCGCTGGAAACCAGCACGCCGACGCGTGCGAGATCAAGATCTTTGGCCTCGCGCAGATCCCGCGGCAGACCGCTCGACTCGAGCGCATCATCCGCCGCCACGACCGCATACTGGCAAAAAAGATCCATGCGGCGCGCCTCTTTGATCGAGAAATGCGACTCGAAATCAAAATTTTTGATTTCGCCCGCGATTTTCGTCTTGTGCTCCGTCGTATCAAAGCGCGTGATCTGCGTGATGCCGCAGTTGCCTGCGACCATCGCATTCCAAAGTTCGTCCGCCGAATTGCCGACGCACGAAAGCGCGCCCATTCCGGTCACCACGACCCGCCGTTCAAAATTTGCCATAATTCTCTATCCGTACCATATAAAACACAAAGCGAACCGCACAAAGTCGTCCCGGCAGATGCCGGAACCGCACCCGCGGTTCGCCTTTTGTGACACCGCGAAATTGCGGCATCGAACCCAAGCCGAAACTCGGCGGGTTACTTGTCAGCGCTGTTGTCTTCGATGTATTTAATCGCTTCGCCGACGGTGGTGAGCTTTTCAGCGGCATCATCGGGAATATCAGCGTTGAATTCTTCTTCGAGCGCCATCACCAACTCAACCTGGTCGAGGGAATCGGCACCGAGATCTTCGATGAACTTGGCTTCGTCCGTAACCTGTTCTTCCGGAACCTGGAGCTGGTCGACGATGATTTTTTTGACTCTTTCAGAAATCGTGGACATTTTCAAACCTCATAATTTATGGTTGATGAGTGTTTTTACTTTCCCTTCCGCGGAAGAAATCTCCCGCACGCTATTCTTAATATGACGCAAATTCGACGAAAAGTCAAGTTTTTCCGTTAAAAAAAACCGTATTTTATCAAAAAACGACGGTTTCCGTCAAATCACATCAACATACCGCCGTCGATATTGATCACCTGACCGGTGACGTAATCGGCGTCGCCCGACGCGAGAAACGCGACGACGTTGGCGATGTCCTGGGGCAATCCGGCGCGGCCGGCGGGGATGACCTTGAGGAACATCTCGCGGACGTTGTCGGGCAGCGCCGCCGTCATATCGGTCATCACGAAACCCGGCGCCACGGCGTTGCACTGAATGTTGCGGCTGGCGAATTCCTTGGCGGTCGTCTTGGTGAGCGCGATCACGCCCGCCTTGCTCGCCGAATAGTTCGCCTGACCGACGTTGCCCATCTTGCCGACGACGGAAGCCAGATTGACGATCTTGCCGCTGCGCTGTTTCATCATCGGGCGAACCGCCGCCTGCGTGAAATTGAACGTGCCCTTGAGGTTGACCGCCATGACGGCGTCCCACTCTGCTTCGCTCATGCGGAGCATCAGATTGTCCTTGGTGATGCCGGCGTTGTTGACGAGAATATCGAGGTGACCGAAATCTTCGACCACCTGCGCGACGGTCGCCTTGGCGTCTTCACCCTTGGCGACGTTGGCGGCATAAGCGCGGGCGTTGAAACCGGCGTCGCGGAACTCCTGAGCGGTCTTTTCCGCCGTTTCCAGCACGAGATCGACGACGGCGATCGCCGCGCCTTCCTCGGCGAGACGCTGGCAGATCGCGCGGCCGATGCCGCGGGCGCTGCCGGTGACGAGGGCGACTTTGTTTTCCATACGCTTCATAGTAATTACTCCTGATTTAAAACCACCGACGCAAGTGCGGCGGCGCTGTTGACGTTGATCCGGACAAATTCCGGAGCGATGCGCTTGGCAAGCCCCGTCAGCACCGCGCCGGGACCGAATTCGATCACCGTGTCAATGCCTTTTTCGGCAATGGCGCGCCGCAGCGATTCCTCCCAGCGGACGCTCCCCGAAACCTGACAGGCGAGCATATCGCGAAGCTCCTGCGTCGTCGCGGCGACGCTGGCGCTGTAATTGTGATAAACGGCGACGCGCGGCATCGAAATCAATGCGGCATCGAGCGCGGGTCTCAACTTTTCGCCCGCTTCGCGCATCAACCGGGAATGGAATCCCCCCGCGACCGCGAGCGGCACGACCTTGCGGACACCTTCCTTGCCCTGCAACGCGGCAACGGCAAGGTCGATCTTTTCCTGCGGGCCCGACAAAACGAGCTGCCCCGGGCAATTGTAATTGGCGACGTCGAGGTCGATCGACTTGCAGACTTCCTCGATGAGCGCGGGATCGCCGCCAAGCACGGAAGCCATCGTCCCGGGAAACTTGGCGCACGCCTCGTCCATCAACGCACCGCGGCGGTCAAGCAACTTCAGTCCGGTCGCGAAATCAAAGGCGCCGGCGGCATAAAGCGCGCCGTATTCGCCCAAACTCAACCCCGCACAGGCCGCCGGCTCCAAAGCAAACTTTTCGCTGAATGCCGCCAGCGCAGCACAACTGGTCGTATAAATCGCCGTCTGACAGTTGGTACTGCGCGTCAATTCCTCCATCGGTCCATTGAAAATCAAATCGCTCAATTTTCTGCCGAGCACCGCGTCGGCTTCGTCAAACACCTGACGCGCCGCCGCCGAGGAATCGTAAAGATCACGCCCCATGCCGACCGTTTGCGCACCTTGGCCGCTAAAAACAAAAATCGCTCTCATATATTGCACTCCGTTTAACATATACTATACAACTATGATTGAAAAAAGACAAGGGCGGATAGAAGAAATTTAAGTAGGAGACCGTTTTTATCCTAAAAATCGTCTAAAGCAA
>DCFZ01000021.1:57998-58440 GCA_002314455.1 Lentisphaeria bacterium UBA1791 | reverse complement strand
GCAGCGGTCCCGGTGACCGTAAAAGAACGGTAATAGTGTCCGATAGCACTTGCTATTCCGACACTTCACGCTTTTGTAAAAAGCAACCGCAACCACACTCAACTCAACCACGAAAGGAACTGAAAATGGAAGCTCAAAACACACTCGAAAACGGGGTGCGCGGCGAACTCCTCGCCCTCCAGCATCTGACGATGCCGGAACTCATTGAAAAATGGAAACGCCTGTTCAACAAGGAGCCGCCCGAATACGGGGAGGTCTTCATGCGCCGCAGACTTGCGTACCGCATCCAAGAACTTGCCTACGGCGGTCTGTCGGATGCCGCCAAGCAGAAAATTGCCGGCGTCAACGGCAAAATCAAAAGGACGCACTCCGGTCTGCGTATCGGTACGCTCATCGTCCGCACCTGGCACGACACCAAATACGAGGTGCGCGTCTGCAAAGA
>DCFZ01000021.1:57353-57899 GCA_002314455.1 Lentisphaeria bacterium UBA1791 | reverse complement strand
ATCAAGGACAAGGTGAACCATGATTGAGGTCAAGAAAACGATGCACGTGGCGATCTACACCCGCAAAAGCACGGACGAGGGATTGGATATGGATTTCAATTCGCTTGATGCCCAGCGCGAAGCCGGGGAAGCCTATGTGAAAAGCCAGCGCGAGAAGGGCTGGGTATGTCTGCCCGAGCATTACGATGACGGCGGTTACTCCGGCGGTACCGTCAAGCGTCCGGCTCTGGAAAAACTGATGAAAGACGTCCGCAACGGCAAAATCGATGTGGTCGTAGTGTACAAGATTGACCGGTTGAGCCGCTCCCTCGCGGATTTCGCCGATCTGCTGGCTGAATTCGACAAGCATCATGTGGAATTCGCCAGCGTGACGCAGGACATCAACACCGCCAGTTCTTCCGGGCGCATGATGCTGAACATCCTCATCACCTTCGCCCAGTACGAGCGTGAGGTCATTACGGAACGCATCCGGGACAAGGTGGCGGCGGCAAAAAAGAAGGGGATGAACTGCGGCGGCTTCCCGCCCATGGGATACGTTTCCGACCC
>DCFZ01000021.1:56617-57261 GCA_002314455.1 Lentisphaeria bacterium UBA1791 | reverse complement strand
CTCGGTTCCGCACGGGATACGGCGGCAACGCTGGATGCCGAAGGACTCCGTACCCGCACAAGAGTCAGCAGACGGACTGGCAGAACGCACGGCGGCGGCAGATTCACCCCGGCGTACATCTACCAGACGCTGAAGAACCCCATCTACATCGGGATGTGCAAGCACTACGACAAGACCTATCCGGGCATACATCAGGCGATCATCGACAGGAAAATGTGGGATGACGCGCAACAACTGCTGGAGGAGAAATGTCAGCACACGGGCAGACATTCCAAACGGCTTGTTCCGTTGCGGGGACTGGTCCGTTGCGGAGTCTGCGGGGGCGTGATGAAGGAAACGTTCTCCATGAAAACGAATCAGAAAAACTACCGGTACTTCCTCTGCGACAAGGACAGCAAGCGCATCAAATCGACCTGTCCGGTCAAGCGCATCCCCGCCGCCGAACTGGAAAAACTGGTGCTGAACGACATCGCGCTGATGCTCTCCAAGCCGGAGATGCTGGCCGGCGTGATGCAGGCGGCAAAAGAGGTCGATCCCGCCGGGGCGAATCTCCAGCCGGAACAGATACGCAAGGCGTTCGGCGACCTTGTGCCGGTGTGGGACGTGATGTTCCCCGTGGAGCGTTACAAATTCATCCGGGAGGT
>DCFZ01000021.1:0-56503 GCA_002314455.1 Lentisphaeria bacterium UBA1791 | reverse complement strand
AGCAGAATGAGAACGATGCGAAGACTGGTCAATGGCGACCTTGAGGCAACGATCCGGATACGTCTGAAATTCGATGGGCACAAAACGGTCATCATCAAGCCGGACACCGGAGAGAACGAACTCGACCCGGATGATTTATCCGTCTTGCAGAAGGCGGTGATCCAAGGACTCCGGTATCGCGACAAACTGGAAGACGGCACGGTCAAAACGGTCACGGAACTGGCGCGTCAGGAAAAAACGGAACGGGCATTCCTCTTCCGTTCCCTCTCCACGGTGAACCTCGCCCCTGACATCGTTGAGATGATCCTGAACGGCACGGAGCCGAAAACGCTCACGATGGGTAAACTCCGCAAAGGCTTCCCGGATGACTGGGCAGAGCAGCGGAAACTGTTCGGCATCTGAAAATGCGCAAAGTTCTCACTATACTGCGAACTTTGTGAAAAAGTCAGAAAAGTTCTCAATAGAACTGGGAGGTATCCCGGAACATCATCCCGGCTGTTGGAGAAATCCATCGGTCGGGATTTTTTCATTTCTCCCTCATTGCCGAATGAAAACGTGGTATTTTGCATCGAAAGTCATCGCTAAAACGTGGTATTTATGCCAGAAACCGCTGGCAAAAACCAAAGGACGCGGGTTCGCGTCTCGCAACCTTCTCCGTGTACGCTGAAATCATAATGCGCCAGAAACGAAAATTCAATTATGTTGATAATGAGGGTGTTATGCGCTGTGTCTAAAATCGGGGATGACACACCACGGCGGCGAAAAAGTTGAGCAGAATAGTGGATTTGACGGGATCACCGGCGCTGCTCACCACGGAAAGATTGATTTTTGAGCAGTTTTGAGGTCGGATTTCGGGGTAAAAAGAAAGCCCGGTGGGAATCCATCGGGCATGAGTACAAAAAAATGGTGGCCGGACCCAGAATCGAACTGGGGACACGGGGATTTTCAGTCCCCTGCTCTACCGACTGAGCTATCCTGCCACCTGACGGAATTTCTTCCGTGCTTATAATAAACCACACTTTATGCGAATTGTCAAGCCGTTTTTTCCCATTTCTTGCGTTTTTTTGCCTTTTTTACTTGACGGAGAAACGCTTCTACACTATATTTATACCTATTACAGGGGAGTTCGGGCGATGAGATTTTGTTCCTTTCTGCGGCCGTGTGGCTCGGCATCGCGTCGGCAAAAAAGAATTTGCGATAGAGGAACTGCTTGGCGACGGCACGTGGACGGAAGTTCCCGTGCGCCGCGAGGGTGACCATATCGTCATTCCGCGTCAGCTCAACGTTTACGACACACTTGTTTTACGTATGAAATAGGAGATCGAAATGGTCAAAAAGTTATTCTTGTACCTCCTTGTTTTTGGCGGGCTTTCGCTTCCCGCCAAAGAGCCGACGATCCAAAAGGAGATCTTTTACTACGACGACGTCAAGTTGATCGAGCACGACGTCGAATATGCCAAGGAGCGGTGTAAGCTCGACCTTTTCATCCCCGGCAACGACGAAACGAAGCGCCCCGTCGTCCTCTTCTTTCACGGCGGCGGGTTGCGCGGCGGGAAGAAATATTTTCCCGAAGCGTTGAAATCTTCCGGCGCGATCATCGTCAGCGCGAACTACCGTTTGAGCTGCGAACGCGCCAAGTGCCCCGACTATCTCTACGATGCCGCCGCAGCGGCGAACTGGGTCTTCAAGCACATTGCCGAATATGGCGGCGATCCCGACTGCGTTATTATTTCGGGTCACTCCGCCGGCGCGTACCTTTCCGCGATGGTCGGCATGGATGCGCGTTATCTCGCGCGCTTCAGCGAAAAGAACACCCGGTTTCTCCTCATCGCCCCCGTTTCGGGGCAGATGACGACGCATTTTCAGATCCAGAACGAAAGGCTCGGCACGCATCAGGAGATCGCCGAGCACGTCGTCGTCGACGAGTACGCCCCCATCTGGCACGCGAAAAAGGGACTTCCCCCCGTCATTTTATTGACCGGCGGCGTCGATCTCGACTGGCCGGCGCGGCCGCAGGAAAATCAGTTGCTTTACAGCGTCCTGCGCAAAATTCATCACGACGAACGCGCAAAAATCTACTGCATCGACGGTTTCGGGCACAGCGAATGCATCGAGCCCGCATTGACGATCCTCGTCAAGCGCGAAATGTGGCAAGCCTACGCCAAGCAAAAGCGCGTTGCCAGCATGCCGGAAAATTATCTCCTCAATTCGGGCAGAAAAATCGAATTTCAGGCGCAACGCACCGGCAAGGCGAAAGTCGGCGCTAGCGCCGTCATCGCGCAAAAGGAGGGCAAGATCATCGTCGACGTCACTTGCACCGAACCCGCCTTCGACCAGCTCGTTTACGGGCCGCGCGCCTGGAGCAGCGACTGCCTCAATCTCTACCTCGCGACGGCGGAGAACCTCGAGGGGCAATGGGTGATGGATTCCAAGGGGCGCGCCGAATTTTATCCTTTCGGCTTGAAAGAGCGGCTGTGGAAAGCTTCCGTCGAGCGCACGCCAACGGGGTGGAACGCGCATTACGAAGTCGACCTCGCCGGGATTGACGGCAAACTCGTCAAGGCGAATATCGTCCGCGACCGCCGCACGAAAGATGCTCGCGAAGTCACTTGCTGGTCGCCCGTTTACGGCAACGGTTTTCAGGAAAAAGATGCTTTGGTACCGCTCGTCGAAAAATGAAGCTTTCACGGCAAAAATTTAACGGCGCCTTTTGGTGCGATGCAAAGAAGTTTCCGCAATGGCAGAAGTTGCGTTGCTCGCTCTTTGACCGGAGCGGCGATTTTCCCGACAAAATGGTGGAATTCCGCACTTTTTTGACGTGGAAAAAAAGCGAAACGATAGCGTTGCGTTTTTCCGCCGGATGCCGGTTCCGGCTTTTTCTCAACGGCGTTTTCCTTGAGGACGGCCCCGTTGAAGTCGGCGGCGACTACGGCAAAGCCACCGCGCCCGACTGGTGGTTTTTCGACGAGATCTCGTTGAAAAAACATCTTTTGCCCGGCAAAAACGAGTTGCGTTTTGAATTAATTCCGGCGGGGATCATGCAGACGGACTACACCCTCGGCTTCGGCTGGGCGTGGTGTGCCGTTTTTCGTGGCGAACGCTGGGAGGCGATTCCCGCAAAGTTATGGGAATTCCGCGAGAATTTACATTATTGCCGCTACGGGAAATGGAATTTTTCTTTGCCGGAAAATCCGTGGCAAAAGGTCTGCCGTCCCGTCGATTTCCCGATCGTGGGCGAAAAGCTCGACTTGCCCCGATTGCAAAGAAAAAAGCGGCAGGATTTCGCCGTGCGCTTTCCCTTCGGCAAAAACGCCAACGTCGCAACGCGCGGAAAAAAGGTCGTCGTTTCGCCGGGCGATCCCGTTGCCTTTTACCTCGTTTTCGAGGAGGAAGTCGGCGGCAATCTGGAAGTTGTGTGGCGCGGTGATCACGCGATGCATCTCGCGCTGGAATTTGAGGAGCAATACGGCGTAACCGGCAATTTCCGCGAGGAAATTGATACTTCGCAATGTTCCGGAGCGTGCCGGACGATCCCCGCGTATGCCTTTCGTTTTGTCCGCGTTGCGGTCACGCCGTCGGATTTCACCACGCCTGCCGACGCCGGCAAAGTCGAACTTGAATTCCGACTTCACGAGGTGGCATTTCCGCTTAAAGCGGCAACAGAACTTGCGGCGCGCGACAAGCTGTTGCTCGCCGTCGATGCGATGTGTCTGCGCAACCTCAAACTCTGCCTGAAAAGAATGCACCTTGATTCGCCGATCCATCAGGAGGGCTTGGGGTGCATCGGCGATTACCGCATCGAAGCGCGCGCCGAGTACGCCGCGTTCGGCGAAAGCCGCCTCGCCTGCGCCGATCTTCGCCGCATCGGTTATTTACTGCGTCAGGAGGGGAAACTCTTTCACACAAGTTTTGAGTTGATTTACATTCTGATGTTCAAGGAGTACGTCGACTTTACGCACGACACGGCGTTGTCCGGCGAATTTTACGATGTATTAACCGCGATCTACCGGCGCTTCGTTGCCTTTACCGGCAAAACGGGCGTGTTGACGGAAGCGGAAAACTACCTTTTCATCGACTGGCAAGTCGACGGCAAAGCGAACTATCATCACCCGAGTTCCAATCGCGGGGCGGGCGCGCTTTCGGCGCTGTGGTACGGCGCACTCAACGCGCTTGCCGAAATCGCGGAACGCCTCCAAAAAAAGGATGATCGCGCGATGTATCTTGCGCGGGCAAAAGAAGTCCGCGCGGCATTCAATAAAGTTTTATGGGATCGCAGGAAGCGGTGTTATTTTGACGGCATTCCCGGCGCGACGCATCGCAAAAGTTCCTTGTGGCTGCCGCCGGACGACGGCAAAAAGCACGTTTCAACGTTGACGCAGATCATGGCGCTTGCCTGCGGCATCCCGGAAAAGACGCAAAATCCCGAAGCGTTGCTCGACCGCGTTATGGCGGGGGAATTTCCCCTGACGCCGGGGCCTTATTACAGTTTCTATCTCTTTGAAGCCATTGTCCGGTATGGAATGTGGCAAAAGTACGGCAGAAAATTGGCAAAATCGTGGCGTGTTTACCTATCAAACGGCTTGCGCGAATGCCGCTTTGCCGGCGATTACAGTCACGGCTGGGGCGTTGCCCCGTCGATCTTTTTACGCGAAAATAAACCCTCTCAAACAAGGTGATCTTTATGGCGCCCAAATGGCTTAAAAAAGCGACGTTCTATCAGGTTTATCCGCAAAGTTTCTACGATTCCAACGGCGACGGCATCGGCGACATCAAAGGCGTGATCGCCAAACTTGATTACATCAAAAATCTCGGCATCAGCGCAATCTGGTTCAATCCGTGGTACGAATCGCCCTTCCGCGATGCGGGCTACGACATCGCCGATTTTTACCAGGTCGCCAAACGGTACGGCAGCAACGCCGACGCAAAAAAACTCTTTGCCGAAGCGCACAAGCGCGGCATCAAGATCGTGCTCGACCTCGTCATCGGTCATACTTCGATCGACTGCAAATGGTTCAAGGAGTCGGAAAAAGTCGAGCGCAACGCCTACAGCGATTACTACGTCTGGAGCCCGCTCGCCTACTACCGCGGCTCCGGCAAGGGCGACGATTACTTCATTTCCGGCTGGGGGCCGCGCGGCGCGTTTCTCGCCAATTACTACGCCGTCCAGCCCGCGCTCAATTTCGGCTACGCCAAAATCGAACATCCGTGGGAGTTGCGATACGACGATCCGCGCTGTCGCGCCACCAAGGAGGAAATGATCAACGTGATGCGCTTCTGGATGGATATGGGCGCCGACGGCTTCCGCGTCGACATGGCGTCGAGTGTCATCAAGCGCGACGAAGGCAAGAAAAAAACCATCGCCTTCTGGCGCGAAGTCCGGAAAATTTTTGACCGCGACTACCCCGAAAACGTCCTGATCTCGGAGTGGTTCGACCCCGCGACCTCGATCAAGGCGGGATTTCACATCGACTTTTGTTACAACAATTTCTGGCGCGCCGGCTACCGCCCGGAAGATCCCCGCATCAAGTGGCCGCAAATGGCGATGGCGGAAACGGACTTCACCGACCCCGTCCCCGCCATCACGCCGGCGTTTGAATTGATCCAGAAAACGCAAAAGAAAGGTTACATCGGCTTCTACTCGGGCAACCACGATGCCGCGCGTTTGCGCTATTACGGAAGCGAAGCCAACACGATCGTCAAACTCGCGATGCTCTTTACGCTGCCCGGCACGCCGTTTCTCTACTACGGCGACGAGATCGGGATGCGCTACCGCGAAAATTTGACGCCCAAAGAGGGCGGCGAACGCCGCACCGGAAGCCGCACCCCCATGCAGTGGGACAATCACCTTGCCAACGCCGGCTTTTCGACGGCGAAAAAGGAGGCGCTTTACCTCCCCGTCGACGACGCCAAAAATGCTCCTTGCGTCGCCGACGCGCTCAAGGGGAAAAATGCGACCTACAATGCCGTCACGCAACTGATCGCGCTTCGCAAACAGCACGTCGCGCTCGACAACGACGCCAAGGTGGAACTCGTCTACCTCAAGCATCGCAAAATGCCGATCGCCTACACGCGGAGCAATGGGAAGGAAACATTGCTCATCCTCCTCAACTCCAGCAAGGACAAAGTCGCCGTCACGTTGCGGAAATTGAAAAGCGCCAAGGCGTTGCTGACGTGCGGCGTTTCACTTGCCGACGGCAAATTTACGCTTGCACCGTGCAGTTACGGCATTTTTTCGCTGTAATTACCGGATAAACGAAACTTTGAGGCGGTGCGCCGCTCAAGCGCAATGTAATGCGCCGCGCCGCGGGCGCGGACACGAGGCTCTCGTCTGACTTGTCGGACGATTGACGTATTGCATTCCCCCTCCTACGAAAGGGCGTGCTTATGCGGAATTTTGCGGGGGACTTTGCACTTTTTTATTTGACCGCTTGTAAATCGGCACTTTTTTTCTTATATTATATTACGTTATTTTACCCCAGCAACCAAGAGGAAAAACGATGAAAAAGCTTTCATTACTGCTCGCCGCGTTGTGCGTTGCCGCATTGTCGGCGGCGGAGATTGCAATCAACGCCAGTCAATTCACTGATCTCAAAGGGTGGACGCCTGAAACGGGATTGATCTGCAGTACCCAAAAAGGCGACAGCGCGGAAATGACCTTTGACGCGCCGGAAGCAGGCGACTACGTGATGTGGGTGCGCACCCGCAATCACGGGGAAAACTGGCGCAAGACCGCAATTCTGATCAACGGCAAAAACATCGGCGAATTCGGCGACCTCTACGGCGTGAACCAAAACGCTCCCGGCTGGGGCTGGAACAAGGCGCGCGTCAAATTAGTCGCGGGCAAAAACACCTTGAAACTGGAAGCTATGGGCGGAAAATGCCGCCTTTCCGAAATCATTTTGACGACCGACAAAGAGTTCCGCCCGGCGACGCTGACCAATACGAAAAACGTCGTCCCCGCTCAAAAGGGCAAAGCCGCCCCGGCAATGGCGCCCGACGGCGTCCACTTGCCGATCGACACCGCGCTGGAAATTCCGCGCCGTCCGCAGGGACACAAGGGCGGCCCCGCAGTTCTGATGCTCGGCGGCGGCCGTCCGTGGATGACCAACGGTCTTGCCAGTAAACTCTGCGCCGCGGGCATAGATCTTTATCTGCTCAACGGCTTCTATCTCGGCGGACTTTCCGGCGCGTCGATCAAGCAGACGCCGCAACAAAGCGTCGAACCGAAACCGCACGACTACATTTCGCACGAATTCAAGCAGTTGCACTTGTACAAGGCGATCTACATCAGCGCGATCTCGGAAACCAATCAATCCAAACTTTTCACGCCGGAGCGGATCCAGCAACTGAAGACCTACCTCGAGCACGGCGGCACGCTCGTGATGACTGTCAACACACCGGAGGAACTTTACGAATTCTGCCCGGTTGCGCTCGGCGACAAGAAAACGTGCGACGAACCGCTGTTTGCGACGCGTCCCGAGGGCGCGCGTTACGCCTTGCTGCCGGAAAAATGGGGCTCTTTCGACCCCTTCCGCGAATGCGGCGAAGTCAGAAAAGACGCCAAGGTTTTAAGTTATCTTGTCAACGCCAAAGGCGACAAGGTCGCCCCGTTTGCCGTGATCGGCAAATGCGGCAAGGGCACCGTGCTCTTTTTCAACGACGACTACGACCGCCGTCAGGGGACAACGCAGTTTTTCAACTGGACTTACGCGAAAACGCTCGTTGCGGCGCTGATCTCGGAAGCGGGCAATTTTGAACTTGATCTCGCCAAGACGCTCCCCGATACGCCGACGCCGATCGCGGCGAAAACGCTCGACCGCGCCGACATCGCGATCAATGTTGCGACGATGGTTTTGGCAAAGGTCGACGCCAACGTGACGGTTTCCGGCAACGTCGCCACCTTTGACAACGGCTACAGGATCCAAGTCAACGCCGATTCGCTCGACGTCACCTATCCGGGAGAGTCCGCGCCCTATCTCAAAAACATGCAGTTCCCAAAAATCGCCTACCCTGCTTCCAGCGAAAAAGTGGACGATATTTCCACCTCGGAAGCGACCAACGTCAAAACCAAGAACCGCGCCTCGCGCGACAAATTGCAGGTCGCTGAAATCAAAGGCGGCAAGACGCTCGTCATCTCGCTCAAGGGCGAACAGGGCACCTTGCTCGACTGGGAATTTTTGCCGGGCACGGCGAACATCGACGGCAGGATCTTCAACGGCATCGGCGATCGCGTCATCGTCCGCTCGATCGGCAAAAACTTGCTCAATCAGGTCGATTTCAACTACGAGATTGACGTCGACAACGTGCGTTTCCGCCGCTTTGCCTGCTACGCCGGCCCCCGCGGCTACGCCGAATACGATTTGAGCGGCAAAACCACGCTGACGACCAACAGCTGGGGCTTTTTCGCCAACGGTCAGCCTTTCAGCTGGGTCGAAGGGAAAAAGTGCGTCTTTGCCGAATTTCTCGATGAAGTTTACCCGATCGACCTCGACTACTCGATGAAAAAGGGCGACACCACGCTCAAAGCGCGCGTTTCGTATCAGTATGGCCGCGTCAAAGTTCCGCAGACGTCGGCGATTTTCTGGCACATGGCGACCGACGCCAAATACAACACTTCCAACGACTGGATTGCGATGTATCAGTTCCAGCGGCACAACCTGCGGCAGAAGGCGGGCTTTCCCGAGATCCCGGCATCGCCGGTGGCGACCTACGCCAATACCTGTACCGACAGCGACCGCGACGCTTCGCTTGCCGCCGCCAAGGAATTCGGTTTTGAGACGATCTACCTCAACCTCTGCCCGACGGCGATTGAATCGTATGAGAGTTCCAAGGTGCTGGAACTCTTTCAACTGATCAGATCCAAGGGCTTCGGCGCCTATCCGTGGCACCCCTGCTGTCATACGCCGGGCGACTCGCCGTCGGTGCACGCGCACCCCGAGTGGTACGTCCACGACGAAAAGGGCAAGATCGCCGGTTATTTCGGCGGTCACTACCGCATCGCCGACATGTCCAGTCCCGACTTCCTCGCGTGGTACATCCCGATGATCGACAAGATGATCGACGCGGGCGCCGTCACCTGCTGGTACGATATGGGCGGCGCGGCGATCCGCACCTACAACTTCGCGGGCGAAGAATGCCCCGTCGGTCTGTGGCCGCAGCTCAAAATCTACAAGCACTGGTACGACCGCGGCGGTTTCGTCATCACCGAGGGAATGAATCCGCTCGTGAAAGACGGCTATCTTTTCTTCATCGACCGCTACACGCCGCCTTACTACGGCCGCGAATTCGCCTTTGTCGGCGCGAACTGCTCGGGCACAGACTGGTGGTACATGGATTTTTTCCGCACAAGCATGTACGGCACATTCCTCGACGTCGTCATCGACGCGTGGCCGAGCAAATTCGAGAGCCGTCCGGGGCAGCTGAAAGAACTTGCACGCATCAAAAATTATCTGCCCGCCGTGCAGAGCGCGCTGAAAAACGGCATGCCCTTCATTCGCGAAACACCTTTCGGCACAACGTGGGTTGCCGAAAACGGCGCGGCAATCTTCTGCTTTGACGGCGTCAAAAATCTGAACGTCGCCTTGCCGGCAAACTTCACCCCCGTTTCAATGACCAGGAGCGACGGCAAAACAGCCGAACTCAACGGCGAAATGCCCAAGTCCGTCGAACCGGGCACGATCATCGTCATCCGGAAAAAATAACAGAAACACAAAATCAACAAAACCAAAGGGCCGTTGCCAAACCTTGACCGGCAAGCAACAGCCCTCTTGTTTCCATCACGTCCGCAGACGAACTCTATCCCCGCCCTTTTTCTATCTCGCGATATCCAGACGGCGCGTTTCGAAGTTTTTGCCGTGTCCCGGTTCCCAGAAACCCGGCAAGGTGCCCCATGCTTTGCCTTGCAACGTGTATGTGACCGAGCCGAAAATGGGCGCATTCTCCTCAACCGTTGCGCCGTGAACTTCATTTCCCTCGGGATCGTCGGGGATGAATGCCTCGTTGAAGCGCTCGATGTTGAAGTCGATCAGCGTGACGTAGCCGCGTTTTCTGAAAGCGGGCAAATGGGTGTTGCCCTCGTCGCAGCAGTTAAGGACGGTCAGCGTTTTGCGGATGTCGCGGAAAATGTATCCGTAGCAACAGCGCGCCGCCATACACACCGACATCACGACGTGATCGACGCCGTCGAGGTAAAATCCCGTATGCAAGCCGCCCACGTCGGCGTATTCATAGCCGATGCGCGCCATTTCGTCGTTGGAACTGGGGCACGAGTAGAAGCCGATCAGGCCCGGCACCGGCGTTGCCGGTTTCAGATGAAGGAAGCGGTCGCGGTGATACTGCCCGGTGTAAATGCCGACCAGTTTGACGAAACTTGAGCCGAAATTGCGCGCGTCGACGCCGATCGCGGGATGTTGTGCGTCGGGGAAAAAGAGCAGAAAGTTTTCAAAATTGACGTTGTTGACGTGGGTGAACGTGTAGAAATCCCCCTCGGCCTGGGGCTTTTGAAAAGTGCCGCCGAAAACGCGGCATTCCGCGCCTTCGGGGAGCGTTTCAAACGCCTTTTTTGTCACGTGGAGCGTCACGCCGAACGCGGTGTTGTACCCCTTGTTTTCGGTATCGCCGACAAGGTTGATGACGCGCGCCTGACCGTCGTTGAAACCGAAGTATATCGCGGTATGGTTTTCTTCGTCAAACGCATCGATGAAATATTTGCCGTCAAGCAGTTGAATCGTGCCGCCGCGCGGCAGAAGTTCGATCGCCCGGTTGATGACTTTTTCATCGTTTTTGCCGGTGCAGACAAAATCGGCAAGCGCCTTGTCCTCCTTTGCGGAGTTACTGGCGGCGATGACAATGTAGTTGATCTTGTGCTTACCGACCCAGACATTTGAAGCGGAAGTTAACATACTCATTGCGATCACCATCCATACCACGAATAATTTTTCATATCATTATTTTTCTTTACGCAACACCAATTGCGCGTGTGCCGCGTAGGCGCGGCGCGGATCTTTGGCGTAGGCTTCGAGCGCTTTGCGGGCGACGCCGTCGACGTCGCCGAGGTTGTAGAGCGCCCGTGCGAGCGAGAGTTCCTTAAGACAGCAGGTGCGTTCAAATTCGCTCTCACCCGCCGTATTCTGGTAAGCCGGGGCGTTTTGGGAATGGAAGTTGTAGATATCGTACTCCCTGATCGGGGGAATGCCGTCTTTTTCCAGACTGAATGCGTGACCGCTCACGCCGGGAAGCGCAAAAAGTTTCGCGAGGATTGGCGCCGCCTTGGGGTCGTCGACCGCCTCAAAGTACATCGCGACCGCGCGAAAGTGCGAGTATTCGCTTGTACCGCAAAGCTGATTTGCCAACGCCGCAACCGCGTCGAATCCGGCGGAGGATTTCGATTTCGCCAGTGCGATGATGTAGCTGTCGATCTGGCTCACCGGGCGACCGAATTGCCCCATTCCTCGATACTGCCAGCCCTTGTCCCACCTGGCGTCTTTCAACGCCGCAACGAGCGTTGCTTCGCCCGCTTTGCTCCCGAGCATCCCGAGGACGTGCGCGTAGCGCAGTTTCGCCTCGCCGTCGGCGGCGGCATAGGCTTTTTCAAGCAGCGGCAACGCCTGCGCGGGATCGGAAAAGACTTCCGCAAGCCCCTGATAGTTGTCGGCAACCATGGCGACCGCCTTTGTCATACGTTCCGCGGAAATCGGCAACGTGTCCTCGGCGGTCAAAACCCATTCGGGGACGACGCCTTTATGGATGAGATCGCGCTGCAAATTTTTGACGTCGATGTCTTTAAGCGCCTTGTCTTCGTTGAGCGCGTGAGCGCACGCCTTGCCGGCGACGTAGCCCTGATTCTGCACATCGGCGATCATGCGCAGGATCGGCATCGCGTCGCGGCTCGCCGAGAGTCCCAGCCCGACGACGATCAGATTGGCGGTCTTTTGCGGCAACAGCGCGCGGTAGGGCAGATTGACCATCAAGGGGGCGTGCTCCGTCGAAATAATGAAAAACTGCGGCTCGACGGTCTGCCCGTGCGTGTCGAAATTGGAACGCGTGACACAGACGATGTCGGGGTAGCGGCGTTCGAGCAACACATCCTGCGGCGTGACGCGGTAAAGCCCGTGCAACCGGCGGCGTTCGCGGGTGTTGATCATCTGCGCCTGATCCCAGAAGCCGGCGTCCTCCTGATAGGAAAGTCTGCCGCGCAGCGAGAGATACCAGAGGTCGTCGGCGTCGCAGTCGTTGATGAAAGTCCAGTCCAGATTCAAATAGCTGGAGCCGAGCTTTTTGCGCATAAAGCCCGCCCCCTGCAACGAGAGTTCCTCGGCGTTGATGAATTCCGTTTCCTCGCCCGCGGCGACGGCGACGTCGCAGTTGCCGGTGGCGTCGATCACCATTTTGGCGGGAACGCGCGCGGGGAACCCCTCCGCCAGCATCACGTTGAGCGCGGTGATGCGGTCGTTTTCCTTTTCCACGCCAAAGACAAACGAGCCGAGGAGGATCGTCGCTCCCTGCCGGAAGCTCGTCGTGCGGAAAAAGTTTTCCTTGACCTGACTGTGAACAAGTCCGCCCGACGTCGCAAGCGCGTTGTCCAATTCCGCCGTGAAACCGACGTTGTTTCCGTACCAGTAGTTGCCGATCTGCCCCTCGGTCGAAACGCCGCCGAGGCGGTAGCTGTACTCAAAACCGATCGACTTCAAATCGCTGCGCGACGCGGAAATCAGCGCGGAAGCGCCCCCCGTGCCGAGACCGACGACGGCGCAGTCAAACCCCTCGGAAAGTTGTGGCACAGCCGGTGCAACCGGCTCGCCATTTTTCGATTGAAGCGCAAACGCCGCGGCGGCGCGACCGACCGAAAAGTGGTTGACCTTGGCGAGCGGTCCCGCCGTGAAGACGCCGGGGGCGTCCTTCCATAATTTGTCGGGGGCGTCGAAAACACAACTTTCCGCGCTTTCAAACTGGGAAAGCGTCCACGTTTTTTCCCGCGCGAGTTGCTCCATCGCGGCGAAACTCCACGGCGAACCGTCTTTCATCGCAACGGGAAAGGTGCACTTCCACAAAAACGCCTCTTTGACGCTGACCTCCTTGACGTAAGTGTACCCCTGAATGGTGTGCGCGCCCATCGAAGCGACGCGCTCGACCGTCATGCCGTCGGCTTTCGGCGCATCGGCGGAAACGACGTAGCGCGTCGTCATATAATCCCCTGCGGGGAAAGGCAGAAATTCGCTCCCCGCCGCCTTTGCCGCGTAGGCGCGCTCCGTCGCGTCGATGACCGCCTTTGCCGCAATAAACTTTTCGCCGGAGCGGTTGACGATCGTCACGCCCGCGACACAGCCGTCTTTATCCTTGACGATCTCTTTCACATAAGTCCACGTGCGGAAATCGATTTTGTGCGAAAGCAGGATTGCGTCAAATTCCTTGCGGATGGCAAGCGGTTCGACGATCTTGCCGTTTTCCGCCTTGAGCAACAGCTTCCCCGCCCGGTCGCAACCGAGCGCGTGACGCGCTTCAAAGAGGATGACGCGCGCCCCCGCATTTTTTGCCGCCACCGCCGCTTCGATGCCGGCGACCGTGCCGCCGATGACGACGATGTCAAATTGTTCAACTGCGCCGCCGACGCCGCCCGGAAAAAGCGCGGCAAGCCCCGAAAATACTTTTTGGCTGACGGTTGTTTTCATCCCTTTTACACTTCCTTTTCACAGAATTGAATTGTTTTTGATGCATTGTGCATAGTATTTCGCACTCCACTTGGGAATGCGCTGTTGCGTTGCGTAATTGACGTAAACTATGCCGAAGCGGGGCGTAAAGCCCTGTGCCCACTCGAAATTATCGAGCAGACTCCACTGAAAATAGCCTTTGACGGGAAGTTTTTCCGCCGTCGCGCGCTGCAAGTTGCGCAAGTAGTTGCGCAGATATTCGATGCGGCCCGAGTCGTAAATCTCATTGGTTTGACTCAACACATCGGCGGCGGAACAGCCGTTTTCGGTCACATAGGTCGACTTGCCCCACAATTCGTGAATGAACTTTGCGCCGTAGTAGATCGCCGTCGGCACGAAGCGCAACCAGGTAAGATCCATATAGGGGTGATCCGCCGCGCCTGAAAACATTTTAAATCCCTGCGGCGATTCAGGGTCGGCAGTGCAATAATTACCCGTATAGACGTTGAAGCCGGTAAAATCGGTCGGCGTCGCAATGATTTTCATTTCCTCGTCGGTGAAGTGCGGCGCGTCCTTGCCGACTTTTTCGAGAAATTCGTCGAGGTAGCGCCCCTCTTCGATCGCGGTATGACAACTGGCGTTGTTGAAGCGCGTCGCACGCCGGGCGGCGTCGATGTTTTCTTCGGTTTCGTAAAGCGGCACGGTGATGCCGGGATTGTTGGCGATGCCGATCTCGGCGTGCGGTGCGGCACCGCGAAGCGCCTGCGCGACGTAGCCGTGCGCCAAGTTGCCGTGGTGGATCGTCTGATAAATTTCCTGAAGCGGCAGTTTCAGCCCCGGCGCCATGCCGGAGCCATTGTGTCCGGCGGCGGTGAACATCGTAATCTCGTTGACGGTAAAGTAATGTTTCACCTTGTTGCCGAAAGCCTTTGCCATAAAGGAGGCGAAATCGCCGAGCTTTTTGCTCGTTTCTTTCGTTCGCCAGCCGCCTTTTTCCTCAAGGTATTGCGGCAAGTCCCAATGGAAGATCGTCACATAAGGTTCAATGCCCGCCTCAAGCAGAGCGTCGACGAGGCTTTGATAATAGGCAAGCCCTTTCTCGTTGACCACGCCTTCGCGCGGAAAAATGCGCGCCCAGCTCAACGAAAAACGGTATGCCTTGATGCCGAGACGTTTCATCAACGCGACATCTTCGCGGTAGCGGTGGTACTGATCGCACCCGACCAGCGGAATGTCGTCGCGCTTGATCCGCCCCGGCTTACGGCAGAAATGAAGCCAGTTGGACTCCCCTGCTCCGTCGCACTCCAAACCGCCCTCGACCTGAAACGATGCGGTCGCCGCCCCCCACACGAAATTTTCCGGCATCGCGTATGTCATCAGAAAAACTCCTTATTGCACTTTTACGTCTTTTTGCTGCATCTTGCCCGTCTGATCCCGCCACGTCAGGCGGTAGACGCCTTTGAAACCGCGGAAAGCGATCTTGCCGTCGGCGTCCGCCTTGACGGTCAAATTGGTCTTCCACTGGCGATTGATGAGATCGTCGAGCGCAAAGTAGACCGGCTTTTTGCTCATATCGCGCCGTAAAATGCCGGATGCAAAATCCTCCGCCTTGCTGACGTGATCGACGGTATTCCACCAGGTGATGCCGCTCATTGCGGGATAGCTGAACCACAAACGGTACAAGTTGTAGGCGAGCACCGCCTGGATCGCTTCGCCGCGCGCGTCGTCGGTCGGCGCCATGATCGTGATCTCGCTCAAATGAAGTTTACAGGGCAGTTCGCTTAATTTGTCCAACGCCCGGCGCACCATTTCCGGCGATTGCTCATACGCTTCGCCCGACGCCATTTTTTCCGTGACGGGAACTTTGAAAATGTGCATCTGACAGCCGATCGCGTCGATTTTCGCGCCGCGCGCCAGCAGATTTTTTATCTGCGCCGCGTAATTGTCGACAGGATTGCCGTAGATGACGTCGTTGATGTTGAGCCACGCCGAAGCGGGCAGACACGCTTCCGCCATTTTGAAAGAACGCCACACGTAATCCCCCGGCAGTGCGCCGTAGATGCTCTTGGAAACTTTGCCGCCGGGGACGAGGCGCGGAGCGTCGCCGTAATAGGGTTGCGCGACGGAGTCGGCAACGCTCTCGTTGACAACGTCCCACGAATCGATCTTGTCGCCGTACATCGTACAGACGTCGACGATGCGCTTGGCGTAAATTTCATTGATGTAACGGACATAATCGGGGTATTTCGCCGCAAATTCCCCCTCGGTGAGGTCGCCCATCGCGCACCAGTAGGCGGTCGGATTTTTCCGCGTTTTCGCGGCGTCGGAAAATTCGTGGTACTCTTTTTTGAAAAATTCCGTTTCGCGCGCTTCGGCGGGGAATTTTTCCAGCACCCACTTGGGTACGACGACGTTGCTGCCCCAAATGATCGGGTGACCGTGTTTGCGGACTTGGTGCGCGTCGCAAAAGGCGATCATGTCGTCAATCCTTGCCGTCGCGAAAACGCCCTCTTCCTTTTCAAAGGACAAGCCCCAGTAAAAGGGGATCGTCGCCGAGTTGAAAAGGTCGATCCAGAGTTGATTGAAAGCGTCGTTTTCCGCCTTGCGCTCAAAGCGATCGTACATCGCAAAAAAGGCGCCGAAGTAAAAAGCGTGGCGCGTCTGCTCGACCTTAACTTCTGTTCCCGCGGGGATTTGGAGGTCAAACACGCCGTCCGCCTTGCGGTTTTTCTCGATGTCGCGGTCGATCCTTGCTTGCTCGTCGTCATTCCAGAGCTTAAAATACTTTTCGCCCATCGCATATTCGTAATCCCTGACGTCGAATTTCTTGTCCGACTGCCCGCACAAACATCCCGCCGTCAAGGCGACAACTGCCGAAAGCAACAACTTTTTTTTCATGACCTTTCCTTTCCGATATCGGAAGTTTGTAAAATATCGCTGTTTCACTATAAAATACCAACTCATAGGGAAAAATCAAGCAGAGGGGATAAGCAGGAGAGATTTTTTCATTTTTGCCTCCGGCATCTAAAAAATCCATAACTGCTGTACTATAGGCAAGTTGCGGAGAAAAAATCAGATTTTTTTCTTTGCCAAAAGTTGTTTCATCGCTTTCCAGGAGAGTTTCGGTAGCCGGTATTCGTTGATCAGTCCCTTGTTGTTGAAACACCGGGGTGTACCCAATATGCTCCGGGTGGTATGGGCAGTGCGCGTGTCGCAATACTGCCACAACGAAACGCCGGTGTAGTCGTCGCGCCGCAAGATCTCGCGAACCGCCGTCGTCACATATTCCGATTGATATTCCTCCGACCAGCGGAAGCCGCTGTGCTCGCCGTAGATCGCGGCACACCCGATCTCGCTGATGATCAGGGGCTTGTCGGGGAAAAGATCCGACAGATCCTGCAACCTTTTGCCGATCGCGGAAAAGTCGGCGGTCGTACGGTTGTCGTCATACCAGTCGGGATAGGTGTTGATCGACACGATGTCCATGTCGGTGATGCACTTGTCGAGTTGATTTTTGTATGTGGCAAAGGTCGCGGGCCGGCTTGGATCAAGTTCATGCAATATGTCGCGCAAACGCCAGACGAGCAGTCGCGCCGTCTCGAGTTCGCTCTGACATTCGTTGAGGAACCCCCAAATGATGACCGAGGGGTGGTTGAAACTCTTGCGCACCATTTTGCGGCATTGCTCTTCCTGTCGGGCGCGGAAGGTCGCATCAGTGAGCGCCTCCTCCCGATTGCCCCAGCCGAGCGCCTCTTCCCAGACGAGCAGTCCGAGCCGATCGGCGATGTTGAGCATCATCTCCTTTTGCGGGTAGTGGCTGCCGCGGATGAAGTTGAACCCCTGCCGCTTGATCGCAAGCAGATCGTTCCAGATCAGCGCTTCCGGCGTCGCCGCACCGAATTCGGGATGGGCCTCGTGGCGGTTGACGCCGACTAATTTCAGCGGTTTTCCGTTGAGGAGCAGACGTCGCCCCTGCCAGTCGAGAAAGCGGATGCCGAAAGTCGCTTCCTTGCCGTTGACGGTCACGGTGTGAAGATGCGGGGATTGGGGCGACCAGTATTTCCACTTGGGGACGGAGAGCGTAAGGACTTCACTCCACGGATAACTTTGGACTTTTCCGCCGTCAAAGGATATTTGGACTTCGGCGGGAGCAGGGGCGATCGCGTGAAGCGCGATGCGCACGCTTCCCGGCATTCGGGCAAGCGGCGTCACCTGGATCCGGTCGATCTTTCCCGGCGAAAGACGCTCGATCGTCACGGTGTCGTAAATGCCGTTGTAACCGTAGAAATCGTAATAGGGACGGAAAACCGACGAGGGCAGATCATCCTTGAAATTGTCGGTGACGATCAGCAGCGTGTGGATGGCTTCATTTCCCGCGTCAAAATCATATTCCTCCTGCGTATAGGCGAGGACGCTTTGCCCGATTTCACGCTCGTCCCAGAAAACGCGCAGATGCAACCCGCCGGTCAACCGCAGGCGCACCATGCCGCCGATTTTGACTTTTCTGCGAAAGGCGGCATAGCCCTCCCGCCCGAAACGTTCGGCAAGCGCATCGGCACAGGCGGGGACGGTCGCAACTGCGTCGCACGCGGGAATTTTCTCCGTTTCCGAATATCCGAAGTCCCACAATCCAGTCAAGGGGATTTCCGCACCGGATTCCGGAATATTTTTCATTGCACGGGATTTCATCATTCCTACTCCTTGATATTTCTTTCGAGAGAATTTATGTCCGATCGATTATTCGACAAAGCCGTCGTCCTTGTCGTTCGCCTTGTAATTGCGCAAGTCCTTGATCAAATTGACGAGGTCGCGCAAGCCGCCGCAGACGATCCAGATTGTCGCGATCGTGCCCAGAAGAACGCCCGGCGTGATGTTTTTCCAGAATTGCAGCTCTTCCCAGAAGCGATCGCTGAGCCAGTCGGTCGTGAGCGCGAGGATCGTTACGACGAGAAACAGGGAAAACATCCCCATCGTGTAGTAAAACGAAGTGTAGACCAGTACCCTTTCCGATTTTGTGTGTTCCGGCGTGATGCCGACGAGTTTCGACCAGGAAAATTGGGTCGAAGCCACCGCGACGCGCGTATCTTCTTCGGCATATTCTCCTCGGTGAAGAAGTTTATCCATATTGTGCTCGTGTTTCGGGCCCAAAAGCGAAACGAGGACGTAGCTTCCGATCGCCACCGCCATCGTGATCACCGTGACGATCGGCGTCGGGATCGGAAATTTCGCCTGATGCGAGGTTAAATACGCCCAGTTCGGGAAAAGCGCGTGAAGTTGATTCCACGCAACACTCCAGAAATTCTGAAAGTAAAGCCCGAGACAGCAGATCACCGTTCCAAAAATCATTGCCGTCCACGCGGCACAAGTGGAACCGCGTTTCCAGTACAAACCGCCGACGACGACCGCGCCCGCGCCGCCCATGTAGATCGCCCCCGTGATCATCTGGTACATCGTGATGTAATCATTCAGCGGGAAAAACCAGCTAAAAAAGAAGGCAAACGTCGCCACGCCGAGGATGCCGAGCCGCAACAAGAGCAAATGCGTTTTCGCCTCAAACGGCTTCTTGCGCAACGGCATCACGATGTCCTGAATGAGGATCGTGCCCCAGCTGTGAATGTAGCTCGCGTCGATGGAAATCGATCCGGCGAGCAGCATGATGACGAAAAGCCCGAAAAGTCCGGCGGGCAGAATATGTGCTAGAATAAGCGGCAATCGCGCTTGGTCGCGCAGCGAATCCGTAGCGAGGCCGGCGAGATGCGCCTTGATCCCCGCGACTTCCGGGGCGTATTGCGGCAGGTGGAGCATCGCGTACGCGCCGAGCGGCAAAATGAGGATCATCAAAAACGGCGCGTAAGCGCGGTAGCGGCCCAACACGCCCGACATCACGTTGTCGTGCGGCGTTTTCGCTGACATCCCGAGCCCCGCGCCCCCTTGCCAGCAGCCGCGGCTGTAGGCGTTGAACGCCATCATGATGATGAAAAACCAGATATTAAAACCGTCGGCGTCAAAGGCTTTGAAGGGATTCATAAGATTCTGCGTTTCCGGGTGTTCCACGATGCGCAATCCCTCGACGATGGTGTTCCACGGGAACTTAAAGAGCATAAAATACATGAAAACCAGACAGAGCGCAAAAGAGATGAGATTCATGAAAAATCCGGTAAAGAGAATTCCCACCTGACCGCCGACGCAGGCGATCGTACAGGCGATCACCATCAAAATGAAAATGGTCACGGGATAGGTTTCGACGTTGAACCCAAAAAGCGGAAAAGTCGCCGGCAATTGCAGAAGCGTAATGAGGCAACGCGCCGACACCATCGGGAAAATGCCGTAATTCAAAACGCCGCTCGTCCAGCAGAGAATACCTGAAAAGATCCGGAAGCTCCGACTGTAGCGCACCTCCAGAAACTGCGCGAGCGTCATCGTTTTCGTCGCCCGCAACCGGTAGGCGACAAATCCGAAAAGCGTCAGCAGCATGCTGACCGGCACCCCGATCTGCTGCCACCAGCCGGAGGAAAGTCCGTTGTTGTAGGTCTGTTGACCGTTGGCGATCAAAAGCGACACGGACATCACGCCGGGCGCGATGACGAGCATGTAAGGTCCCGCCATCCGGCTCGCCACCATGAAGTCGCTCACCGTCCGCGTAAAGCGTTTGAAGTAAAAGACCACAAAGAAGATCATCGCCAGAAATGCGATGAGGATCACCCAGTCGATGGCATGTAAATTCATGAAAAGCGCTCCCGTATTATTTTAGTGTATAAAGCAAATATAGCATAAAGGATCAATTTTGGCAAGAGATCGCGGAAAAAAAACATAAAAAAAGGCTTCCCGGATTGCAAAGCAAAGCAAACGGCACTATGTTACAAGCGTGAACCGTAAATCCAACCAAGGGAAATTTGCCATGAAACTTTACGATCAAAACACGTGCGACCGCGCGCAGGCGATCCTCTCACAGATGACGCTCCGCGAGAAAATCGGTCAGATGGTTATGTTCAACTCGCGCAACGTCAAGATGTTGCGCGAAAAATACTCCTACGAGGAGATCGCCGAAAAGTTCCCCTTCGGGAGCTTCTTTTCCGGATGCGACATCATCGGGCTTGTCGGCAAGCGCATGAAGGGCATCGACGACGTCAAGGCGATCAACGAGCACGCGAAACTGCCGCTCCTCGTCGCGGGCGACCTCGAAAACGGCGCGGGCGGCGAACCGATGCCCTGCCAGATCGTCCTCGGCGCGACGCACGATCTCAAGCTCGCTTATGAATTCGGGCGCGTAATCGCCCAGCGCGGCCGCAACGAGGGCTTCCACTGGACTTTTGCCCCCGTCGGCGACATCATCCTCAACTGGCTCGCGCCCGCGATCGGCATGCGCGCGCTCGGCAGCGATCCCCAGTTCGTCGCCGATATGTGCTGTGAGATCATCCGCGGTATGCAGAGCAACGGATTGATGGCGACCTTGAAGCACTTCCCCGGCGACGGCGCCGACTTCCGCAATCAGCACATCGGCGTCGCAGTCGACGAGATGAGCAAGGAGGAGTGGGACCGGACGTTCGGTCTCGTCTACCGCAAGACAATCGAAGCGGGCGTCGCCTCGATCATGGGCGCGCACATCGCACTACCGTGCGTCGACGACCGCAACTTCCCGTCGATCCTTTCCGACAAGATCACGACGGGATTGCTGCGCGACGAACTCCAATTCGACGGCGTTCTCGTCACCGACGCGCTCATCATGGGCGGTTTCGTCTCGTTCCGCCCCTATGAAAAACGCATGATCACGATGGTCAACGCGGGGTGCGACGTGCTGCTCTGGCCCGAACCCGATATTTTCGACCTGCTCGAAAAAGCGGTCGCCGCGGGCGACATCAAGGAGTCCCGCATCGACGAAGCCGCCTTGCGCGCGCTGAAAATGAAAGTCGCTTCGGGCATTCTCGACGAGAATCCCCCCGCGACCAAGGATGCCGCCGACTATCAACAGATCGCCGACACGATCGCCGAAAAGGGTCTTGTGCTCGCCTGCGACCGCACCAAAGTGTTGCCGCTCGACCAGAACAAGGTCAAAGAGATGCTCGTCGTCGTCGTCGACACCATCGACAATCTGAAATTGGATCACCTCGAGGACGATCCGCGCATCAAGATCATTTTGCAGGGCTTCCGCGACCGCGGCGCGCACCTGACGATCCGCGCCAACGGCAACTGCCTCGACCTTTTCGACGAGGAACTCCGCGGCGTGCACTACGACGCGATTGTCATCATCTTTACCTATACGCCGTACTTGCAGACCAAGATTTCCGGCACGCCGCTCGAAAACGTCTGGCAGATGAGCAACACAATCCACACCAACCCCGTCGTCATCAGCCTCTGCTCGCCCTACGTCGCGACCGAGAACCCCAACACCCCGGCGGCGGTCATCAACGTCTGCTCGCACTGCCCCGCTTCCCAGCGCGCAGTCGTCAAGGCGGTCTACGGCGAGATTCCCTTTATGGGCAAAAGCCCCGTCGACCTGAAACTCGACCACCTCGCCATCGACGCGTGGGATGAAATTCATTACAAGTGTCTGGAAAAGTAGGAGCGTTCATTATGGCGGCAGATTTGAGCTGGTATCAGGATGCCCGCTTCGGGATGTTCATCCACTGGGGACTTTATTCGATGCCCGCGCGGCACGAGTGGATCCGCAATCACGAGGAAATCCCCAACGAAAAGTACGAGATATACTTTGAACTTTTCAACCCCGACATGTTCAACCCCGGGGAATGGGCGCGCCTCGCCCGCGAAGCGGGAATGCGCTACGTCGTTTTCACGGCGAAGCACCACGAGGGCTTCTGCATGTGGGACAGTAAATACACCGACTACAAGATCACCAACACCCCCTTCGGCCGCGACGCGCTGCGCGAGATCCTCGACGCTTTCCGCGCCGAAGGCATCCACGTCGGTCTTTACTACTCGCTGCTCGACTGGCACCACCCCGATTTCACGATCGACAAATTCCACCCGCTGCGCAATCTGCCCTTTGAGGAACGCGAAGCCTACAACGCCAAATGCGATATGGCGCGCTACCGTCAGTATATGCGCGACCAGATCACCGAACTGCTGACCGAATACGGCAAGATCGACGTGTTGTGGTTCGACTTTTCCTACAAAAAGGTCGTGCCGCACAAGGAAGGAGACAACTCTTCCGCGTGGTTCGGCAAAGGGCGCGAAGACTGGGGCAGCGAAGAACTGCTCGCGCTCATCCGCAAACTTCAGGGGCACGTCATTATGGACAACCGCCTCGATCTGCCCGGCAAGGGCGACTTCGAGACGCCGGAGCAATACACCCCCGACGACGCGATGCGCAACGAGGACGGTTCCGTCGCCGTCTGGGAAGGCTGTCAGACCTTTTCCGGCAGTTGGGGCTACTACCGCGACGAAAATACGTGGAAAAGCGTCAAGCAGTGCATCGACATGCTCATCAACCACGTTTCGCGCGGCGGCAACCTTTTAATGAACGTCGGCCCGACCAGCCGCGGCTATCTCGACGCGCGCGCCGTCAACATCCTCGAAGGTTACGCCAAGTGGATGAAGTACAATGAACGCTCCATCCGCAGTTGCGGCATGGCGCCGGCGGAATTCCCCGAACCGCGCGATTGCCGCTATACCTACAACGCCAAAACCAAACGGCTCTATCTCCACCTGATGAACTGGCCCTTTAAACACGTCACCCTCAAAGGCCTCGGCGGCAAGGTGCGTTACGCCCAGTTCCTCCACGACGGCAGTGAAGTCAAATTCCGCGAACACGTCGACGAAAATCTCCCGATGGACGCCAATCTCGCATTGGATGAAGTCGCCCTCGCATTGCCGGCGATCAAACCCGACGTCGAAGTGCCCGTCATCGAGATCTTTTTGAAGTAGTACGCGTACGTGATGAAAAAAAGAGAGGGCGCATTTCGCCCTCTCTGGATTTTCCACTCCCGTTGGTCGGGCAGGCAACACGTCAATCGTCTGACAAGTCCGACGTGAGCCTTATGTCCGCGCCCCGCGATTGTTTTTACGCCAAAGCCGTCCCTTCGGGGATGCGGTCGTCGACGAAAATGACTTTGCAACCGCAAGCGTTGTTGGTGGCGGCGAGCAACATCCCTTCGCTGGTGACGCCGGTGATACGCTTGCTTTCCAAATTGGCGAGGACGATGATCTTTTTGCCGATCAATTCTTCAGGAGTATAATATTCCTTGATCGAAGAAACGATCGTGCGTTCGCCGAGGCCGTCGTTGAGGGTGATGCGGTAGCAGTTGTGGGATTTGCGGATCTCGGCGCATTTGGTGATGCGGCAGACGCGCAAGTCGAGTTTGGCAAAATCATCAAAGGTGATGGTTTCCTTGACGGGTTTGACGGGGTCGGGTTCGCCGGATTTTTCCTCTTTGACGGTTTCGACGACGGCCTCGACCTTGGGCGCGGCCTCTTCGGCGGTTTTGGGCGTCGAGAAGTCGAGCAAATGCAAGTACTGGTCGCGGTCGATGGCAAAGAGGAAAAGGTAAAGGCGCGGGCCCGCTTCCTTGTCGATCAGCAACCGGTAGGCGTTGGCGAAGAACTTCGCCTGCTTTTTGCGCACTTCGCTCTTGGCGGGATCGACGGTGAAGTCCGTCCCGGCGGAGAAGTTGCGCTTGATGATGTCGTACAATTGCGTCTGGAGTTCTTCCAGCGTGTATTTTTCCTCTTTGAGGTAGCGGTGCAACGAGGCGATGTCCTTTTTTTCCTCGTCGTTGAAGCTCTCGTAGGCTTCCCAGTTGCGGAATTTGCAGATGGTGTTTTTCTTTTCGGGAGCGCACTCCTCGACCCAGAATTTGGCAAGTTCAATGCGCGTGTCGATCGCCGTCTGCGAGAAATTGTAACCGATTTTCTCGAAGAGAATCTTGACGAGGTCGCTGCGGAAATTGACGACGGAACCGAGTTGAACCAGCAGATTCATCGGCACCGTGCTCACTTCGTGATCGGCGACGAGACAGCGTTCGACGATTTCCGCCGTCGCTTCATTGGCCTCGCCTTTCACAAAGGCGTTGTACTGCGCATCGAATTCCTGATACTGGCGCAAAATGCCTTCGTCAAAGCAGAAATCAAACGCCTTTTGCGGCGCGCAACGCGAGTAGAGCCACAAAATGATTTCGGGCTGATAGATGTTGAGCAGCGTCGCGGGCGTGAGGTTGAGACCGCTCGAGCCGGACATTTTGCCGGTACAGCCGCGGATGCCGATGAATTCGTACCCCTGAAAGATCGGCGCCTGCCAGCCGAAGATCTTTTCGGCGATGACTTTGCTCGTCTGGTAACTGCCGTTGGGGCTGGCGTGATCCTTGCCGCCCGGCTCGAAGTCGACTTCCTCGTACATCCAGCGCATCGGCCAGTCGATTTTCCACGCGAGTTTACAGTCGTGGTCGCTCTCAAAGTTGAAATGACCCGCGTGGCCGCACTTGCATTCGTAATCCGCCTCGCGGCAATCGTCGCTCAAGCGGGTGATCCTCGTGGTGTCGCGGTGGCATTTTTCGCAATAGATGGCGACGGGGTAGTAGTTTTCACGCTCGCCCTCGGCGATCTCCTGCGTGCGGAAGCTCGCGAGGATGTCGAAAATCTCGCCGCGTTTCTGCAAGGCAGTCAGAATGTGTTTGGCGTATTTGCCGGAACGGTACATTTCAGCCTGATGGCGGTAATCGAGTTCAAGGCCGAAACGCTGGATCGCCGCTTCAAATTCGTGTTCGAAGTGAACGGCGTAATTTTCCGCGCCGTCATCGAAGGGGTTGGGCACGTCGACGTAGGGACAGCCGATATAGGCTTCCATTTTCTTATTCATTTCGGGGGAAAGATCGGCGACGTTTTTCGGCACTTTGCGCAAGCGGTCGTACTCGTCCCACGAAAAGAGGAGCCGTGCCTTCTTGCCCAATTTCCGCAGCGACTGCACGACGAAAAAGCTCGTCGCGACGTCGCGGAAGTTGCCGATGTGGATGGAGCCGGAGGGGCTGATGCCCGCCGCGCAGACGTATTCCGCTTTGTTGGGATTGCGCTCGATGATCTTGCGTGCGATTTCTTCTGACCAGTGCATAAAAAGACTTTCATTTAGTAGTGTGGTTGTTACGATTATCTTATAATATAGCGTGTGAAATGACATTTTGCGAATGCGAATAAAGTTATAACTTGTTTTTTCTTCCCCGACGGTGTATTTTATAGAAACGTATTTTCACCCACAACCAATAACAAAATGGAGATTTGCGATGACCTTCACTCATGAAGTCGAGCAGATGGCCTGCATCGCCAAAGGACCGAAACACGGTCCCGCGCCGATTCCGCAGGAAGGAAAATGGACCCGCGCCAAGGAAATCACGGATATTTCCGGCCTCACCCACGGCGTCGGCTGGTGTGCTCCCCAGCAGGGCGCGTGCAAACTGACGCTCAACGTCAAAGACGGTATCATTCAGGAAGCGCTGGTCGAAACGATCGGCTGCAGCGGCATGACCCACTCCGCGGCGATGGCGGCGGAGATCCTGCCCGGCAAAACCATCCTCGAAGCGCTCAACACCGACCTGGTCTGCGACGCGATCAACACCGCGATGCGCGAACTCTTTTTGCAGATCGTCTACGGCCGCACCCAGACCGCTTTCAGCGAAGGCGGACTTCCGATCGGCGCCGGTCTGGAAGACCTCAAGCAGTTGCGTTCGATCACCGGCACGATGTACAGCACCGCGCAGAAAGGCGTCCGTTACCTTGAAATGGCGGAAGGCTACGTCACCGGTCTCGCCCTCGACGACGAGGACAAGGTGATCGGCTACCAGTTCGTCAACCTCGGCAAGATGATGGAATTCGTCAACAAGACCGCGCCCGCGGATCTGGAAAAGATGAGCGTCAAGGACTTCATCGGCAAGTTCCAGAAGAGCTACGGCCGCTACGCCGACGCCGTCAAAGTCATCAACCCGCGCCAGGCATAAGGAGAGATCAAAATGGCTCTTTTTGAAAGTTACGAACGCCGGATCGCTCAGATCAACAAATTCCTGAACGACAACGGCATTGCTTCGATCGAAGAAGCGGAAAAGATCACCAAGGGCAAAGGTCTGGACATCATCCAGCGCGTCCGCGACATCCAGCCGATCTGCTTTGAAAACGCCTGCTGGGCGTATCTCGTCGGCGCCGCCGTCGCGATCAAGCGCGGTCAGACCGTCGCGAGCGAGATCGCCAAGACCCTCGGCGAAGGCTTGCAGAGCTTCTGCATCCCCGGTTCCGTCGCGGACGACCGCAAGGTCGGTCTCGGCCACGGCAATCTGGCGAGCATGCTCCTCGAGGAAAAAACCCAGTGCTTCGCCTTCTGCGCCGGCCACGAATCCTTCGCGGCGGCGGAAGGCGCGATCGGCCTCGCCAAGAGCGCCAATAAAGTCCGCAAGAACCCCTTGCGCGTGATCCTCAACGGTCTCGGCAAGGATGCGGCGCAGATCATTTCCCGCATCAACGGCTTCACCGGCGTCGAGACGGAATTCGATTACGCGACCGGCAAAGTCAAGATCGTTTCCGAGCGCGCCTACAGCAAGGGCGAGCGCGCGGCAGTCCGTTGCTACGGTGCCGACGACGTCCGCGAAGGCGTCGCGATTATGTGGCTCGAGGGCGTCGACATCGCCATCACCGGCAACTCGACCAACCCGACCCGCTTCCAGCACCCCGTGATGGCGACCTACAAAAAGGAACGCATCGAAAAGGGTCTGCCTTTCTTCTCGGTCGCTTCCGGCGGCGGCACCGGCCGTACGCTTCACCCCGACAATATGGCGGCGGGCCCCGCGAGCTACGGCATGACCGATACGATGGGCCGTATGCACTCCGACGCGCAGTTCGCCGGTTCGAGCAGCGTCCCGGCGCATGTCGAGATGATGGGCTTGATCGGCATGGGCAACAACCCGATGGTCGGCGCTTCCGTCGACGTCGCGGTCGCGGTTGCCGAAGCGATGAAGTAATAAAAACGCCAAAAAGGCGGTCGACTGCCGATCCGGCGGTCGGCCGCCTTTTTTTTGGATCGGTCGAGAAATCCCCCGCGATCGGACTGCAAGAGAAGTTTCCTCATCCAGCTTGCGGCTCTGCATCAAATTGAAATCGGAAACGGAAAACCCTTTTTCCCCCTTGTTTTTCTTTCCGTCTGTGGTATATTATTATTTATTCATTTTGAAAGGATTATTCTTATGGCTTTTGATCACGGCAGTATGGCTCTGGCGATCTTCGATCTGCCGGATGAAGTTCCGGATAACGTGCTTGACCTCTTTGCCGCCGCCAAGGCGGGTTCGCTCGACTCGGTCGGCACCGAACCGCAGATCGGCTGGGTGGCGGGCCGTCATCTGCTCGACACCGATTTCAGCGGCGAAGGCGTCGCCCCCGGCGGATGCTATTACCTCGCCTTGCGTCAGGCGGTGCGCAAACTCCCCGCCGCGCTCTGCAACGCGCTCTGCAAACGCGAGGAATATGCGCGTTTGGCCGCCGAAAACCGCGAATTTCTCAAGAGCAAGGAAAAGAAGGAGATCCGCGAGGAAGTCATCGAAAAGTACACGCAGAAAATGCCGCCGACGCTTTCCGGGATCCCGCTCGTGATCGATCCGTCGCGTCAGCGTCTCTACGTCGGTGCGACCAGCCGGACGCAGCTCGACTATTTCATCGACAATTTCTATCAGGCAATCAAGCAGGAACCGGTTCAGATCTGTCCCGAATACTGGATGGAAAAAGATTTTCAATCCACCTGTGCGAGTTTGCCCGTCCTCGCGACCGGCGACGGTCCGGTCGGCGACCCGCAGACCGGCAGAGACTTTCTGATGTTCCTCTGGTATTACAGCGAAAAAGCGGGCAAGATTACCGTGCCCGATCGCGGTGAATTCGATCTGATGATCGAGGGACCGCTCGTTTTCTCGGGCGAAGGCGGCGAGCGCGGCGCCGGTGAAGCGACCGTCAAAAAGGGCGACAGCCCCGTCCGCAGCGCCGAAGCCAAGGCGGCGATCGCCGTCGGCAAAAAGTTGCGCAAGGCGACCTTGACCGTCACCCATCTCGACCAGATTTGGAGCGGCACTTTTGACGCCGACCAGTTCACCTTTTCCGGCTTCAAAGTTCCCGAAAGCGAAGAGGTCAACGATTTTGAACGCTTCGCCGACCGCATCACCTTTCTCGACGATTTCACGCTCGCGCTCGAAGGATATTTCAAGCTTTTCGTCGAGTCGATGCAATCCGGCAAGGCCGAAGCGACGGCACAGGCGATCCGCGACTGGGCGCGCGACCGCGACGCAATTTAAGGAATTTTTGCGATGACGCCCCATCCCGAAGACGAAAACATCCAGATCCTGACCTCAGCGTACACCCTGCTTGATCCCGGCGCCGGATGCGTCGAGCTCGACCTCGGCTGCGGTTCCGGCAGTTACACCGTTGCGCTCGCGAAACGCTATCCCGAGCGCAAGATTTTCGCCGCCGACGTGATGATCGGGCGTCTGCGCAAGCTCGTCAAGCACACGCACCGCGAAAACGTCAACAATATTGAAGTGCTCCGCGTCGAGGCGCGCAACCTCGTCGCGCGGATGTTGCCGGATTCTTCGCTCGACCGCATCCATCTGCTCTGCCCCGATCCGTGGCCCAAGGAACGCCACCGCGGCCACCGGTTGCTCTGTTGCGACTTCACGACACAACTGCACCGCGTGCTCAAGGAAGGGGGCGTTTTCCACTTTTCGAGCGACGACAGAAACTACTGTGCCGCCGTCGGCAGGATCCTCGAAGCGTCGCAGCTTTTTTCCCCGTGCGACGAGGCGATCGCCGACCTCGACGGCATCGTCAGCGATTTTGAAAGAAGATGGCGCGATCAGGGACTCGCCGTCTGCCACCGCGCGTGGAAAAAACTGCCGCTTCCCGTCATTACCATCGGTCATTAACATTTACAGGTGTTGCCATGAATATCTATCAGGAACTCAAAGCCCGCGGTTTCATCTATCAGGAAACCGATTCCGCCGCGATCGAAAAAATGCTCTCGACCGAAAAGGTCGTTTTCTACTGCGGCTTCGACCCGACCGGAAACAGTCTTCACGTCGGGCATCTGCTGCCGGTGATGGCGATGAAACTCCTCCAAAAGGCGGGTCACGTGCCGACCGTTCTCGTCGGCGGCGCCACCGGTGCGATCGGCGACCCGTCGGGCCGTTCGACCGCCCGCAACATGCTGACGATGGAAACCGTTTTCGCCAACGTCGAATGCCTCAAAAAGCAGTTGTCGCACTTTATTTCGCTCGCGGACGGCGAGGCGAATTTCGTCAACAACTACGACTGGCTCGGCAAGCTCAATCTGCTCGATTTCCTGCGCGACGTCGGCAGCCGTTTCTCGGTCAACCGCATGATGGCGCAGAAATCGGTCGAAAGCCGGATGGAAAATGGTCTTTCCTACCTCGAATTCACCTATTCCTTGTTGCAGGCTTACGATTTCTACTTCCTCAACAAGACCTACAACTGCCGCCTCGAGATCGGCGGTCAGGATCAGTGGGGCAATATGGCGGCGGGCACGGAATTGATCCGCCGCATGTACGATGAGGAGCGCGTCGCGCACTTCATGACGATTCCGCTTCTGATGAACCCCGCGACCGGGCAGAAATTCGGCAAGTCGATCGGCGGCGCAAGCGTCTGGCTCGACCCCGAGCGCACCAGCGTTTTCGACTATTACCAGTTCTGGCGCAACACCGACGACGCGATGGTCGGCGAATTGCTCAAGAAATTCGCCATCAATCTGCCCGTCGAGGAAGCGGAGCGCCTCGCGAACTGCGGCAACATCAACCGCGCCAAGGAGATTCTCGCCGCCGAAGCGACCGCCCTCGCCCACGGCGAAGACGCCGCACGCGTTGCCTTCAACACGGCGGGCAGCCGTTTCGGCTTCGCCGATCCCGAAGGCAAGATTCCGACGTCGAGCCGCGTCGCCCAGATCTCGCAGGGTGAAGCGGAGCTTCCCGTCGTCGCGGTCGACGCGGCGGAAGTGGCGGACGGCATCCTCGTCGCCAAGGTGCTGACGCTTGCCGGCATCACCAAGAGCAACGGCGACGGTCGCCGCCTCATCCAAGGTGGCGCCGTTTCGCTCGACGGGGAAAAAATCACCGACGTCAACGCGACGATCAAGGCGATCCCCGCAGGCGGCATCGTGCTCAAGGCGGGCAAAAAGAATTTCCGCCGGATCAAGCTCGCGTAAAAATTATCTTATCCTCTTTTTGGGATAACGGGAAACGCCTTTTGCCACCGGCGCAATTTTTCCGCCTCGCTCAACATCGCGGCGGCAGGACTGGTCGAGGGCAGTTGCGTCATCAGTCTGACGTATTGCGGGAAAAATTTCCGGAAATAGCGCGCGGCGGCTCCCCCGTTGCAGAAAATGCAACGGCAACGCCCGTGGTGCTCGAGCCACTGCCCGATCTCATTGGGGACGGCGCAATTGATTTTTGCGTCGGAACTGCCGCTTCGCTCGCAACTTTGCAGGACATCCCACAATGCGATGCCGCAGGAAAAGAGGATTTCCACTTTCTTTTCATAAGGCAGCGCGGCGTCAAAATTACAAAGTTTTCCCATAATGCGCCAAAATGCATTGCGGGGAAAAGCGTAGTATTGCCCCTGCCGGAGCGATTCCACGCCGGGCATTGAACCGAGGATCAAGATCTCGGCATTTTCCGTCGCCCCCGCGGGGGCGAACGAACGGCAATTTACGCACGCGCTCACGCGATAAGCCCTTCCTATTGTTTTGCGCCACCTTCTTAAGATAACGGCAACCGGTCCAAAAAACAACCGGGGGTGGCGAAAAAATTTTTGACTTTTTTATTTTTTTAATTTGAAATTTCCAATTTAAAAGCTATATTAGTTATAGGCACAAAATAAAGGATTATCTTATGAACAACATCATCCCCTCGCTTCATAAGGCTCTGCAACTGATCCACCAGTTGTCGGAGACGAACTGCACGCAAGCTGAATTGAGCAAAAAGCTCGGCATTACGATGAGTACGACGTACCGCATTTTGTGCACGTTGCTCGCCGAAGGCTGGGTGGTCAAGAAAAAGGACGCGAGCTATATGCTCGGCGGCGGTATGTTGCCGTTGCTTTCCTTTTTCCACCGCGACGTCGCCCGGATGGAAACAGTCCGCGACCTCGTTGCGGAAATTCCCGAAAAGACTGGTCTTTTCGCCAAGATGAGCATTGCCTGCGGCAACTTGCACCACGTGACGATCTACCGCGCCGATCCCATTCAGGAACGCATGCAGCTCACCAACAAGGCGGGCACAACCTTTTCGATCGTCGACGGCCCCAGCGGCGTCGTACTGTTGCAGGACAAAACGCCGGATCAGTTGCGCAAGATCTGCCGCAACACCTACGAAGCCACCCCTGCCAAGGAAAATCCCGAACTGATGGTTCAGGCGGTCGCCGAATGTCAGGAAAAAGGCTACAGCTTTTTCCGCATCCAGAAAACCCGCTGGGATGTGATGGCGATGGCGGTGCCCGTCCGCTTTGAGGGCAAGATCATCGCTTCGCTGGAAGTCATCGGTTGCACGAAAGATTTCTCCGGCCCCAAGGAACGCCAGATCGCCAAGACGATGAAAGATTTCGCCGCCAAGTGCGAAAAGGCGATCGCCGAAGCGTAAGTTTTTGATCCACTCCCTGAAAAGGCTGTTGCACGACCTGTAAAAGGTATGCGACAGTCCTTTTTTATTCCGGCGGCGAAGTGTGCACACTTTCCCGTCTTTGCCGCCGCATTTACTTGCAATGCCGGGTTTTTCGGGGTATATTATATATAATATAATATTCTCGTTAAAAAACACGGTATTTTCATGACCAAACGAATGCTTCTTTTCCGTGTCGGAGCGCTGTTGACGGCGCTGGTTCTTTTTTGTATTGCCGGTTGTTCCAAATCTCACGACGGCACCGTCCGGCAGGTCAAAGCGCTTCGCGGCGGCGATCAATGCGCCGCCGCCGGCAAAAATTTCGCCGCGCCGCTTTTTATTGAAGTCCGCGATTCCGCGGGACCGCTGCCCAACGCGGCATTGAGATTTGCCCCTGCCCCCGGTTCCGATCTGGAAGTCACCCCGAATCGCGCCGTGACCGACGCCGGCGGCGCGGTTTCCGTACGGGTTAAAGCCGGCAGAAAACTCGGCGATCAGTTCCTCCTCGTCACCCCGGAAACCGCCCCCGAACGCGAGATCAAAGTCCGCTTCATCAGCGGCGTCGAATTGGGCGGCATTCACAGCGAGGGCGCGGCGGGGTCGCTGCTCGAAGAGCCGGTTTCGATCCGCCTTACCGACGCCGACGGCAAGCCGCTTGTCGACGTTCCCGTCGCCTTTGCCCTCACGGCGACCGCCGAAGGCGCCAGCACCACCGCAAAACTGCTGACGCCCAAGACGAAGACCAACGCCGACGGTTACGCTTCCACGCAAGTTCAATTGGGTAAAAAGACCGGCGCCTACCGGGTCAACATCGACGTCGACAACGGCACCGGCTGTACCATCAAAGACAAAAGCGTCGATCTGATGGCGATCGATTTCGTCCACGTCGCGATCGCAGTCATCGGCGGCTTGGCAATCTTCATTTTCGGTATGCAACTGATGAGCTCGGGGCTCAAAAACTGCGCCGGCGAAAGCATGCGCAAAATACTGCAGTTTTTCGCGAGCAACCGCGTCGTCGCGCTCCTCGCCGGCATCGCCGTCACGGCGGTGTTGCAGTCGAGTTCCGCGACCAGCGTCATGGCGGTCGGTTTCATCAACGCCGGGTTGCTTTCCTTAACGCAGGCGCTCGGCATCATTTTCGGCGCCAGCATCGGTACGACCGTCACCGCCCAGCTGATTTCGTTCAACCTTTCGTCGCTGGCGCTGCCCGCGATCATCATCGGCGTTTTCATGGAGCTTTCCTCCAAGCGCCAAGTCCGCAACGTCGGCTCGATGATCCTCGGTTTCGGCATGCTCTTTTACGGCTTGTCGATGATGAGCAACGAATTGAAAGTCCTCGGCGACATGCCGACGCTGCAAAACGCCTTTCACCTCTTTGACTGCGCGCCGAAAACGCCCGGCGGATTCATGCCCTTCGGCGCGATTATGGGCGCGCTCCTGATCGGCATCGTCGTCACAATCATCATCCAATCGAGCGGCGCTTTCGCCGGTATCGTCCTCGCGCTCGCTTCGGGCGGGCTGATCAACTTCTACACCTCGGTCACGATGTTGCTCGGCGCCAACATCGGCACGACCATCACCGCCATTTTAGCGGCAATTCCCGGCAACCGCGTCGCCAAGCAGGCGGCGCTGGCGCACACCATATTCAAGGTGTTGTCGGCGGTGGTGATGATTGCATTCTTCTACATTCCGTGGGGTGACAATCACACGCCGATCCTGCTCGCGCTGACTGACGCCATCACGCCCGGCAACCCCTTCGCCGCAGTGCCGCAAAACATCGAGCGCCACATCGCGATGGCGTACACGCTTTTCAACGTCATTTCCGCCGTCGGGATGTTGCCTTTCCTCGAATGGTACGCCAAAATCGCCAACTGGCTGTTGCCGATCCACGACGATCAGGAGCGGCAGACCCGCATTCTCGAACCGGTCTTGCTCAACACGCCTTCGATCGCCTTGAAGCAATCGACGAGCGCGATCCGCGGTATGGTCGTCGATGCGTGGAAAATGATCGACGCCGCGGTCAACACCCACTTCATCGCCGGCGACGCTTCGGCGCAGAACATTTCCCGTTTGGAGCAGGAGGAAGAGGATATCGACGCCCGCCAAAAGGAAGTCACTTCCTATCTGGTGCGGCTGACGCGGCGCCAATTGACGGAGCCGCAGTCGGAATTGGTGCCGCTGTTGATGCACTGTACCAACGACGCCGAGCGCATCGCCGACCACTGTGAGACCATCCTCGGGCTCGCCGACCGCCTGAAAAAAGAGCAGAATCCCTTGTCGGAAAATGCGATCGCCGAATTGAAACAGGTGTGGCAGGTGCTCGATTCCCAGGCGCATCACGTTATTGCCGGCTTGGAAGGCGCCGGCGCCGAAGTGACCCGCGCCGCGCGCACCGAGGGGCATGAAGTGAACCGCATGGCGGATCAGTTTGAATCCGAACACATCGACCGTCTCCGCGACGGCCGCTGTTCCGCCGCGACCGGCGTGATCTACATCGAAATGCTCGGCGAGATCACCAAGATCGGGGCGCGTCTCGCCAACATCGCCGACCGTACACCGCAGATCGAAAAACACTACGTGAAATTGTAAATTGCGATGATCGAACTTGCCGCCGACGCCGCCATCCGCACCCGCGCGCTCCCCATCGGCATCACGGGGGGAGATACGGCGGAGCTTATTCCGCAACTTGACGAGCTGGCGGAATTGCTCGTCAACCTCGACGTCGAAGTACTCGAACCGATTGTCGTGCGCAACCGGGAAAATCATTCCCGCTACAAAGTCGGCTCCGGCAAGGCGGAAGAAATCGCCCAGATCGCACAGGAATGCGAGGCGGAATTACTCGTTTTCGACGAACCGTTGACCCCGTCACAACAGCGCAACTGGGAACGCCTTTCGCAGTGCAAGGTCATCGACCGCGAAGAGGTCATTCTGGAAATTTTCGCTTCGCGTGCGCAGACGCGCGAGGCGGTATTGCAAGTTGAACTCGCCCGGGCGAAGTACATGTTGCCCCGCCTCACCGGCGCGTGGAGCCACCTCTCGCGGCAGCGCGGCGGCGGCGCCACCACCCGCGGCGCCGGCGAAGCGCAGATCGAGACCGACCGCCGGTTGCTTCGCAATCAGGTGCGCCAGTTGGAAGAAGAACTTTCCCGCGTCCGCCGCAGTCGCGACACCCAGCGCAAGGCGCGGTTGCGCCGTCCGGTCGCGCAAGGCGCGATCGTCGGCTACACCAACGTCGGCAAATCCAGTTTGCTCGCCGCGCTGTCGGGCAGCGAAGTCATGGCGAAAGATCAGCTCTTTGCGACGCTTGACCCGCTGGCGCGTCAGGTGGCGCTGCCCGAGCATCTCGAAGCCGTCCTTACCGACACCGTCGGTTTTATCCGCAAATTGCCGCATACGCTGGTCGAGGCATTCAAGTCGACCTTGGAGGAGTCGGTCATCGCTGATTTTCTGCTGCTCGTGCTCGACGCTTCCAGCCGCGACGTCGACCTCGAATGGGAAACGACCATCGGCGTCTTGCGCGAACTCGGCGCCGACGAGAAAAAAATCGTGATCGTTTTCAACAAATGCGATAGGATCCCGGAAGATGAAAAACCTTTTCTCAATGCCCGGTTGCGCGGGCTTTTCCCCGACGCAATTTTCGTTTCCGCGGTGACCGGCGAAGGATTGGAATTGTTGCGCCGCCGTCTGGCGTTGCTTGTCGCGGGCAGCCGGTGCCGTCTGTCGGCGCAACTGCCCGCCAATCGCAGTGATCTCGTCGCCTTTGCCTACCAGACGGGTCAGGTCGAAAGTTGCACCTACGACGACGACGGCAGTTGCCGTCTCTCATTTTGCATCGAAGCGAAACATCAGCACCTCTTTGCGGAGTATCTCGTATGAAAAAAATCATTCTGGCGATCCTCGTATTCGCTTTCGCCATAACGCTCGGCGCGAAGGAAACGCCGTGGAGCGCGTGGCGCAACGCCTACACCGAATTTGAACAGGCGGAAAAAGCACGCGACGCCGGCGACTACGTCAGCGCCGCCAAAGGATTCAAAAAGGCGTTGGAGCTTTATGAATTTGTCCGCAAAGAGCGTCCGGACTGGAACCAGAAAGTCATCGTGCGGCGCATCGCCGACTGCAAACAGGAATTGAGCAAGATTCAAAGTTATCTTGAACCAAACGCTCCCGCCACGGGCAAAACGGCGCCCGGCACCACCACGCCCAGCGCTCCCAAGCAGGTGGCGCCCCCAAAAAAGGTCGATTCGGCGGAAGTTGCCGCGCTGAAAAAGAAAATCAGCGATCTTGAGCTTGAGCTTGCAACGCTCCGCCAAAAGGAAAAATCCCGCCGCGATCTGGAATCCGAGATCGCATTGCTCATCCGCGATCAGCATCTCGCCAAGGAAAAGCAGGCCCTGCTCGAGGAAAAGTTGCGGCAGGCGGAGCAAAAAGGCTCCACGGTAAACGACGAAACATTCAAGGATCTGCAAAATCAACTTTTGCAGAGCAAGATGGAGTGCGAAGCGCTTCGCGGCAAGCTCGCCGAGGCGGAAAACCAGATCCGGATTTCCAAAGCGGAAGCGGAAAAATATCTTTCCCAGCGCAAATTCGCCGAATCCGCCGTTGTGGCGACGCAGGAAAAGTTATTGCGTCAGGAGCGCGAAACGGCGGACATCCGCCGCGCCGAAGAGGCCAATCGCGGCGTCCGCGAAAAGCTGGAAGCAGAGCTTGCCAAGCTCCAAAAAGAGCACGCTCAAGTCGTCGCCGCGCTCAAGGAAAATCAGCAATTGCTCGCCGCGACGCAGGAAAAAATGCGGCAGTTGGCATCGGATGATCAAAAAAGCGGCGTCATCATCGCCGAGGCCAACCGCGACTTGACCCAAAAACTCAATGCCTTGCAATTGCGCTACGATCAACTCGACGCCGCCTTTCGCGATCTGCGCCAACGCGCCACCGCCGATCAGGCGCTCGCCGAGCAGATGAAAGCGCTTGCCGAACGCAGTGAAGCAACGCGCCGGATGTTGGAAAAACAACAGAGCGCGCAGGAAAAGCAACTTGCCGAATTGCGGCAGGAAACAACGGAGCAGATGAAAGAGATCGCCGCGTTGAAGACCCGCATCGCCTCGTTGAGCGGCGATCTGCAGACTGCGGTCGCGCAAAAGGATCTGCTTGCCAAGCGGCTTCAACAACGCGACGCCGACGACTACCGCGGCGCCGCCGACGTCGCCGCCAAGCAGAAAGAATGGCAGGCGGAACGCGCCAAATTACAGCAGTCGATCGCGACGCAAGAGGGCGAGATCGCCCGTTTGCAACATCTATTGAAAGATAAAGAATCCGCCTTGACAACGCTGACGCAAGCGCGCGACAAAATTGCCGCTGAAAAAACCGCGTTGCAACAGGAAGTCAGCAACTTGCTCGAAACGCAAAAGCAACTTCTGGCGATTGAAAAGAATTTTCACGCCGCGCAAGCGGAATTGCGAAATTGCCGCGCCCAGCTGGAAGTCGCGCAAAAGGAACACAAGGAATTGCTCGCGTTGCGCCAAATGCAAAAGCAGGTCGATCAAATCAAATCAAAATTGAGCGAAGAGGAAAAACTTTCCGCCGAACTTGCCGACGCCAACGTCGTCCTCACCGCCCGTTTGGCGGAAGCGCTGAAGCTGAAAGACGAAGTGATCAAACTCCGCGCCGAAGCCGCCAAGATCGCCGAATTGCGCGCCACCGTGGAGCGGCTGAAAAAACTGAACCAGGAATTGGCGAAATACCGCGATCTCGAGCAGGAACTCGCCGCCGCCAAACAGACCATTATCGCGCTGAGGGCCGTGCAGAGCAAACTGGATTCCGCATTGCGTCAGCAAAGTGCCGATCAGCAGAAAATCGCTTCTTTGCAACAGGAATTGACCCAAAATCAGACAAATTTTACCCAGTTGCAGACAACGTGCGCGACGCAACAGCGCGAACTCGAACTTCTGCGCCGCCAGTGGAGCGAGCTGCAAAGTGCCAAGGCGGCGGAAGAAAAAGCCGCGCGCGATCAACAGGGCAAACAGGAAAGCCAGCAGATGAAAGAGGCTTTTCTGCACGAAAAAATCGCGGCGCAGGAAAAGGAACTTGCCGCCGCCAAGCAGGAGCTCAATTTGCGGCAACTGCGGCTTGCCGAAGCAGAACAAAGCCTCCGGGAATTGCGCGAAAAATCACTCCCGCAACAAGTTGAGATCGACAAAATGCGCGCGCAACTCGGCGCGATGAAAGATCTGGAAAACCGCCTTGCCCAAATGACCGAAAAAAGCAAACTTGCCGAGCGCGAGATCAGCCAGTTGCGCGAACTCAACGAGTCGCTGATTAAAGCGCATTCTTCCGGGAAAGAGCTCGAGTTGCTCAAAACGCGGCTCGCCGAAGCGGAAAGCTTCCGCTCGGAGGTTGAACGGTTGCGCTTGCTCAACGAGGAATTGCGCCGCGAAAACAAGGACCTTGAGCTTGCCGTCCTGAAACCGGCGGACAACACCTTCCAATTCGACTCGGCGGCACAGTTGCTGGAAACGCCGGAAGTTCTGGTCGCGCAGGGCATGCGCGCCGAAAAGGAGAGCCGGGTCGCCACCGCCATCTGGTATTATGAAAACGCCCTCAAAAAAGCGCCGGAACACGCCTTTGCCGCCAAGCGGCTCGGCATCCTGTTGCTCGCGCGCGAGGAATTTGAACGCGCTTCCGGCGTCCTCAAGATCGCCAACCGGCTCGCCCCCAAAGACCCCGAAGTCGCGATCGCGGCGGCGCGCGCCGCCAACGCCTGTCAGCGTTACGGGAGCGCGCTGGTCTATCTGGATGCGTTGCTCAAAGAAGCGCGTCCGGGCAAGGAAGTCCTGCTCGCCGCCGCCGATGCGCAAGCGGGCAGCGGCAAACGCGCCAAGGCGGAGGAGCTGTTACAGCTTGCCGTGCGCTATTACCAATCCGATCTCGGCCCCTCGCTCGCGCTGGCGAGATTCCTCGCCGACGACGTCACGCGCGAAGAGGAGGCGTTACAGCTTTATGAATCGTTGCGCGTGCGCGGCGCATTGCCCGACCCGAAACTTGAGATCCGCTTTGCCGGACGGCTCGACGAGCGGCGGGAACTTGCGAATTTTCTCAACGCCGCCGCCGACGAATCCGCCGACCGCAACGACTGGGCGACTGCCATCTGGTATCGCCGTCAGGCGGCGGAAATGAAGCGCAACGAAGCGTGGGAAAGCGCCCAGCTCGCCTTTGCCCGTTATATGAATGGCGAAACGGCGGCGGCGCTGGAGGAAATTTCGCTTCACCGCGCTTCGGTCGAGGGCGAACTGATCGCTGCGCTCTGCCATTTGCGCGACGGCGATCAAACGGCGTTTCTGGCGTCGCTCAACCACGCCAAAAGTCTCAATCGCAACGCGATGATCGATCTTCCCGTATCGTGGCGGCATCTGCTCGTGGAATTGAAAAAGAACGCGGTGCAGGAAAAGGGGAAAGCGATTTTGCAGTTCGTCCGCTGAAAATCAGCGGCACACCTGATCGAGAATGGCGCCGAGTTCCCCGTCGCTGTACGCGACGGGATTGCACTTCATACTGCCGGAGCGGCTGTGGGAAACGATGAAATCACGCTCTGAAACCGTCAGCGCGAAATCAAACTTTGCGGCAATGCCGAGCTTTTCCCGCAACGTTGCAACATCGGCAAAGAACGATCCCGCATCGGCGTAACCGAGCGCCGCACTCAACGCGCGGTAAATTTCAGGAACGCGCGAAGCATTATTTTTCAACACCGCACCGAGCAAGACCGCACAGGCGACGCCGTGCGAAACGCTTTTGACGCACCCCAATGGATGCGCCAAGCCGTGCACCGCCCCCAGTCCGGATGTGCTGAATGCGATCCCCGTCAACATACTCGCGCGGCAGACGGCGTCGACGGCAACGCGTTCGTGGCGGCACGCCGCGACCAAATGCGTCAAGAGATCTTTCGCCGCCGCGGCGGCAATCTGGCGCGTCAGATCGTTGGCGCGCAAACTGGTGAAACTTTCGATCGCTTGCGTCAGCGCGTCCATACCGCTTGCCGCCATCACGCCAAAGGGGGCGTCTTCGGCAAGTTCGGGGTCGATCAGCGCGATCTGCGCCGCCATATCGGGCGTGCGCAACGATTGCTTGATCTGCGTTGCCGCATCGTGCAAAACGGCGTTGGCGGTCACTTCCGCCCCCGTCCCCGCCGTCGTCGGCAAGGCGGCAAAGGTCACGCGGCGCGGCGACGCCATCCGCTTGAGGTAAAAGTAGTCCGCCGTCGGGAAATTTTCATCCGCAAGCGCCGCAACCGCCTTGGCGGCGTCGATGGCACTGCCGCCGCCGACGCCGACGATCGCGCACGCGCCGAGTTCGCGCGCCTTTTGACGCGCCGCATCGACAAAATCGATCGGCACTTCCGGCGGGATCCCGGCGAGAAATTCAACCGGGCGCGCGCCGAAGAGCGCGCTTTTTTCGCGTTGCAGAAATTCGAGCGCGTGATTTCCCGTCAAGACCAAAACGGCGCCGGATGGCAAAAGCGCATTCAATTCAAAGCGGACTTTTCGTCCGAAGCGGATCGTTGCCGGCAGAGAAAACTCAAATTGCATCGTTCGCCTCAAATTCGCCGGAGTGAAAGTATTTCATAAGATTTTGCGCGGCGTCGCACTCGGCGAGTTTCCGGCTGTGTCCGGTGCCGCGGCCGACGTAGTCGTGCAGAAAAACTTCCACTTCGTAATTCGGCAGATGCTCGGGTCCCTCGACGTGCAACACCTTGTAGACGGGCGTTTCACCCCAGCGCGCCTGCGAAAATTCCTGCAACGCCCCCTTGGGGTTGATGACGTCGAGCAAGACGCGCGGCTCCGGGTAATGCGAAGAAAAAAGTTCGGTAAAAAAACGTTTGGTGTGATCGAAGCCGGCGTTAAGGTAAAGCGCCCCCAACACCGCTTCAAAGAGATCGGCGAGCGTCGACGCGCGGTGGTCGCCGCCGGCTTCCGCTTCGCCGTGACCGACGCGCAAAAAATTCCCGAGTTCCAGCTCGGTCGCCAGTTGCGCGAGGGTCGATTCGCGCGCAAGGGCGGAACGCATTTTGGTGAGTTCCCCCTCCTGCGCGTCGGGATAAAGCGCAAAAAGATAATCGGTCAGGATGATCTCAAGCACGGCATCGCCGAGGAATTCCAACCGCTGATTGTCACAATCCAGGTGGTTTTCCACGGCGAAACTGCGGTGTGTCATCGCTTCGGCGAGGCGGTCGCTGCCTTGGGTAGACCGGAAGCCGAGCTTTTGCCGCAGTTGATCGAGATCTGCCATAATGAAAAGTTGATGCGATCTTACTTGATGCTCTGGCAAACGGTGATGACAATTTCACCGTAAATGTCGTCGGCACTGCAACCGCGCGACAAGTCGTTGAGCGGCTTCGCCAAGCCCTGCAAAACGGGGCCGTAGGCGTCGGCGTGGCCGAGGCGCTGGACGAGCTTGTAGGCGATATTGCCGGCGTTGAGATCGGGGAAAATCAGCACGTTGGCGGCGCCGGCGAGCGGGCTGCCCGGCGCTTTCTGCGCGGCGACGCCCGGCACCAGCGCGGCATCCGCCTGCAACTCGCCGTCGCAGAGGATGTCGAGTTTTTCTTCGGCGACGCGCGCCGCGAACTTGTTGGCGGCTTCGGTCACTTTGACGAGAATGTCGTTGCTGGCGCTGCCTTTGGTCGAGAACGAGAGGAAAGCGACTTTCGGAGTCTTGCCGAAAAGCGCGCGATAGGTATTGCTCGTCGCCATCGCGATGTCGACCAATTGATCGGCGTCGGGATTGGGGTTGACGCCGCAGTCGGCGAACAGCAGCACATTATCTCCGGCGGGCGCGGGGGTGGCGAGATCCATCACAAAGGTACTGCTCGCGCTCTTGATCCCGGGCGCGGTGCCGATGCAGTGAAACGCGGCGCGGAGCATATCCGCAGTCGAGGCGATACTGCCGGCAACGAGACCGTCGGCGAGACCGTGACGGCACATCATCGCGCCGAAATAGATGCGGCTCGAAAGCATCGCCGCCGCCTTTTCCGGGGTGCAGCCTTTCGCTTTGCGCATTTCGTACATCTCGTTGGCGTACTCCTGCATCAGGGGACTCTTGGTGTAGTCGAGGCTCTCAAAGGCGCGCTCGGTGACGCCGCCCTTGGCGCACGCGGCGGAAATTTCCTCCTCGGTGCCGAGAACGATGACCTTTTTGACGACTTTTTCGGCAATCGCCTTGTTGGCGGCGACGACGACGCGGAAGTCCTGACCTTCGGGCAGAACGATGGTACGCGCCACACTGCGGGCGCGTTCGGCAAAGAGTTCGATTGCGGACATAATTGATATCTCCTTAAAGTTCCGTAACTTATTTCGTCGTGAGTTGTTTCGTCGTGCGGGCGATCATCAGCTCTTCATCGGTCGGCATAACGATCGCCTGATATTTGCTGTCGCTGCCGGAAATGACGCAGACTTTGCCGCGGCAACCGGCGTTGGCTTCCTCGTTGCAGGTGATGCCGAGCGCGCTCAAACCGCGGAGGATGCGGCCGCGGGCGTAGGGAGAATATTCGCCGATGCCGCCCGTGAAAACGATCGCGTCGAGGTTTTTCACCAGAACGAAATAGGAGCCGATGTATTTGATGATCCGGCGCACGAACATATCGAGCGCGAGCTGGGCGCGCGCATTGCCCTTGTCGGCGGCGGCTTCGAGGTCGCGCATATCGCCCGACTCAATGCCGCCCATACCGTAAAGACCGGATTTCTTGTTGAGAATGGTATCGACTTCGCGGGGCGTCTTGCCCAGTTCGATCATCCGGATGACGGCGGCGGGATCCATATCGCCGGAGCGGCCGCCCATCATCAGACCTTCCAGCGGCGTGAGCCCCATCGTCGTGTCGACGACTTTGCCGTTCTGGATCGCCGCCATACTGCAACCGTTGCCGAGGTGGCAGGTGATCAGATTGACCTCTTCCTCTTTCTTGCCGAGGAAGTTCGCGGTCGCCTGCGTCACATAGTGATGGCTGGTACCGTGGAAACCGTACTTGCGGATGCCGTGCTTTTCGTAATATTCATAGGGGATCGCGTACAGATACGCCTCGGGCTTCATCGTCTGATGGAACTCGGTATCGAAAACGGCGACGTTGGGCACGCCCGGCATCGACGCTTCGCACGCCTCAATGCCCGCCAGATTCGCAGGGTTGTGCAGCGGCCCGAGCGGGAAGCACTCCTTGATGATCGCCTTGACGTTGCCGTCGACGATCATCGGCGCCGTGATCTTTTCGCCGCCGTGGAGGACGCGGTGACCGATCGCGCTGATCTCGCTCAAGCTCTTGATGACACCGACTTTGGCGTCGACGAGCTTCGCGCAGATCTCGCGGACGGCTTCGACCTGATCCTTGACCGGGATGACTTCTTCGCTCTTGAAGCCGTCGGGGCGCTTGTAAACGAGATTAGGGGCGTCGGTACCGAGACGCTCGAAAACGCCCTTGGCGAGGACTTCTTCATTTTCCATCGCAAAGAGCGTGAACTTCATCGAACTGCTGCCGGCGTTGATGACGAGAATTTTCATTTTTCACTTCCTATCGTTAAAATTGAGGATTGATTATTTCTTGCGGAAAACGATCCGGCCCTTGGTCAGATCGTAGGGGGACATTTCCAGCGTCACCTGATCGCCGGGCAGAATGCGGATGAAGTTCATCCGCATCTTGCCGGAAATGTGGGCATTGACGACATGCCCCGTCTGAATTTCCACCTTGAACATCGTATTCGGCAGCAGTTCCTTGACTACGCCTTCCACCCGGATCACATCGTCTTTTGCCACGTTAAAATCTCCGCTTCTTTTTCGGTTATCAAAATCATATGCTCAAAATGCGCGCTCAGCGAACCGTCGCGCGTACGAACCGTCCAGCCGTCGCGGCGGTCGACCTTGACCGCCGAACCGCCGAGATTGAACATCGGCTCAATGCAGATGACCATCCCCGGCTGAAGAATCGGACCGGCACCCCAGCCGGTGAAATTGGGCACTTCCGGCGGCTCGTGCAAACTGATGCCGCAACCGTGCCCGACGTAATCGCGCACGATGCCGAGCCCGTAATGGCGGCCGACCGTTTCCACCGCGGCGGAAACGCGCCGCACCGGATATCCGGCACGCGCCGCGTCGATGCCCGCAAAGAGCGCTTTTTTGGTGCCGTCGAGCAGGTGTTTCGCCCGATCGGAAATCGCGCCGACGGGCACCGTCACCGCGCAGTCGCCGAGCGCGCCGCCGATGGCGACGCCGACGTCGATGCTGACCAAATCCCCTTCGGCAATAATCACCTTGGGCGAACCGATGCCGTGAATCACCGTATCGTTAACCGAAATGCAGACGTTGCCGGGGAAATCGCCGTAGCCCAAAAAGGCGCTCGCTCCCCCGGAAGAGCGAATGATTTCACCGGCGACCTGATCGAGATCAAAGGTCGTCATGCCGGGACGCACCGCAGAAGCGATCGCATCGCGCACCTGCCCCGTTACGGCGCCGGCACGGCGAATCTTTTCGATCTCCGCCGGGGTGTGGATAATCACGCGTTCAGGCATAGCCAAAAGCCTATTTCAAATTTGCGAGCATCTGATCGACGATCGCATCGGCATTGCCCTTTTCAAACGTGAGGAGCAAGCCCGCTTCGCGGTAAAATTCGATCAGGGGTTCCGTCTGCTTGTAGAAAACGCTCAAGCGCTGTTTGGCGGTCTCGAGCGAATCGTCGGGGCGCTGATAGAGCGCACTGCCGCACTTGTCGCAAACGCCTTCGCTTTTGGGCGGCATGAAAAGCTTGTTGTAGATCGCATCGCAACCGCGGCAGTTCAACCGCGCGGTCAGACGCTGAAGCAACGTTTCGTCGTCGACGTGCAGATAAATCACGGCGTCGATCTGCGAATGGATCTCTTTGAGCGCGGCGTCGAGCAGTTTCGCCTGCGCGATCGTGCGCGGGAAACCGTCGAGAATGAAGCCCTCGCGGCAATCGTCCTTGGCGAGGCGGCTGCGCACCATACCGGCGACGATCTCGTCGGGCACCAGTCCGCCCGAAGCCATAATCTTGCCGGCGGCAACGCCGAGTTCCGTCTTGGCGGCGACTTCCGCGCGGAGCAGATCGCCCGTCGAAATGTGCGCCAGTTTCACCTTGGCGAGCAACAAATTGGAAATCGTCCCCTTGCCGGCGCCGGGAGCGCCGAGGAAGATCAAATTTTTCTTGGTAAGCGTCATTTCAACAACCCTTTCCTGTTACTTCAAACTTGCCTGTTTGATGAAATTTTCCAGATCACAGTCGGCGACTTCAGTCTGGGAGCCGTCCGCCATATTTTTCACCATCGCGACGTGTTTTTCCATCTCGGATTCGCCGCGCACGACCGCGAGCGGCGCGCCGGAACGGTTGGCGGAGCGCAGTTGCGCCTTGAAGGAGCGTTCCTCCAATTCCAGCTCGACTTTGATCCCCGCCGTGCGGAGCGTTTCGGCGAGTTCGAGATTGGCGAGCCGCGCTTCGGCGCCGAGGCCGATCAGAAAGGCTTTCGCCCCGAAATCGCCGGTCGCCTTGATGCCCGCCGCTTCGCGGCAGAGCAGAAGCCGCTCGACGCCCGCGGCAAAGCCGACGCCGGGCACCGGACGCTTTTCGCCGGGCAGATAAAGTTCGTAACGGCCGCCGCCGGAAATCGCAGTCTGACTGCCGAGCGCCGGATGCGTCACCTCAAAAACGGTGTGCACGTAGTAATCGAGCCCGCGCACCAGATTGCGGTTGACCTGATAGGGCACCTTGAGCCGGTCGAGCGCGCGGCGGACTTCGTCGAAATAGAGTCGCGACGCTTCGCCGAAACTTGCAAGATAATCGGGCGCGCCCTTGACGATCTCGCGGCATTTTTCCTGTTTGCAGTCCAAAATGCGCCAGACGTTGCGCTCCAGACGGGCGCGGCAATCGTCGCACATCGAATCGATGTGTTGCGCAAAGTAGTTGCGGAGCAATTCCACCGCGGGTGCACGATCGGCGATCGCGCCGCGGGTGTTGATGTCAATGGTAAAGCCATCCAGCCCGACGCCGCGCAAAAAGCTCGCGAGCATCGCGATGCACTCCGCATCGAGCAACGGAGCGCAGCGGCCGACGTTTTCGACGCCGATCTGGTGGAACTGGCGGCGGCGGCCGGCGGCGGGGCGTTCCCCGCGGAACATCGGCCCGAGGTAAAAGACGCGCTGCTCGACGCCATTCATCACGTCGGTGTTGGAAAGCGCGCGCATCACGCCGGCAGTGCCTTCCGGGCGGAGCGTCAGACTGCGGCCGCCGCGGTCGGTAAAGGTGTACATTTCTTTCTGCACGACCTCAGTCTCGTCGCCGAGCCCCTTTTGGAAGACCTCGGTGTATTCAAAGACCGGCGTACGCAATTCCCCGTATCCGTAACGGGCAAACGTCTCGCGGGCGACCGATTCGAGGAAACGCCAATCGCGCGCTTCTTCCTCAAAGATGTCGGCGGTGCCCGGCGGCGGAGCAAAAGTTGCCATCGTCCACTTTCCTTACCTAAAAAAAGCAAACACGCCCGACGATGAGCATTGCTTCGTCAGGCGTGCATATTTCATGATCCGGAACCACTCTCAAACGACTTATTTGAAGTCGGCGGGGTTCAGTTTCTCGACGGCGTCTTTCAATTCCTTGCCGGCGCGGAACTTGACCACGGCGCGCTCGGGGATGACCACTTCGTGCTGGGGCTCGTTGGGGTTGCGCCCCTTGCGGCTCTTGCGGACTTTGATCTCAAAGACGCCGAAATTGCGCAATTCGATGGTCTTGCCCGCCATCAATTCGGAAGCAAGCGCATCGAGCGTGTGCTGGACAACTTCCGCCACGTCGTTCTGAATGATGTTCGTTTCGTTGGCAATGCGCACAACCAAATCCCGTTTCGTCATGATAAACCTCACTTTTCTTTTGGCTATGTCAAATTTTTATTTCTGCTTGTTGCAAAAGGTGTTGTATAATATGCCACCAAAAGGTGATTTCGTCAATAGCAAAGGTGCAAAAAGACGTGCAAAAAGTATTGAATTCGTCAAAAAGCGGACTTATTGCGCCTTTTCGGCGGGACGGGAAAATTCACAGCCGCAGAATTTCTGGCGGTAAAAGCCGTTGACGCGGGCAATCTCGCAACTGACCTGATAGTTGCCGTGCTTTTTGAAGTCGATCGCCTCAAACGCATCAAGATCCGACGCGGCAGAAAAGATCTGACGGCTGTTCTTGCGGGGACTTACCGTCAGCGTCGTCGCGAAGTTTTCGCCCAGCTCCGCGGCGCGCAATGCCGCGCGGCGCAAACTGAATTCAAAGCATTTGCTGCAACGCGCACCGTGCTCCGGCTCGTTTTCCAGCCCCGCAACGGCGTTGAGCCACGCGGCGTGGTCGTAGGGATCGACCTCAAGCTCAAGGTGAAAAAGCGCCGCAAGTTTTTTCACGGACTCCAGCCGTTTGTCGAATTCCGCCTGATCTGCGAGATTGCTGTTGGAGTAGTAAAGCCGCGCGGGGCGGTTTTCCTTTTGCAGAGCGGCGACGCAACCGCCGCCGCAGGGAGCACAGCAAATGTGGAGCAACAATTCCTTTTTGTCCATCGGGATCACTTTTTACTTGCAGCGCAAATTCGCCGCGACGACCGTGTTGCGCATCAGCATCGCGATCGTCATCGGGCCGACGCCGCCGGGGACCGGCGTGATCGCCCCCGCAACCTCGACGGCTTCGTCGAAATCGACGTCGCCGACCAGACGGTTTTTCTGCAATTTTTCATCAAAGATGCGGTTGATGCCGACGTCGATGACGGCGCACCCCTTTTTGAGCATATCGCCCTTGACGAAGCACGGTTTCCCGATCGCGGCGATGACGATGTCCGCCTGACGGGTGTAGGCGGCAATGTCGGGCGTCGCCGAGTGAACGACCGTGACCGTCGCATCGGCTTCGGGAAGTTTCTGCATCAAAAGCGCCGCCATCGGTTTTCCGACGATGTTGCTGCGCCCGATGACGACGGCGTGCTTGCCGCGGCACGAAATGCCGGAGCGGCGGAGAAGCTCCAAAACACCGTAAGGCGTACAGGGCATCAATCCCTTTTCCTTGCCGATCAAAAGTTTCCCGACGTTGACTTCGCTGAAGCAGTCGACGTCCTTGGCGGGATCGATCGCCTGAATCACCCGGTATTCATCGATCTGGCGCGGCACGGGGGACTGGACAAGCAAGCCGTCGAGCGTTTCGTCGGCGTTGAGTTCGGCGATCTTGCCGAGCAACGTCGCCTCGTCGGTGTCGCCCGGCAGCGCGATCATCCGCGAATCGATGCCGAGCTTGCCGCAGGTGGTCACTTTGTTGCGTACATAGACTTGCGAAGCGGGATCGTCGCCGACGAGGATGACGGCGAGCGCGGGGGCGCGACCGTGCGCGGCGCGGAATTTTTCGACTTCAAGGCGGGTTTCCTCGTTGATCTCGGCGGCGATCGCCTTGCCGTCAATGATGGTTGCACTCATGAAAAAAAACTCCTCAATCAAGCTTCAGTTTGCTCTGGATGGACTTCGCCATTTCCGCCATCTGGTTGTCGGCGTACTTCAACTGCCGCCAATTCCAGCGGAACGTGTCTTCCACGCCGCGCGGAATAACGTGCAAATGAGCGTGCATCACCACCTGTCCGGCGGCGGCGCCGTCGGCGAGGTGCAGATTGAACGCATCGTACAGATCAAGCCGCTTCAAGGCGACGCCGATGCGGCTGCCGACGTGGAACATCCGCCCCGCCGTCGCTTCGGGAATGGTGGAACTCGATTCGTGATGTTCCTTGGGGATCACCAGCGTATGGCCGTAATTGATCGGGCCGAGGTCGAGAAAGGCGTAGACCAGATCGTCTTCGTAAATTTTCACCGACGGGATCTCGCCTTTGGCGATTTTGCAGAAAATACAGTCGCTCATCTTATTTCTCCTTAAACAATTCGATGATGGATTTCTGATTGCCGAAAACCGTGAGGACGTCGCCGCACGCAAGCACCGTGTCGGGACCGGGCTGGAGTTCTTCCGAACTGCCCGCTTTTTGAAGCACCAACACCGTCACGGCGTATTTGCCGCGCAAATTGAGTTCCTGCAGACTTTTGCCCGCCAGCGTTGCCGGCACCCTGACCTCGGCGATTGCCGAGCCTTTGAACTCAAAGAAGTCGGTGATGTTGACGAGCGACAACCGGCGCGAAAGCGAGTGGGCGACGTCCAGATCGGGCTGGATCACCTCATCGGCGCCGAGCCGGTAGAGGATGCGTTCCTGAATGTCGCTGGTCGCCTTGGCGAGGATCCGGCGCGCGCCTTCCTGTTTCAACAGCGTCAGCGCGAGGATCTGCTTTTCCAAAAAGGAACTCATACCGAGAATGACGGCGTCGAACTTGCCGACGTTGAGTTCGTGGATCGTTTCCTCGTGAGTCACGTCGGCGATCACTACGTTGGTCACCTCGTCGCGCAGATCCTCGACGCGCGGCGCCGAGATGTCGCAGACGAGCACCGAGTTGCCGGCACGGCTCAATTCCCGGGCAAGTTTCGTGCCGAAGGAACCGAGCCCGAAAATCGCATAACTTTTTTTTGTCATATCAAGATTCCTGTTGTTGGATTAACCGATGATGACTCGTTCCTCCGGATAGTGGAGATGCCCCGACTTTTCCCTGCCGAGCAGGAAAAGCATAATCGTATAGGGTCCCAGCCGCCCGAAGTACATCAGACCGATCATAAACAATTTGCCGCCGATCCCCAAAAAGTGCGGCGTGCCGAACGACAACCCCGTCGTCGTCAACGCGGAAGTCGCTTCAAAGAGATTGATCTCCGCACTGCCCTGCGGGTAAAAGAGGTGCATCCCGATCGCCGCCAAACCGCAGATCAACGCGTAGATTACGATGATGGAAAAGGCGCGCAACACGTTGTCCATCGGAATCTTGCGTTTAAAGAGCAAAACGTCCCGGTTGCCGGAGATCGTGCTTTTGATGGCGGCAAAGGCGATCGCGACCGTCGTGATCTTCATGCCGCCGCCGGTCGATCCCGGTCCGGTGCCGATCATCATCAGCAAAATGATCAAGGCGATGCTCGTCGAGGGGAGTCCCGTCAGCGGCACCGTCGTAAATCCTGCCGTGCGCGAAGTCGCCGAGAGGAAAAAGGCGTCGAACCAATCCATCTTGGCGTGATTGTGACAGGCAAAAAGATAAAAGAGCACCGTGCCCGCAATCAGCAAACTCGCGCTCCCCCACAGAACAATGCGCGAGTGAAGCCGCAAACGGCTTTTTTTGCGCCACGCGCAGACGAAATCGTAGATCACGTAAACGCCGAGCCCGCCCAGAATGTTGAGTGCGGCGCTGGCGAACTGCGACAAATGATGCTGACTTGCCATACTGTCGGCAAACGGCGTGAATCCGGCGTTGCAGAAACTCGTCACCGCGATCATCGCCGAAGGACCGATCGACGACCAGACGCCGTCGCCCTGAAGCAATGCGCCGGCGTAAATCAGGATCCAGCCGAAAAATTCGCTGATCAGCATATAGTGCAGAACCGTGCGCGTCAACCCTTCGGAACCGCGCAGGGAAAAATTATCATTCAAGCTGGAAATCAGCAACGTGTCGCTGAATGAAAGCCCGCGGCCGAGCGCCAGCAGGATCGACGCGCTCAACGTCATGATGCCGATGCCGCCGAGTTCGACGAGCAATGTGATCAACACTTGACCGAAAGGGGAAAATTCGTAGATTTCCACGCTGGTGAGCCCCGTGATGCAGACGGCGCTCGTCGCCGTAAAGAATGCGTCGATCCAGCGCAAATAAACGCCCGGACGCATCGTCCCCGGAAGCTTCAGCAACAACGTGCCGATCACGATCAAAACGGCAAAGGAAAGCAGAAAGAGCAGCTGACCGCGTTTGACAAATAAATTCGCCATACGGAAACGCGCCCTTTTACCACGCTTCCGTCACCTGAATGACAACGTTTTTGGCGGCGTTGAAAACAGCTTGCTGGATCGCGTAGGAACGGCTGATTTCCATATCCGGACCGGAGGTGAAGACCGCCGAGCCGGAAGCCGTCTCGTTTTTGACCAGCGGCTGCGCCTGCCCCGGGATCAGCACGGAATAGGTGATCGCGACCGTTGCGCTCCACTGGTCAGGCTGAAGATCCTTGTCCGACGTGGTGCTGCTCCAGCTGATCTGCTGATACGAACAACTGGAAATCTTGGCGTAAACGATGCAGTCCGCCTTTTTTTCGTCGACGACTTTCAGCGTGCCGTCCGTCTGAAAACGCTCCACCAGCGCCGTCCGCGCCTGCGGTGCGGCGTTGTAAACCAGCGTTTCGTTGATGACGGGCGCGATCGCGATTGTTTTCAACTGCGGGTGGCCGATGTAACCGATCTGATAACCGCAACCGGCGAGGAGCATACTCATCATCATCGGCAAAACGAGCAAAAACAGCTTTTTCATTTCTCCCCTTTCTCCTGCGCGGCCTTGTCTTCAGGGTGATGGATGTACAAATCAGGCACCGCGATCAAATAATGGTTGTCGTTTTCCCCGGGGTTGAGCAGAATGCGCTTCGCTTCCTGGGGAATCTCGTAGCTATGCAGTTTTGGCAGTCGCGCGCCCGATTCCGGCGGAAAATCCATCGGGACGAAATTTTCATCGAGCTTGACCAATTCCTTTTCGGACTCCGGCGCGATTTGACTGTCGGGGTAATCGATCAATACCTTGGCGAGATAGCGCTCGGCGGCGTCGGTACGCCCCTGTTTGCGGTAGTATTCCGCCATATCGTAAAGCCGTTGCGCCTGCGCGTCGCGATAGAGCAACAACCGGCGGCGCACCCATTCGTTTTCGGGGACGTCAGGATAACGTTTCTGAAAATCGAGCAATACCTGATAGGCTTCGCGCAAAAAGGCGCCGTCGCCGTCGCCGTGTTCGGCAAGGTCGAAAAGGCCGTTGGCGAGCGCGAGCATCGCGTACTTGTGCAGGGGATGCGTCGCGTAATCGCGCACGAGCAAACGCAGTTCCTCGACCGACTCCTTTTTCTTGCCGTCCTCGTCGAGCAACCACGCGCGGCGCAACCGCGCCTGCGGCGCCCAGTCGGCAAAGGGAGCGTGTTTCAACGCCGAAGTGTACAACTCCAGACTTTTGTCGCCGTTGTTGAGCCACGGAATCCAACGCAAATACCAGTATGCGGGATCGCGTTCGCCGGCGTAATAGCGTTCGGCAAGCTCGAATTCGCGCTTGGCGAGGATGTCCGTATCGGCGAATTCAGGGTAAAGCGAGATCAGTTTTTCGGAAACCTCGTACTCCTTGCTGAACATACCGCACATCTGCCACGCCCCCGCCTGCGCCCGCAACGCGTTGGCGCGGATCAAGGGACTCGACGCTTCGTATTCGACCGACTCGAACTTCTTGGCGGCATCGTAGAATTCCCCTTTCTGATAGAGCGCGTAGCCCTCCTCGTAAGTGCGGATGGCCTCCGCGTCGTCACCGCGCAACGCGGGCAACGCGACACCGAGCAAAGCGAGCAAGAGGAAAATCTTTTTCATCGTCTCATCACAGCATTTTCATGCCGGGCAGATCTTGGATGTCGATACAGCCTAGCACTTTGTTGTCGCCGTCGACGACGACGAGGTCGTCGATTTTGCGTTTTTCCAGAAGTTTCATCACTTCGACCGCGAGCAGTTCGCCGTTGACGGCGATCGGATTTGCGGTCATCACCTGATGCATCGGCAACGCGAGGAGGTCGCCCCCCTTTTCCGCCAACCGGCGGAAGTCGCCGTCGGTGAAAATGCCGAGCAGATGTTTTTCCTGGTCGACGATGACGGCGTTGCCGCTGCGCACCTGCCCCATCGCGTAAATGGCGTCTTTCACCGTGTTTTCCGGCGAAACGAGCGCGGTGCGGTCGAGCTTGCGCATCATATCGCAGGCGCGCATCGTCACCATACGGCCGATCGCGCCGCCCGGATGCAGTCTGCCGAAATCGTTTTTCGTAAAGCCGCGGCGATCGAGCAACACCATCGCCAGCGCGTCGCCGAGCACGAGCAACGCCGTCGTCGTCGTCGTCGGCACCAACCCGAAAGAGCACGCTTCACGCGGCACCGGCATCGGCACCGTAAGGTCGCTCATCTTGCCGAGCGTCGATTCGGCGTTGCCGGTGATCGAAACCAGCTCGACGCCGAGGCGCTTCGCCGGATTGAGCACGACGAGCAATTCTTCCGTCTCACCGCTGTAGCTCAACGCGATCAACAGGTCGTTTTTCTGCAGAATGCCGAGGTCGCCGTGACGCGCTTCAACGGGGTGCATAAAGATTGAAGGACTGCCGACGCTCGAGAGCGTCGCCGCCATTTTTTTGCCGATGTAACCGGATTTGCCGATGCCGGTGATCACCAGTTTGCCGCCGCGGTCGAGCGCGTCGGCACAGCGGTCGACCAGCTCTTCAAACGAGTGCGAAAGCTGATCGCGCAAAGCGTTGATCCCCTCGACTTCGATGTCGAAAACCTCGCGGGCGCGCTCCAAGACCGATTTCGTCATCGCATTGCCTCCCTTAAAGCCGGCACGAACGGATATCCGCGGTGATGATGCCGCGGGCGCCGGCGGCGTAAAGTTCATCCATAATCTGGTTGCAATCGTTTTTGCGCACCATCGACTTGACCGCGACCCACTCGGGGTTGGAAAGCGGCGCCACCGTCGGCGATTCGATGCCGGGGGTGATGCGGCAGCACGCCTCGAGCGCACTGCGCGGCACGTCGTACTCGATCATCAGATAATCCTGGGCGAGCTGAATGCCGCGGATACGCGCGATAAGACGCTGAACTTCCGGGAGTTTCTCGAGTTGCGCGTTGTGGCCGAAAAGCATCGCTTCCGAGTGCATCAGCGGTTCCCCGATGATCTCCAACCCCGCCTCGCGGAGCGTCGAACCCGATTCGACGACGTCGGCGATCGCGTCGGCGACGCCGAGCTGAATGGAGATTTCGACCGCGCCTTCCAGTTTCACGACCCTGCAGTCCAACTTCAACTCGTCGAGTTTCGTCTGCAACAAATGGGGATAACTGCAGGCGATGCGCAAGTGATCGAACTGGCGGAAGTCGCTGAATTTGCCCTTTGGCGCGGCAAAGCAGAAGCGCGATTTGCCGATCCCGAGCGGCAGAAGTTCCGCCAAATCGACGCCGCTGTCGGCGGCGAGATCGCGCCCGGTGATGCCGAGGTCGACGACGCCGCTGCCGACGTAGAGCGCGATGTCGCGCGGACGCAGGAAAACGAAGTCGATGCCGTTGGCTTCATCGTGGATCATCAGCTCCCGGCCGGAACGTTTGCAACGATACCCGGCGGCGGCGAGCAACGCCACCGTCCCTTCGGAAAGCGCCCCCTTGTTGGGGACGGCGATTTTCAATTGTTTTTTCATCATTTACAAATACTTGTAGACGTCTTCCAACGTGAGTTTACGGTCAATCATCATCACCTGCAAGTGGTAGAGCAACTGCGAGATCTCCTCGGCGGTGCGCTCCTTGCCTTCGTATTCGGAAGCGATCCAGACTTCGCCGGCTTCCTCAACAATCTTTTTGCCGATAAAGTGCGTCCCCTTGTTCAGCTCGGCAACGGTGCCGGATTTCGGATCGGCGGCGGCGGCTTTTGCCTGCAGTTCCGCGAAAAGTTCTTCAAATTTTTTCATGGCGACTCCCTAAATAAGAAGTTATATCAATAACGAATCACTGTAATATAACCCCTTAAGGGAAAAAAAGCAACGCGCCGACAAAAAAAAACGGGGCAACTTTTCGCCGCCCCGTCTTTGGTTTTACACTTCCTTCTGCGCCCAGACCCCGATGAATCCCAGCACGACCAGCGGCAACGCCAACAGGAAAAAGATGCGGTAGCGCTCCATATCGCCGCCGTCGTTGTTGAAGCAAACCGACATAACGCGGCGCGTCACTTCGGCGGCCTTGCTGCCGCCGAAAATCCAATCGCAGAATTTCCACATCAGCGTGGTAATGCCCATCGCGAGGAAACCGGTCAGCACCCCGTTGATCAGCGATTTCAGCGTCAGCGCCGACGGCTGATGTTCGGGCGGGACACATTTCAAAAAGTACAGCCCGTTGCAGATGCCGCAACACATACTGCACATACTGGTCAAGAAAAAGAGCACTGCCACCGACGCCCAATGGAAACGCCCGGGCGCAACCAGCCAGAAAAAGATGATCAAAAAGGTGAAGCAATAGCCGATGATCAGCCCTTTGCGGGGACTGAATTTTTCACCGATCCACGCGGCGGGGCGCGCCAACGCCACGTTCAACAGTCCGTTGCCGAAACCGATGATCAGCGCCAGGCTCTTGGAAATGCCGAAACCGCGCGTCAGAATGAGCATATTGAGCGACGTCGTCACCGCCATCGCCATTGAGAAGCAGACTTCCGCGATCACCATCCGGCGGAAGGCGTCGTTTTTCAGACACACCCACGCATCGGCGATCAGCGGCTTTTTCGCCGCCTGCCGGATCTCTTCGCTTTCGTCGATGCACCAGAGGCAGACCGCCGACAAGATGCCGCAGCACGCGCCGAAAAGAACGATTCCGTACAACGCCCAGATCGATTTGACGTAATACAACAGGACGGTCAAAACCAGCGTAAAGACAGCGTTGATGATGTTGTGCGCCATCGAGGCAAACGCGAGCAGTTTGCCGCGCTCATCCTCACGCGTGATGTTGCCGATGAGCGCCGTGCTCATCACGCCGCCGGCGGCACGGCATCCGTAGAAAAGGAATGCGCCGCCGAGCAGAAATCCGATCGCGATGTAAGGATGCCCCAAAACGCCCCAAATGGCGCACGAGCCCATGATGACGGCGGCGATGTTGCGGAGGAACCAGAAATTGCCCTGCGTCCGGGCGGCGCCCCAGTATTCCGTTGCAATCTTGCCGAGCGGCAACCAGATGCAACCAATGTTGAACATCGCCGCCAGCACGGTGAAAACGACGTCGGGGAAGCCCAACTGGTTGATGATGAAAAGCATCACCATATCGCCGACGCACAAATAGCCAAGTCCATTGAGCAGATTGTAGGCGATGAAAAGTTTCTGACTTCGCTTTCTCTGCGCCTCGGTCAATGTCGGATAAATCATGATCTTCCCCCATCTGTTTTTAAAAAATTTTGTTTTTGATACTTTTCGCAAATATAGCACCGTTGAAAACATTTTTCAACGCTTGACGTGATAAAAATCGGCAAAAGAGAAAAGATTTCTGAAAAAATTCCGGCTGGTTTTTCTTGAAAAAGATAGTTTTGTGC
>DCFZ01000043.1 GCA_002314455.1 Lentisphaeria bacterium UBA1791 | reverse complement strand
GACTGCTTGAGGTGAGTAACAGGGGAAAATATACCGACGTCAATATCGCTTATGATGCGAGCTGTTCGCGGCAACGGCGCGAGACTACCATCAGCCTATGCCCCCGTTGGTTTAGTCCGACCTGTCCGACAAGTCTGACAAGTCTAACAAGTCCGACAAGTCCGACAAAGACGACTATTTCGCGGCGTTGCTGTGAGACCACCATTTGCCTTTTTATTTCTTTTCGTTCAGATAGTTGTCCAGTTCCTGTTTATTGGCGCCGGCTTCGATGGCTTTGACGTAATACCCGGTGATCTGGGGGCCGACTTTGACGGTGACGGCGCCGGAGGCGGAGGCGTTGGCGTTGTCGGTGTCGGTTTTGCCGTCGCCGGACATCGTTGCTTCAAAGTTTTCGCGGGCGGCGATCGAAAGGATCTTGCCGTAGCGGAAAATGACGCCGAAATTGCCGCTGTCGGGACGCAAGGTGGTTTCCAGCGCGATGCCGTCGCCGTAGGTGACGATATTGTGACTGCATCCCGCAAGGAAAATGGCAAAGATAAAAGCGATGATCTGTTTTTTCATTGGTTTAAGTGCTCCAAAATTTTTTCAATGCGGCGGATGCGTCCGCCGCAGGAATCCATGCGCAATTCGCAGATGCTTTGCGGCACGTAATGGTGCAATTCCTCGCGCAGTTGACGCATTTCGTGGATGATGACGCCGAGCAGCGTCGAAACGAGAACGCCCGTAAGCGCGAAAATGCCGCCGACGATCTCGATGACCAGAGGATCTCTCATTTGTGCCACGCGAATTTGCCGCCGATGCGCAATGCGAAATAAAAGCGCAGACTTTGCCAGGCGATGGTAAGAGTCCGCAACGAGAAAACGCCGTAGCAGTAGTTCGCGCTGGCGATCCCGTTGCGTAAAAAGCGCCAGTCGGCGCGGAGCCGGTCGAAATAATTGCCGCCGATCGCGTATTCGCGGTCGTGGATGAAGCTTGCGACGTAAAGCGCGGGGTGCATCCAGTTGGCGGCGGCGCGGAGCCACGCGGGGAACCACGCGGCGCCGATGCCGTTGCAGTCGCGACCGACTGCCGCATCGTCGTCGAGAAGTTCGCTCTTTTCCAAGTGTGCGCCGCGGGCGAATTCGCGGATCTCGTCTAATGTCATCATGGGTGTTGCCTCCTATTCATATAAAAATGTCCCCGCCCCCTGATTGCGGAAAAAGTTCTGCGTTATTTGATCGTACATGCTCGCCGTGTTGTCGTACTCCAGGACAGGGATGAGATCGCGCACGAGCACATTTCCCTGCCAGATCCTGCAATACGCAATGGCGCATTGCCCGAATTGGGGAGTTCCCTGATCGTTGCGGGCGAAAAGATAAATGAACTTCGCGTTGAGTGTAAAGGACGGAGCGGAAAATGTGTGAACCAACGTGTGATCGACGTAAAGCTGTGTGCCCAATTCAACCGATTTTCCCATTTGATACGGAATGTTCCACTGAACATTTGACGAATAACCGGCAATAAGTACTGGTGAACCCGATAAGTATTGTCCGTATATGCCGAAGTTGTCGATGTTGCTGCCGGAACGCGAACCGCACATCCAGTTGATGTATCCGACGTCGACAAACTGCGGGAACGCGATTTCCATACGAGTATTGACGTCGGGCGCGATTCCCGTATTGATGTATTGCGCGCCCGTTGCGCGCAAGTAGTTCAACCGTCGCTTGTACGGTTTGTTCAGCGCCGCCGCGATCAAGGCGTTGCGGAAGCTCATTGCGCCACCTCCACGCTTTTTAATTCGGTGACGACCACGATGCCGGAGCGGATGTTGACGAGGTAGCTTTTGCCCGCTTCGCAGGCCGGCAACGAGCCGACGTAGTGCGTCCCGACGGGAAACGTGATCCCGGGTGCGGTCGCCGTGCCGGCAAAGGTGACGACAAGTTCGCTTTCCTGCGTCGAATTTTCGATGCTCGTGATCGTCAGCGCGTTGCATGTGCCGGTATAGCGCGTCCACGCGGCGACCGCGACGGTGCCGGATGCAATGTAATAGGTGTCGTGATTGCGAAACGTCTTGGCGGAAAGATTTCCGTCATCATTGAATGTCAGCGTCGAAGTGTCGTAATCGACGCCGATGTATGGCGTGCCATTGTTATGGTAGAGTTTGCACCCCTCGCCGCACCTTACCTGCAAGCCGGAGTAGGACATGCCTGCCGCTTCGATGTAGATCGGGCTTTCGTCGTGGATCTTGACGGCCGCCGTCGGCGAAGTCCCGCCGGTGAATGCGATGCTGTCGCTCGTAAGATAGGTTCCTTCGCCGAGCAGGGCGCGCACTTGAGCGGCGGTGAGGTAGGCGGGATCGCCGGAAATGCTTTCCGGAACGTTGTTCCCGAGGTAGATGCGGTTGTGGATCGTCACCTGAAACTGCCAGACGAAAATGGCGCGCGCATCGTCGCCGATCCCGCCGATTTCGCAGGTGAAAACAGCGTCGGATCTGCCGGAAAGGGCGGAAACGAGCGAAGCGACCCCCGTGTCGGGCAATTCGACGCTGAGGATGGTCTTGTTGTTGCGCGTCGCGACAGAGATTCCGCTCGTGCGCAGAAAAAGCGGCGTCGCGGCGGCATTCCAGACATTGCTCAAGGCGAAGTAAAAGCTCCGGCAGGCGTTCAACGCCGAAGCGTTGTAGACCGCCAGCGTGCCGTTGACGCTTTCGCCGCTGCGCAGATCGAATTCCAGCGTCAGATGTTGGCCGAGCGAGAAACCGAGCGCGACGCCGGCGCTGTCGCCGTGCTCGTCGCAAAGTTTTGCCCCGGATGAGGTGATTTGCAGAATATTCATAAGCTTCTCCTGTCTTTATGTGGTGAAAAATTGCAAGTTGTTTTGTAGGTCGATGTATCCGGCGAAAACGATCCGCGAGAGATCTTCGCCGACATCCAGATTGAACGAGGTGAAATCGTATCTGCCCGGCGCGAGGTAGTTTTCCCAGATCTTGGAAAAGCGGAACTCCGTCGCCGCGTCCCAAGTCGGGGCGTTGATGCGGATGCAGTAAATGCAACTGACGGAATTGCCCGCGGCAAAAGCGGGGATCCGGAAAGAATCCTGCAAAGCCGGCAAGGCGTAATAGCGCAGATGATGCACCATTTGAGCCGCCTGCCGGAAATATTCCCCGTAACAGCGGGGCAAAAGACGCGGCCGCTCGTACTGCGCGAGCACGGAATCTTCCAGTTCCGGCGGCAGATTGTGGCGGTAAATGATCAATTGTTGCGCGTGGATCAGATCAAAGGCGATCGGCACGAGCAAGTCGCGATCGCTCGCCGCCGCGAGCGTGGCAAGATTATGGGTGCGGATGCTGTGATTGCGCAATCCTGCCAACGTGAGTTCCGCCGGGTCGACGAGGTAATTTTTTGCCGTGAGCGTCAGCTGGTCGTAGAGTTCGCAAATGAGCGCTCTTGCGTGGTCGAACGACGAAAGACGCAAGCGCGCCATGTCGCTTGCCGCGGCTCCGCGCTCTCTCAGCGCCTGATCCAGACAGTCGGCGAGGGTGATGCTTTTGCCGAGCGGGATCATGGCTTCAAATTGCGCGATGGTCATCATAGCAGATACCACTGCGACCAGTGAATGACGCCCTGCGTCCAGCATTGCCGCGGCGTCTGTTGCACCAGTTCGGCGAGCGTCACCACGCCGCAGGTGTCGACTTCTGGCTGGACGAACGACTGGTGATAACTGCCATTCCCGTACCATAGATAAAGCGAGAAGCGTCCATTGACGGGCGTGATCGCGCCCGCCGGTACGGCGCCGAGGTCGGTCGTGCCGGCGACGCCGGAATCGGGGTGGGCGGAATCGTAGCAGTAATAGCCGTTTTCCCGCGCGATGACGGCAAACGAGCCGAGGTAGCGCTGAAAGCTGCCGCCGAGGAGCACGAACGTCATCCTCTCCGGCTGTGGAATGGTGAAAAAGGGCCACCCGTAGCTTGCCGGGATCAATTCGCCGTCGCCCGCCAGCGCGAAATTGTCCGTGACCGGTCGTTCGGCGACGTCGCAACGGGCAAGTCCTGCAATTTGGATCTCGCCGCAACTGCCGGCGGGAATGTCGGCTGCGGTGACGCCGATCGAGCCGGTTTCAGGGGTGATCTTTTGAATTTGAAACGGGACGTGCAACGGGTTTTCGCCGTCGATGCGCGTCCTGTCGACGCCGACGATTTCGACGGGCGTGTAAGCCAAAATCGTTTCGCCGGTGCGGTTGCAGCCGATAATCCGGTTTCTGTGCCCGGCGTGAAAGTTGAAGATCGCGTCGTCCATCGTCAATCCTCGCAGAATTCGCGGATCCGTCGCCGCAGCGCGGCGTTGGCGTCGCCGCGCCCGACGTTGAGGCGGGAAAAATCCGCTTCCGCGTAGACGGTCGAAACGTAAAACGACTGGGGCGTCACATCCCGGCCGTCGTCGAAGCCGGCGACGCCCCACGGAATCTGCCAGCCGCCGACGGCGATCGAGCGTTGACTGATCGTGCGCGTCTCATTGGGCGAAATGCCGAAAAGAAACGTGATGTCGGTCAGCCAGTCGCCCTTTTCGTTGCGGTATTCCCGTGACTGCTGGGCTTCGAGCAGCAACACTTCCCCCGGCGCCCAGTTGCGGAAGCTCGCCTGATTGACCTTGCCGATCGTTTCCATAATGATCCTGCGGTAGGCGAAAGTGATCTGATCCGGATCAAAGGTGCGAATGCACTTTTCCTGCATTTTGGGCGCGTAGACCCACGCCCCCTCGGCGCGGAATTCACTGCCGATGCCGCCATTCCAGCGGATCCAGTTGTCGGAATCCGGCGCGGAATTCGACGCGATGCCGTAGCTTTGCGTCGAACGGGCGTGAAAGCGTTTTTCCCGCCCCGTTTTGCCGAGGATGATCCAGACTTCGTCGCCCGGACGCTTGACGACGCGGGGAATGTCGTCGGTGTCGTTTTCCGGCGCGTATTTGACTGAAACTTCACAGCTTTTCTGCCCCGGCCGACCCGTTATGCGCGCTTCGACTTTGGGCGCGTAACCGACGAGTTTGGGGCTCGCGGCGGAAACCTGCTTCAAAATTTCCGCATCGCTCGTCCCCGCAGGAATATCGGTCACCAGGTAGACCAATTCCGCCTGCGAGAGATGATTGCGCGCATTGACGGCGCGCCGTTCCTTGGTGGTGAGAAAAATATTCACGCGCATTCCCTTTCTTTGAATCGGCGATCTTTCGCCATCGCTCCGATCAAGTGCAGAATTGTCAACCTTTTCCGGAAATACGAAAAAAAGAGCATTTTTTTTCACCGCAACAGACGAAAAAACTTGATTTCCGGCACTTTGCGGACTATATTAAATAACACGCGCAGGAATTTTGTGAAACTGCACGCAGAAAAACGACAACCCATAAACATCCAAAAAATTGGAAAGGTGGAAAAAAATGATTAAAGTCGGTATCAATGGTTTCGGACGCATCGGCCGGATGGTTTTCCGCGCCGCCGTCGAGAATTTCAGCAAGGACATTCAGGTGGTCGGCATCAACGATCTGCTCGATCCCGATTACCTCGCCTACATGCTCAAGTATGATTCGGTTCACGGCTCCTTCAACCACGACGTCAAAGTCGATGGCAACTACCTGATCGTCGACGGCAACAAGATCCAGATCTTCGCTGAAAAAGATCCCTCCGCCATCACCTGGGGCGCGTTGGACGTCGACGTCGTCGTCGAATCCACCGGCTTCTTCCTCACCGAAGAACTCGCTTCCGCGCACCTCAAGGCCGGCGCCAAGAAAGTCATTATGTCCGCCCCGAGCAAGGACGCGACCCCGATGTTCGTCTACGGCGTCAACGACAAGACCTACGCTGGTCAGAAAATCATTTCCAACGCCAGCTGCACCACCAACTGCCTCGCCCCGATCTGCAAAGTGCTCGATCAGGAATTCGGCATCGTCCGCGGCTTGATGACCACGGTCCACGCTGCCACCGCCACCCAGAAGACCGTCGACGGCCCCTCCAAGAAAGATTGGCGCGGCGGCCGCGGCATCCTCGAGAACATCATCCCCTCCTCGACCGGCGCCGCCAAGGCCGTGGGCAAAGTTCTGCCCCAGCTCAATGGTAAACTCACCGGCATGTCGATGCGCGTTCCCACTTCCGACGTTTCCGTCGTCGACCTCACCGTCGAACTCGCCAAGGCTCCCGCCGGCGACAAGGACGCCGCCTATCAGGCCATCTGCGCCGCGATGAAAAAGTATGCCGAAGGCGAACTCAAAGGCGTGCTCGGCTACACCGAGGATGCGGTCGTTTCGACCGACTTCCGCAACTGCTCCAACACCTCCATTTTCGACGCCAAAGCCGGCATCCAGCTCGATCCCACCTTCGTCAAGGTCATCAGCTGGTACGACAACGAATGGGGCTATTCCAACAAGGTCCTCGAAATGGCTCGCGTCATCGCGAAGTAATGTTTTCGGGACGACCCTAAGTTCCAATACGGGGCGGGCTTCAACGCCCGCTCCGTTTTTTTTACAGCAAAAAGGAGTTTCAAGATGAATAAGAAAACGTTGCGCGACGTCGATCTCAAAGGCAAGCGCGTCATCATGCGCGTCGATTTCAACGTGCCCGTCAAAGAAGGCGTCATCAAAGACGATACCCGTATCCAAGGCGCGCTCCCCTCGATCAAATATGTGATCGAACACGGCGGCAAACTGATCCTGATGAGCCATATGGGCCGCCCCGATGAAAAGGGCATCACCCCCGATACCAGCATGAAAATCGTCGCCGATTACCTCTCGAAGTTGCTCGGCAAACCGATCGTTTTCGTCGCCGACTGCGCCTGCGCCGACGCCGAAGTCGCCGCGATGAAAGACGGCGATATCGTCATGCTCGAAAATACCCGCTATCACAAGGAAGAACAAGCCAAGCGCAAACAAAAAGACGGCGAGTCCGAAGCCGATTTCAAGGCCGCAAAAGCCGCGCTTAAGGACGAACAGAAAAAACTCGCCCAGAAACTCGCTTCCTATGGCGATATTTACTGCAATGACGCCTTCGGCACCGCGCACCGCGCCCACGCTTCGACTGCCGTCATCACCAAGTATATCGGCGTTTCCGTCGCCGGTTTCCTGATGGAAAAGGAAATCGAATATCTCGGCAATGCCGTCGAAAATCCCGTCCGCCCCTTCGTCGCGATCCTCGGCGGCGCGAAAGTTTCCGATAAACTCGCCGTCGTCAAGAATCTGCTCAACAAAGTCGATACCCTCATCATCGGCGGCGGTATGGCGTACACCTTCCTGAAGGCAATGGGCCATAACGTCGGCAAGAGCCTCTGCGAAGACGATCAACTCGCCTACGCCAAGGAAATGATCGACCTCGCCGCCGCCAAAGGCGTCAAATTCCTCCTCCCCGTCGATAATATGGCGGCAGATAAATTTGACCCCGAAGCCAATACCCAAGTCGTCGGTCAGGATGTCCCCGAAGGCTGGATGGGCCTCGATATCGGTCCCGAAACGATCAAGTTGTACAGCAACGCGATCAAATCCGCCAAAACCGTCGTCTGGAACGGCCCCATGGGCTGCTTCGAAATGGAGAAATTCAATAAAGGTACGTTCGGCGTCGCCGCTGCTGTCGCCGAAGTGAAAGCCAATGGCGGTATCTCCATCATCGGCGGCGGCGATTCCGTCGCCGCTGTCAATCAAAGCGGTCTCGCCCCCAAAATGAGCCATATCTCCACCGGCGGCGGCGCTTCCCTCGAATATCTCGAAGGAAAAGAACTCCCCGGCGTCGCTTCTTTGAGCGATAAGTAAGTATAGCTTACATCTCTACGGACAAGGTCGAAAGACTTTGTCCGCTTTTTTTTAATATTAAATAACGGTGCGCAAGCACCTTAAAATCCCGCGTAAGCGGGCGCCTGGGGCGAGCGCGA
>DCFZ01000014.1:10917-22703 GCA_002314455.1 Lentisphaeria bacterium UBA1791 | reverse complement strand
AGATGATCCGAATACATGCTGTCAACAAAAGCACAGCCTTCGCCTCCGGATCATCCTCCACTCATAAGGTAACGCATCTTTTTGAAAAGTCAAGTTTTTTTGAATAAATTTTTTCGCCAACGCCCGCGTTTGGTATTCCCCTTCCGGACGAGACGCATCACACCAACCAACGACGTCTCCGATGGCGATCTTTAACCCAAAATAAGGAAAGGTTTACGCGATGAGTGAAACGGAACGGCCGCTTCCCCAGAATTTTCTCTTGGTGAAATACGGCAGAAACACCTACACCAAAGATGGCGAGTCGCAAACGTTTGATTTCTCCCCGGAGGACGCCGACGCCGTGATCGCCGAGTTTTCCGGTCGCGGCAGAGACCTCGTAATTGACTACGAACATTCGACGCTCTCGGGTAACGAAGCCCCCGCCGCCGGTTGGATTGACCGCCTCGAAAAGGGCGAAGACGGACTTGTCGCGCACGTCAAGTATTGGACGGAGCGAGGCGAGGAGTATCTTGAGTCCGGGGAGTACCGCTACTTCTCGCCAACTCTAATGATGGAAAACGGCAAGGTCAAGGCGTTGCACAGCGTGGCGCTGACCAATCACCCGGCGCTGCACAGCGTAGCGGCGCTGGTGGCAAGCGATATCAACCCGCCGGATAACGGCGCAAAACGAAAGGATCATAGTATGACCAAGACGGAAAAAGCCCTGCAGCGTCTGCTGGGCGAAACCACGCTCGCGCTCAACGACGGCGCGGACGACGCGATCGCGTCCAAACTGGAAGCGCTCGCGGACGAACTCCCCGATCTCCGGGAAGCCAAAAAGGAGCGCGACGAATTGATCGCCGCCGCCGACCTGGCGAAAAAGGATGCCGCCTTTGAGCGTGGCAGCGCGCGCGGCGCATTCTGTAATGCGCAGAAATCCACGCTGATGAAACTCTCGCTCGCGGACCTGAAAGAACTCGAAAAGGCGACGCCGGATAACGCCGCCGTCCCGACGTCGCCACTTCCGAAGCCCGGTGAAGCGGCGCCCGAAAAGGCGCTTACCGACGACGAAAAAAAGATCGCCGCGGCGATGAATCTCACTGATGAAGAATTCGCCAAGATCAAAAAGCAAATCCAGGAGAAGGAGTGCTGCAATGAATAAGCTCAACGGAACTCGCCCGCTTGCTCGGTACACTATCGCCACCGGCAGTACCATCAAGGTCGGCGACCTCGTCGCGATCAACAGCGACGACAAGGCGATCCCCGCCGCCGAAGGCGCCAATATCACCGTGATCGGTTACGCCGAAATGGTCGATGGCGGCATGGTCGAAGTCGGTGATGGCGTCGTTGCCATCCTCGGCGGTACCACCGATACCGTCGATCGCTTCGACCGCGGCAAGACCGCCTATGTCGAAGATGCGACCCATATCAAAATTACCGGCGGAACCTCCGCCGTCGCCGCCGGCATCATCGTCGATGTCTATGACGGAGAAGTCTACATCGACACCACGCCCGCCGCGATCAAAGCCGCGAAGGGAAACTAGAAAGGAAAACACCATGGAACTCACCCGCGAGAATTTGAATTCTCTCTTTTACTCGATTTGCGCCGCGTATAACCGCGGCATTGGCAAAGTCTGGCCGGGCTACGAAAAATTTTGCATGCCGGTCACAAGCTCCACCGCAATGGAAAAGTACCCAATGATGTTGCTCAGCGGCGCCATGCGCGAATGGTTTGGCGAGCGCGTCGTCAATGAGATCAACGGCAAACTGATCACGGTCAGGAATCGCGATTTTGAGCACACCGAGGGCGTTTCCCGCAATGACATCGAGGACGATCAGATCGGCTTTTTTGCACCACTCTTTGAGGCGATCGGCATCGAAGCAGGGAACCTTTGGGGGCGGCTCGCCACGGAGGCGTTGACGTCCCCGGGAACCTGGGCGGATGACGCCGCATTTTTCGGTAGCCGCAAGATCGGCAAAGCGACGATCAACAACCTTGTTTCCGGCGCTCTCAACGTTTCCAATTATGAGACCGCCCGGGCGAGAATGATGGACTTCAAAGCAGCCGACGGTAAAACCCCGCTCGGGCTCGTGCCTGATCTCATCATCGTCGGCAACGCGCTCGAGGCGACTGCGAAGCGCATCTTCAACGTCTCTCTTGTCTCCGACGGAACTACGACCGTCGGCAACATCCACGAAAACGAAGTCGAGATCCTCATCGATCCCTTCCTCACCGGCAACGACTGGTTCCTCGCTTGCACGAATCAGGGCGTCAAGCCGCTCGCCGTGCAAAAGCGCAAGGTTGGCGCGCTCGTCCGCTGGGACAAAGACTCGGACGACTGCGTCAAGAATGGCAACCGCAACGAGTACGGTATCCACAGCCGCGGTGCCGCGGCGTGCGTCGCGCCGCACTTGATCATCAAGGGAGCCGCGGCGTAGTATGGCTTACGCCGACGTCGCTGCACTTCGCGCCCGGCTCGGCGCAATCTATGACGCGATATACGACCAGGCGGGCGTCGGCAGCAACTTGGACGCCGCCGCGCTCGCCGCTATCGCTGACGCCGCCGCCGCCGAGGATCTCGCTGACGCCGCCGCCGAAATCGACGGCGTAATCTCTAAGCGGTATCAGATCCCCGTGACGGCGCAGGAATCGCTCGCTCTTTTGAAAGGGTGGAATCTCACCCTTGCCGAGGAGCGCAGTTATTCCCGCGCCGCAGGATCTGACTTCGCCGAAAAGGTCAAGTCGCGCGTCGCAATCGTCCGCAAGTATCTCGTGGATGCCGCTGCCGGCATTTTCAAGTTGCCCGGTGCTGCGGAAAACGAGAGCCGGGCGGTCAGCGTTGTATCGGCGGCTTCGCCGATTTTCCGTCGCGATCAGCTAAAGGACTACTGATGAGAACGATCAGCCAAATCGCCGACGATGTGCAGGCCAGATTGACGTCGAATGGTTTTCCGACCGTTCGATTATCGACCGCGGCAATATCAGCGCAACTGATCAATGAGCTTAAGGCGATCTCGGCGGGAAAACTTCCCGCAGTTATTGTCGTCATCGGCGATATCGTTTACGATGAAACGGTGAGAAAGCAGTCGATCAACATCACGTTGGTGCTGATCGATCGCTTCATCGCCGGGAGCGATGAAAGAGCCATTTCCGTTTTGACGTCGCTTGAAACTTTGATGGCGAGCTTTCCGCCGGATACGATTGCGATCTCCGAGGTGCATTACCGCATGCGTAACGCCTACGCGGCGAGCGGTGACCCCAACTTTGTTTGCTTTGGTCTCGCGATTGAAGCGTCCCAAAAAACTTTTTGAAAGGATATAAAATATGTCAGAACCCGTTGTTTCCGGCGGAACCTCTACTTTCGGAGTTTTTACTTCGGTGTCCGGGGTGTCGTCGATCTGCAAACTCAACAACCTCAAGTACAACGAGTCCGTCGATGTCGCAGAAAAGCGCGACGAAAACGGCAAGGTTGTCGAGAAAAAAGCATACTCGCGCAAGGTGAGCGTGAACGGCGACGGGACGCTCAGCACCGCGGTGTTGACGCCGTCCGATGTCCGCGCCGGCAAGAGCATTACTCTTGATTCGGTCGCATACATGCTCACTTCCGTTGAAGTTTCCGAATCGAATACCGACTTTGCGAAGTTCAGCTTCACGGCTGAATCGGCTGACGGCGGCACGATTACCGAGTACGCGTGATATGCATAGGACCCCATCCCGCCAGCTGACCGATCCGGAGTTTCAGGCCATTTTGGTAAATGACCCAGAGCTTCGCCGGCTCGACCAGTTCGCGCTCGACAGCGGTGCGGAATTCGCACTACTCCTTGATGCATTGGGTTGCAGGTTCGGTATTGGCGCATTACCCGTTCGGCCGCTAACTGCCGCGGGATGGGCATTTCTCTGGACGATCGGCAACGGTTATGCACGCGATATTCCGCCGACGCAGAGCGATATGGATGTCGCGCTTTATGTGCTGTCTCGGGACGTGCGCGATCTCCGCTGCCGCCCCGAAGAGTTGCCGGCGCGGGCGAGCGGTTACGCGGCGCAGACGGGGGTTCCACTCGGGGAACTGACGGGGGAGATCGCGGCAATGATTAGTACGGCTTTCAGCCCATTGGCAATGATTCCCGCCGAGAAGGGTGGTGCGAATAAGCCAGTAACGTTTGACGCGGACTGGCTCGTTCGTACCGCCGCCATTGCCGCGCGAGAGGGAAATGTAACGATTGATCAGGCGATGTTTGAGATGCCGCTGTCTCGCGTGACGTTACTTTTTGTTGCTTTTTTACGCCGTAAGTCCTTAAACGGCGATAAAATCGGGAGAGTCCCCTCGCAAGACGTCACCAGGGCAATTATGAGGCGGATTGACTTATTGCAGAACCAGTACTTGAAAGGATAAAGAATGCCGAGCACGCTGTCGATTACTTTGGACGCGACACAATTCGAGGCGGCCGTTTCCGAAGTTGACGCCGCAGCGAAGAAAATGGGAAAATCCATCAGCTCCGCAGGCGCCGATGCGAAAAATTCGCTCTCTCGAGTTTCCCCCGCCGCTGCCAGTACCGCCGCCGGTATACGTAGCGCGGGATCGGCGGCGGCATCTGCTGGCGGTCAGATCAGCAAAGGAGGCGCCGCCGTCAGCGCAATGAGTGGGGCGCTCGGCGCGGCATCGCCGAAGCTCGCGCTTTTCGGCCAAGCTATCCAAGCTCTTGTCGCCGGCCCGTTCGCATTACTCGCTGCGGCGATTTCCGCGATAATCGCGATCGCCAGCGCAATGTGGGATGACGCCACGGAATCTGCGGAGGAATACGCCGCAAAGTGCGATCGTGCGGCGGAAGCCGCGCAAAAGGAGACCGAACAAACCAAAGAACAAGCAGACGCGACAACGGCTCTGTTGCAAAAATTACAGGATCTTAATGCCGCCGAAAGTGCCGGCAACGCGGAGCGGCAGATGACGGCTAATACGCTGGCGGTGCTGGAGCGAAAGTATGGTGACCTTGGCGCGAAGATCGACGCTACGACCGGGAAGGTGGTTAATTTCAACGAGGTATCGCAGCGGGTTCGGTCCGCCGCCGCCGCAGAACAGGCACAGGCGATGGACAATCAGGCTGCGGCGATCGAAGCGCAGGCAAAAGCCCTATACGTCAAAACGGTCGGCGACCGGTGGTTCACGACCGCTAAAGAAGCAGAGATACAGTGGGCCAATACTGCCGCCGCCGAAAGAGCAGTCTACCTCGAGATATGTGCCAAAAATACGAATGACGAGGACGAAATTGAAGCTTTCGGCAAGGCCGCTGACCTTATGCGACAAGCGGACGAACTGAAAGCCAAAGCGAGCAGTTTACGCTCGACCGGATTCGAGACGGAAGAGGAGAAAACTAAGGCGACGCTCGCCGCGCAGGATGTCGCCGCCGCAAGACGGGCGTCGGCCGGCCAAGCGGCCGGAACGTTGGCAGAACAGGTATACGAGGACCGCTACTCCTCGTCCCTTAATGATGGGACCGGCGAAACAGCGGCCGCTATGGCGAGGGATAGTGTCGAATATTTGGAAGCCCAACGCGCTAAATTGGACAGGTCGTCCCTTTCGGCTGCGCGTGAGTTGATTGCGGCAAAAGAAAGTGGCGACGCCTTAAAACTCGCCAACGCCGAGGCAGCGTTCGCGACTATCTCTCGCCAACTTAATGAGCTTGACCTACAGATTTACGAGGCGAAAAAAAAGCTTTCGGCCGCAGAACGTAAAAAAGCTGGCTACGCGAAAGAGCAACAGCTCGCGGAAGACGCCCCATGGGCGCGTGGATCAGATGACGTATACGCATATTACATGTCCACCGGTAACTATGCCGCCGCGAAGGAAACGAGAGAAAATCAGGTCCGCCCCCTTACGGAGCGGAGAGACCAGCTCGCCGCTGACGAGGAAGCCGCGGAAAAAAAGCTTCGCCAGGCCCAAGACGTTTATAATTTGAGAGACGCCGCAGCGGCGGAAAAAGAGATAGTGAGGATCCGTAAAGAACGCCTTGCTGTCGAAGAAAAAATATATAACTTCGAAAAGCAGATCAACGCCGCCGCCGAAGCCGCCCAAAAGCGCGCGGAAAATCTTCAAAAAAGTTTACGCGACAGCACACTTGCGATTGCGCAAAAAGTGAGCGAAACCGCAGGACTTGGAAAGGAATTCGCAGAGAAACAAGCTCTACTAAAGGCGGCGGAAATGAAGGGGACCGCGCTGACGAAAGAGGAATCCGCGCAGGTAAAAAAAATATCCGCTCTGTCATGGGATATGAACCATCGCGCACCAGCGCTTGGCGATCTCAGAATTAAAACGAACGCGCTGACCGCTCGCGGAGGATTCGCCGGTGGCGCAGTCAAGCCAGATACGGACAAGGTGACCAAGGAAATCGCGCGATACGCCAGGACGCAAGCGAGCCTGCTCGCGGAGATATCGAACGCCCTGCAGAAAACGCAGGGCCAGCAAACGCTTAGCGAAGTTCAAAAAATAGTGGATCTACTTAATGATTAGCAAGAAGTACCAGTCCGAAGCATACGAGGAAACGCGGGACAGCTATCGTTCGTCGGTGGTGTATCAGGGAAGTCGCGAAGAAATCGAAGAATTCAGGAACGGCATAGAAATCGGCTCTGCGAACAGCGAAAACGGAATTCTTCGTTCGGTGAAATATACCCCAGGACCGATATGCGAGCTTGAATTGGTCTATGAACGGTCGTGCGATGGCGGTGGCGTCGAAGGCCCGCCGGAAGTTTTCGGGAAGAAATCCGCATCCGTGAACGCGAGCCTGATCTCGCTACCGCTTGAATCGGCGAAAAATTACCGGGCTTGCTGGAACCATTACCTTCTGGGTAAAATTAAGGAAAAAGCGGCTTTGCCGTCATGGCATAAAACGCGATCCGACACCGTGTTGTCAGCGGAGGAGGCGGCAAAGTACCAGTGGGCCAAGGAGCTGACAGCCGCTGACGGATGGATGCCGTTGGCGAAGCCGACAAAGCCGGGCGTCGAGACGATCGACAAGGCCGTCTATACGCTCACTGAGAGTATTAAGTGCCGCAATCTGACGCAGGGGATGAAATTGCTGTCAGGAAAACTGAATAAAATCACGGAATCGGTTGCCGGCGGGCTGAGCGCCGATGGGAACTGGAAATGCGACTCAGGAGATCTGAGCTGGAATGGTAAATACTGGGTCGCCCGCTTGTCCTACACGATGAGCGGAGATAAAAAAGGTTGGGATAAGGATTTGTACGAATGAACATACCGGCCAAAATCTCGGTGATCAACCCGGCAAAACTTCGCGATGCGATCAATTTGCTCATCGATTACCTCTATTCTGCCCGGGCAGTGGCCGGCAGCGGCATCATTATCAACAAGCTCCCGGGCGGAACGATAATATCGGCGAAAAACGCTGTTGCCAGTGCCGGTGCCGGCGTTGAACAGGTTGTATCGACCGGCCCATTTAGTATCGTTTCTGTTGGCGGTACGGTGGCGCGGCTTGTCAACTCGGACAGCTGGAACGCCGATTCCCAGCAATACGACGCTGACGCCGGACTCGTCTATGTCGGTGACGCGATTTTGCGAACCCCTGCTGTTGATCTCGCCGCCGGGTACGTTTGGATAGAAGTAACCCACAACGGATATCAATATGTCGCAACGGTCCATCAGGGTAACGATATTCCTGCCGGTGACGCCAATAAATATATTGAAATAATCGGGCAGGTAATCATTTCCGACGGCGTAATTCGCACCCAAATGAGCCGCGTCCCGAGCGATATTTCCGTTCGCGACCGCTGGGTGTAATTGATATGGATAAAACTTTTTTGGAGTACGGATTCCCAGATCCTCATCTGCGCCCATCGTTCGACCCATGGTATGCTCTGCTTCTTGCGCTGCGCGAGCGCGAAATTGTCACTGACGAGACGATATTAAGCGACGAGGATTTCGGCGAAAAATTACAGCTATACAAGGCGGAATTAACCGGCCGTCTAACTCATATTACCTCATCCGAGTTTGCCGATTTTGACCGGCGCTTGTCTGAGGTATGTAAGCGCTTCATTAATACGAATAAACATTTTGATCCGGGCAACCCGCCGTTTTGGGCCTGGCCGGAACTTCTTGAGTTCGCCGCTGGGAAAAACAAGCCCGTCGTCACGCCACTTGATCCGCTCGCGCATAAATTGGCAGCAGAGTATGCGATCCAACGCATGGCAGCCGTGCGCGCTCTACGGGTCACATGCGAGGAATCGACCCGGTTGTGGGAAGAGCATTCTGTTGTCGGCGTTTGCGCAAATGAAAACATCCAGAATACCGCGCGCAGCGCAATCAATTGGGCAATTTCTCACGCTGAAAAAGCGACCAGCTTCGTTCGCGGCAGGCAGGTCTTTTCGGTAGAAGCTGCTACCTGGGAGTCTGATACCGGTGGAAGGAGACACGGTTATAGCGCAGAGGTAGATGTTGCGGGCTATTTCTTTGCCCCCGGCGATTTTTCGGTATCGTCAACTATGTACGCTTTCGCGGCTACTAACGGGTGTGATTTCTTCGGATACGGATCCGTTCGCGAAGGGTGGAACGTATTTACTTCGGACAACGGCTTTCGATTCGATATTGATCAGATCCGCGATAACGCAATCGCTGGGAAGACACGGGGATTTAATTTCGCCGATTATGTATGCACCTACGATTTCGGCGCGGTGTTTCGTTTTGCGCCGCCGCTCGAGCAATAAAAAGGAGAAGGTATGCAAAATATTATTTTTTATGTCAATGCGGCAGACACGCTCGGCGTGATCCGAGACTATTCGAACCAAAAAAATCTCTCCGCGCCGACACTTGTCAGAGGCGTTGAGACTTGCCTAAAAATGCGGTTGTTTGCAAGTGGCAGCGGCGATACGCCATACCCTTTGTCGTCGCTTTCCACCGCAACTTCGTGGCAGTTCGTTATGGACCGTGATTTCGATTCCGACACGAGTTACATTTTGGAGGCGGATGACACTATTTCGGTCGCTTCCGTGACCGATGTAATCAATGACGAATCGCTCACGTTTACAGAGCTCAGTATTCCCATATCCAATATGAATACCGACGCGCTCGCCCAATGGCTCGGTTCGGGCGAGGCTAAAAAGGGGCTTGACGCCGAGCTCATCGGGTTCGGGGCGTCGGGCGAGCAGATTTTCGTCTTGCAACTCAAGGGGTTCCCGATCCGCGGCAGGATTACCCAACTCGGCTCCCCGCAGAATATTCTGCCAGAGTATCTTACGGCGGCGCAGGTGCGCGCGCTCATCGCAGCGGGCTTGGCGGCGCAATATTCCGCCGACGCGGAAAATTGGCACGACACTCAGCTGGACGGGGATGTCTATTTTCGCTACCGATCGGCGAGCGCCGACAGCGCGCCATGGTGCCCCGCCATTAAGTTGCCATACGGAACAGCTGGAACGGATGGGCAAGACGGCGCGGACGCTTATGCTTCCGTCACGAAGGTCGGCAAGCAAGCGACGATTATCTGCGGCGTTTCTGGCGGTACGGAAACCACCGTCGTCGTCAATGACGGGCAAGACGGGCAAGACGGGCAAGACGGCGCGGACGCTTATGCTTCCGTCTCGAAGGTTGGCAAGCAAGCGACGATTGTCTGCGGCTTTTCTGGCGGTACGGAAACTACCGTCGTCGTCAATGACGGAGAAGACGGGCGAGACGGCCAGGACGGTTGTTTCGTCACGGAAAGCTACGCTGCCGTCATCACTTTTAATGAGAATGATTTTTCGGTCTATAGCAAATATTCTGCTGAAACGACAACTCATAATTATACGCACAATGGGGAGTTCTCCTCCGATCACCGCTACGACAGAATCATTCGGATCCCGCGCTCTGTGTTCGGGTACACAAATTCTGATGCGATATTCGGCGAGGAGTTCGACATCGTTGACGGCGACACCGCGAAGAACTACCGCGCCGATTTTCGAATCGAAACAGTGTGGGATAATGCCGATTACGTGATGCGCTTTGCCTTCGGTTTTCGCCCGAACCGAATTCTCTTAAAACCGCACGGCGCTGGTTACTGCCCCGGATACGGAACCCGTATTGTAGGCGGGACAATTAGCGTTGATACGGACATTGTTCAGACGAAATTATCAGCTGGCCCGGGGGTTGACTTGTCCGGCGGCACGATTACACTAACCGGTGGAACGAGCGCCGCGGTGGATTATACCGCGTTTGAGGTCGTGGCGAATGACGTGGCGATCCCTGTCGGCAGCACCGACGTCGTGATCGGCGGCGAAACTGTGTCTTTCGGGGTGACCGTTGACGGTGTTACCTATGGCACCGCCGTGCAGATTCCGGCTGGGATGGTTCAGGCGTGCAAGCTCAAAACGCTCGGCGGAAAGGTTACAGTTGACTGGGGCGACGGAACGAAAACCGAAAGAAATGATACGGTACCGGACGGCAGTTGGACACCGGAGCATACTTATACATCGCCCGGGAAATACCTTGTCAAGGTTTTCGGCGCTTTTTCGCGTATCCAGACTGTCTCGGGGAAAAATCTGGTTCACCGTGTTTTGGGCTTCGATTTGCCGGTTGCTTCGACTCACACAAATATGCAGGAATTTGCCGCGAACGCGCTTCGTCTCGTCGCGGTCGATTACAACGATCAGATGATGGCGAGCCACATCGGTAATCTGATCCGTACCTTTTCCGGATGCACAAACTTGAGGTGCGTGGAAAAGCTGAATAGGCTCGCCGTGATTGCCTCGGCGAACGGGCTCTTCCAAAATTGCTATAACATGCGCGTATGCGAGTTTGTCTGCCCGCCCGTCGTGGCACTCGCTGCGGACGGCGGCAACGGGTTGCGCAACGTGTTTCAATCGACAACGCAGGACGCACAATGGGCAATAGCGTGCGATCTCAACGCGCTTTTTCCTACCGGCGGTTTCGCCCAAGAGGTCATTGATCTTTCCAACTTTTTTTATAACGCCGGGACGCGGGAATGCTTCGGCAGTATCACGCTAACGGCTGCGAATGCCGAACTGCTCGCGAGGAAGTTATGGAAAAGCGGGAAGAAATTCATCGGGTTCGAAGATCTCTTTTTACGGCTTTCCGCTGCGGTGCGTGCCTTTATCCCGACGGCTTGGGGCGGCTCAGACAGCACGGTGGTGGTCGACCCCGATACCGGCGTGGTGCCGATCGGCGGGGCGAGCGTCTCCGGGAGCGACAGTATCGCCATCTCGGGCGGTAGCGCGAGCGTCAAGTTGCACGACGAAAGCCCGATCTACATCGAAGCGGCGGGCATGTCCTACTCCGGCTTGCAGGTAAGGTGCGGCGAGGGGTGCAAACTCTACCATAACAATGGCACGCCACTCATCGGCGTCGATTACGACACTTCGACGCTGACATTCAATGATGACGGAAATCTTTCCGCCAAGACGTTTCGCAATCACGACACCTATTACATTGCATCCGGCACCGTCGCGGTCGCCGCGTGGACGCGCTATACCGGCACATGCAACGCGCTGACGCGCTCCCCGCCGTTGGCGAAAAGCGGGGATTCTTTGTCAGGGGTTGCGCTCGGCTTCGCCTCGCGCTCGTCGCTTTGCTCCGTCAAATCCCTCTCTCTCCGCCATGTTTGTAAGAAAGACGGGCTTCAGAATTCCCGCTTGCCGCAAACGATTTATCTCGCGGCGATGCCGTGAAATGGGCGTCTTTGTCAGACTTGTCAGACAGGTCGGACTTGTCAGACTAAAACAACGGGGCATAGGCTGATGGGGGGGCTCGCATCATGAGCTGACTGGCATATTTTCCCCTGTGACATACCTTATGTAGTCGGGGCGGGCG
>DCFZ01000014.1:10668-10806 GCA_002314455.1 Lentisphaeria bacterium UBA1791 | reverse complement strand
CACGCTTGCGGAACCGCTCAAAGTATAAAATCCCGCAGTGCGGGCGCTTGGGGGTGCGCGAGGGGGCGGCGTGAGCGCCCCTCGCATAATCTGGTGTTGGTATATTTGCCCCTGCTACTCACCTCAAGCAGTCGGGGC
>DCFZ01000014.1:0-10553 GCA_002314455.1 Lentisphaeria bacterium UBA1791 | reverse complement strand
TTGCGGAACCGCTCAAAGTACAAAACCCGCAGTGCGGGCGCTTGGGGGTGCGCGAGGGGGCGGCGTGAGCGCCCCTCGCTGTTTTTGTCAAATTAGCAAAAGTCGGGAAACTGCGACTTCTACACCGAGAAGCGGACGTGGATGACGTCACCGTCCTGCATCACGTAATCTTTGCCTTCGATGCGAAGTTTGCCGGCTTGCTGGGCTTTGGTCCAGCCGCCGCAATCGACCATATCCTGATAGGAAACGGTTTCCATGCGGATGAAGCCGCGGCACATATCGGTATGGATCTTGCCGGCGGCTTCGGGAGCGGTGGCGCCGTTGACGACAGTCCAGGCGCGGCTTTCCATCTCGCCGGCGGTAAAGAAAGTCAGATAATTGAGCAACCGGTAGCCGGTTTTGACGACTTTATCCAAGCCGGAAGAAGTGATCCCGAGGTCGTCCATAAAAAGTTTGGCTTCATCGGGGTCGAGTTTGCCGAGTTCATCTTCAAGTTTCGCGCAGACGGGGACGACTTCAAGTTTATGATTTCCCGCGTAGTCGAGCAACCGTTTGGAAGCGTCGTCCTTGCCGAAATCGGCGAGCTGGTCGTCGCTGATGTTGGCGCAGATGAAACTCGGTTTGATGCAGAGCAAGCCGAAGCTCTCGACGAGTTTCACCGTCCGTTCGTCCTCGCGGTCGAATTCGGGGATCTTCGCCTCGGAAAGCTGTTTGTAAAAGTCGAGCACGAGATCGTATTCGAATTTCGCATCGGCGTCGAGCGTGCGCGCCATCTTGTGGGCGCGGTCGCGGCGTTTTTCGATCACGTCAAGGTCGGAAAGCATCAACTCGGTGAAGATCGTGTCGAGGTCGTTTACCGGGTCGAGTTTGCCGTCGACGTGCACGACGTCGCTGTCGGAAAAGAGCCGCACGACGTGGGCAACCGCGTCGACATTGCGGATATGGCCCAGAAACTGGTTGCCGAGCCCCTGCCCCTGACTTGCGCCGCGCACGAGACCCGCGATGTCGATGAATTTCAACGTCGACGGCACAATCCTGCCGGAATTTTCCAATTTCGCCAGCACCTGCAGTCTTTCATCCGGTACCGGGACGATGCCGGTGTTGGGTTCAATGGTGCAAAACGGGAAGTTCGCCGCTTCGGCGCCGCCCTTGCTCAACGCGTTGAAAAGCGTCGATTTCCCGACGTTGGGAAGTCCGACGAAACCGCAGGAAAAACTCATGATCGACACTCCTTATATCACAGAATAAAAACGTTTCTCTTTTCAAGGTTATAAAATACCATTGTTCGGGGCTTTTTTCAAGTTTTTCCCCCTTGAAAAACGACGCGGACAATGTATATTCTTGTCTTATGAGAAAGATCATTCACATCGACATGGACGCTTTTTTCGCCTCGGTCGAACAGCGCGACCGCCCGGAACTGCGCGGCAAACCCGTCATCGTCGGCGGCAATCCCAAGCGGCGCGGCGTCGTCTCGACCTGCAGTTACGAAGCGCGCGCCTTTGGCGTCCATTCGGCAATGCCGACGGCGACGGCGATGCGGCTCTGCCCGCAGGCAATCCTGATCGAACCGGATTTCCGCCGTTATCAGGCGGCGAGTTTACTGACGCGGGAACTTTTTCTTTCCGTCACCGATCTCGTGGAACCCGTTTCGATTGATGAATGTTATCTCGACGTGACCGAAAACCGCTTGCAGTGCAAATCGGCAACGCGCATCGCGGAATATCTGCAGCGCGAAATCTTTTTGCGCACCGAATTGACTGCATCGGCGGGCATTTCCTACAACAAATTTCTCGCCAAAGTCGCTTCCGACTACCGGAAACCGGCAGGATTGACCGTCATCACGCCGGAGGAAGCGCCGCGTTTCCTCGACGCATTGCCCATCGCACGGTTTCACGGCATCGGCGAAGTCTCGGCGCGCAAACTCGGTCAACTCAACATCAAAACCGGTCACGACTTGCGGCAACTCCCGCGTGAAACGCTCCACGCCCTTTTCGGCAAGGCGGGCGATTTTTACTATGACATCGTGCGCGGCATCGACGACCGGCTGGTGGAGCCGGAAGGCGATCCGAAATCCATCAGCCGCGAAACCACGCTTCCCGCCGACACCGCCGACCGGCGCAAGATCAACGTCATTTTACGGACGCTCAGCCGCAAAGTGATGCGACGCACCCTCAAACAGGGATTCCTCGGGCGGACTCTCACCATCAAAATCCGCTTCGGCGATTTTCACGTCATCACGCGATCGGAAACCCTCGGACAGACGCTTTCCAGCGGCGAAGAACTCGGCCGCCGCGCCGTCCTCCTCGCCGACAAAGCGGAACTGACCGGCAAACCGGTGCGTCTCGTCGGCGTCGGACTTTCCAATTTCATCAGCGCCGATGCCCCGCAATTCGAACAGCTTTATTTCAACTTCGACCCGAGCAAGGGTGATTGAAACGAAACGTGTTCGAAGAGCAAGAGGGGGCGTTCACGCCGCCTCTTTCTTGACTTTCCCCGGCGCCCGCACGGCGGTATCTTGTGCTTTCCGCAAGCGGAAACGTTTGCGATCTCATCCTGTTTTCGATTGATTTTTCCGGCAATACCGCTATATTAAGAAGCGGAGAGATATTATGGACGAAAAAAACAACGCCATGCTTCTCGGGCTCGGGCTCGACAACCGCGACGGTCATAAGCGCATTACCAAGGGCGACGACTTTTATTTAGTCGGCGGCTCGGAGGAAACTCACGAAAAGATGGTCGAAACCACCATCCGTTTCCACGAAAAACTCGACCGCAAAGGCAAGGCGCTCGCCGACCTTTCCCGCGAGGAATTTCACGACATGATGCGCGAAGCCGCGGAAAAATAATCCCATCTTTTCACCCCGGCGCCCCAGGCGGTCGCTTGCGCGGGATTTTTTATGGTGCTGCGCACCTTTAACTTTCGAGGAAGCGGATGCCGACGTAATCGACGATGCGGTTGTAATCGCCCGTCACCCGCCCCGTATCGCAACGGTCGACAACTTCACCCTTGACCGCCGTTTCGTAAGCGTCGAGCATACCAAGATAAAGTGCGATCGCAAAAGCGCCGCAAATCGTCGCGTGCGTCCGGCCGAGATAGGCGATAAAACCGTCGAGATCGCGTGCCGCGACCAATTCCGCCGCGGCGAGGTCGAGCGAAGCAAGTTTTGCGGGGTCGCACGGCGTGCCGAACGGAGTAAAATTGAAACAATCCCCGTAATGGGTGAAGTCGCTGCTGACGATCCAGAGCGTACCGGGGCGGTCGAGTTCGGCGAGCAAACCGCCGACCTTGCGCACTTCCGCGCCGCTCAACTGACCGACGACGAGCGGCAAGACGGGCACGTTGCCGAAAAGGTATTGCACGAGCGGCAGTTCCACTTCCAGCGTATGCTCGTTGGCGTGCGCGTCAAGGTTTTTGACGATGAGATCTTCCTGGATATCCAACAGCAGATCTCTGCCGAAAGCGTATTCGGGCAGATCGCCGAAAGGCGTGCGCCACGCATCGAATTCTGGCACCGAGACTCCGCGCAAACGCAAATGGTGCGAAGGCCCGAGCAGGATCACCTGTTTGACCTCTTCCGGCTTGGCGGAAATCAGCGTTTTCATCGCAAGGTCAAGTGAAAAAGGATAGGCGCCATGGGGCACGACAGCGCCGTGAAGTTTGCCTTTTCCCTTTTCGTCGCGGTATTTCGATTCGGCAACGGCAAGTTGATGACGCAGAGCGATCGCGTCGCTCTCGTAAAATTTTCCGGCTGCCGCCGATTGACGGCAACGGCGTTGATCGCGTAACGGCATAAAAATCTCCTAATGATGATAGTTCCCGCCGTGTGCGAGGTTTTCGGCGCGGTAGAGTTGTTCAAAGAGCAACAGCGTGGCGATCTCGTGGGGGAAGGTGAGTTTAGAAAGCGACCACAATACGTCGGCGTGGCGTTTCACCTCGTCGGCGAGACCGAAAGGCCCCCCGATGACAAAGACCGCCTTGCGGTCAAGGGCGGCAAAGCGTTCGCCCAATTGACGCGACGTGAATTCCTTGCCCTCTTCGCTCAAGACGTAGATTTCGGCGTTGCGGTCGCGGTTGATCTCGCGGCAGATCGCCTTGCCTTCGCTTTCGACGGTGCCGTCGGCGAGGAAAACGACTTCGAGTTTGCCGTAGGCATTCAACCGTTTGCGGTATTCGTCGATGCGCGCTTCAACGAGCTTGTCGCGGAGTTTCCCGATCAGAATGACCTTAAAGAGCATTTTTCCTACTCCAATGCGATGGTGCCGCCGCCGGCAAGGCGGTCGTTGAGGTAAAAGACCCCGGCTTGCCCCGGCGTCACGGCGTGAACGGGGATTTCCGTCGTCACCGCGATCCGGCCATTTGCAGACTGCAAATGGGCGACGACGGGCCGACTGCGGTAGCGGATCTGGAGTTCGGCAGTTTCCGGCAAGTTGTTTTCGTGCAACACGACGTCGTCGAGATAAAAATGCGTCGTATCGAGCACCGTGCCGTCGGTCTCGAGCGTGATGTCGCCGGTTTTCGCATCAATTTCGGCAATGTATGCGGGCACGCCGAGGGCGACGCCGAGCTTGGAGCGCTGCCCCAGCGTATAAGCGTGAATGCCGCGGTGACTGCCGACCACTTTGCCGCGATAGTAAAAGTAGCCGATCTTTTCCGGAAATCCGGCGCGGCGGCGGAGCGTTTCGCCGCAACTTTCGCCGGGCACGCCGAAACAGACGTCCTGACTGTCGGGGCGGCGGGCGACTTCAAGGTGAATCCTTTCCGCAAGGGCGCGCACCTCGTCTTTCTGACGGTTCCAGAGCGGAAAAACGATGCGTTTGCGCCACGCTTCAGGGAGCCGGTACAAAAAGTAGCTCTGATCCTTGGTGCGGTCGGCGCCGCGGAAAAGGCGGCCGTTTTCCATTTTGGCGTAGTGCCCCGTCCAGACCGTCGCGCCGCCGAGCGCATCGGCAAATTCAAAAAGCTTCGCGAACTTCACTTTCTGATTGCAGATGCAGCAGGGATTGGGCGTGCGCCCGAGCTGATATTCTCCGGCGGAAAAGCCGATGACTTTTTCATCGAATTCCGGTGCGGGCAACAACTTGGTCTCGATTTTGAGCTGACGCGCCACGGCAAAAAAAGCCGCCTCGTCGGCGTCGCGCGCCGGAGACGGTTCTTTGACTTGCAGCATCACGCCGACGACGCGGTATCCCGCGCGCTGCGCAAGGTGTGCCGTCACACTGGAATCGACCCCGCCGGACATACCGACGACGGCGATCGGGAAATCACTCATTTATCCCCCAGAAACTCCGCGGGCACGCCGATCATTTCAGTCAGGAAACGGCGCAAGTTGACCAGTTCGCCCGTCAACAGCAAGCTGTGCGACTCAAGGACGCTGCTGCCGACGGTGCCGTCTTCCTTGACGTTGACGGGGGCGATCGTTTCCAGTTCGTGGAAATCGAGTTCGTTGGAGCCGTTGAAAATGCTGAAAATGTCGCCCGCCGACCACGGACCATTGGGCTGATCGTTGTCGGCGATGTTGAAGTAGCGGCCGTCCTCGCGGAGCGCCGTCGAACGCAGTACGACGAGATTCCGGCGCGGCGAATAGGCGCCGATAAAAACGGGGTGCGCCTTGGCGGCGATGCCGATCTGCAAGCGGTGGTCGCCGCCGAGCCGGAAGCTGAAATATTTGCCCTTGGCGGCAAGCCGCGGCAACGGGTCGCCGTAGAAATCGGTGTTGACGGCATTTTCCGCGGACTTCTCACAGCAGCCGAAAGCGTAAACTTCCTCGGCGCCGGGGAACTGCTCAAGCGTCCACGCGGAAATCAGCGCGTCTTCCTGCTTGATGCCGCGCGGGATCATCAAAGAATCGATCGTGCGGTAGGAAACGCCCTTGAGCATATACTTCGCATAATTGATGTCGAGGTCGTCGTCGAAAACCTGCCGCGAAAACGTGACGGCAAGTTTCGTCCCCTTGCGGTTGACGAGTTCGATCTCCTTCTCGATCGCCGCGCGGTCGTGGGCGACGTTTTGCGTCACGGTCGGCACGCGGTTGATGCCCGGCTGAACCATCCAGTTGCCCTGCGGCGGATAGTTGAAGGCAAAATCGCCCCCTTCCGGCGCGGGCCAGAGCGAATTGCCGCCCAGATTGTTGAATTCGACCGGGTCGGGATGGCGCGCAAGCTCCTCGACGAAGCGGTGGAGCAAAACGCCGTCGATCTCGCAGAAAACGCGTCCCTGGAAATGGTTGGAAACGAGGATGTTGCCCTCGTGCGACGGGATCACGATCAAGTTGGGATCAAGTTGTTTTAAAAGTTCGAGACTCATTTTACATCCTCCTTGGGGGCGGGAATGGTGGCGGCGGGAGCGGGAGCCGCTTCGCCGGGTTTCGCTTCAACGGCCGCGGGCGCTTCCGGCGCGGCGGGAGCCGCAGGCATGGCGGCGGCTTTTGCCGCTTCAAGCTTCGTCAGTTGCGCCTCGTCGAATTCGACGTACATTTTTGCGGTGTAGAGCCGGATCGATTCCGTCGGCGCGATGCGCACCCAGCCGTAGCCGCGGTCGTCGATCAGCTTGACTTCGCTGCCTGCCGGCAGAACGCCGAGGCAGTGCGAGGTCGCACTCTTGTCGCTTTGCATACGGATCGCCTTGATCGTCTTGCCGTTGGCGATATAGGCTTCGGAAACGTAGATCTTGAGCGATTCGGGGGCGCCGACTTCCAGCCACTGCCCCTTGATGCCGTAAAGCTGCAGTGTGGCGTCTTTGTCGACGCGGAGCGCGACCGGCGATTTCAGTTCAGGGGCGAAACGCAGATTGAGCCGGTCGGCGGTGACGCGACCGGGCACGCTTTCGGCGGCAAAAAGCGACAGCACGCCGCCGGCGAGCAACGACAACAGGGTCATTTTTTTCATAAAAACCTCCGTAAAAAGAATTGATTTCACGTCCGATATGCGGTACATTATGCTTCAAAGATGTAATATACTTGTTCCTCCTTTTGGAAACAAGCAAAAAAACGGTAAAAAAAAGCTTTTTTTGCAAATCTTATGGGCTTTTCAGACGATTATCTGCGCCAACTGCAAAGCGGCCGCGACGCGTCATCGAATACCGTCGCCGCCTACCGCCGCGACATTGCTGAATTCGTCCGCCGCATTTTCGACTGCGAGGACTCTTTCAACGACTGGCAAAAAGTCGACGTCGACGCGGCGCGCCGTTTCGTGATGGCGCTCCACGAAGCGGGCGATTCCAAGCGTTCGATGCAGCGCAAGATCTCGGCGATGCGCAGTTTTTTCCGCTACCTCGTCCAGCAGGGCGTCGTCGCCGCCAATCCCTTTTTGAAGCTTTCGCCGATCAAGGCGGACAAGCCGTTGCCGATGGTGATGAACATCCCCGAGATCGAACGGTTGCTTCAGGCGATCCCGGCGTACTGGAGCGAAGCGCTGGCGCAGAAACTTGCCAAGACGCCGGAATCGGCGGAGCTCGGCCGCTGGCGCGACGCGGCGATGACCGAAGTCATCTATTCCGGCGGTATGCGCATCAGCGAAGCGACGACCCTCAATCTGGGCGACCTCGACCTCGCGCAGGGCATCGCATTGGTGCGCGGCAAAGGCAAAAAGGAACGCCTCTGCGCGATCGGGAATCCGGCGCAGCAAGCGTTGTTGCAATACTTTAAAGTCCGCAAACTTTACGCCGGCAGGGGCAAGGACGACCCCGTTTTCATCAACCATTTCGGCGAACGGATCACGCCCCGCAGTTATCAGCGCAACCTCAAGAACTACCTCACCCGCGCCGGCTTGCCGGTCGACCTCACGCCGCACAAGTTGCGCCACAGTTTCGCGACGCATCTGCTCGACGCGGGGGCGGACTTGCGCAGTGTGCAGGAAATGCTCGGCCACGAAAGTTTGAGCACGACCCAGATCTACACCCACGTCAGCGCCGAACGGATGAAAAACGTCTATAAAAAAGCGCACCCGAGGGCGAAGTGATGCAATTGCCCGACTTTCCCGTCACGCCGTTTCTGCCGCAAATCTGCGACGAGGTGAAACATCATTCTCAAGTGATTGTCGTCGCCGCGCCCGGCGCGGGCAAGACAACGCTGTTGCCGTTGGCGCTGCTCGACGCATTGCCCGGCAGAATTTTGCTTCTGGAACCGCGCCGCATCGCCTGTCGCGCCGCCGCCGCGCGCATCGCCGAACTTCGCGGCGAAAAAGTCGGGCAAACTGTCGGTTACGCCGTGCGCGGCGAAAGCTGTCAGTCGGAAAGGACGCGGCTGCTCGCCGTCACCCCCGGCGTACTGCTGGCGCTGTTGCAGGAAGATCCTTCGCTCGACGGCATCGGCTGCGTCGTTTTCGACGAATTTCACGAGCGGCAAATGCAAGTCGATCTCGGCCTTACGCTCACGCTCGCGTCGCGGCAGGCGTTTGAAACCCGACTTAAGATCATCGTCATGTCGGCGACGCTCGACACCGGCAAAATCGCCCCTTTTCTCGACGCCAAGGTGTGCTCGATCCCCGGCAAGCTCTTTCCCGTTGCCGTCGACCATCGGGAAGCGTCGAACGACGTGCGCGACGTGCCCAAAACGTGCGCCCGCGCCATTTTGCAGACTTTTGCTGAAACAGAAGGGAATTTGCTCGTTTTCCTCCCCGGCGCGGGCGAAATCGAACAAACTTCTGCCATGCTTGCGCCGCACTTTGCCGACCGCGCCGAAATACTCCCGCTTTACGGCACGCTTGACTTTGCCGCGCAGAACCGCGTCTTTGCGCATTCCGCCAAGCGGCGCATCATCCTCGCGACCAACCTCGCCGAAAGCAGCATCACCGTGCCCGGCGTCGAATGCGTCATTGATTCCGGCTGGGCGAAGCATTTGCGCTTCGACCCCGGCGCGGGACTTTCCTTTCTGGAAGCGCGCCGCATTTCGCGCCACAGCGCCGATCAGCGCGCCGGTCGCGCCGGCCGGCTCGGCCCCGGCAAGGCGATCCGCCTTTACAGCGTCAACGACGAACTCCACTTCCCGGCGGACACCGCCCCCGAGATCCTCGAATGCGACCTCGCGCCGCTGGCGCTGGAACTTGCCGCGTGGGGCGTGCGCGTCGACGACGTCGCGTGGCTCGACGCGCCGCCCAAGGCGAATTTCGTTGTTGCGACGCAACTTTTGAAAAATCTCGGCGCGCTCGACGACGCCGGCGTCATCACCGAACTCGGTCGCGCAATGGCGAAAATGCCCGTCCATCCCCGCTTGGCGGCGATGATCCTCAAAGCGCAAAAACTTCATTTGGGCGCGACGGCGTGCCGCATCGCCGCGTTACTGGAAGAACGCGACCGCGCCGAGCTTTTTTCGGGGTGCGACCTGCGCGAACGCATCGAAATGCTCCGGCAATCCCCGAAAAAATGCGCCAATTCGCAAAAACTTTACGAGAAACTGCGCCAAAGTTGCCACGTCAACAGCAACGATTTCGAGCCCCAGGCGTGCGGACAACTCGTCGCGTGCGCCTTTCCCGAATGGGTGGCGTGCCGCCGCGCCGCGCAATCCGCGGAATACATCCTTGCCGAAAGCGGCGGGGCAAGACTTTTCGACCCCGGCGACGGCGTCGCATCCGAATTTCTCGCCATCGCCCGGCTCGATGCGCACGGCGCGGGCAAAAGCGTCATCCGGCTCGCCGCCCCGATTTCGCGCCGGGAACTGGAAACGCTCTTTGCCGACCGCATCGCGACGCACCACATCGTCGAACTTTCCTCCGACTGCCGCGCGACCGGCTTTGCCGTCACCAAACTCGGCGCGATCGTCCTCGACAAAAAGAACGAAGTCGCTTCGCCGCTTGAGCTTACTTCGGCGATCCTCGCGGAAGCGCTCCGGCGCGGCATCGCGCTCCCCCCTGCCGATGACAGAAAAGCCGCACAACTTTTGGAAAGAGTCCGCTTTGCGCACGCGCGCGAAAGCGACACCTACCCCGACTGGAATATCCAAGCGTGGCAACGCTTGTTGCAGGATCCCGCGACCGCGATGCTTTTCGGCAAGGTCCGCGATTTTGCCGAACTGACAAAACTTGCGTGGTTTCCCCTGATGCGTACGCTCCTCGGCGAAAGCGCATTTCAGCAACTTGAACGCGACTACCCCGCCGAATTCCGCACCCCCGCCGGCGCGACGCATCCGATCGACTACGCGCACGAAAATCCGCAATGTTCGGTCAAAATTCAGGAATTGTACGGGCAGAGCGTCCACCCGACGGTCGGCAAAATGAAACTGCCGTTGCGCCTCGAACTGCTCTCGCCCGGCAATCGCCCGGTACAGATCACCTGCGATCTGCCCGGTTTCTGGCGCGGCAGTTGGGAAATCGTGCGCAAGGAAATGAAAAGCCGCTACCCCAAGCATCTCTGGGCGGAAGATCCCCTCGCCGCAACGGCGACTTTCCGCACCGTCAAGCCCAAAAAAGCGTGACGGTCAAAAAAAAGAGGCTGTTGCAAAACCTTCCAAGGTTAAGCAACAGGGGTGTTTGGGCAAGCGCAGAGCTACGCACCGCGCCGCTGGCGTGGACACAAGACTCAAGGCGACAAGGGGACGCAGGGTAGTTTAATCCGCGGTCTT
>DCFZ01000003.1:12124-12267 GCA_002314455.1 Lentisphaeria bacterium UBA1791 | reverse complement strand
GCAAAAAATGCAACAGCTTTTTTTTATTTCAGGGCAGGGGGCGGCGTGAGCGCCCCTCACATAATCTGGCACTGGTATATTTTCCCCAGCTACTCACCTCTAGCAGTCGGGGCGGGCAAAGCGGCAGAGCGTAGCAAAGCCCC
>DCFZ01000003.1:0-11968 GCA_002314455.1 Lentisphaeria bacterium UBA1791 | reverse complement strand
GACGTACTGACCGCGATCAAACGCCTGCGATGCGAGAGGGCTCACGCCGCCCCTCTTGCGCTCACTCCAGGCGCCCGCTTACGCGGGATTTACAGGTGCTTGCGCACCGTTATTTTATTTATGCGATGACCGTCAAGTTCTTGAAGTTTTCCTTGTTGGCTTCGCTGTAGGCGATCGACTTTCCGTCGCACCAGAGGATCTCGTCTTTGCCGTCGGCGTTGTAGTCGCCGGCGCCCGCAAAGCTCCAGCTTCCCCCAAGTTCGCTGACGTTGCCGAGCTTGATGTCGACAAGTTTATCATTCACGTCGTTCCAGAGAAAGTAATCCCCGGCGGCGTTGTTCCAGAGAATGCCGTCTTTGCCGCTGTTGCCGAAATTTCCGGCGGTGAGAAAATCACTGCCGTCGGCGTACCAGACCCGAACCAGTTCATCGCTTCCAGTTTCGCTCCAGTAACAAATCTGCCCGTCTGCCCGGCGAAGAATGACGTTGTCGGTGCCGTTGCCGTCCACGTCGGCGGTTCCCGCGATCGACCAGCCGATATGGAAACAGCCGACCCAGACGTCCTGATCCGTCTGATAGGCGCCCGTGTCATCCGTGGTCCAAGCCAGCACGTGATGATCGCCGTTGACGGAACCTGCGGCAGTCTGGAGCAACAGCGTTTCGTCTTTGCCGTCGCCGTTGACGTCCGCCGCGCCGACGTATTCCCAAAGCTCGTTGTCGTAGGCGCGGAGCAGCTGGTAATCAAGTTTGATGCCGCTTGCGTCAAAGTCGTTGCGCAAAGTTGCGACCACGGTGTGGTTCGCTTTTTCCCCGGCGCCGGCGATCTGAAGATCCGCCAACCCGTCGCCGTTGAAATCACGGCGGGTTTCCAAGACTTCCCAGCCACTCATATTGTAGAGCGACTCCGTTTGCGCGTAACCGGCTTCGCTGTCGCGCAGCACGTAGACCTGATGATCGGCGATCTGGACGATGTCGCTCTTGCCGCTTGCGTTGTATTCGCTTGACGCATTGGCGTAATGCGCCGTGACGGTGACGTCGGATTCCGGCATCGCAAACGTATTGCCGGCGAGGGTGACTTCCTCGCTGGTGAAGCCGGTGCAGTAATAACCGGCGACCTTGACCGCCGATACCGTGACAGTTTCTCCGGCGAGCGCGACCGTCGTTTCCGAACCGCCGATGGTGAAGGTTGCGCCGCCCGGATTGCCGAGGCTGGAAACCGAGGTGAGCGCATAGCCGGATTCAAACTCCTTGTCGGTGAAGTTGAAAAAGAAATCTTCATGGGCGGCGGCGCCCTCGTCGGAAAGCTGCACGTAATCCTTGCCGCCGAGTTCAAATGCCCGGCCGGTGGTGATCTGAATATCCGATTTGTTGTTGTACATCATGAGCCAAGTCATAAGCTCTTGTTTCTCGCTGCCCCGGCACGCTTCCCATGTGTTGCGCAACGCAAAATCACTGGCGGTGCTTTCTCCCTGGAGCGTGAAATTCGTGAAGGTCAAAGCCACATCGGCATATTCCGCGTTGAAGAGATAAATCCTGTCGCCGACCGTCACAGCTTCAATATTGGTGTTTTCCAAACCATCCGGCACGGCATCAACCTCAACCGCCAGTTCGCTGTAATTTTTATCTTCCGCAAAATAATCGGTATCAAAATCAGCGAGATGAGTCAGGGAACTGTTGGCTGTCAGATACTCTCCGATATGTGCATAAATAATGTATTCATGCAGTCTAACTCCTTCTGCCTGATTGATTTCGGCGTTGCCGGCGTACAGATGAACCGTCCCTTTCTGATAATCTTTGCCGAATGCGGCAAGAATGTCCCCCTCCTGGCGATAGTAATCAACCGTTTCGGCAACAGCTTTGTCGGTAATGAAATGGTAGGTGACGTCATCATACTCCGCCTCTTTTTCGATGGCAGGCGACAGGAATCCGACCAGCCTCGTAAGCGGGGCCTTTCCCTTGTCATTGACTAACCAGCCGGCGAAATACTGGGAAAGCATGCAGCCCAGACTCGGTCCGGAAAAGGTGATATTCTGCCCCTCGTATTTTTCGTACCATTCAAGAACATCTGCTGTGTGTTCCGCAAATATTGGAAGACCTGCCGCTCCCTCATAAAAATCAGCAAACGCATCCGGATGTCCGGATGTTCCTCTGAAAATCAGAAAATGTTCATCGGTTTCCGTTGTGCCGTCGGTATCCAGCAGTACGACACCTGCCGCATGGAAACCATCGTCGAGTTCCGGATCATCCGACCCGTAGAATTCTGTATATTTTAGGCGATAGGTCGCCCCTTCTTTTGTGGTGTATTCAAAGGTGTCGCCGACGGTGTGATCCCCAATCGCAGAATATTGTAATTCTTCAATCAATTCATTGGTGACGGTGGTCGAATAAGTTTTATTCTGCTCTTTTGCGATTGTTTCCGGCTGCTGCGTCCCGGCAGTTTCCGCCAGTTCAAAGAACTGGACCTCATATACCTCTGCCCCGGCAATCGCCTGCCAGTTGCCGTCAGGTACTACCGTATCCGTTTCCACAAATTTGCCGTCAGAGAAATTGTACAGAAATTCCCTTCCTTGCTGGGTCTGTCCGGTGAGCGTGAGGACGGCATAATCTTTGCCGCCTTCCGAAAACGTGCCATTGACGGCGACTTTGACGTCGCTTGTCCAATCCATCAGAATCGTACGTGCAAAAAAATCCTGCCATCCGGTTTCCGTTCCGCGCATCGCTTCCCATGCTGAACGGGGAATATAGTTGCTGGCGGCTTCGATATCTACAGAATTGGGATTTACAAATGAAACCGTCATGGAGAGAACGATCTCGGCATACGCCTTGTTGAAAAGATAAGTTTTGTTTCCGACCGTGACGACCGCGTTGTTGGTATTCTCAATGCCTTCCGGGATTGATTCGATTACGGCGGAGAGCGGGTTCCAGGAGCCGGTCATATCAGAGGAATCCATTTCCGTGACGAAAACGGTCGCGGGATTCGAAGAATAGTCATCCGAAAGCAAATATCTGACATTGCCATGTGGCTGCAACAAATAATCTTTCAGACGAATCACATTCCCGGACCTGCCCGCCTGATCCACCCAATAGTTGCAGGCGTAAATATAGAGGGTTCCTTCGAGGTAATAGTTGCCGACTTGTCCAAGCAGATCTCCGTAGTCCATGTAATGATGCACGGTTTCTGCAATTTTTCCGGTAAAATCGTAGGTTTCTCCCTCGTAGGTGATGACAGGTGCACTGATACCGGGGACTGAAAACGTGACAACAGAGTTCAGCGTATCGCCGGTTTTTTGATGAACGTATCCGGCAAAGAGTTGGGTAAGCGCACCCCCCAGACTGAGCCCGGTAAAACTGACCGATTTGCCTGCATTTTTCTGTTCGTTGTACCACGCCAGCACATCATCTTTGTGCTCGATGAAAATGGGCCAGCCAAGACTGTTTTTGTCAAAATTGGCGTATGCATCCGGATAACCGCTGGTGCATCGGGTGGCAAACACGACCTGATCCGTATCGTTTCCGTTTTCATCCAGCAGAACGCCCCCGAACGCATGGAAGCCGTCGTTAAGTTCCGGATCATCCGATCCGTAAACGGCATTGACACGGAACGTAAAAACTGTTCCGTCTTTGGCTGTATAGGAAAGCGTATCATCGACTGCATGCGCTTTTAAAGCTTCGGATTGCAGGAACTCCATCGCTTCATCGGTCACGATTCGTTCACTCGCCATTTTTGATCTCCTTCTGGGCAAATTCAAAAGGTTTGTTTTTTTTGATTTTTGAAAGACACAAATACCTATTGCAACTGATGACAAAATATATCATTATTTTCAAATTTTTCAAATTGAAACCTGCAAAAAGTGTCCTTTGATATTTTATGGCAAAAAGAAGTAGAAAATTTAGAGAATCGTGAGCCTGATAGCCAAAGCCTTTGCCCTAATCTTTTTCAGGGGATGCGCTGTATTTATTCCCCACGCTTGTATTTTTCTCCCCAGCGGTTATATTATGGAAAACGGGAGGAGCGGATGATGAAAAAAAGTCATTTCAGCGCATTTCTGGCAACACTCATATTGCTGGTCGTTTCAGGTTGTAGCGTGCCACAGAGAATTCACGCTGACGCCGACGAAATTTCTTTTTTCCGGGCATTGGAAAGTTCCCGAAAAAGGAAAGGCAAAAAAGAGATCGTCATTGCGAACGGAATTTTGCGGTTGAAAACGCCGATCATACTTGATGAACGTGATACCGGTTTGACCGTGCGCGGCTCTGGAAACACGACCATTTCCGGCGGCATTCCGCTTCATTTTACCGCTGTTCCCGGAAAACCTTATTGGGCGGCGAAAATTCCGGACGGACTTCCCGAACCGCAACTTGTTTCCAGCGAATCCGCCAATATTCCGATCGCCGTTTATCCGCACGACGGCATGCTTACCTATCAGGAAACGACCGATATGATTTACCTCGGATGGCAGTATGGTCGCTGGAACCGCCCGGAAAAAGATTTTGAACTGGGGCAAATCACCGTCAACATTGCGGAGCTTCCCGCTTTTGATCCTGCCGATGCCGAGATCTACGTTCCGCACGAGTGGGACGCTTCGCTGGTGCGGGTCGCATCGGTCGATCGTGCGACCGGCTTGGTGCGCTTTGCCAATAAATTGAAAAATCCCGCCGGAAGTTTCGGCAAAAACACCTATCAGATCCGCAACATCGAAGCCGGACTTCAGCCGGGGAAATGGATGTATCACCGCGCTTCGCGCGAAGTCTTTTATTATCCGAAAGAAAACGAAAACATTGCGTCGGTCAGATTGACGGCGTCGGTCGCGGATCAATTATTGAAAATTTCCAATGTCCAAAATGTTTCGGTGGAAAGCGTGACCTTTTCCCATTGCAACGCTTCCAATGGGAACGATCCGGATTGTGCGCTCAATGCCGTCGATCGCATTTCGCGTGCTCTGGAAGTTTCCAATTGTCGGGACGTCACGTTTTCTGACGTGACGGTTTCCCATTGCTACGGCAACGGCATTTTTGCCGCGGCAACGCCCGTGAATCATTCGATCCGCGTGCTCAACTCCCGCATTTTTTCCGTCGGGATGAATGGCATTTCCATCATCGCAACGGGAGAATCCGGCGTCAAAGATTGCGAGCTCAGCGACATCGGCAACAGCGGAATCGTCGGTCGGGCATTTCGCGGGTCGCACTTTTTTATCTCTCACAACAAGATCCACGGAACCGGTTATTGCGGTCTGACGCTTCATGCCGTCCCGGATCGCTCCAAAAAGCCATTTGATGTAGCCATTGAGCACAACGACATTTCCAATGTTATGCAAAAACCGGAAGTTCAGGATGGCGCGGGAATCTATGTCTGCGGCGCAACCGATTGGCGGATTGATTACAATACGGTTCGCGATACTCCGACTTCCGGATTGCGGCACGGCATTTATTTTGATGAAACCTCCCACCATTGCGTCGCCGTCGGCAACCGCATTTCAAGTTTTTTCCCCGTGATGGTCCACATGTCCGCCGGGATCACCTTTCAGAATTGTCAATTTGATTTCACCGATACCATGAAATTTGATTTGGTGCAAGCTGATCATGTAGCGCTTGAAAGATGTAGAATTTCTGCACCGGAAATTCTTTTCAGCGCTCCGGCTGATGGGTTGAAGTGCGTCGATTGCGCCATCCGCGGCAAGGTCGTGGAAAAGGTTAAAAAACATGATTTCAGTTTTGCGATGGACGAGTGCGATGTGCTGCGTTGTATGCAAATTCCGACGAAAAAGAAAGAGCGGAAACTGCCGCACCGCATTGTCTGTTTGGGCGACAGCATCACCGCCGACGGAACTTTTGCAGGGGAGTTGCAGCTTTACCTTTCCTGCCGCTACCCCAAAGAAAAGATCGAAATTTTCAATTCCGGCATCGGCGGCGATTCGGCGGAGGGCGGTTTCCGGCGGCTCGAACGCGACGTTTTGTCGCGCAACCCCGATATGGTGATCGTCTGTTTCGGGATGAACGACGTCGGGCGCGATCTCTATAAGACGCAACACCCCGTCAATGAAAAGGAAGCGCAAGCGCGCGAAAGGGGCTTCCAAAGCTACTGCGTCAATATGAAAAAGATCGTCGACGCACTCACCGCCAATGGGATCGAAGTCGTTGTGATGGCGCCTTTTCCCTACGATGAATACGGTACGCGTCCCGCGCCGGATCAAAAATATGAGTACTGCAACTGTATCGGTTTGGAAAAACTTGCCGCCCATTCTTACAACACCTACGCGCCGAAATACCTTTTCCCGATGAGCCGCACGATGCTCTGCCGGCTTTACGCGTGGTTCCCCGAACTGCAAGTTGCGAAAGACCGCGTCCACCCCGACCGCCGCGGCCACTGGGTGATCGCCAACGAGATTGCCAAGACGGTTTTTCGCGACCTTCCGGCACAAGAGCCGATCCCTTTCCCGATGACGCAGGAAATGGTCGATTTTGCAAAAATCGGCGAGGGAAGAAAATATCCGGGCAACTATCATTTTTCGCCGATGGACACGTTGATTGCCAACGGCACGCTTAACGGAGAGACGGTGGAATTGCGAAAAAAATTGGCGGCATGGCTTGCCGCAGACGGTTTATTAAGACATTTGGATTTTTATGACGATATCCTGCACAAAAAAGGATTGGATCCCGACGATATTACCAGGGTTGATCCCGTGTTAGATGATTTTGCGCAACGTTGGCATTTAACATTCGACCTGAAAACGTATCGTAAAAATCGGCACATTCGCGACCAGTTGCGTCAGAATGCCGAGATTGCCAAAAAAGAATATTTCATTTTGTTGGAGAAATTCTCTCTGCCCGCGCGGTAGCGCGGTGCGTCAACGGTAGTGTCCGATGTTTTCGCACATTCGTTTCTGCCTGATTGCAGAACCACGTGCACTGGCGAAGCCGAAACAACCCGACAGATCGGGGGCAAAGGCAGTAGCGAATCCCGAAAACCGGAAAAGAGAAAATTTTGAAAAGTCTTTTATTGCTTTGGCGTGTTGATTGACGCAATCAGCGGGGCAACGCCGGTCGGCGTGTCGCGTTCCCGCGCGGACAAATCGCACAAAAGGGACAATTGGCGTATGCATACCAAATCGTTACGGGTGACAGCCACCCTCTAGATCGCAGACCAAACCACCCCGTCTCCTCGGTCCCCTGCGTCCCCTCAACGCCCACCGCGTTTGCCTTCGCCGCAAGCGCATTGCAATACCGCAACCTTTGCACGGGGTACAGCAGGAGCAACGCAGACAAATCAATCTGTCGGGGATAATTTCCCGACGATCCATTTGGTGAATTTCCCTGACGGAATTTCCACGCAGCGGTACATAATTTCCGTAGCAATCAAAATCATCGGCAATCCGGCAAGCAGCGCCGTGAGCATACAGAAAAACTGCGGAACATCCGCGGAATACATTTTCTCGAAGACCCATGCGGAAACCGAAAGCATAATTGGAAAATGCGTTAGGATCAGCGAAAAGGAACGGTTGCCGAACCAATCAAGGACATCGGCGGAAAAACATTTGTTGAGGCGCGGCAGGAACGGCATTGCAAACAGGATCAGAAATGATGCAATGCCTTCACGGTAAGCATTCTTAAACCATGCCGGTGCCATCGGTTCCGGAAAAAGCACCAGCAGAAATGCCAGAATTACCGAAGGAAGCACATATTTTTTCAGCTGTTCCGCACGGACATTCACGTAAATATCCGCCGCCGCAATGCCGGAAAGAAATCCGCAGTAAGCCGGATATCGCAACAGGATCAGGTAACTCACCAAATAAACCGGAAGGCGGTGTTTTACACCATGGAAAATCATCAGAAAACTGTATGTCAGGTATGAGCCGACAAAAATATCATTGATGCACCAAAGAACGCTACAGTATTTACCGTTCATTTCTATAAAAGTATCCCAGACACCGTTTTTAATGGCCCCGAGCCACGATCTTCCAGAACAGCCGTCGGTGGCAATGACCCAGTGATTGCCGATCAGGTCGTAGATTTGCTGATATCTCGAAAAGCCGAAATAGAAAAACGCATACGAGAAAATTGCAGTGACCAGCACCAGCGGCATCAACCGTAAATAACGTCCAAGCGCCTGTCTCTCGATGAATTTTGTATCGGAATCACGAAAGAGTTTGATGGCAGGAATATAGGCGATCAACGCGTAAAACAGAGGAAGCAGGGAAAGTCGGAAAAAGAGCGACAGCGGATAGTACCGGAAATACACCATATACTGTTCTTCCGGGGAAAGACCGCTTCCCCAATTAGTGTAGCCGTAAGGGAAAAAAGCCACCAGATAGTGCAAAATAACGATCAAAACGGCAAGAGAACCCTTTAACCCGCTGATAAATTGAATATGTTTGCTTGTACTGTTCTGCATTTGTCTTGAGCTCAAAAGCGCATTTGTATTTTACGCCGGTTTTCTACACCAATATCATCATACACATTTTCCGGATTTGGATAATCTTCATCCCATACGCAGAATGACTCCACATTAAAAATTAATGAATGGAGAGCGTAAAACTTAACTCAACTTAACTCTGATAATATAGCACAAAACAATCTGACTATCAAGCCGCTTTTTTACATCCAATTCTGAGTTCGTACAGAAAAAAATATCCGCTGTGTTGTTGTAAGTTTTTAATGACATTCTCAAGAGAATTTGACACCGGCATATTAACCGGCTTGAGATTGCTGTCTGAAATCACGGCGTGCTTTGGAGGATAAGCAAAAAAGCGCACCGCTGCCACAGAAATATCGTTCTTCTCGGTATATTCTGAAAATTTGATGCATTTCAGGATTTTACAGGTCATCTGTCCCATATATTACGTTTGACTTTACGGAACATTGCGGTATATTATCTCTCGGTATTACGGGAGTTGTTGTTTGGCTAATCGTCCATCAGCCACAGTTGACAAAATAGGTGCGGTGGCGGCGGCTTCCAATTTACGGGAATTGGAAAATGTTTGAATATAAAATCAAAGACATTACCTTGGCAGATTCAGGAGAAACGCATATCCGGACGGCAATTGAGCAGATGCCGGTGTTAGCTTGGGTTGATCAAAACTTTTCCGGGAGGAAGTTTCTGAAAGGAAAACGGATCGTCGTCTCTTCCCATGCCACCAAAGAAAGTGCGGCATTGTGCATTGTGCTGAAACATTGCGGCGCGGAAGTTCTGTTGTGCTCTCAGAAATTTGCATCCACGCAGGACGACGTTGCCGCTGCATTGGTGAAATATTGGGAGATTCCGGTTTTTGCGTCCAGCAATTTTAAGGAAGAAGAACGTGAGTTTTTTGTCGACAAAGTCGTAGAGTTCGCACCGGACATCATCATTGACGACGGAGCAGTGTTGCTGAGTCCGCTGTATGAACGACACGCGGATTTTGTTTCCCGTATCATCGGCGCCATCGAACAAACCGCTTCCGGCGTTCATAAAGAAAGGGTGATGGAGCGAGAGGGGATTTTGCGCCATCCACTTATCGCGGCGGATTCCTGCGAAATCAAACATCTTTTTGACAATACATACGGCGTCGGGCAAACCGGAATTATGGTTTTGCTGCGCAATAATAACATTCTGATCGCACTTGAAACGGTCGTCATTATGGGCTATGGGCCTTTGGGCAAGGGGCTCGCTAAGATTATGCGCAATTTTGGTACACACGTGATCATTTGCGAAACCGACCCCGTTCGCGCGTTAGATGCCTACACGGCGGGGTATAATGTCAGAAGTCTGAAGACTGCGTTATCAGAGGGGACGGTTTTTGTTACGGCAACGGGATCCTGCGACGTGCTTCCCATCGACGCGATCCGGCAGATGAAAAACGGGGCGATCCTTATCAATTTAGGCAGCGAACAGATCGAAATCGACGTTGCTTCGATAAAGCGTACGGCAAAATGCGAAAAGATCAACCGCTATATGGATCGCTATACGTTTCCTGACGGGAAATATGTGAATTTGGTGACGGACGGACTTCCTGCAAATTTGGTTCACTCGGAGGGGAATCCGCCGCAGGTGATGGATTTGACATTTTCCGCGATCGCGCTCTCGGTGGAATATCTTCTGTGCAATCATTTGGAGCGCAAGATTTATGTGCTGCCCCGGGAAGTTGATCAGCAAATAGCCGCGGTCAAACTATCGGCTTTGGGGGTTCCGTTAATCAAACCGACCCAAAGACAACAGGACTACGATAACGATTGGCGCAAATGACACATAATTCTCTCGCATAGCATTTCGCCGAACTTGATCTGCGTTTTTTTTTGCTATCTGCAATAATTTTTCAACCTCAAAACGAAAAGCCGTGCGGTCAAATTGCTGTTATAACCCATGAATCAGTTACTATTTCTGTACTTGTAATTCCGCGAATCCATGGTATAGTAAGCCAAAGCGTTTTGCACCAATCTTTTAAAAAGTTGTCCAAGTTTGGGGAGAGGGAGATTTGTCCATGAGAAAAAAGTTTTTGTTCACGCTTGCCGCGATGGCGGGCACCTTGTTGTCTGCCGAATTAGCGACGCCGGAAAAAGCGGTCAAGGCGATGGCGATCTACTACCCGCATTGGCACGTTTACCCCCGCGGGGAACAATGGTTCGGCAAGGGGTGGACCGAGTGGGAATTTGTCAAAACGCAAGTACCGCGCTATGCGGGGCATCCCGTGCCGATCAAGCCGCTGATGGGTTATTACGACGAGTCCGATCCCGCCAATGTCGAAAAGGAGATAGACCTCGCCGCCGACGCCGGATTGGATATCTTTTTATACGACTGGTATTGTTACGACGGCGAAGTCATCATGCAGGAAGCGCTCGACAACGGTTTTTTGAAAGCGCGCAACCGCAACCGGATGAAGTTCGCCCTGATGTGGTGTTACCACGATCGCCGCAACCGCTTCCGCGCACAGATCGACGATCCCGGAGCGGAGTTGATTATGCGCGCCGGGACGCCCGACGAGTTCCGCAAGTGCTTCGACATCGTGTTGGAAAAGTACCTCGCGCTCCCCGAGTACTGGTATAAGGATGGGCACCCCTTTTTCTCGATTTTCAATGCGGCTGAATTCATCGTCAAAATGGGCGGAGCGGAAAAGGTCAAGGCGCTTCTGGATGAAGCCGACGCCAAGGCCGTCAAAAAAGGCTTGCCGACGATCCATTGGAATGCGATGCACATCAAGGCAAATCACGTACCGACGTTGAAAGCCGCCGGATTTTCCTCCTGCTCGGCATACAACATTACCTGTCACGATTTGCCCGACTACAAGGTGCGCTTCAACCAAAAAGAGCAACTTTTTGACTACCGTGAAGTCGCCGAAATCCACCGCGTCTTTTGGAAAAGTTTCGATCATTGCGGCTTGATGTATCTTCCGACTGTGACGCGCGGCTGGGATTGCTCGGCGCGTTGCCGCAACGAGGAACCATTCCCCTGGCGGGTGCAATTTTATCCCTACGTCGGGATCGTCAGAAACAACACGCCGGAGCTTTTTCAGTCGCTCCTTGCTGACGCAAAAAAACGCGCCGAGAACGATCCAGCAAAGCCGGGCGTTGTTGTGATCAACGCATGGAATGAATACACCGAGGGGTGTTGGCTCGTCCCTGATGAAAACATCGGCGATGCTTCGCTACGCGCGATCCAATCGGTCTTTCGCTGAAAACGCCGCCATTTCCCCGGCTATCCTGCTTCAAACAATGTATAAAATACAGGGCAGGGGGCAAAGGCAGGAGAGAATCCAAAACCCCGGAAAAGAGAAATTTTTGAAAAGCCGAGTTCCGGTAAAAAATAAATGCCGGGACGAGCAGTACAAAGCGATTTTCGGAGAAGCGCCGTAAGGCAAATGAGCCGCCAGCGGGATGGGGGCGTTTTTTTGTCTCCTGCGGCCACGATATCGGGGGGGGATAACCTTGAAAAACTGCTGATAGATGCTATAGTATGATGTTGTCGGACTAAACAATCAACTCCGGTAATTTTTATCGGACAG
>DCFZ01000034.1:47196-87146 GCA_002314455.1 Lentisphaeria bacterium UBA1791 | reverse complement strand
TCTGTCATAAACCGTCGAAGAGGCGGAAAGAGCGCGGCGACCTCGCAAATGTAGCGACAGAGAAACTCTTTTGCCTCGGGCAAACTGGGGCAGAATTCCATTTTGGGCGAACCGCCGTGGCGCCCCTCGACGTCGTTGCGCAATTCGCAGAACTTGTGATACGTCGTATCGGCAAAGATGAGATCGTGATGCCCGAGCGAAGCGATACCGGGAATCACGTCGACGCCGCGCGCCGCCGCGTGATCGACGATCGTTTTGATCTCATTGGCATCATAGCCGTTTGCCGCGCCGAGGTCAAAAGTCCGCGTGCGGACGCGCCACTCCAAGTAAAGGAAGAGGGTATTGAATCCCTGATCGGCAATAAAATCAATGAATTGGCAGATAAACTCCACCGTTTCCATCTGCCGCGCGAGATCCAGTTGAACTGCGCGCAATTTGAAATCGACTTTCATCGGCGTCTCCTTTCATAATGAAAAAGCATCATCATAGTATAGCATCAAAGCGCAGATTTTTCCATCCGAAAAGAAAGAAAGAGCCGCCGCCGGGTTCTCCGGGAAATAATCCGTGGCAGATTTAAGTTCAAAGAGCGCAACAGCGCCCGTTGGCAGACCGGATGGAGTCTGCTTTTTTGCGATCTTTGCAATCATCTGTTGCAATTTTCACAAATATGGTTTATATTTTTATAAGCGATTTTTTGTATTTTGATATGACCGATCAACTTCTTTAGATTGCGCGCACGCGTTGCGCGATATTGCGAGAATCGGCAATTGAGACGATGATTAATCTGATTAAGAGATAGAGGGAATAAACGATGGCAGACAATCAACTTATCACGCAACGCATCATAGTCGCGGCGGGCGGCACCGAAACGCTCGTCACGGACGGCACCTATACTTGCGCCCCCTACGCCGGCAACGGCGGCGCGGTGGAAATCCTCTCGAGCGGCACTGTCACTGGCGAAAACGTGAGTTTTGTCGGCAACACCGCGATTTACGGCGGCGCGATCTGCAACGGCGGCGCGATTGCGCTCGGCGGGGCGACTTTTTCCGGCAACACGGCAACCCAAGGCGGCGCGATCTACAACACCGGCACGGTCAGCATTACCTCCGCCATCACGCTGGCAACGGACTCCGACACGTGGGTCAACGTCGGAAACGATTCGACAGAACTCGCCACGGTCAACTGGAATCTTACCGGCGAAACGACGGCGTGCATCAACGGCTTTGAATACTTCAGCAACGGCAAAAACACCCGCCAGACGATCACGGTCTCGGCAAATCAGCCGTTCGGCAGTCACGTGATCGCAACCGGCAAAGTCTCCGGCGCAATCGGCAAAGATACCTTTACGCTGACCGGCGTCGCGGGACAAGATGACGTGACGATTGCCATCTACCAGCGTTCGGTGGTCTACAACGATCATAAATACTCCTTGTATGTGAATGACGGCGGTACGCCGGAAGTCCTGACTGACGACGCCCTCGTGCTGACGATCGCTTCGATGGCGGTTGCGGACAAAGTCACGGTCACGTCGGAAACAGGTCCCGAATCCAATCCGTATGATCTGGGTAGCGGCGAGACCTATACGGTCCCGACGGTATCCGATTCCGGCGGCGCCGTGGGGGTTCGGACGGATGCGTATGCGACCGGCGAAGCGCTGACTTTTTCCGGCAACACCGCGCATTTCGGCGGTGCCGTTTACGTCGAGTATGGCCATCTCACTTTCACCGACGACGGCACGGACGCCGGGATATTGTTTTACAACAACGCCTCCACTTCCAAAGGCAGCGGCGGCGCGCTCTATACGATTGGATCCGAAACAAAACGCTCGACGATCACGTTTCAGGATGACGTCGAATTCACTCAAAACATGGTCAGCGACGGCTACAACGGCGGCGCGCTCTGCAGCACGTACAGCGACATCGTTTTTGAAAAGAGCGCCACGTTTACCGACAACGGGGTCCGGCCTTTCGCAGAGGACGCTTTCGGCGGCGCGCTCTACAACGGTTCCACGGCGACGATTACGTTCCGCGACGACGTGGTATTCAGCGGGAACCTGGCGACCGGCGTTACCGGCGACCTCTGCGGCGCAGTCTACAACTCCGCGACGATCACCTTTGCCAAAGCCATGACCCTCGCGACCGAGACGGATACTTTTTATAACAACGGCGGCGCCCTGATCTGGGATATTTCCGCCGGAACTGACTCGTATGCGCATTTAAATCAGTACAACCGGCTGAACAATGCCTCCGACAACGGAGAACTGGTCTTCATGACCTCCGGAACCCAGGAGCTCGGCGATTACGTCGTCGCATCCAATGTGGAAACATTGAGCCGCGCCAACAGCAGCTTCATCGTCCGCGGCCGCGCCAATGATGCGCGCGGCCTCGCGTTTACTTTCGGCAGCAGTCCCGTCTTTTACAATGGCTGCGCCTATACGATCGGTCACAACGCCACGGATCATACGCTGGTGTTGACTACTGCCGAGCGTCCGGCGGCGGGTACTTACAAGTTCATGGTCGATTCCGCCATGGGAGCCTCTGCGGAAGCCGCCTACAATTTGAATCAGGATGCCGACGCCAACGGGGCGATCTCCCGGATTTCCGGGATCCGCGAGGGCGCCGTGATGATTTCTGAAGGCGCCTTTGCGACGGCGACGAATCTCACCGTCAGCCAAAACACGGTGACCTGCGGCAACTTTTTGGAGGCTTGCGGCGCCGGGTTGACGAACTATGGCGGAAACGTCGCTTTTTACGGTGCAGGATCCGGCGAAAGCAACCAAACGCGATTCAGCGGTAATACGATATCGGCGTCCGATGGGGGATCCTCCATTGCCAACGGCGGCGCCATTTTCACCATTGGCGGGACTTTTGCCTTTCACAATGCCGCCGTTTTTTTCGATAACGTCGCGACGGGGATTAATGTAACGGGCGCTGCGATCTACAACGAAAAAGGTACGTTTGTTTTTCACGACAATGTCTCCTTTGACGGCAACACGGCGAGCGGCGGCAATTTTGCCCAGGGCGGCGCTATCAACAACGTCAACAGCTCGGTCATTTTCGAGTCCGACGTTGCTTTCAGCAACAATGCGGCAATGGCGGCGAGCGCCTACGGCGGCGCGATCATGAATGCGGAAGGCTCGATCCAATTCCTTGGCAATGTGACATTTACCAACAATGCGGCGTCCTCGGTCGCCGGCGCGATCGTCAATGCGGACAAAATGACCTTTGCCAAGACGATGACTTTGACCGGGGGCACCGTTGCCAATGCGGATACGATCTACAATATGGGCGTGCTGAATTGGGATATTTCCCAAGGCGATCCGGCAACGGCGGGCTCTTATGCGGTTTTGAATGGTTTTGAGAAACTGTTCAATGACGAAGGTTCGCTCACCATCACGGTGTCGGCATCCCAGACTGACGGCAGATACGTTATTGCCACCGGCGACCTCACCGATGTGGAGGGAAAAAATTCGTTTACCCTGACCGGCGTCGCGGGAGTGGACGACGTCGCACTCACCATCGGCGGCGACAAGGTGACCTACAACGAGCGTGACTATACGCTTGCCATAGAGAACGACAACCTCGTCCTTACCGCCGCATTGCACGGCTATGCACTCACGAGTACAAGCAATATTCCGGGAGGCGGCGTCAACTTCTCGGTCGGCGGCAAAGCCGTCACCCGTGCGGGGGAAAACGATATCGTGACCCTTGATTCGATCAACGTCGCGGGGTATACCTTCCTCGGCTTCTCGTCCAACAACGTGACGATTACCGGCAGTACCTTTACGATGCCCGCCAAAGACGTGACGGTCAAGGCGAACTACGAAGTCACCGTCAACCCCGGCGCGTTTTACAGCAGTACGTGGACGAGTGGTCAATCGATCGACGTCACGTGGCACAACACCCAGTATTCCGGCACGGTCGGCGACGGAAAGTTCTTCAACAACTACGCGGACGCCAAGACGCAGGTCGCCTCGACGAGCGATCCGATCGTCGTGCTGGAAAGTTCGACGCTCACAAGCGTTCAGCATTACGACGCGCAAAACGTCTACCTTTCGGGCGAAAACGCCGTCTACAACCGCATGATCCTCGGCGGCGAATTGATCTCCGGGAGCCACAGTTACACGGGCGATTACACGGTCAATATCGACGGCGGCACCTTTATAAGGGAAGTCGCCGGCGGCGACGCGAGCAATAAATACGTCGATCGCACCGGCAATATCACGCTCAACATCACGGGCGGCGTTTTCGCAGGTCAAGTCGTCGGCGGCGGATATTACTCCAACAACGCGCTCGGCATTTACCAGATGACAGGCGATGTCCATCTCTCGATCTCGGGCGGTGTTTTTCAACAGCGCGTCTACGCGGGGTGCGCTTCTTTTACCGAAGAAACTTCCGCACTTGTCGCGATGGAAGGCGACGTTTTCCTGACGATCGACGCTTCGACATACGCGATTACTTTCGGCGAGTGCGTCGCGGCGGGCAACCGCGGTTTCGGGCTTCTGGTCGGTTCAACCAATGTGACGGTGACCGGCAACGGCGCCAACTTGAATTTTGCCGATACAAGCGTCCTTTTCGGCGGTTGCAGCGGTGATTATTACAAGGGCGATGGCGGCAAACGCGAAGCCGTCACCAGCGTCGTCGATCCCGCGACCTGGGGAAACGCCGGCGTGCGCGCATTGACGTTTGACAATTTTACGGGCGACTTCAACGCCGAGATCCGTATGTTCAGCGACATCGCGTTTGAAAACGGCACCAACTTGAACTTCGCGGACTCTGCACTCGACCTGAAGGAGGTCGGAAAGTGGAATTTCGATTGTGCGAGTTGCGCCACGAATCTCAACAAAAACAAGTTTGCGGGCGATACGATCAACATCGACGTCACGGCGCTGACGAAAGGCTCCTGGACGCTTCTTTCAGGCGATGCGTCGGCATTCGCCGATCTCGAAAGCGCGAAGAGCGTGAAATTCGGCGACAGCGTGGCGACGTGGAGCGATTCCGCGTGGAGCGACGGTTCTTATACGCTCGCGTTCGACAGTTTGCAATCGAGTTTGATCATTTCCAAACTGGCATAATCATAAAAAGAAGATCATATGAAAGAATTCATTTATATTAAACCGCTGGTTTTTGAGATCAAGTTGACGCAATTTGCACAAGGTGATGATAGCACGGGATCGGGCGGTTTGCCGCCGAGCTCTCCGGGAGATAATCCGTGGCTGATTTAAGTTCAAAGAGCGTAACAAGGAGCAAGTCCTCATTGCGCTGCTTCAGATAGCCGCGCACGGGGCGCAACAGCGCCCGTTGGCAGACCGGATAGAGTCTGCGTTTTTATACTTACCCCTATGAAGAGATTTGCAGTCGGAAAAGAACGGAAACTGGACTCTTGGTCGAGGGCATAAAAAAAGATCGGTTTGAACTCAAACCGACCTCAAAAAACGATGGTGCGCTCGCAGGGACTCGAACCCTGGACCCAATGATTAAGAGTCATTTGCTCTACCGACTGAGCTACGAGCGCTTCATTGTTTTATAATATATGCCCGATTTGCGCATTTGTCAATTCTTTTTTACTTTTTTTTTGATTTTTGTCGAGCCTGACAAATTTGCCGGAAACACCTTTTCTGAAATAAGATGTTTTCTTTTCAACACCGACAAGGCCGTCGGGCGGGCAAAGCGACAAAACGCCCCTCGGTCATACAAAAAAAGACCGGTCGCTTTCGCAACCGGCCATGAGCTCAATTTATCGCTTTACGCGAGATGCACGCCGTTTTTGTGCAGATAGTCTTTCAATTCGCGGATGTCGATCAGATGGAAGTGAAAGACGGAAGCCGCCAACAAAATATCGGCGCCGGCTTCAGCGGCGGCGAGAAAATGCTCCATTTTACCGGCGCCGCCGGAAGCGACCAGCGTCACCTCGGGGCAGACCCGGCGGAGTTCTTTCAACAGCTTCACGTCGTAGCCGTTTTTGGTGCCGTCATCGGCACGACTGGTCGGCAGGATCGTTTGAACGCCGCGTTTGACCATACGCACGGCGAAATCCAGCACATCGCAACCGGTCGCGGTACGACCGCCGTCGATGTAGATCTCGTAGCCGGAGGGCAGATCGTGATTGATGTCGACGTCGATCGCAAGAACAATGCGTTCCGCACCGAATTTGGCAATCAGGTCGCTGATCAACTGCGGATTGCGGAATGCGGCGCTGCTGATCGAAACCTGATCGGCGCCGGCGTTGAGCACGGCTTCGGCGTCATCGACCGTGGCGATGCCGCCGCCGACGGTAAAGGGCACCGTGCAGGCGTCGGCGACTTTTTTGACGACGTCGACGAGCGTGCGGCGTTTTTCCACCGTTGCGGTGATGTCGAGCAATGCAAGGCAGTCTGCGCCCGCCTTGCAATAAGCCTGGGCGCAAGCGACCGGATCGCCCGCGTCGGCGATATTGACGAATTTGACGCCTTTGACCACCCTGCCCTCGCGCATATCGAGGCAGGGCATGATTTTAACGGGACGGCGATCCATCGGAACAACCTACTTGCGGACGGTCGGCACGTCTTTGATGATGTCCTGAACCCACTCCACGTTGGGGAAGTGGTCGAGGTAGTAGCTGACGATCAACGTCTGCAACCCCTTGACGCCGTATTCCCAATCGAGAATTTTGTCGCCGAGATCGCGGCGGACGTTGCTCTGATCGAAAACGATGTCCGACGAGAAGTAGGGGAAAAGGTCGCCGACAAAACGCTCCATCAGGCTGCTGTTGGCGTCGGCGCTTTCCTCATCCTTGCCGACCGAGAGACCGGAAAGGCGCAACACGCGGCAGACGGTATCCTCGATCTGACGGGTCGTGATCGGACTGTCGCCGGTGATGTGGTAAGCCTGATTGCAAACCGGTTTCTGGAAAAGCGCGGTGATCGCTTCGGCGACGTAGTCGATCGGCACGAAATAGACGTGTTCAGAGGGCTCCGCCGCAAAGTGGATCGCCATATCGACCCATTCGCGCGGATCGATCTTCTTTTTGGAGCACTGATGGCTCTTGAGTTTGCCGAGGAATTCGAGCAAGCGGTAGAAAGCCAGCGGCTTGCGGATGCGGCCGTCGGAACGGCGACCGGTAACGATGCCGGGGCGGTAGACGCTGAACGGAATGCCGCTCTGACGAACGAGCATTTCCGCCTTGAACTTGCTCTCTTCATAGGGATTGTTGAAGCCGTTGTCGGTCGGATGGTTTTCCATCGCGGTACCGATCAGTTTGCCGGCGACGTAAGCGGTGCCGACGTAATGAAATTCCTTGACCTTGAGCAACTGCGCGAGCTTGACGATGTTCTGCGTGCCGTTGAAGTTGATGCGGAAGGTCTTGCCGGTCGGATCTTTGCCGAGGTTGACGTCTGCGGCGCAATGGAAAACGCTGTCGACGTTGGCGAGCAGCGGATCTTTCGCCATTTCTTCGGGATTGAGGGTGACGACGTCGCCGGAGATCACTTTGACGTGCTCCATCACCATCGGAGCCGCTTCGGGAATGCCCTCAAACTGGCACTCGTCCTCGATGATCTCTCTCACGCGGGTTTCGGCGCTTTTGACCGAATTTCCGCGGGCGAGACAGACAAATTCGTATTCCCCTTTTCTCGCACGCGCCAAGCCGACGACAACGGCACTTCCAACCAACCCGGTGATACCAGTCAACAAGACTTTAGTCATAACCCAAAAAATCCTCTATTGCTTTCGGTTTCATTTGATAAAAACACAAGTTGTCAACAGTTTAATATAACATACATTATAAAGAAAATCAAATGCCGCCGTTTTTATTTTCTTTTTCCGGCAGACAAATCTGCGGCGAAAACGGGATTTCTCTTGACTTTTGCGATAAAAAAAAGTATATTTAGCAAAGTACCGCAGCCTGATATTCATCTAGAAGAGTCCCATGAAAAACACTTTCTTTGCCTTTTTGCTTTTGTCTCTGGCGCTGACGGGGTGCTCCGATCGCGGCAATGCCGACAAGACCATCGCCGTCGGGATCGCCCCCATCGCCACGCTCGTCAGCGAGATTGCGGGGAGCGATTACCGCGTTGTCACGTTGTTGCCGGAAGGGAAAAATCCCCACGACTACACGCCGGGAATGAATGAATTGACCACCGCTTCGCGCTGCCGGCTCTTTTTCACGACCGCCCTGCCCTTTGAGAAGCGGCTCGACAACGCGTTCGGCAAATCGACCCGCATCATCGACGTCGGTCGCAATTTGCACCGCCGCCATTTGGACGTGCCGCACCATCACCACGGTCACGACGACGGCGACCACGACGCCGACGATCCCCACGTTTGGCTTTCGATCGACAACGACATTGTAATCGCGCAGACCATCTGCGACGAATTGTGCAAGAGTTATCCGCAGGATGCAGAAAAATTCCGGCGCAACACGAAAGCGTTGCAACAGCGCCTCGCCGACCAGAAAAAAGCATTGCAACAAAAGCTCGGCCCCTGCCGCGGAAAAGAGTTTTTCGTCTATCACGGCGCATTCGGCTACTTCGCCGATATGGTCGAAATGAAGCAAATATCGGTCGAAGCGAGCGGCCGCGAAAGCGATCCCGCTCACCTCGCCGAAATGACGGAAATGATGAAAAAAGTGCCGAATCCCGTCCTTTTCGTACAGCCGGGATTTTCTCCGTCGCTCGGCAACGCCCTGCGCGCAAGTTGCGGCGCAACGCTGATCGAAGTCGATCCGCTCGCCGGAAATCTGACCGGGCTCTTTGACACGCTCGGCGATGCGCTCTGCCGTCAGGGAGGCGCCCAATGAGCGACGACGTCATCATCGAAATCAAAAACGTCGATTTCCGCTATGAGGCGACCAGCCCCGTACTGGAAAACGTCAACTTTGCCGTCAAGCGCAATCAGTCCGGATGCATCGTCGGCCCCAACGGCGGCGGCAAAAGCACGTTGCTGAAGCTCCTTTTGGGGTTGCTGACGCCAAGTGCCGGCGAGATCCGCCTTTTCGGCAAAACGCCTTGCGACGCGCGGATCAAAGTCGGCTATATGCCGCAATACCATTTGCTCGACGGGGCGTTTCCGATCACCGCCGGCGAAGTCGTCCGCATGGGGCGGCTCGGCATTTCCGGCAGCCGGAAACAGCACAACGAGCGCGTCGTACGCGCGATGGAGGAAATGGAGGTCGCCCATCTGGCGGCCCGTTCCTTTGCCGAACTTTCCGGCGGGCAGCGGCAACGGGTATTGATCGCCCGGGCGCTGGCGTGCGAGCCGGAACTTCTCCTGCTCGACGAACCGACCGCCAACATCGACCCCGGCGCCGAAGAAAAATTCTACACCGTCCTCGCCGCGTTGCGTCAGCGCATGACGGTGCTGACCGTTTCGCACGACCTCGGTTTCGTCAACCGCGAGACCGATCTCATCATCTGTGTCAACAAATTCGTGACGCTCCATCAGGCGGCGAACTTCACGGCGCAAAACGCCGACGAGATCTACCACCACAAAGTCAGTCTCATCAAACACGACCACGACTGTTTCTGTCACTGCCAGCACGAAGGGCACGAAGCATGAATTTCCTTACGGACTTTTTTACCTTGAGCTTTCTGCGCAACGCCTTGCTCATCGGGCTTGTCGCCGCGCCGACGCTCGGCGTCATCGGCACGCTGATCGTCACCAAGCGCATCGCATCGCTGGCGGGCGCCAGCGCTCACGCCGCACTGGGCGGCATGGGCATCGCGCTCTATCTCGCACGCGTCGGTCAATTGGCTTTCATCTCGCCGATGCACGGCGCGATTGCGGGCGCCGTCGGAGCGGCGATGATCGTCGGCATCATTTCTCTGCGCGCCAAGGAGCGCGAAGACACGGTCATCGGCGTCGTCTGGGCGCTCGGGATGTCGATCGGCTTGTTGTTCCTCGCCCGCACCCCCGGCTACGTCGACTGGCAGGGATATCTCTTTGGCAACATTCTGCTGATCGCCGAAAAGGATTTTCTCTGGATGGCGTTGCTCGACGGGGTCGTCATTCTGCCCGCCGTGATCTTTTACCGCAAAATCGTCGCCTTTTTCTTCGATCCGGAATTTGCGGCGTTGCGCGGAATCCGGGGGACGGCGTGCTATCTGACGATCCTCGCGTTGACCGCGCTGACCATCGTTCTATTGATCAACCTCGTCGGGATCATTCTCGTCATCGCGCTGTTGACGCTCCCTGCGGCGACGGCGGGGTGCTTCGCCCGGCACCTGGGCACGATGATGATCGCGGCGGCGATTCTGGCGGCGATTTTCGTCGTCGTCGGCGTGGCGGCAAGCTTCTGGCTCTGCCTGCCGACGGGCCCAGTAATCGTCGTGACGGCGGGGATTGTTTACCTCGGCGCGCTGATCCTGCGTAAATTTTTGCGCTAACGCTTGCGCAATTCGCGCATCGAAAGCGGCGTAAAAGTCGCTTTCATTGCCGCGCGCCGCGCGGGATCGACGGTGACATACTTGTAGAAATTAAAGCTGAAATCGCCCGGCACATAATTTTCCACCCAACCGTGACACAAAAGCCACGAGATCGGGAAGCCCTCTAAAATGCAGGGGCACTTGTCGGCGAGATAGCGCGCCATCGCCTCGTACTTTTTCGTCCGCTCGGGCGAATCGGGCATCGGCAGAATTTCCTCGTACATTCGGTCAAACTGCGCGTCGGCAAAGCCGGTGCGGTTGCAGCTGTCGCGGTTCTGCGAGTAAAAGAGCTGAAAGAAATTTTCCGCATCGGGGTAGTCGCCTTTCCACGACATCCGGAAAAGCTGAGCCTGATGGTGGCGGACTTTTTCGTAGAAGCGCGCGCTGTTGTTGAGCACCGGCGTCGTCTTGACGCCGATCTGCCAGAAATCGTCGACGGTAAGTTCCCCCAACTGCCGGTGCACGCTCGTATTGCCGAAAAGGTCGAAGGTCAACTGCAGACGTTTACCCGTCGCAGGCTCCTTGCCGTCGGGGAAACCGGCACGGACAAGATATTCCTTGGCGAGCGCCGCGTTATCGGCGGCAAACGCGTTGACAAAAGACGCATCGTATCCGCCGATCCCCGGCGGCAGGATGGTCTGCGCCGGCATCATCTGACCGCTGAAGTGGTCACAGCGCCGCCGGACGTTGTAGGCGAGGCTCAACGCCCGCCGCAGATCAAGATGATTGGCGAAAAGCGGTTCGTAAAAATTGAATCCGACGTAGCGGATCTCGAAATCCGGCACGCACAACAGACGAATCCCCCGCTCGCGCAACACCGGCGCCAATTCCCCGCCCGACGCGAGGTCGCTGTTTTCCTGATCGAGCAAATTGATGTCGATGTTGCCCTGCAGAAAGAGGAGCCACGACGTCATCGGCTGACGGATCTGCCGGATCTCGATGCGGTCGGCAAGCGGCAGCGCCCGCGTGCGGTCGGCGGCGTTTTCCGCGCCGGCAAAATATTCGACGCGGTACTCCGGATTGCGGACGAGGTCGATCGCGTAATTGGGAATCCACCTTTCCAGCTTGAACGCGCCGGAACCGACCGGGTGACGCGCAAAATCCTCGCCGTACTCCATCACCGTGCGCCGCGGCACGATCCCGGTGTTGGGCATCGCCAAGAGGTAGAGGAAACGCGGATCGCTCCGCGTCAGCAAGATCGAAAAGTGGCGGTCGTCCGCGATCACGATTCCGGGGAAAGGCCGGTCGTAACAACGCTCGTCGTCGTAATCGAGATCTTCCGTTTCCGCATGAAACTCGTCGATGCCGACGATTTTGGAGCGAAACATCCAAAAAAGCGGACTGTGCGTACGCGCGTCGGCGATGCGCAAGATGGAAAAAGCGACGTCGCGCGAGGTGATGCGCCGGCTTTCCCGCGGCAACGGATCCTCGGGATCGTCGGCGAAAAAAAGATCGTCGCGCAACGTGAAATCATAACGCGTAAAATCGGCGTTGGCGCGCGGCATTGATGCGAGCATCGCGGGCTTCAACACATAGGGGCGCGCGAGATAATCGTACTCTAAAAGCGTGTCGTAGATCGCCGCGACGAGATTGCGGCTGGCGAGGTCGTCCGCCAGCGCGGGGTCGAGCGTCTTGACCTGCCCCCCCGTCGGGGTGCGGATGACGCGCTCCGCGCCGGAAACGCCCGCGACGAGAAACAGCGCGAGCGCGATGCCGAAAAAACGCACGATCATTTACCGGCGACTTGCGCGAACCGCGCGCGGTTTTCCGCGTAGAGCTTCACCATTTCGGCGCGCGGCGCGTAGTTGACCACCTCAAAGGAGTCGCGCACGATGCGGCGCGCCGCGGCGAGATCGGCGACGGCTTTCGCCGCGATCGCCTGACCGAGCAAATTGCCGACCGCCGTCGCTTCGACGGGCCCCGCAATCACGGGCAGATTCATCGCGTCGCTGGTCAACTGCATCAGAAGCCGGTCGCGCGTACCGCCGCCGACGACATTGAACGCGGCAAAGTCCGCGTTGCGCAAATTCCCGAGCGTCGCAAGTTTTTCGGCGAAATAAAGCGCGAGCGAATCGTAGATCGTCCGCAATATCTCGCCCTTGGTTTCCGGCACGCTCTGGCCGGTGCGGCGGCAGAAATCCTGAATGCGTTTCGGCATATCGCCGGGCGCGGCGAAAGTCGCGTCGTTGGGGTTGACGAAACGCTGACCGGGCGCGACGGCAAGCGCCATCTTTTCCATATCGGCAAACGAGAGATTTTCCCCCGCTTCGTTCCAGACGCGACGGGTTTCCTGAAAGAGCCAGCTGCCCATAATGTTGGTCAAAAAGCGGATCTTGCCGCCGAGACCGCCCTCGTTGGTGAAACTCTCACGGCGGCACGCTTCGCTTTTTTGCGGTTCGCCGATCTCCGCGCCGAGCAACGCCCAGGTGCCCGCGCTCAAGTACGCCCAGTCGCCCGTTTCCGGGGCGGGCACCGCCGCCACCGCACTCGCGGTGTCGTGCGAACCGACTTTGAAGATCGGCAGCTTGGCGCAATGGCACTCCGCCGCGATCTCGTCACTCAAACGACCGCCGACGCTGCAAGGCGGCACAATCTCGGGAAAGATCGACCGCGGCAAGCCGAGTTCGTCGATCAACTGCCAATGCCAGTTGCGCGTCGCGGGGTCGAGCAATTCCGTCGTCGAACAATGGGTGTATTCCGCCGTAAAATCGCCGCCGAGCGCAAACGCGAGCGCATCGGGGATCGGCAGAAACTTGGCGTTGACAAGATCCTCGGGATGCTCCGTCTGGTGCGCGACCAATTGAAAGAGCGTATTGAGCGTCATGTGCTGAATGCCGGTTTTCTCATAGAGCGCTTCAAGCGTCGTTTTCTGAAGCACCTTTTCGGCGGCGGCAAGCGTGCGTTCGTCGCGGTAGTTGTAGGGGAGCCGCTTCATTTCGTGCGTATCGACGTCAAAGAGGACGTAGTCGACGCCCCAGGTGTCGATTGCGACGCCCTCGATGTCGGGATCGCTCGCGAGCGCCTTTTTCAACCCGGTTTTCAGCTCGGAAACCAAACGCGGATAATCCCACGTAAAGGCGTTGCCGACCTTGACGGGGCCGTTGGGGAAGCGGTGGATCTCGCGCAAGTCGAGTTTCCCGTTGTCGAGCGTGCCGATGATGCCGCGCCCGCTGGAGGCGCCGAGGTCGAATGCGAGATACTTATGCATAATTGTTTCCTTATGATAAAAGTTTGCTGTGTTGCACAATCTTCCGATAAGAGAGTTTGCCGCCGAAAAGATCGAGCGCGGAACCGATGGTGTAATGGATCCGCCCCTTGCCCGCGCGTTCGATCTTTTCCACGTCGGCAAATTCGCGGATGCCGCCGGCGTAAACGCAGTCGAGCGGCGAATTCTGCGCGAGAAAGTCGACGAGCGTTTCGTCGATGCCGGAACATTTGCCCTCAACGTCGACGGCGTGGATCAGAAATTCGCTTGAAAACATACTGAGTTCCGCGAGCAGTTCCGGGGAAAGCGCCCATTTGGTGAATTTCTGCCAGCGGTCGGTAACAATCCAGTATTTCCCGTCGCGGAAGCGGCAGGAAAGATCGAGAACCAGACGATCCTTGCCGACAGCGCGAAAGATTTCCGACAACTTTTCGCGTTTCAATTCGCCGTCGGAAAAGATGAAACTGGTGACGATCACCTGCGCCGCCCCGGCGTCAAGATAAGTTTTCGCGTTCTCCGTCGTGACGCCGCCGCCGAGTTGCAAGCCGCCCGGATAGGCGCGCAACGCCGCGAGCGCCGCCTTTTCATTGCCCTTGCCGAGCATGATGACGTGACCGCCCGCCAAACCGTCCTGACGATAAAGCTCGGCGTAATACTCCGGCGCTTCGGCGGCGTCGAAATTGGTCGTCACCGTGCCGTCGTCGCGCAACGAGGAACCGACGATCTGCTTGACGCGACCGTCGTGCAAGTCGATGCAGGGGCGGAATTGCGCGCGGCTCATATTTCCTCCGGCTCCGGCAGCAATTCGCGCGGCGGGCGGCTCAACACCGCGCCGAGGAGCGAAACGTTTGCCAACTCATCGACCGTAAAGACGCCGCCCGTTTTTTTCAGGAAGCGGTTCGCCCAGCGGTAGGTCGCCAGAAACTCCTGCATCGGGCTGTGGAGAAGTTCCCCCTTGCCCGCCCGGTCAAGATGCGAAGCGTCACCACAAAACGCCGTCGTCGCACCGCCGAGGCGGAATTCTCCTTGCGTCCGGCGGATGCGGCGGCGCACTTCGCGGCGCCACGCGCCGGCAAGCGGACAGCCGTCGACAATTTCAACGGGCACATGCGGGACGTAAGGAGCAACTCCCGGGGTCTGCCACGAGATCAGCGAATTGAAACGCCACGGGCGCTTTTCCGATTCGACGCCCTCGTCGTAACGCAACACGTTGCGGAAAAAGTGCAATCCCTTTTCGTCGGCGGAAAGCGAAAATTCCGCCGTCACGCCCGGCAATGCCGCCGCGGCGTTGTGCCGCCATACGTCAAAGCCGATCTGATATTCCACCGCCACGCCGTCGGCAAAATCGACGCGCAATGCGACAGGACAAAGCGCGCCGCAATAAAGTTCCCCCGTCTGCGCCGAAGAAAAGCGGCGCACTTCCTTTTCCCCCAAAAGCGCGAGCGATGCGCTCCACGCGTTGCCGGGGAAAAAGAGTTCCTCCAGCGCGAGATCGCCGACGCGCCCGAAATTGAGCGCGGCTACGTCGGTCGAAAAATCCAGCGCGCCGTCGCCGCACTCCACCGTGCGCGTAATCTCGTACTCACAGCCGAAAGGAAGTACAAAACTTGTGTCGATGCCGCAAGTAAGATTCGCCGCCTCGCAGTGGACGCGGAATTTCTTTTCCAGCGCGCCGAGTTCGGTAAATTTGCCGCAACGCACCCGACCGACGGCACAGCGTTCAACGCCGCCGATCGATAAGCTCAAAATGTATTTTCCGGCGGACTTCGCCGTCAACGCGAAATCTTCGCCCGAAACGGTATAACTTTTTGCCACAATTACAACACTTTCATCATTTCATCGGCATCGACGCGCACAAAGGGGCGCAACGTCCCCGCGGGGTCGGGGTGACCGATCGGGAAAAGCACGTCGACGCGCCACGGCGATTGGATCTCGAGCACTTCGGCGGCGCGCACCGTATCAAAGGCGGCGACCCAGCAACTGCCGAGCTTTTCCGCCGTCACCGCAAGCACAAGGTGCTCCGCCGCGATCGCGAGGTCGATCTCGCCGACACTGCGCGGATCGTGGTCATCGCGCCACGCCGCATCGCAATTGACCAAGCCGGCGACGACGACGGGCGCATTCAGAATATCCGGCTGCAACGCCACCGTGCGCAGTTTTTTCAAAAGCTCGGGATCTTCGATCCACAAAAAACGGTAGGGCTGACGGTTGCACGCCGACGGGGCGGCGACGACACATTGCGCAATGCGTTTGCGCGCTTCGGCGGGAACCGGTTCACCGGTGAACTTGCGCACGCTCCGGCGCGCGCGTACGACATCGTAGAATTCCATAATTTGTTTCTCCTCTTGTACCACGGTAAAATTTAATCCAAGAGCGAGAAAAAAGCAAGCGCATTCAGCGGAAAAATGCTACAAGTTTTGGATCTTGCCCCGATAGTAGCGCCGCGTGTGGCGCAAAATCATCTGATCGTAGGTGTAAAGAAAGAGGAAACGGCGCGGGATTTTCCGCAGGTAAAACGGCATCGTCAGCAGAAATTCCAGCGTAAACAACGGCGTGCGCACCAGGGCGCGGCACATCAGAACAAACTTTTCCCCAAGCGAATTTTTATACCGCTTCGCCGGCAACAGAATGCCCTTGAAAAGGGCGAGCCGCCCGACCTTGCGTCCGGCGGCGGCGATCGCGGGGGGCGCATCGCGCAGAACTTCCTGCGCCATCTGCGCCATCAGAAAGAAATTCTGATTTCCCTTTTCTGCGGCGGCGGCAAAAGTCGCCTGCGACGCGTGAATGCGCCACGAAGCAAGTTTTTCGGGCAGATAGACGACGTCGGCAACCAGCGCCGCGCGCATTCCCCACATATAATCGGCACGCGAGCCGTAATTTTCCGGAAAAAGTCCAGTTTTCTCAAAGAGCGAACGGCGAATCAGAAGTTGCGTGATCGAAGTATAGATGGTCTTGCCGCCCAGATGGGCGAAAAAATCCGCCGGTTTCCGCCGGATGTGCATCACGTCGCGCGGGAAAGCGAAATGCCAGTGAATGGCGAGCGCGTTTTCGGAAAATTCCGAAATCCCGTTGCCCTCGGCGTCGATCAGTTGCAGACGCGTGTCACATAAATCGCACTCGGGATGCGCTTCCAGTGCGTCGGACATTTTTTTCAAAGCGTCGGGCGCCATCGTGTCGTCCGCCGTCGCGATGTAGACGTATTTGCCTTGCGCCTTTTTTATGGCGAAGTTCCACGCCGGATAAAGCCCTGCGGGGCGTTCGTACAAAACGACGCGGCGGTCACGCTTGACCAGATCCTGAAAAATCTCGCGCGACCCGTCGGTGCTGTCGCTGTCGACGATGATCAATTCCCAATCTTCGATGCTCTGCGCAAAAATCGAATCCAGCCGTTCCTTTAAAAAACGTCCGGGATTTTTGCTTGGCAACAAGATGGAAACAAATGGCGCCATTTTCCTTTTTTCCTACTGCTGATTGTCGCCGAACGTATGGATAAAGTAAGGTTGCAGAATCTCATTCAATGCGTCGGGAAGTTGTCTTTCGGCAAAGATGCGCGCCCCGTCCTGCACCGTCATCGCAGGCCACAACTTGCCGTAGCGCCGGAAATAGATCAACGCACACTCGCGTTGCGCGGCGTCGCAATCGCGCTCGTCCTCCTGCGCAACGCAAATACCGTCGCTTTGGACTTTGACCGCCCGTTTCCCCGCAAGAATCAGCCGGAGCACGAGATCGTGATCCGCCGCATGAATCAAGGTATCGTTGAAAACCGCGACGCTGTAAAGCGCCTTGCGCTCAAACAGCATAGACGAAAGCGCAAACGGCATTTCGACCCAACACGCGCGTTCATCCGGCTTTTCCGGCGTCGGCGCGTAGGAAAAATCGCCATTCCCCTTTTCCAGAGCCGCGACCGAACGCTGCAGAAAATCATCCGCCGTGTAAGCGTCGCGAAGAGCCAAAAATGTGACGTATTTGCCGCAACTGTGAATGGCGCCGCGGTTCATCGCACCGGGCACGCCGTGATGAAGCTCCTCCACGACGCGGCAGGCGTACGTTTCGATCTCGTTTTGCCAAGCTGCCAGTTGCCCCTCACTTTCATCGACGATCAGATGTTCGACGGCAACGCCGCGTTGCGCCGCCACGGATTTCAGATTGCGGATAAACGCCTCTTTCTGACCGGCGCCGGCAAGATCGCGAACGACCGTGACCACCGTGACGATGGGCTCGTTTTGCGCTTGCATCGCCTCGGAGTTTTTGTTTTCAAGGGCGTCCAAAACGATCCGCTGAAAATCTTTGCCGAACTGTTTGATCCGGCGGGGAAGTTCTTCCCGGGCGATTTTTTCCATTTCAAGATCGGGCCCCGGGGAAAGCTCGCACCACGCCCGGCGCATCAGATCGGCGAGCCATTCGGGATCGTCGCAGGGGAAATAACTGCCGTGCGGCGGCATTTGCTCGTAGTGCACATTCAAATTGGAAAGAATGACCGTCTTGCCGATGCTTTTCGCCTCTTCGACCGAGGAAGACCAGCCCTCGAATTTGGAGGGGTTGATGATCGCCAGCGAGTCGCGCATCAGAAAATAGACCTCTTTCAGCGGGATCAAGCCCAAAATGTGGATATTTTCCTCGATCTGATTTTCTTTGCAGAACGCCTGCAGCTGCCCGAAATAATGCGGGAAGCGGGCGTCGCACGAATTGCCGCTGAAAACGACGTGAACGTCAATTCCGGATCGTTTCAACATCGCGACCGCCTGCAAGACGGCGATGTGATTTTTGTGCTTCCAAAATTGATTGGGCACATAGAAATAGCGTTCCGGCAATCGGCGGTCGCGCCGGATCCTGGCACCTTCATTTTCCGGGAGCGGATAAAGCCCGGGATCGGGGATCGAAACAAAGTGCAGACATCTCGCCTTGTGCGCCGCTTCCGGCGCATACTTTTTAAAATCCTCCATCGCGTCACGACTGCTCAAACAGACGATCCGGTTCTGACTGATCAACGCGTGGTAACTGTGATTCCGGAACGCAATCTCCTCGGCGTCAAACATTTCCGGCAAATGCACGTGCTGAAAATCCGCGATCCAGGCGATGCCGTCGCGCCCTTCCGCAATCTGGTTGCCGTTCAAGTGCGAAAGGATGTCCACATGGTATCTGCCCGCCGTCGGCCAGGACTCCGCGTTGGAAAGCGTCGGCGGCGGAAACGGAAAAAAGGAAACGTACGGTTTCAGGCAGTCGGCAAGTTCATCCGGAGAGGGAAAGATAAACGGTTTCAGCTTGGGGGATTCCGTCGTCGCCATCGCCTGAAAAAGATTTTTGAAGTAGGTGATCCCGCCGACCCACCACCGGTTGAAGTGATTGAGAAAGCCGATTTCAAGTTCCGCCCGGTCAGCCGGAGCCTGCGGCTCGTTCCCCGAAGCATCGCATTTGCGGATCAGCAACTTCTGAAAGGCCATACTCAATTCCCGGGTGTCCTCGCCCTTGCCCAGCGCGTTGAGCGAAAACGCCTGATCCGCGATGAAATCAATGTCTAAAATCGTCGTTCCGACAGCGTCGGCGGGGATCTTGAAACGGTACGGTTGCGGCGTGTAATTTTCCAGCGTCAGCGTGGTGATTTTCCGATCGTTGACGACGACGTCGACGATGCGTTTCGGCGATTCCGGGAAAACGTAGCCGCCGATGAAAATCTCCACCGTCACCTCCTGATGCAGATAATCATCCGGCAGTTTGCAGAAGACGGAAAAGATCCGCCCGGTCCACGCCCCCCACGGTTCGGGGGTAAAAAGTCCGTTGGTGCACCAGTAATCCTGATAACCGATGCCAAGTTGAGGAAGCGAAGGAATCACCGGTTGATCGCTTTTTCCCCGGGCGGCGGCAAGTTTTTTCTCGCGTTTTTTCTGCTCCCGGCAGAGCAATTCGAGAAAAGCCCGTTTTCCGGCGCCGACACGCCCCAGTTTACAGTAGAAGCGGATATAAAAGAAAAGAAACCGGCAGAGCAATCCCGGCGACGAACACACCAACAGAACGAGGTGTCGCAAGGTGACCGCCATTCCCTGGCGGTTTTTGATGGCCTGCAAACGGTATTGCATTTTAAAGAGATCATCCGTCATGGAATCTTCATAGTGATCGTGCATCGCGCTGATCGCATCGCCGAAGGTCGCCTTGGCGAAGCCGAATTGCCGCTGACGCAATTTTTTGGGGCCCTGCTTGCTCAAGTAGATCCGGGTTCCCTCCTCCGGCGTGAGATCGACATTCAGATATTTTTTGTACAGCCGGGAAAAGATCATACCGACTTCCCGCTGGGACTGCGTCATGTTGACAAAGGAAAAACCGCCCAGCCGGAACGCGACGAAAACGGTCGGGACAAAACAGGCGCGGTGCCCCGTAAAGATCAGCCGGAGTATGGAATCGTAATCGGCGCCGCTGCGGTAGCGCAAGTCAAATCCGTTGATTTCCAGCATCGCTTCCCGGCGCAGCATAATGGATTGATGCGAAAAGGGCATCTCCAGAAAGATGATGTTGACATTCGGGTGATTGAGAAGATGCTCGACCGGCTGATCCGTCGTTTCGCTCAAAACCTGGATCGGCGCGTAGGAAAAGTCGGCGCCGGTTTCCTCAAGGTGCCGGACGCTGTCGGCAAGGCCGTCGGGGGAAGAATAGTAATCATCCGAGTTGAGAAAGATCACATATTTTCCGCGCGCCAGCCACAACCCCCGGTTCATCGCATCGTAAATGCCGGAATCCGCCTCGGAAAGCAGACGGATCGGGATGTTGGCGTTGGCGTAATTCCGGATCAATTCGACGGTGCCGTCGGTCGAGGCCCCGTCGACGATCAGATGCTCAATCGAAGTGCCGACTTGCGCCTGAACGGAATCCAGGCACTGCCGCAACTGCGCTTCCCGCTTGTCTTTGATTGCGTTGAAAACGGCGGTCACGACCGTTACGGTCGGCGCTTGAGCAGAAACCATTCCATTGCCGGAAGCTTTTTCCACAATTTTGCCGGCAAGGCGCGCGACATCGGGACGCGGCTGTTTTTCCACCGGGAAATCTGCCTCAAGAGGAATTTTCATGGTGACGACTTCTTTAATTTTTCAAAAAATTGCGCATTTTAAACGCGCGATTCCTCCTGCGGCGCAAACCTTTCGGGCTTTGCGTTACAGCGTCGAGGGGATCACCCGCACCGTGTTGGGGATGACCTTTTCCGAGATCAAAATCATATAACCGCCGCCGCCCGCACCGGAAAGTTTGCAACCGCAAACCTGATCGGCGTAGGCTTTGCGCATCGCCTTGAGCTCATCGTTCTGCATTGCGGGGAACATTTCCAGCTGGGCGTCCAGACAGGCGGAAGTCGCCGCGCCCCACGCCTTGACGTCGCGATTCTGAATCGCCTGCCAGCAATCTTCGGTCGCCTTGGCAAGTTTCTTGGCGGATTCGGCATTGATGTTTTTGCCGGCGAAAACGTTGTAGCCATTCTGCCGGGGGCTGAGCGGGATCAGGAAAAGGTGATCGTAAATGAACTGCAACGTCTCGTCGGAAGTATCGGTGTCGATGCTGACCGGCCAGTAACCGTTGTCGAAATTCAGTTTGTTCAAGCCGGGCATCAGCAAGCCCAGCTGATCCTGCGCGCCGCTGACATTCTGGGTGCCCGGGGGATTGTCGCAGCAGAAAAGCGTCTTGGCAAGTTCTTCGCGGGAACCGAGCGGAATCTGCCCCTGCCACAATTCGATCGCCTTTTTGCGGGAACTCGTCGCCATACCCGAGCGGTTGTTGAATTCAAACGACGGCTCGATCTGCATCGTAATCACCGAGCCGGGGCAATGCAGGTTGACGAAAGGCTGATCCAGCCAGCCGCCGCAAAGCTCGACGCGGTAGGGGAAACGGGAAGTCTGCCGGATCGACGTCGTCGAACGCGCCGGAAGCCCTTCGGAAGGCTTGCGGTTGCTGATGACGAGCGTGATGCCGTGCGCTTCGCAAAAGGTTTTCTTCGCCGGCGAATAGCCGTCGGAATTGACAAAAAAGATATCGGGCTTCAGCGCGATCACCTCTTTTTCGAAGTCCATAATCCCGCTGCCCGAGTTGATCCACGCGTCCTTGACGTAGCGGATCGACTTGACCATATAGAGGCGCTCCGCATCCGAATTGACGGTCTTGCGGTTTTTCAGATCCCAGATGGTCTTGTCGGAACCGAGTCCGACGTACAGATCGCCGTAGGAGGCTGCTTCTTCAAAGAAAGCAACGTGCCCGGAGTGAAGCATATCGTAGCACCCGGAAACAAAAACTTTTTTCGCCATAAAACACCTCTCTTTCACGCTGACGACAAAAACAAATCACTTGATGACGGGGCCGTCGTAAACGACTTTCCCGGCGTCGATCTTAACTTCCCGCTGACAGTACTTTTCGATATCGCTCCGGCTGTGAGAGACCAGGAGCAACGTGCAACCTTTGTCCAAAAGATTGTTGATGCGCGTTTCGCTCCGGCTCTGAAAATCGGCGTCGCCGACCGCCATCACCTCGTCGACGAGGAGGATGTCCGGCTCGATCGCCGTAACGATCCCGAAGCCCAAACGCGCCTGCATACCGGAAGAATACTGATAGATCGGGGCGTCGATGTATTCGCCGATGTCCGCAAAATCGACGATGTCGTCGACCAGCGCTTCCATTTCCTTGCGGGTCTTACCCTGCAAAACGCCGTTCAGAATGATGTTGTCGCGCCCCGAAAGCTCCATGCAGAAGCCCGCGCACAAGGCGAGCATCATCGAAACGCGGCCGTTGACTTCGACGCTCCCCGAAAAGGAGCGGTAAACGCCGCCGATGATCGAGAGCAACGTCGTCTTGCCGCATCCGTTGTGGCCGCTGATCGCGACTCTTTCGCCGCGGCGGATCGTCAGATTGACGTGGTCGAGCGCGGTGTGAATATGGCGGTTCCGGCAATCCTGAATATACTGCGGCAAATGCAAAACGATATTTTTGAAGCCGTAGTGGATCCGTTCGATCGTAAACGTCTTGGTCAGATCCTTGATTTCAATGGCAATGTCGTTCATGGCACCACCTCACATCCTTTCCGCAAAGCAGACGGACATCCGGTTGAAGAACCAGCGACCGACCACAAAAAGCACGACGGCGCTGGCAAAGGGAAGGATCCAATTTTCCGGATGCAGCCCCGGCTCGTAGAAAATATTGCGGAAAATCCCCATAAAACCGGCCATGGGGTTGATCTCGTAGATATAGAGATATTTTTCCGGCACTTGCTTGATCGGGATAAAGACCGGCGACGTGAAACACCAGAGCATCATAAAGACATTCATAATCCGCTCCAGATCGCGGAAATAGATGTTGAGCGCCGCGTAAAGGTAGCTGACGCCCAAGGTAAAGAGCGGGAAAAAGATCAGCAACACGCCGAAATTGATCAACCCGCTTCCCCACTGCGGCGTCACGTTGTAATAAAACATCGCCGCAATGAGAACCAGCACCGTCAGCATGAAGTGGATTCCTTCCGCCACAAAAGTCCCCCACAACAGCAACTCGTGCCGGAACGAGGTCTTTTTCAGCAACCCGGCGTTGTTGAGCATCACGCCGCCGTTGACCAGGACAACGCTGGAAAAATACTGCCAGAGAAAGGTCCCGCACAACAAGTAAAGCAAATAGTTGTGCACATCCCACCGCATAATCACCCGGAAAACGAAATAGTAGGTAAAACTCATACAGAGCGGCACCAGGAGCGACCAGAAAAATCCGATCGCGGTCGAGTTGTACTTGACCTTAAAATCCTTGGCGACCAGAACCATGATCTGATCTCTCGCCAATTCCATAGAGCGGTTAATGCTCATAAATTTCCCCAAAAACGTTTCGCATCAATGCGGCAAAAAACGGACTTTTCCGCTGTATTCATAGTGATAAGTAATAATATACCACCACACGCGCGAAAAGGCAAACCTTTCCCTGCCGTATTTCAAGAGTATTTCATTCCGGCAAGAAAAAAAGGAGCGTCAGAGAAATTCCGGATTTTTTTCCGCGATTTTCTGAACCAGCGCCTTGACGCTCTGCTCTTTGGAAAGCGGGCAGACGAGCACGCCGTTGCCGGAACGAACGATCGCGCAATCGCGGATCCCGACCACGCCGAGCACGCCGTCGCTTTCATTGACCAACACATTGTTGACGGCATCCAGCGCGACGACCGTGCCGCGCACGGCGTTGCCGTTTTCGTCCGGCGGCAGAACCGAACGCAGCGAGCCCCACGAACCGACGTCGTTCCAGTAGAAATTGGCGTCGCAGACCAGAACGTCGGCAGCTTTTTCCATCACCGCGTAGTCAATGGAAATCTTTTGACACGAGGCAAAATCCTGCGTGTAGTCGGCGCCCTGCGCCCACGCTTCGAGCTTTTCCGAAAGCGCCGGCGCACACCGCGCAAATTCGGCGGAAATCGCCGAAACTTGCCAGATGAACATCCCGCTATTCCAGCGGTAGTTGCCGTCGCGGAAAAATTTTTCCGCCGTCGCCACGTCGGGTTTTTCCTTGAATGCCAACGCTTTGCGGCACCCGGGAAGCACTTCCTCGCCAAGTTGCAGATATCCGTACCCCGTCGACGGCCCCGTCGGGACGATTCCGATCGTCACCAGCGCATTGTTTTGCGCCTCTTTGACGGCAAAGCGCAAGGTATCCTGAAAAAGTTTCGCCGGTCGGATCAGATGATCGGCGGGCACCAGGATCATCGTCGCATCGGGGTCGCGTCGACGCACCAGCGCCGTCGCCAGCGCGACGCAAGGCGCGGTATCGCGCCCCACCGGTTCGCCGATCACGTTTTCCGCAGGGATCGGCAACAGCGACCGCACCTGCTCGACATAACTTTGATTGGTGATCACCAGCAAACGCTCCGGCGCGATCAATGGGAAAAGCCGCAATACCGTTTCCTCGAGCATCGTCTGATCGCCGAAAAGCGGCAGCAACTGCTTCGGGCGGTTAACCCTTCCGGCAGGCCAGAAGCGTTCGCCGCGCCCCCCCGCCATAACGACCGCATAAAGTTTGGAAGTATCCATCGTTTTACACCTGACTGTAACAAAATTCCATCATCCGTCACTTAAAATAGTGCCGGAACATTGTTTTTTCAACCGCGATCACCGGCGCCCGATGATAGGGAAACAGCTTTTTCATTTCCCTTTTTTCTGCATCAGGCTCACCTTTGAAGTTTCGCCTTGACGACCTCCTGCAAAAGCGCAAAAAGCGCATCGGCAAAGGCGGCGTGTCCCGCCTCGGAAAGGTGAATGCCGTCGTCACAGATGAACTTCCCGCGATCGGCGGCAAAAACCTCGCGCAGGTCGAGAAAACGCCATTGCTTTTTCTGATAAAACGCCTTCGCCTTTTCACGCTCGAGATCGACGAATGCATTGTGCCCGCCAAAGGGGGCGAAAAACTTCTTGTAGTTTTCGTCGCGAAAGCACCAGTGACACTCGTCGATAATCGGCCCGAGCACGACGCCGACGCGCGTCACACTGCGGGGAAGCATCGCCTCTTCGCACTCCATCAATTCCTCGAATTCGTGCTCGCGAAGCGCACGCGACGGGGTTTTCAGATCTTCGTTGTTGGCGCCGTACATCACCACGCAAATGTCGAGCGGATAGCCGAGCACGTCGCGCTGAAACCGGCGGTGGATCTCGCGCGTCGATTCGCCGCCGATCGCGGCGTTGACGATCGAAAAGCAACATTCGGGAAACGCTATGCTCAACTTCTGCTGTAAAATGTTATAATAGCGTTTTTCGGGCGTATAGACCCCGATCACCCCTTCCATAATGGAAGAACCGACAAGACCGATCAAGATGTTTTTCATTTTATGTTCCCGGCTTAGAAGATCCTTTTGCCGCCGAGGATCGTCGCCTTGACCGTCAGTTTATCGGGCGCAAGAATGGCGACATCCGCCTGCTTGCCGACTTGCAACGATCCGGTAAAGGCGTCGATGTTCAGTTGTTTCGCCTGGTTTCCGGAGGAAGCAAGCGCCGCCTCTTCGACCGAAAAACCGAAGCGCGTCGTCATATTGAAAAACGCGCGGTTCATCGAGAGCGACGAACCGATGATCGCATTGTCCTCGTCGCGGCGGGCAAATTCGCCCTCTTTGATGTGATACGGTTTTCCGCAATCGAGGAAATGCCCTTCGGGAAGCCCCGCGCCCTGCAACGCGTCGGTGATCGCGATGATGTGACCGGCTCCGGCAGCGCGGCGCGCGAGCACGACCAATTCGGGCACCACGTGCAAACCGTCCATGATGATCTCTTTCATCAAGCCGTCGTGGATCAACGCCATATCGGTCAACGCCGCCTGCCGGACGCCGCCGTGATCTTCCGGCAGATCATAACTGTCAAAGAGATGACAGACTTCCGAAAGTCCGGCGTCGACGGCAGTCTGCAAAAAATCAGGCGGGCAAGCCGTGTGGCCGCAGGAAACGACGACGCCGTTTTGATGCAACAAATGGATCACATCCAGTGCCCCGGGCAATTCCGGCGCAATCGTCATCATTTTCAGCGTTCCCTGCGCCGCTTCGAGATAAGCTTTCGCCTGCTTCAAGTCGGGGTTGCGGAGCATTTCAGGAATCATGCCGCCGCAAAACCGCAGAGCAAGCCACGGTCCCTCGACGTGAGATCCCGCGATCAACGCGCCCTGCGGCGGCAACGCAGCCATTTGCTGTACAATTTTGACGAATTCCAGAATCTCTTCATGCGGCGCGCTGGAGTAGGTCGGCAGAAAGCGGGTCACCCCCTTGGTCGCCAGAAACTCCGCCATGCCGCGAAGCCCGGACTCGCCCTCCTCGACATTGAACTTGCCGGAACCGTGCAGATGAACGTCGATAAATCCCGGCAGAATCCAATCGGCGTCGGCTTTCACGTTTTCCTGAAGCGCAATGGCGCTGATCTTGTCAGATTGACACTCCAACGTACCGTATTTCACGCCCAAAGGCGTAACGACATTTCCTGATAATTTCATCGCTTCCCCCTGCTGAAAAAGCGCGCGTGCGCAACAATAAACTTTCTCGATCAATGTTTTATTACTATAGCATCTTCCAGAAATTTTTCAAATTCCGGCACGCGAAGAAAGAGAATGAAAATGCTCCTTGCGCAAAGGTCGCTTCCTTTTTTACATCCAAAACGACGGACCAACCGTCGATGCGGGCGGTTCTCCTCTCTGCCGTCCGCCGGGCGATTTTTCCGTCGTCCCGTTTCATTATAATTTTTTCCGGCCGCAAATCGAATGATTTTTCCACGCCGCCATTTTTCCGGCACGGGGGTTGAAATACAACGGAGCGCGTGCTATAGTATTTGAAAGAAAATCAATCCATCATCAAAAAAAAGGATTTTTTCATATGGAAGAAAAAGAGTTGTTGGCCTTTAAGCCGTCGCACATCAGCGAGCTGAAACTTTATTTCTGGAGCGTTGTCATCATCATCGCCGGAATCGCTCTGATTTGGTTTCTTCCGAGTCTCCCCTTTTGGGCATTTCTGATCCCGTTCGCCATCGCGGCGCTTTGCATTCTGTGCGCCCGTCTCCGCATTTCCTCGACGCACTACAAACTGACGACGGAGCGCTTTTTTATGCGCACCGGCATCATCGCGCAAGACGAGGAAGAAATCGAACTTTACCGCATTCAGGACGTCAAATTGAATCAGAGCATTTTTCAGCGCATTGTGGGTATCGGCGACGTGACCATCATTTCTTCCGACAAAACCACCCCGGAACTCCACATCAAAGGAATTCACCGCCCCAATTCCGTCAAGGAAACGTTGCGCACGGCATATCGGCAATCCCGTCAGGCGGAAGGCGTCCGTCAAACCGAATTGTCCAGATAAAAAAAGCTGTTGCCAATCCTGACAAGGAAACGCAGCAGCTCTTTTTTTTGCCGCAAAATGAGCAAAGGGGTGGACAAAGGAGACGAAGAAGACGAAGCAGACAATCAACGTATACATACCGTATCGTTACAGTTGACAGCCTAGCGAGCGATCATACCAATGCCAAGACCGCGGACTACACTCCCGCCCCGTCCCCTCGGGTATTACCAAAATCTCTTATTTTTTGTCGGCGGCATTGGTTTCGGTGATCGAAATGAAGCGTATCCCGACGCCCAAACGGCGTGTATCCTCACTTGCGCCGCATTCTTTCGGTGAACGCGGATTGTAAACTTTGATGGTGAATTTGACCCATTCGTTCGCCGTATCCGCCGCTGTCAAATGCAACGAGAGTTGATTGTTGAATTGATTGACGGTCTGCTCGAAAACGCTTCTCTGATTGGCTTCGATTGCAAATTTGCACGTCGGATGATTCTGATGAATAAACGCCTGTGCGCCCAACGTCAGCGTCAACTCCTGATTGCGGAATTGTTCGGGGATCCGGAAAGAAAACTCGGCGCGTTCGCCATCTGTCCACCTGCCCCACGGCTCCGGCTCGGCAAATCCGCTTTCGAAACGGAAAACTCGCGCATCCCGCATCGCGGAAAACTCTTTTTGCGCTTCGGCGATCGAAATGGACTGGATGCCGACGCCCAAGCGGCGCGTATCTTCACTTATGCCCAACTCTTTCGGCGAACGCGGATCGTAAACTTTGATGCCCACATCGATCCACTCGTTTGCCGTTTCCGCCGCCGTCAGCGACAATAAAACTTTACTGTTGAACTGGGTAATTTCCTGTTCAAGCACGGTTCTCTGATTGACTTCGATCGCAATTTTACACGTCGGTTTATTCGGGTGAACAAATGCCAGCATATCCATCGACAGCGAAACATTTTTGTTGCGGCATTGTTCGGGTATCTTGAAGGCGAGCTCGGCGCGTTCGCCATCTGTCCACCTGCCCCACGCTTCCGGCTCGGAAAATCCGCTTTTAAAGCGGAAAAACTGTGCGTCTTGCGTCGCAAAAAACGCATTATTCGTATCAGGCCGGATAAAAAGCCGCTCCATACCGATCGTTTCCCCGGCGACGGTACAAGTCAATTCCAGTTTTTCGCCATTGGTATAATGCGCCGGCACACGGATCAACACTTCCGAGCGTTCCGCATAGACGGACTCCTGCCAATGGAGCGTCTGACCGCCGGCACGGACGCTTGCCAAAACCGAGCGTTTTCCCGCCGGCTGCTTGGCGATCAAACTCAATTCCAGCTTTTTGCCCCGCATCGACTGCGGGATATTCACGACCAGCGGAAATTCCTTTTGCGCGATCTCGACGCCGCTTTCATAGATCCGCGACGCCGCGACGCCGGGGAAATGATACGCCGGATCATCGGCAAAAACGACGTAGGGCCAATCGGCGATCTTCGGCATCGGCCGCCCCGTTTCCCGACAGATCGTCTTTGCCATTTCGTACGTCCACAATGCCGCGCCATGCTGATTCATATGAAAGAGCGGTTCGTGGTAGAAATACTTCGGGAACGCCACCGATTCCGGACGGCCGCAAATGGTGATCCCCCGAGCTTTCAGCGCGGCGGTAAATTCGTCGATTCCGACATCTTCCGCATAAGAATAGCGGTTGGTGTAGACCAGCAAAAGCGTGGCGCCCCGCGATTCGACGAGCTTTTTGATTTCCTGATAGCTGTAGACGAATTCATCGGTGATTTTTGCGGGGATCCTGCCCCCCATCGGGATCGGCGGAACGGGATCGTGATCGACGAGCCAGTCGCCGTACGGAGAGAGGTCGTAGTGATAATCAGGCGCATTATATTTGTTTCTCTTGTTGTGCAGACTTTTCCATTGCCGGACGACATACTGCTCGCGGTAAACGCTCCCGAAAACATCCTGTTTTTCCGCTATCTTTGCCCGTTCGGCGGCGGGGCTGGTCGCGCGCCCCCACGGCCCCTGCGGATGAAACAGCGACGTGTTGATCCACGAAAGTCCGTACTGGAAATAAAGCGAGCACAGCTCGGAAAGCTTCAACGTCTTCTGCGCCGCGGGATCACAACCAAAAAGAAGCGAGATCCCGAAACCGGAAAAGAGCTCTTCTTCCGTTTCATTGTAATGCTTGCCGAACTCCAGCGGCATCACGACGACGTCGCCCTTTTTGACGTACTTATCCAACGCGACCAGATAAAAGCGCATCGGCACCATGACGCTCATCGAAAAGTTGATGTTGTCCATCCCCGTGTACGCCTGCAGTTTTTCGCCGTCGATCCCCATCAAGGAACTGGAACCGCCGATGATGATGATCTTGGGACTTTTTTTCTCCTTGGCGAAGTGTTCTTTCAGCGGATAGAGGTCGAGATACCAGGGCTGATCCGCGATGCCGCGGCCGCAGAGATTGACGACGCCGACAAATGCGGCAAACGTCAACACAAGACCGACGAGGAAACTAAAGAAAAAAAAGTTGAGTTTCTTCATAACTGCCACCTCAGAACTGGAAATAAAGGAAAGGCGACTGCGGAATGTTTTTTGCGACTAAATGCAAAAAGCAGAGAAAAAACAGCACCGCGCACATACACCCCGCCGCGATCTGCCACCATCTGGAATGGAATTTCCGCACCAGCGCGATGGCGATCTGATACGAGTTGGCGAGCGGCAAAACGATCAGCGCGTACAAAAGCGTGGCGTACAAGAGCCACGAATATTGTAAACTCCACGCGAAATCGCGAACCGCCCCGGGGGCCGCGCCGCAGGAAAACATACGCCTGATCATCACGACGGCGCTCGCAATATCCGGAGCCCGGAAAAAGACCCATGCAAAGTGCACCAATGCCATCGTGAGCACCCAGCCGATGATTTTCGGCATGCGCCAGTTGAGTTTTTTGCGCCACAAATTGCAGACGGCGAGCGCGGCGCCGTGAATCGCGCCCCAGAGGAAAAAAGTCCATCCGGCGCCGTGCCAGATGCCGCCGATCAGAAAGGTGAAAAAGACGTTGGCGATCGTGCGGGCAAGCCCCTTGCGGCTGCCGCCGAAAGGAATGTAAAGGTAATCCCGCAACCAGTGCGAAAGCGTGATGTGCCAGCGCCGCCAGAAATCCTGAATGGAATCCGCCTTGTAAGGCGACATAAAATTGAGCGGCAAACGGACGTTGAAAAGCATCGCCGATCCCCACGCCATATCGCAATACCCGGAAAAATCAAAGTACAACTGCAACGTATAAGTGATCGTCGACAGCCACGCCGACATCGTCGTCAGCTGACCGACGCTGCCGCCATTCCAGCCCCAATTCGCCGCCGCGCCGAACTGATCCGCCAGCAAAATCTTTTTCGCCAAACCCAAGATGAAAACAATCAGACCGAGGTAGATGTGCCGCGCGTGCAGTTTTGCGTTTCGCTTGACTTCAAATTGCGGCAGCAATTCCGTATGATGAACAATGGGGCCGGCGATTAACTGCGGCCAGAAGGAAATAAAAAGCGCATATTCGAGGAAGCTGTACTTTTTTACGCCGCCGCGATAACAGTCGACCAGATAGGCGATCTGCTGAAAGGTAAAAAAGCTGATTCCGAGCGGGAGCGCGAGCGCGATCGGGTGAAAGCTCCAACTGCCGCCGCAAAATTGTATAACGCTTGCGACGTTGCTCATCGCAAAATTGAAATATTTAAAGTAAAAAAGCGGCGCCAGATTCAGCACGACGCCAAATGTCAGAAGCAACTTATTTCCAACGTTTTGCCGTTGCCACAATCCCCAAAAATGGTTGATCGCAATGGAAAAGAGCAGAATCGGCAGATATTTCGGAATCCACCAGCCGTAAAAGCAGAGCGACGCGATCAACAGCAAGCCGATCTTCGCCTTGTAAGGCAAAAACCAGAGAATGCCGAAATAGAGCAAAAAAATCAGCGGCAAAAAATAGAAAATATATTCGATGGAACTGAATAGCATAAAAAATTTCCTCCTTGCGAAACGCGTCGCAAACCGGCATCCATGATTAAAAAACCATCTTTTTAAAATAACACAAAAAACGCAAAAAATCAAATTTTGCAACAGGTTTTGCAAGGGGAGACCTTTTTCATCAAAAATGTCATAAAAAACGGGGCTTGCAACTTGCTTTTTAAGCACTATAAATATATATTAAACTGGTTGTATATTGGTAATCCCCAAAACGAAGAGACGAAAAGACAAAATTTGATTAAACGACGATGGCATTTCCCGCGCAACATTTGCAGGCGGAAATCGGTTTTCGTCCACAATAAAATCAAAGGACCTTCCAAATGAAACTCCCGGCTTTCGTCAAACGCTTCATCCAAAAGAGAGATCCCTATTTCCACTTGTCGCAGGATCTGCAAGAGCAACGGAACGCCGCCCAAGAGGAAATTTCGCTTCTCAAGCAGAAGGAGCAAGACCTGCAAAAGCAGCTGCACGCCGCCCAAGAGAAAATTTCGCTCCTCAAGCAGAAGGAGCAGGACCTGCAGCGGACCATCTCACAATACCAGACGGTGTTGTCGGAAGCTCAACAGGAAAGCGCCATCCATCTGCAGGAACGTCAGGAAATCGCCGCCGAATACCAGCAGCTTTTGGATGCCGCACACAAGGAGATTGAGGCACGCATACAGGAACTGCGCGAAAAAGATCAGTATCTGCGCGAAAAAGATCAGGAAATCGCCGATCTCAAAGCGGAAATGGAAAATCATCGCGAGACTTATCGGACTTCGCTGGCACAGATCATCAAAGATCCTTCGATCCACGAGGATCACATTTGCGCCATCTGCGGCAACGTGATGCAGTTCAGCTTTGCAAAAACGATCATGGGGAAGTACGACATTTCCTATTTCTACTGCCCGCACTGCGAACATCTTCAGACCGAAAAGCCCTACTGGCTCGCCGAGGCTTACCAGTCGGCGCTTTCCGATTCCGACACCGGGCTGGTCCAACGCAACGGTCACAACCGCAAACTCGTCGGCGCGACGCTCGCGCTTCTTTTTCCGGAAAAGTCCAACGTGCTGGAATATGCCGGCGGATACGGTCTGCTGACGCGGATGCTCCGGGACGCCGGCGCGGAGTGTTTCTGGTACGACAAATATGCCACCAACACCTTTGCCCGTCACTTTGAAGACGACGGCAAGCGCCGCTACGACCTTGTGCTGGCATTTGAAGCGCTGGAGCATTTTGAAGATCCGATGGCGGAATTTGAATCCATTTTCAGCCGGGGCGATTCCCTGCTTTTCAGCGAGGAATTGTTGCCGGATCGCTGCCCCGATCAATGGTGGTATCTCTGCACGGAGCACGGTCAGCACATCCAATTTTATTCGCTGAAAACATTGCAGTACATCGCCGATTATTTCCACAAAAAACTTTATTTCCACAACGATGTCGGCTTGATAACTTCCGCCGAGATCGAGCAGGAAAAATTTGATCAGATTTTTGACCATATGGAAGAAAACTTCCGGCTTTTCTGCCAAACCCATACGCCGCTTACCGTAACCGACATGAATGCAGTAATCAAAGAAATGCAACACGAATGAAAAAGATCCTGATTACAGGCTGTAACGGCTTTTTAGGGAAACACCTTTCCCGTTTTTTTGCGGCGCAGGGCAATGCCGTTTACGGGATCGACGTTGCGGGAAGTTTCGATCCGCAACTTGCCGGCTTTGTCGCCGGACCGATCACGCCTGCGGCGCTGCAGGAACTCGGCGAACCTTTTGACTGCATCTGTCACCTCGCCGGCCCCGGCACGATCAACGCCGCCGATCAGAATGCCGCCGCCGTAAGCCGGTGCGTTTCGGACAATATGCGCATCATTCTGGAATCGACGCGGAATTTCCCCGAAACGCAGTTGCTCTTTCCCTCGTCGGCGGCGGTCTACGGCGATCAGGCGATCTCGCCGATCCCGGAAGAGGCGCCGTTTGCACCGCTTTCCGCTTACGGGAGCAACAAGGCGACGGACGAAAAACTTTGTGAAGAATATCACCGGAAATACAAGAGCCGCATTGCGATTATCCGCTTTTTCTCGATTTACGGTCCCGGATTGCGGAAGCAATTGCTGTGGGATTTTTCCCGCCGTTTGGCGGATTCCATCCAAGCGGGCAAAGATTCCGTTCCCTGTTTCGGCACGGGCGATGAAACGCGCGATTATATTTTCATCGACGACGTCGTCAAGGTTTTCGCGATGCTCTGCGACCGGAATATCGACTGGCTGGTCGTCAACGCCGGCACGGGCACGTCGCATTCGGTGCGTCAGGTGCTCGCCGCCCTGGTCGCCGCATATCAAGTGAAAATCAAACTTGATTTCGACGGCGTCATCCGGCAGGGCAATCCGATGCATCTCATCGCCGACGTAAAAAAACTGCAAAGCATCGGATTTGCGCCGTCGGTCAGCTTCGACGAGGGGATCGCCCGTTATGCCCGCTGGGCGGCAGAAGAACTTCTGATTTGAATTTTACATTAAAGATTACGAAAACTGAAAATGAGCCAAACACTTGCGACTGCCAACCCCGAACTCGGTTGGGTTGATGACGAATTTGCGGCACAACCGCGCCCCGACGTCGCTCAACTCGGGGCGATGTTGCGCGAAAAAACGCCCGCCAACGACGCCGCTCCCAATTCCTCGCCCATGGTGACAGTCGTCACCGTCGTTTTCAATGCGATCAAAAACGACCGGCAGGAGCAGTTGATCCAAAGTCTCGATTCCGTTCAGGCGCAAGTCGGTACCACGATCGAACACGTCGTCATCGACGGGGCATCCCCGGACGGCACGGTCGAACTGATTCAGAATTACCACAATAAAAACATCCCGATCCGGTGGCTTTCCGCCCCGGACAAGGGCATTTACGACGCGATGAACCGCGGGCTTTATCTCGCGCGCGGCAAGTATGTGATCTTTCTCAACTCGGACGATTTCTACTCCAATCCCGGCGGACTTGCCGACAGCGTCCGCCGTCTTGAGGAAACGGGGTGTGATTTTTCCTATTCGCCGATCACCGTTTTGAGCGAAACGACGGGGGAACCGATCGACCACCCCAGCAGTCACGTCGACGTCAACATCTTCTTTATGGAAATGTCCTTTTGCCATCAGTCGATCATGCTGAAACGCGAAGCGATGATGGGCATCCGCGGCTTTGACTTGCGCTACCGCAGCGGAGCGGATTACGATTCCATTTTGCGGCTTATTTTCAGCGGTCATCGCGCCTGCCGGGTCGACACGAACTTCGTCAGCTTCCGGCTGGGCGGATTTTCCTTTGTCAACGTCGGCAAATCCCAGCAGGAAGTCGGCACGATATATTCCCGTCTCTACAAGAAATATCTGAACGTCGAATTCACCCCCGAAGAGGGTATGGCGATCTACGTCAAAAAACAAGCTCCGCGTATTTTGAAACAGCGACAGCTCGCGTTTGCCCGCGCCGCCTTCGGCGATGCGATCCAACGCGAGGAAGCCCTGTGGCAGACCAACGGACTCGACGACGATCTGCAAACGCTGATGAACCGCTTGAACAACCTTTCGCGGCAAAGAGGCGTTTTTGCCGCGATGCTCGACACCGCGAAATTATTGCTGACGACGCCGGTCAAGTTCACAAAATTCCTCCATCTTTACGCCAAGATCAAAAAGAGCGAGGGCAAAGCCAACGCCAAGATCAAGGCGTGCAATCAATTGATCGCGCAACTCAAAGCAAAAAGAGAGGGCGCCATTGCCGACACCACCTTGAAAGCGATCGACAAAATCTGCATTTCAGCGCACGATTTCTGGTACACCAACGGGCTCTACGCCGTCGAAGCGTGGGGCGCGTGGACGGGGCAGACCGTATCGGTTTTTTTTACGCTCCCGGAAGAATTTAAAAATCAGGCGTTGACAGCAAAAGTCAACCTCGGCGCCTACGTCATTCCGGAATCGCCCAAACGCGTCATCGACATTATGGTCAACGATGAAAAGCTCACCCGCATTGAGATCGACAACTTCATGCCGCAGGAACATTCCTTTGAGATCCCGGCAAAGATGACGGCGGCGGGCAAACTGGATATCGATTTCATCGCCGAAAAGGCGTTCGTACCCAAGGAACTCGGGTTCAACGAAGATTCCCGGAGTCTCGCGATGACCTTTCAGCAGTTTTCAGTGCAGAAGCAAAAGCGTAAGCGGAAAGCAACCAGATGAAAGAACAAGAACTCAAGGTCGGTTTCCTGAACTACTTTTCCAAGTGGTGGGTCGGCGGGATCACCTATTTCAAAAATCTTTTTATCGCGATGGCGACCACGGAATCCCCGCGGATGATCCCTTTCATCATGCCGCCCGCGGACGAAAATGGCGACTGCCTGCTGCCCTACGCCACGATCTTCCCCGACGCGGACTACCCCGCCGATCCGGAAAATCCGCCGACTGCCGCCGATTACCACATGGATATGCTTTCGCACCTCAACGGCAATCAGGTCGTCGAGGGGCGCGACGGCATCGCGTGGATCGCGGATTTCCAGCATTTGCATCTGCCGGAAATGTTCGACGACAAAGAGATCGCATTCCGGAACAACAGCTTTCACACGCTGATCGCGCAGAACCGCATCGTCTGCTTGAGCAGTTACGACGCGATGGAGGATTTCAAAAAGTACGCCCCCGAATCGGCGTATAAAGCAAGATGCCTCCATTTCGTTTCGATTCCCGAGCCCGACATTTACGATCTTTCCGCGGCGGAAGCCGGAAAGATCCGGAGCAAGCGCAACTTGCCGGAGCGTTTCTTTTACGTGCCCAACCAGTTCTGGAAGCACAAAAACCACATCGCCGTCTTGAAAGCGATCTCCATTCTGAAACAATCGGGCATTTCGGTTCACGTCGTTTTCAGCGGCAACACGATGGACGCCCGTTTCCCGCACTACTTCGAGGAACTGGAAGCTTTCTGCCGCGACGCCAGAATCGAGGAAAACATCCACGTTTTAGGCTTGATCCCGTTGCGGGAAGTCTATTTCTTAATGCGCAACTGCGTGGCGCTGATCAACCCCTCCAAATTCGAGGGATGGTCCTCCTCGGTCGAGGAAGCCAAGAGCATCGGCAAGACGATGATCCTTTCCAATTTGAATGTCCATTACGAGCAGATGCCGCCGCACGGTTTCTACTTTCCGTGCGACGATCCCGAATGGCTCGCTGATCTGATGAAGCGCGCGTGGCAGGAATTGCCATCGGCGCCCGACCTCGCGATGGAAGCCGAAGCCCAGCGCAGGCTCCCCGAGCGGATCCGGGAATTCGGCAGGGATTTTCAGACGATCGTGCTGGACGCCATCGCCAACAAGACCGCCGCCGAGACGCAAGTTCAAAAGCAAACGCAAGTTACAATCGTCACGCAAGTTCGCGACCTCGTCACAAGCGGCAGACAGCAATCTTTCATCGACACGCTCGAGTCGGTCGCCTCGCAGGTCGACGTTTCGGTCGAACACATCATCGTCGACGGCGGTTCTTCGGATGCGACGCCGGAATTTCTGCAGCCGCTCGTCGAGAAATACCATTGCAAGCTCATTTTTGAGGCGACTCACGGCGTCTATGAAGCAATGAACCGCGGGTTGATCCAAGCGCAGGGGAAATACATCGCATTTTTGAATTGCGATGCGCATTTCACCGCCGGCGATTTCCTGAAAACGTCGGTCGCCGCGCTGGAAAAAGGCAATTTCGACTTTTCCTACGCCCCCGTCCAAAAACTCGGCGCCAGCGGCAGGGTTCTCGATCATACGCACGCCAATCCGGATGAAGCGGGGTGTTTTGTTGAAATGCCGTTTGAACTCGCGTCGATGCTCGTGTCGCGCCAGGCGCTTCACCACGTTGCCGGATTCAACGACACACTGCAATTTTCCGGAGCCTACGATCTTGTTCTGCGGCTGATCCTCGCCGGCAAGACGGGCATCCGGATCCCGGCAACAGGCGTCGCCGTCGAAGTCGGCGATTGCACGCAGGAAAATGCCGATGCGCTGCAACGCGAATGCGGCTTGATCTACGCGCGGCATTACGGAAAACTCGGTTGCGCACTGACACCCCGGGATGGCGAAACCATCTATCGGGAAAAACATCTTCCCAAAAAGCTTGCCGAAATTCTGCGGCCTTATTGCGCGCACACGTTTGCCGCCGGCCGGCCGGAACTTTCTCCGCCGCCCGAAGTCGTCAAAGTGGCGGAAGTGGAACGTCTGCCGCAAATTTCCGTCATTTTGCCGTTGCCGCACAGCGCGCATTTCCTCGAGGAGCGCATCGACTCCATCGTCCGGCAGAAATTCACCGACTTTGAGGTGATCGTACCGATGGCGGCGCTGTCGGAAAACAACGAAGCGCTTTTGCGCGCGTGGGCAAAAAAAGACCCTCGCGTGCACCTTTGCCGCGGGAGCGGGAACTTTTGGAATTCCGGCATCGCCAAAGCCCGCGGCAAATACATCTACTTTGCCGTCAGCGACCAGTCGATGGCGCCGGATTGCCTCGACCACATGGCGGCGGCGCTGGAAAGACACCCGGAATGCTCGATCTGCGACACGCGTCTGCAATTGATCGATCAACAGAACCGCCCCGTTGAAAACATCCAGGCAAACGACCGTTATTTCGGTCAACTTTCCTATCCCGCCGACCGGGAACACATCCGCATGGCGCCGTACGATTTTCTGCAGGCGGTCTGCGGCAAAAAAGTCTATGCGTCGCTCTGCCAGCTGATGATCCGCCGCGACCTCTTTGCCGCGACGGGGGAGTTCCCGGAGGATGCGGGGCTTTGCGCGGATTATTTGTGGAGTATGTACGCCACTTTTTACGCTTCTGTCGTCTATTTGCCGGAAAAACTTGCCTTATGGCGGGTGGATTCCAATTTCCCGGACAACGAATGGGATTTCAACGAGATCAATTGCTGCGTACAGCACGTACTGCCGCGCCTCCCGGAAGGCGCCGTCAAAACCGACGCCTGCAGTCTTGCGACGCTCTTGGATTTCAAGTCGATGTTGCTCCGCATCAAATCGCCGATCTCGCGCTTTAAAAAGCTGGTCATCTGCGCCAAAGTGATGAAAAAATATCCCAAAAAGAGCATCCAGCTGGCAAAGCTGATGGTCAAATTCCATTGCCAGCACCAGCCGCGCAGTTCGTCCAACCGCGCCAACAACGCGATGATCGCCAAAAGAATGCAGAAATATCAGCATCTCATCCGCGAAGGGATGCTCGCCGCATATACCACGCGTCAGGAGACGCTTGTCCATAACAATTCAAACAACTGAAATATATCGCAGGAAAGGATTTTCGTATGAAATGTGCTTTGATCACCGGTATCACCGGGCAGGACGGTTCCTATTTGAGCGAACTCTTGCTTTCCAAGGGTTATGAAGTGCACGGCATCATCCGCCGCGCCAGCACCTTCAACACGGAGCGCATTGACCACCTCTGCAACGACCCCAAGGTCAAAGGGGTGAACTTTTTCCTCCATTACGGCGACCTCACCGACTCCAGCAGTTTGAGCCGGCTGCTGGAAAAGATTCAGCCCAACGAGATCTACAATCTGGGGGCGCAGAGCCATGTGCGCGTTTCCTTTGACGTGCCGGAATACACGGCGGACACCGACGCGATCGGCGTGCTCCGGTTGCTGGATGCGATCAAGGAAACCGGTTTGGACACCCGCTTCTATCAGGCGAGCACCTCGGAACTTTTCGGTCTCGTCCAGGAAGTGCCGCAACGGGAAACGACGCCTTTCTACCCGCGCAGTCCCTACGCCGTCGCCAAGATGTACGGCTACTGGATCGTGAAAAACTACCGCGAAGCCTACGATCTTCACGCCAGCAACGGCATTCTTTTCAACCACGAATCGCCCCGCCGCGGCGAGACGTTTGTGACCCGCAAGATCACGATGGCGGCGGCGCGCATCCACCGCGGCTTGCAGGATTGCTTCTACATGGGCAACATCAACGCGCGGCGCGACTGGGGTTACGCTAAGGACTACGTCAAGATGATGTGGATGATGCTCCAGCAGGAAAAGCCGGATGATTTCGTCGTCGCCACCGGTGAAATGCACACCGTGCGCGAATTCATTGAAAAGGCGTTCGCCTACGTCGGCCGCCCGATCGAGTGGAAAGGTTCCGGCGTCGACGAAGTCGGCATCGACACCACGACGGGCAAAGTCGTGATGCGCATCGACCCCCGCCACTTCCGCCCGACCGAAGTCGAACAGTTGCTCGGCGATCCCAGCAAGGCGAAGCGTCAGCTGGGCTGGGTGCCGGAAGTCAAATTCGAGCAACTCGTCCAGATTATGACCGAAGGCGATCTGCGCCTCATCGACAATCCGCATTACGAGACCGGCTTCTGATCGCCGATCCACAAAAATAAGGGGCTGTTGCAAAACCTGCTGAAGTTAAGCAACAGAGGTGTTTGGGCAAGCGCAGAGCTACGTACCGCGCCGCTGGCGCGGATACGGAACTCAAGGGGACGCAGGAGACGGGGGTAATTTCGTCCGCACCCTTGCCCGACCAACGGGAGGGCTGTACGTGGAAAGGGGGTCGGGGAAAACCAATCGGGGCACCG
>DCFZ01000034.1:36556-47001 GCA_002314455.1 Lentisphaeria bacterium UBA1791 | reverse complement strand
TCACCACGCTACGAAATCAGATGAGAGCAAAAAAGGGGGCTGTAGCTTGCCGGTTAAGGTTTTGCAACAGCCCCTCTTCTTTTGCACAGGTTACGCCAGTTTGCTGACGACGAGGACTTTTTTCTCGTCGTTGTTCAAGAGTTCAAATGTGCCGTCGTGCAACATAAGGTCATCGGCCCAATCATCGGGCGATGAATGATTTTGCGACTACGGAATCACATATTTCCAAAGGCCGTGCAAATTGCAGAATTCGCGGATGATCAAGCCTTTTTTCCAGGGGATGGCAAATTCCGCTTCCGGCGCATCCTCCGGCGCGAAATCATGACGCAGTGTATTTTTTCCGTCGCAAATTTCAATCCACTGGATATAGTGCTCCGCCGTCATCGGGTGCGCGGCGTCGCGCCCCACCTTGACGAGGATCCTGCCACCGGAAAGTTCCTGCGGAAACGGCACGTGCTTCTCAAATCTGAATTCCGCCGTCTGTTCCGGCAGAATCTGCATCGGCTGATCGCAGCACACGGGGGGAACGCCGCTTCCGGCATTGAGAAGTTCGACCGTCATTTTACAGACACTGCACGCGAGAACGTCACTTCTTTTCATTTTTCACCTCCTCTTCCGACTCTATTATTCAGTATAAACGCTTGGAAAAATTTTTCAAATCATTTTTCCGCTCGGCGCGGGAAAAACTTAAAATCGGCAAAAGATCCATCCTAGGCAGAATGACAAAAAAGCGCGTTGCACAGTTGAAAAAGAGGTGACGCCGGGCTATTGTAAATGCGGAACGGTCATTTGAAAGGAAAGCTGTATGAAAACGTTTTCGCACCCCGCACATCCGCACCTGACGAAAATCGTCGCGACGATCTCCGATGAAAACGGCGACGTCGACTTTATCCGCGAGCTTTATCAACGCGGGATGGACGTTGTCCGCATGAATTCCGCGCATATGAAACTGGAATTTTTTGCGGAATTCGTCCGACACGTCCGGGAAGTATCGCCGAATCTCGCGGTGATGATCGACACCAAAGGTCCCAACATCCGCACCTGCGATGTCGCCGACAGCGGCGTCGCGCTGAAAAAAAACGACCGGATCCGCGTTTCGGGAACCCCCGGAAGCGACGGGCGCATCTGCGTCAACTACGCCGCTTTTGCCGATGAAGTCCCCGTCGGGAGCCGCATCGTCTGCGACGACGGCGCCGTCGAGATGAAAGTCGTCGGCAAAGAAGCCGATTACCTCGACGCCGAACTCTGCTTTGACTGCGTAGTCGAAAACCGCAAATCGGTCAATGTGCCGGACGTGGCGCTCAAAGCGCCGGCGCTTTCCGGGCGCGACCGCGAATTTCTGGCGGCGGCAGTTGCCTTGCAATGCGACTTTGTCGCCCACTCTTTCGTGCGCAACGCCGCGGATATTACGGCCGTACGCGCAGCGCTCGGCGAGGCGGGCAAAAAGATCAAGATCATCGCAAAGATCGAAAACCGTGAAGGCGTTGCGCACATCGACGAGATCCTGCGCGCGGCGGACGGCATCATGGTCGCCCGCGGCGATCTCGGCATTGAGATTCCGCTGGAAGAAGTTCCGGCGATCCAGAAACAGTTGATCGCCAAGGCGCGCGAGTTCGCGAAACCGGTCATCACGGCGACGCAGATGTTGCAGAGTATGACGCATTCGCCGTTGCCGACGCGCGCCGAAGTGAGCGACGTCGCCAACGCCGTTTACGACGGCAGCGACGCCGTTATGCTCAGCGGCGAGACCGCGCACGGTCAATATCCCTTGCTCGCCGTCGAGATGATGCGAAAGATCGTCTGCGAAGCGGAACGCGCGCCCGAAGAATTTTTCCCCGAACTTGCCGCGTCTCAAGAGGAGCACAGCGCCGCCAATTTTCTCTTGCTGGCGGCAGTCAAATCGCCCGATTCGATCCCGGTCAAGGCGATCGTCAGCAGTACGTTGAGCGGCCGCTCCGCCCGGCTCTGCTCGGCATTTCGCCCCAAGATCCGTATCTACGCCCCGACGCCCGACGAGATCACAATGCGGCAACTGGCGTTGAGCTACGGCGTTTTCCCCGTGCCGGTGCCGTTTGACGCGACGCCGGAAACGCAGGCGGTGCTGGCGATCTCAAGCATCGTCGATCCGCGCCACCTCCTTAAAGACGAAGATCTCGTCGCCGTGCTCGGCAAGTTTTCCAATTGTCAGGCACGCAACAACTTGCTCTGCATATCCTCCTTTGGAGAACTGAAAGTCGCCGTCGAGCAATAGCGGGATGGTCATTCCCACTCGATGGTGCTCGGGGGGGGTGGACGTGACGTCGTAAACGCCGCGGTTGCCCCCTTTTACCTCGTTGACGATGCGGCGCGATATTTGATCGAGCAAGTCGTAGGGCAAACGCACCCAGTCCGCCGCCATGCCGTCGGATCGCCGCCCCCCCCGGAATAAAAAAGGAACGATCCCGCGATCTTGCGCGAAGTGAAGGAAAAAATCTGCGTTATCTCTTGTAAAAGACAGAAAAACGCCCAAAAACCGGAAATGCGGCTTTACAATGCGCGACAGCGCGTCTATTTTAAGGGAATCACCAGCAAGGATGACGACAGGGAGATTTCACGGTGAAAAAAAATGCACTGCAGTTGACGTTGCACGACGGGATCGTTTTTGCCTCATTCAGCGGCTACGCCTGCTGTACGATCGTGTTGCCGCTCGTACTGACCGCGCTCGCGCAGGATCTCGGATTCTCGCTGGCAGACGGCAACAAGGGACTCGGCGGATTTCTGCAAATGGCAATCAGCATCGCGATGGTGTTGAGTATGCTCGGGTGCGGATTTCTGGCGGGACGCTGGGGGAAACGGTTGTCGCTCGCGTGGGCGAATATTCTGCTTGCCATCGGCATTATGGCAACCGCCTTTGCACCGGGGTACGGGGGCGTCCTCGTCACCCTGACGCTTGCCGGCATCGGGGAAGGAATTCTGGAGGGTTTGCTGACCCCCTATTTGCAGGAATGCCACCCGGTGGAGCCTGCCCGCTATATGAATATCGGACAGGCATTTTCTCCCGGCGGGATGCTGTTGATGGTGATTCTTGCCGCCCTCTTGCCGCACGTGGGCGCAACGTGGCGGACTTTGGTATTGATCTGTGGGATTTTGACCTTGGTTCCCGGTATCTTGCTCCTGTTTCCCCGCCCCGGCGTGCCGGATCGCAACGCGGCGGATGTGCTTGACTTCGCCAAAGTGAGTTTTCAATTCCGGTCGGTCGTCCGGCAAGCGCGTTTCTGGTGGTTTTTTCTCGCGATGTTTTTCACCGGAGTCGGGGAGTTCTGCATCACTTTTTGGATTGCAAGTTTTCTGGAGTTGGAATTGCACGCAGACGCAATGATCTGCGCTTTTTCCGTCGGGACGTGGTGTTTTGCAATGTTTTGCGGCAGGTTGGGCTTCGGGGCGTGGATCCGCGAAGAAAAAATTCGCCAATCGCTGCTCGTTTTTGCGGGGATCACCTTGTTGCTGACTCCGCTGATCCCGCTGGCGACGCAAATCCCATCCCGGGGCATCGCGCTCGGGAGCATTTTCATACTGCTGGGACTTTGCGGCGTCGCCGTGGCGCCGTTTTGGGTCAGTGTGCAAAGTTACTGCACTTTGTGCATGCCCGAAGACGACCCGACGATGATCTTCATCCTGTTGAGTTGCGCAGGGATCCCCGGATGCGGATTCGCGGCGTGGTGCATGGGCATTTTAGGCGATCAGATCGGCTTGACGGCATCGTTCGTGCTGACTCCGGCAAGCTACTTGCTGATGCTTTTGCTGATTTACTTTCAACGTATTCCCGGAAAAAAAAAAGCTGTTGCAAAACCTGTCAGGGGATAGCAACATTTGAGCGCAGAGCGCCGCGCCCGCTTGCCGATCGCAGAAAAAAGCAAATGACGCCGGGGTAAGTCAAGGCAGTTTTTCGTTCATTTTCTGCCGTTTTGGAGTGAACGCCGATTCCTGGAGCTGCGGGCTCGATTATTGAAAAAAATGAGCCAAACCAACGCCAGGACGCCCACCTGCAGAAAAATGATCCAAAAAATCGAGAGCCGGACAAGTCCGAACGTCTCGGATTCCGGAACCATTCCGATCAAGATCAGATCGCCCATCGACTCGTAGCTTGCGATGTATTTTTTACCGTGAAGTTTGACATGAAAAAAATCTCCGGCTTCCCCCAACGCAGATATGCCGATCTGCCGCAGATCCTTATTCAAGACCGAGGAGTCTTCCGCCGCAATAATCCGATTGTCCCGCACGATCAGTACGCACCCTGCCTCGCCGATGCGCATCGCCTGCATTCGCCGCTGCAACGAGATTGTCGACTCGATGGATTCATAGTTTTTGAGCGAATAGCCGATCGCCACGACCCCTTTCTGATTGCGCAGGGGAATGCCGATGTATTGAAACATCTTGCCGTCCATCCCCCTCGGCATCGGTTTCTGAACCAAGATCGAGTGCGGCGTCGTCAGCGCCGTCAGAAATTCACGGGACTGATCCTGGGAATTCAGATCATAGCCGATCGCATTCAGATCATTGCTGTATTCGACGATCCCTTTTTCGTTGGCAATGGAATACATTTCAATATCCAGCGCATTGGCGAGGTTGGCAAGGATCAGAGGCAAATTCTCTTTTTCCTTGTTTACCTCAAAAGCGAGCGCCAAAGTCCGGCATTTTGCCAATGCGCCGCTCTCGTAGGTCATACGGACGATTTTCATATCGCCCTCGGCATTGCGCAGCAATTCGATGCTGTCGATGAGCCGCAACGAGAGAAACTCCTTGACCGTTTCATCCGCCTGACTGTGCAAAAAGTAAATTGCGACCCCGCCCAACAAGAGTTCAAACACGAAAACGGGCACCAAAAGATAACGCGACTTGTGAAGCAGAACTTTCATTTTTTTCCTTTCCGGCACACAAACAACCGAACTTCCGGCGGACAGTTGATCCTGACGCGGATCCAGGATGTGCCGATTCCATAGGTGATGTGTAATTGACGATAATCCGGCAAAACGCAATCGTGATCCGGATATTTTTCCTCATCGGTATGTTTCAGCAAAATATCCCGGACGATCGGCAACCGGAGCTGCCCGCCGTGCGTATGACCGGCAAAAAAGATTTTGACATCCCCGGGAAAAGCTTCCCAGTATTCCGGGCGGTGGACCAACGCGATGGTCGGCAGTGCGGGGGCGATCTTCTGCATGGCTCTTTCCGCCTGCACGCCCTGCGGCCCTTCCTGATCCTGCACGCCGACGATATTGCAGATTCCGGGGATCGTGGCGCAATCGTTGTCCAAGAGATGGATCCCGACCTGCCGCAACTCCCGGCTGACGGTTTCGCCCGCTTCGGAATACCAGTCGTGGTTGCCGGTCACGGCATAGATTCCGTATTTTGCGTGAAGCATATGCATGCGCGTGATGATCCGCGAGGGGGAAAGCGGCCGTTCGACGTTGTCGGTCGCAATAAAATCGCCGGCAAAGAGAATGATATCCGGCTCCTCCTGATTGATCTTTTTGACGATCTCGCGGAAATGCTGCAGATCGTCAAACGCATCCGTCATATGCAAATCGGAAATGAGGACGATCTTGATGCCGTCCAGCTTTTCATAGCCTTCCGGCAGAGGCAGTTCGCTCTTGCGCATGACAAGATCAAAGCGTGAAGCGGCATAAAAGTAGAAACCGACGCCCGCCAGAAACAGAAGTACAAAAACCCCCAGTAAGCCAAGCAATATTTTTTTCATATCGTTTCGGAAATCTTTCCAATCAAAAAATCGCGCGCCGCGTCAGTTGGATTTTTCCTTTAATTTGTCGTACATTTCATTAAGCGCACGCAAAGTTCCCTCGACCAGCTGCTTTCCCCCGTCGGAAAACACCCGGCAACAGTAGCGGTTGGCGCTGTACCCTGCCCCCGCTTCGGCGCGCTTCGTCGGCAAATAGCCGCGGAAATCATCTTCGCGCAGCGCGTCGAATTCCGTCAACTGGATGTTGAATGTCTGCACAAAGGGACTTTGCGCCTGAATGCGGTGCATGTAGTCCATATATAGTTCAAACGGGCTCGAAACAAAGGCGATCTCGCCCAACGCCTGCACATGGATCTCGACGGGCACCGTCGGATGCTCTTTTTGCTCCTCGTAAACGCGCACGATCGCCTGACAGCGATTGCGTTTGGCGGCAAGTTCGGAGTTGAAAACGATTCTTTCGAGCGCAGTGCCATCGGTTTTAAAGGGAATCTTGGCAAATTCCGCGAGAGCGTCGCGATCTTCGCGGTATTCCTCGTCCGACACCTGCCGGGCGGTCAGCTGGAGCGTTTCAACGCGATTGAGGATCGGCGCTTCGTCGCGCAGATCCTTTTTCGCCCACGCGAGAATTTCCTGAAATCCCGCAAAGAGCCTTTGGGCGAGGTCTTTGCGCGCGGCAAGCGGATCGTCGCCGTATTGCAGCGCCAAACGCCGCTTTTGCGCTTGCTGATAATGGAGCAAGCGCGGCGAAAGATCGCCCGCCGGGGCGCATTGCGCCAAAATATGGATCTCGCCATACTCCTGATGCGCAAGCGCGCGAAATTCATTCCAGAAATCGGCGGAAAGATGCCATTCGCACTCGGAAAGTTGCGACGGGCAAGGCGTATTGACGATCGCGCCGGTAAGGTTGCCGCGCAGATCAAAGGTGTAGAGCGTATTCAACAACGGATCAACGCCCGCCTCGTAATGGCTGAAATCGGGCGTATTCGTCTTGCCGTACATCCGCGTTTGACCGTCGACGTACATGCCGGGGATCGTCTTTTTTTCGACTTCGCGAAGATAGCAGACCCGGCGGCTGAAGCCGGTGGCGGCAAAGCCGTAACCAAAGGCGTAACTGCCGATATCCCGCGTCTGCCACGCTTCGTTCAAGGCGTCGGCGATCGCATCGGCAAAAAATTCGCGACAATTTTCGGGATCTTCGAAAGGGAGTTCCTTTTCCGGCGGGAAGTCTTTGCCGGCGCGGTACATCCCGGAAAAAATGTCGATCGTCGTATGGGTGTGCGTCGCATTGATCAGCACTTTTTGCGGCGCAATCCAGGGACACTTTTCGCCGATTTTTCTGCGGATGCGCCGCGTGATGCCGGGGTCGAATTCCGTCACATCGCAGGAGACCATGGTCAGCAATTCGCCATCCGAATCAATGACGAGCGCCGTGACCGTAACGGGATCCATGATCCCGCGGGATATCCGCACCGAAAACTGCCCGGAAATACACGTCGGCGCAGTCGTCGAAACATCGCGGGACGCCCAGCCGATCCTGATTTTCGCCATAAAAAACTCCTTGTTACGATTGTTATAATATAGCATCGTCCTGACAGAAAACAATTTCCCGTTTCGCGATCTTATTTCTTTTGCTTGTCTTTTTTGTTTTTGCGTCTATATTATGGCAAACCAGAGGAGTTGCTATGTTGAAAGTCGGTTGTGCGGAAAAAGTGTTTCAGGTGCCGCTCTTTGCGGAACTCTACGGGTACGGTCCTTTTGCCGGACGGCGAAATCTGGGCGTCCACGACGATCTCTACATTCGCGCTTTCTTTTTGAACGACGGTGAAAAGCAAGTGCTGATCGTTTATACGGATTGCTGCTGCATCGACGATCTTTACTGTCGGGAAATGCGCGCCAAGCTCGTCGCCGAATTCGGTCTGGATCCCAACGGCATCGTTTTCGTTGCGACCCATACGCACAGTGCGCCCTATATGGGGCCGATGGGCGCCAGCATCGGCTGGGGCGAAGCGCATCCTCAAGTTTATGGCATCTGGCAAAAAAGTGTACTTGAAGTCGCCCAAGACGCCTGTTTGCACACCGAAGAGATCGCTTCCATTTACGCCGATGAAGTCACCGTCACCGATCCCATCGGCTTCAACCGCGACGACGGCATCGGCGGCACAACCGACCCCGTGATCCGCTGGATGGCGTTCAAGCGCGCGGACGGCTCCACCAAACTTCTGATCCACAACCACGGCGTCCACGGCACCAGCATGAATGGATGCACCCACCGGCTGGTCTCGGCGGATTGGATGGGCGCCGCCAATGACAAGATCAAGCAGGCGCATTTAGCGGATATGCCGCTTTTCCTCCTCGGCGCCTGCGGCGACGTCAATCCCGCCACGGAAAACACCGTCCGCAATTGCGACGATTCCGCCGACCTGCTCGGCAACAAGTATGTAGATCAGCTCAAAAAAAGCCTTTCTGCGGGCGGCAGAAAAGTTGATTGCGGCAAATTGTCATACGCTTTTCAAAGCGTCGAATTTCCGGTTGTCAGAAAAAACGTGACGGAACTGGAAGCGGAAGCCCGGGATTGGGAAAATTTCGCCCGCACGCATGAAAATCCGCTGGCGGTCGAGTTTTACCGCAATTTCGTCCGCCGGATTGAGGAAATGATCGTGCTGGTCAAAATGGGCAAGGAGCTTCGTTCGTTCCACGATTTTCAGGTCGTGCAGTTAGGCTCCGCCACCTTCTTTTTCGTGCCGGGTGAATTTTTCATCGAGCCGGGGTTGGAACTGCTCAAAAAAGCCAAGGCCGAACACGCGTTTCTGGCGGAAGTTTCCAACGGTTCCGCCTCCTATTTCCCCTCGAAGCGCATCATGAAAAAATATCCCTCCATCGCCGCGCTCAACAGCAAGGAGCCGATCTGGGGATTCTACGAGGTCTACGAATATATGCACGGCCTCAAATTCAAATATCAGGACAATATCGCAGATTTCGTGATCGACCATCTTTTAGCGATGGAGAAATGATTTCTTTGCGAAAAGCAGATAGTACCCCTGCATCGAATTGCGGTACGCTTCAAGGAGCTCCGCACCAAGGGGATCCGCGGGATCGCATTGATGCAGCGCCTTGGCAAGATAAATTTCCTTAAGCTGGCAATTGCGCACGCTGGTGTCGTCGCGTTCCGCCCGGTTGGAAGCGAGCGCATCGGCATAATTTTGCACTGCGTGTCCGCACATACCGGGAAGCGCGAGGATCCGTTTCAATTCCGGCGCGGCCTCCCGCTGCGGATGGTGGATCAACGACACGCACAGCGCCCGAATATGGGAAAACTCGGTTTTTTCCGTAACGCTTGGGAGCTTTTCCAGGACGCACGATTGACCGCCGCCAATCCTGTCAAGCGCAAGGAGGAAACTGTCAAGCGGCGACAGCGATGGTCCAAATTGCCCCATACCGCGGTAATCCCACCCGGCATCCCAGCTCATACCGCCGACCGTTTTTTCCAGCAGAAAATTCCCCGTATCGTCCCCGAGAAACGCGAGGATATGGGCAATTTCAACGTTGGATTGATCCGAGGCGAATTTCTCTTTCAACCGGGGTAAAGCAGCTTTTTCATCCAGAAAAATGGCGGCGAGCGCGCCGTAACCGGAATCCTCGGTCATTTTGCCCAAGGAATCCGTTTCATCGAGGACGCTTGGCGGCAATATCTCCTTGTCGATGAGTCGCTTTTGAAGTTTTTTGACGTCGATTTTGCGCATGGGCAAATTTTCCTTCGCCGCCATCGCCGACGCAATGCCGGCGGCATATCCCTGATTCTGAACGTCCGCCTGCATCCGGATCAGCGGCATGCAATCGCGGTGCGCGCTGACGGACAAACCGGTCGAAAGGATATTTTCCAGATTTTTCGGCAACAGCGCCCGGTAGGGAATTTTGGCGCAGTAGGGGTCCCGCGCCGGAGCTTTGAGCAGGAACAACGGATGCACGACAAATCCATGCGTATCGAAATTGCTCCGGGCGATCGCGATGGTGTCGGAATACATCCGGTCGGCGTAAAAATCCTGCGGCTGAAGCTGAAGATCGCCGTCGATCCGGCGGCGTTCGCGGGTGTCTAAAAAGTTGGTCACGTCAAAATAGTCGTGGAATTTCCCCCGCGACATCACAAAGAAACGGGAAGCGTCGGCGACGTCGGCGTCGCAGACAAAACTGTAATCGCTATTTTCATCTGAATTTTCTTCATGCACACGCAACGGCAACGGAGCAAGTCCGGCACCCTGGATCACCGGTTCATCGGCGACCAGCGGCATAACGGCGCCGCCGGCGGCGGCAACCAGATCGGCGTTGCCGGTCGCATCGACGGCGCGTTTCGTCAAAATCACGCCGCAACCGAAAGCGCCGGCGCACAGCGCCCCGCAAATTTCGTTTTTGCGCACCGCCGCGCCGACGCAAAAGGTAAAATAGCGTTGCGCAACGCCGAGATCGTCCATTTCCTGCATCAGCCATTGCTGTTTCCAGACGGGGTTGTAGGTATTCCGTTTAAAAATGTCGAAATTGGGCTTCGGCCCCATGGCAAAGCACGCCTTGTCCAACTCGCGGGTGAAGCCGCAGCGGTTGCCGTACCAGTAGGTGCAGATCATACCGGAAGTACAAACGCCCCCGGGGTATGCCATACTTTCCGTGACGACGACCTTGGCGTGATCGCGCGCCGCCGCGATCGCGGCGGGCGCCC
>DCFZ01000034.1:0-36545 GCA_002314455.1 Lentisphaeria bacterium UBA1791 | reverse complement strand
CCCCCGCCGTTCCTGCCCCGACGACCAACACGTCGCAGGAATCCCACACGGGGAGCGCATTGAGATCCAATTCCACGCCCGGCAACGCGCGGTCGGCAAAGCGGATCGGCGGGTCGAGCCGGACGACGTCGAAATCTTTTTCCGGCGTTTTCAAATCTTTGACGGCGACGGCTTCCCGCACTGTGCGGTTTTGCACGATCTTTTCCGCCATCGCAAAATGTTCCCGGGCGATGACGCCGGAAGTCGGCTCCGCCGGATCGCAGACCTTGCCGAAATGATAAGTGCATTGATCAGCGCACCGCACCATGTCGGAATGAAAACAAGCCCGGCGCATCGCAATGAGCGCCTCGTTGAGCGATCGGGGGGAAAATTCCGGAAAGAAAAATCGCTTCGTCGCCCGGAAAACCGGATACTCCCTGCCGTCCTCAACGACGCGGGGAAGTTCTTCGACGCGCAACTCACAATCCGAAGCGATCGCCCCCACCTGAATGAGGGAAACGTCATATTCCCCGGGAACAAAAGCGTTTTTCCCGTGGTAAAGTTGCGAGGCAACTCCCCATTGCGTCGCATCCAAAATACATTTTGCGGAAATCGCCTGAAAGCCCGTCCGATTGGCGATGACGGCGCCGGCGACATTGCCGGAAGCATCCTGCGTCAACGCGACGACGGGGGATTGAAAGAGAAAATTGATCCCGCTTCGGATAAAACGCTGATCCAAGTCGTGCTTGAACTGCGCCGGCGTCGCGTTTTTTGTCGTCAGAAGTTCCAGCGTCGCGCACAAATCCTCGCCGAAATAAGCGTAGGGAGTCGCGGCAAACACCGAATAGCCTTTTTCCGCCAGCTCAACTGCCTTGCGGCACCCCTCGACGGAAGCGCCCAACAGCAAAAAATCGACCTTGGCGATCACGGGTACGGAAATTTTCATGACGATGCCCTCTTGACGAAATTTCGGTTTCAGATTTTCCGTATACAATATAGCATCATGCATTCATTCTGCAATTGACGAAAAATACATTTTATTGGCATAAAATTCAAGACCAAAGTCCTCAATCCTGCTCCAGAATGCAGAATCGTTTCCGGTAAGCGCCGGGGGTCGCATTTTCATTGGCGGAAAATTGCCGATAAAAGACTTCCAGCGACTCAAATCCGCAATCAAAGGCGATCTCTTTGATTGACCTTTCGCCGGCGGCCAGAAGCTGTTTCGCGCGGTTGAGCCGCAATTTCAATAAATATTTGTGCGGAGAAGTTTTCAAATAGTGTCTGAAGATGGTAAAAAGATTGGACTTGCTGATTTCCGCCGCCGCGGCGATGTCGCTCAATTGCAGACTGTTACTTACATTATGCTCCATGAAATCCAAGGCGTTTTTCAGCGCTTCCGGGTAAGATTCCCCCGGGTTGCGCTGGGGCCCCGTGGCGTACCAGAAAAGCGTCGAGTAAACCATCGCGCAAAATGCCGGATTCTCGCTTTCGCCCGAGTGGTAGCGGCGGAACATCTCTTCGGCAAATCCCATCAGCGGCTCCGTGTAAAGCGGGATCGTCACGCGCGGGCAGATCTTTTTCTTTTTCTCGACCTCGAATTCAAAAACATAGCAGGAATAAGGATCGTCTTCGCGGTAGCGGTGAACCGTGTTTTCCCCCTCCCGGTGCCAAAAGAGCGAGCCGCGCCCGTAGACCGTGTTTTTTCCGTCGGGACCGGCAAAAAAGACGTGACCGCCGGAAAGAAGTTCCAGACATTCCATGTTTTTTTCGATCGTCACCGGGCGCAGTTTTTTGTAGGCGGGCGCCTTGAAAAAAACAACGGACGTGATTCTCTTCAAATGTTGCAGCATGGCATATTTTTCGTTAATAAAAAGTATTTTTCGTCAATGGCATTTATCAAATCCGATGCTATGTTAACGAAAGATAACATATCACCTTTGTTGAAAAAGTCAACAAGGCGAAACGGCAAAACATCATCAAAAAGGAGTTTTTCAAATGAAACCGATCGGTGTGCAACTTTATTCTCTGCGTGAAAAAGTCGGCTATGATTTCGTCAGCGTGCTCAAGCGCGTTGCCGACATCGGCTACAAGTATGTGGAGCCCGCCGGGCTGTGGAACATCCGCCCCCGCGAATTCCGCAAAGTTCTCGACGATCTGGGGCTGGATATGGTTTCTTCGCACACGCCGTGGGCGAGCGACGCCCGGGATCTCGGCGAGATTATGGACACCGCCGATGCGTTGGGCTTGAAAAAGATCGTCTGCGGTTACTGGATCGCCGATTTCGCCGATCTCGACGCCATCAAGCGTACGGCGGAAAACACCAACAAAATGCAGGAAATCCTGGCGGCGAACGGCTTCACCCTCGTCGAGCACAACCACGATTTTGAATTTCAGCGCATCGACGGCAAGATCAAATACGAGATCTACAAGGAACTCTGCCCCAATCTGAAATATCAGATCGACTGTTTCTGGAGCACCAACCGCGGCACCGAGGATCCCGTTGAAATGCTCAAAAAGTTTGCCGACAAGACCGTTTCCGTCCACATGAAAGACGGCGTCGTTACGCAAAATGTTTCCGGCGACAAACTGGTGAAGGGCATCCTCGACCGCAAAGTGGATCTTTTGCCGCTCGGTCAGGGAACTCTGCCCATCAAGGAAATCGTCTCGGCGCTGCCGGAATCCGTCGAAGCGATCATCGTCGAACTTGATTACAGCCAAGTTGAAATGTATCAGGCGATTGAGGAAAGCTACAAGTTTATGACCGAAAACCAACTTGCCAAAGGAAATAAATAATGGAAACGACCAAAATCGGCATTATCGGCTGCGGAATGATTTCCGACACCTATTTCAAGGCAGCGAAAAAATTCAACATCCTTGAGGTCGTCGCCTGTTGCGACAATCAACCGGAACGCGCCGCAAAAAAAACGGAACTTTTCGGCGTGCCCAGCATGACCAAAAAGAAACTCCTCGCCCGCAAGGACATTAAGATCGTCATCAATCTGACGCCCCCCAAGGCGCATTCGCAGATCGACCTCGAGATCCTCAACGCCGGCAAACACGTTTATTCCGAGAAGCCTTTCGGCGTCGACGCCGCGGATGCGGCAAAGGTGATGGCGCTCGCCAAGAAAAAGAATTTGCGCGTCGGATGCGCGCCGGACACGTTCCTCGGCGGCGCCCAGCAGACGGCGCGGAAATTGATCGACGACGGCTGGATCGGCAAGCCGCTTTCCGGTACCGCGATGATCCTCGAACGCGGACCGGAAGATTGGCCGCAGGCGCCGTTTTTCTACGATTACGGAGCGGGCCCCATGCTCGATATGGGACCGTACTACATCACCAGTTTGGTCAACATGCTCGGCCCGGCGGAAAGCGTCACGGCGGTCACGGCCAAGGGCTCCGAGACCCGAACCTACGGCCCCGTGGTTGCGGATGAATATAAAGACAAATACACGCCGTTTTGCCAATATCCGGTCAAGGTGAATACGCATCTCACCGGGGTCATCAAGTTCAAATGCGGGGCGCTCATCACCGTCATCGCAAGTTTCGACTGCCATATGCACGGTCATCCCCCCATTGAGATCTACGGTACGGAAGGCTCCATGCAGGTGCCCGACCCGAATATGTTCGGCGGCGTCATCCGCGTTTTCAAGCCGGGTTACGAGGCGTGGAAAGAAGTGCCGCTGACCCACGGCTATACGGAAAACTCCCGCTCGATCGGCGCCGCGGATATGGCGTATGCGTTGCGCAGCGGCCGTCAGCACCGCGCCAACGGAAAACTGGCGAATCACGTGCTTGAGATCATGCTCGCATTCGACAAGTCCAGCGCGGCGAAAAAGGAGATCGTTTTGAAAACCACCTGCGATCGCCCGGAAGCGCTGCCGCTTGGGCTGACGCCGGGATTGCTCCCCGAATAGCAATTCATTCAGGGACTTTTGAGAGCAAAATCTCTCAAAGGTCCTTTCGTCATTTGTATTTTTAATCGGCGCATATCATATGATCGGCAGAACATATGATCCGTCATTTTGACAAGAGGTTGATTATGATCTATCCCAGTTTGACCGACGCCCAGATGAAAAGAAGTCAGCGGTTTTTCATCGCCTACAATCTGCTCAACGGGCTTGGTTATTTGTGCGTCAGCGATATGGTGATGCTCTTTATCATCAATCAGTTGGGACTTCCCGACGTCGTTTTCACCATTCTGGCGCAGATGATGAACTTCGGTTGCATCTGGTTGCCGCTCGGCAAAATTTCGACGGAAAGATGGGGCGCCGCCCGCACACAGGGCAATTTCTGGTTTCTCCGTAATATCGCCGCCGTCATCATGGGCTCGTGCGCCATTTGGGGCGTTTTGGGGCATCCTTACATTGCGATCGGATTTCTGCTCGGCGGCGCCTTTCTCTTTTACGGTTGCCGCTCGGCCGGCAACGTGATGAGCACGGCGCTCGTCGGCAACATCACGCATGAAAACGAACGCGGCAAACTCCTCGCGTTTGCCTCAATGGCGCACCAGATTGTTTCGGCGGTTTTCACGATCGCGCTGACCGTGCTGTTGCACTACGTTTCGTCGATCTGGGCGCTTTTCGGGATCGTCGTTTTCGGCGCGAGCTGCGGCATTCTGTCGTCGGTCTGCCTCTGGAACATCGACGAGAGCAGTGCGATCCAGGAAGCGGCAAAGAAACCGCTGCTCGCCGACGCGTGGGTGTGTCTGAAAGATTCCGGTTTCCGGAGAATGGTGATTGCGCAACTTTGTTTTTCGATCGCGATGGCGTTGACGATGTCGCTCAATATGCTCGTCATGACGCGCGGGATCGGCGTTTCCAAAAGCTTTGCGATGGGGATCAGTTTTGTCGGCAGTATGATGTGCGTCGCGTTTGCGCGTCCGGCGGCGGCGCTCGGCGACAAGCTCGGGCCGCGCAAGGCGTTGATCATCAGTTATTGCTTTGCCTTTTTGCTCATTCTTTACTGGCAGCTCGTGCCGGAAACCTACACGTGGTACCCGATGGTGATTTTGCCGATCAAATTCAGCCCCGCACTGCTCGTCGCGGTCTTCTTTCTGATCATACTGTCGCCGTTTTACGCGATGAGTTGCGGCATTTGCACGGGGCAGTATTTCCTGAAGTGCATCCCCGTCGAACACCAGCCCTCCGCCGCGACGCTGCAGTCGCTGATCAACGGTGTGCTGACGGGATTTCTGACGACGGCGATCACCGCGTTTTTGTGGAAGATCTGCGACTGGCGCATCGGCGTCGACGTGATCTGCATGGCGCGCTACCGTCTCTTTTTCCTGCTGGCGCTCCCCATTGTCGCCCTCGGGTTGATCGGCGTCTGGATGCAAAAGGAAGTGTAGCAAGCGGCGGCGCCGCGAAACGAACGCCGATTGCAATTTGCCGCACGCATAAAGATGCGATCAATAGCTTGCCGCCTCTATAAAAAAAGGGGGGCGCACAGCCATACGCAAACGGCAAGCTCGATCAGCGGTAGTTGTCATACTTTCTGCATATCTCGGAAAATTCCTTTCCGGGATCGCCGTTTACGATAACGGGGAATGCATCAACGGGATCATAGACCGAAATCACTTTGCCGCCGCACTCGCGCAGCACCACGTATTGCGCATCGGCTCCCTTGACAATACATGAAATATTTTCGGCATTGACATCCGTAGAAGCTTGCGGGAATTCTTTCCATTTGCTTTTCATTTTCACACGTTCTCCATGGAATCATCGGCGTTTCTTTTTTGCTTTTTAAAATAACCGATATTCTCAAAAAATACAATTAGCTTTAACGAACATCTATTATCAAAAAAGATTTTCCCGCAATGACCAGACGACCAAAGGATATGCAAAAAAAATATCTTTAACAATCACTTCACGTTTCTAAACATATATTATCACAAACGAACATTTTTGAACGATTGCGCTTGCTTTTTCCGTCTTTCTGCTGTATGGTAAAAAAAGGAGGATGGGATGAGGGGTTATTTCGATGATCTGAAAATCGATATTGTTTTGCACCACTGGGCGGATAAATGGCACGGCAGAGAGAGCATAGCGGAAAATAATTCTTTGGTGTTCATTCCCGCGGGAGAGCTTTTGTTGCAGCGTCAGGGGCGCAAGATCACGCTCGAAGGGCCGGTATGTTTTTGGTTCTTCAAGGGGGATCGCATTCTTTTTTCACTGCAGAAAAACGCCAAAATCGAACACTACGAAGTCCATTTCAGCGGTCCCCGCAGCGAACGCATGCTGACTATGCTTGATGAAAAATTTCCGCAAGGATGCTTTCACCCTGTGGAAGGTTCATTGATGACGGAGTCGTTTCATCAGTTGATGCGTCTCTACCGCAGCGCCCCCGCGACGAACCATCCGGATATGGTCGCACTGCTTGAAACAATCCTTGCGACGTCGCTGCATACGCTTCAAAAAAATGGTGGGCAGGATGCCGATCCGTACGATCTGGAAACGCTGGCATCCCAATTCAGGAGCGAACCTTTTCTGGATTACGATTTCCATGCGATCGCCCAAACGCTTTCCATCACCATAACCCATTTGCGGCGGATCTTCCGCCGGAAATTCGGATGCACCGCCCGGGAATACCTTATGCGGCAACGCATGATCCGCGTGGCGGAAATGTTGAGCAACAGCGAGATGCAGATCAAAAAGATCCAATACACCAGTCTATTCTCTTCGGCAATTGATTTTTGCCGCTCGTTCAAAAACTACTACGGCGTTTCCCCGAGCGCATATCGCCGGAATCACAGAAAACACGACGGCAAATAAAGAAAAAGCACATATTGCCGAATAAATCGCACAAAAAGTCAAAATCGCTTTTTGAATCTGTCTCGCGCACAAAAGTTGCGATGGATTTCTGATGGCCTTGCACGGTTCCTTGCACGTCATCACAGGCAACGGCAACTTCCGCGAGGAATTCGTTTTGAACTCGCCCACATTCGGCATTCATATTCCGGCGAATGTATGGAGTGTGCAGTACCGCCAGCGGACGACGCTCGACTGCCGCAAAAAATTAATTTGCCAAACTGGACTTTCTGATCATCAAAAAAGCATAAATCCACCCGGCAAAAACGGTGGATTTTTTCTTTTTTAAGTGATATACTATAACTGCACTTTTAAAGCAGAAAGGATATTTTATGCAAGTTGATCTTTCCAACAAAGTCGCGGTCGTCACGGGCGGCGGCGGCATTCTGTGCAGTGTGATGACAAAGCGTTTCGCGGTAAGCGGCGCAAGCGCCGCGATCGGCAGAGTGAAAGGGCTTGCCGGGATCCGCGGCCTCGAATTCGGCATCTTGAAATCCATGAATCTGCGTTGAGGTATTTTCGATGAAAACCAATCAGGAACTTCGCGCCATCCTTGCCGAACTTACGCTCGACGAAAAGATCGGCCTTTTGTACGGCAACGGCAAAACACACAACCATGGAGTACCGCGGCTGGGCATTGCTCCGCTCGGGCTCAACAACGGTCCGCGCGGCGTGCGGCTTGAGGATGGACGCACGGCAACTTGTCTTCCCGCGACGATCTCGCTCGCTTCGACCTTTGACAAAGAAGCGGCATATCAATATGGCAAACTGATCGGCGAAGAGATCCTCGCCGTCGGTATGAACGTGCTGGAAGGTCCGGGGATGAACCTCCAGAGATCGCCGCTTTGCGGGCGCAACTACGAATACTTGGGCGAAGACCCCGTCCTGTGCGGCAAAATCGCCGCAAATTACGTCAAGGGGTGTCAGTCGCTCGGCGTGGCGACAACGCCGAAACACTTTGCGCTCAACAATCAGGAGACCTGCCGCCGGGTGACCAGCGCCAACATCGACGAACGCACGATGCGCGAACTTTATCTGCGCAACTTTGAGATCGTCGTTAAAGCGGCGCATCCGTGGATGATGATGTGCAGTTACAACAAGATCAACAACGTCTACGCTTCGGAAAACCGCCATCTGGCAATGGAGATTCTGGAAAACGAGTGGGGCTTCGACGGGGCGATCGTTTCCGACTGGGGTGCGGTCGGCAACGCCTATCAGTGCTGTGTCAACGGCGGCATCGACCTTGAAATGGCGGGCGGCGAGAATGCACGCTACAACCGCCCGTTGAAACAACTAATCGAACAGAAACTGATCCCGCAGGAAATTTTGGACGAACACGTTTTCCGCCTCCTCAAAGTGATGGCGCGCACCGGATGTTTTGCCGACGCCAAGCGGCTGCCCGGCGCGATCAATACGGCAGAGCACCGCACGATGTGCAAAAAGTTTGCGCAGCAAGGCGCGGTGCTGCTCAAAAACAACGGCATTCTGCCGCTTGATCCGGCAAAATGCAAAAAGATCGTCGTCTGCGGGCCGAGCGCCGATCTGCGTCACGAAATGGGGCATCACAACCTTTGCGGCGGTTCCGGCTCGGTCCATCCGGAATACGAGATCACGCCGCTTGCCGGACTTAAGGAATTTCTGGGGAGCCAAGTCGAAATCACCTATTTGCCCGGCAGTTGCTTCAAACAGGTCAATATCGTGCCCGCGAAACTTTTTCGCACGGCATCGGGCAAGACGGGGCTTGACGGTCGCTTTTTCGATTATGATCCCGCGACGAAAAGCATCGAAAAAAAACCGATCCTCGAGCGCGTCGATACGCAATGGGAGCAACACTTCGGGCGCGACAATGCCTTTGTCGGCTCCAATGCGCCGGAGACGCCGTTGGACGACAAGGCGTTTTTTGCCGTCTGGCAGGGATTTTTCGTGCCTGAACGCACGGGGAAATGCAATTTCAGTCTGCTCCATCTGGACAATTGTCAAGTTGCATTGAAATTCGACGGAGCAACCGTGCTGGATTCAACGCAACCGGGATTCCGTGATTACGAATCAGTTTTTACGCTTGATTGCATCGCGGGCAAGCCGGTTCCCGTGGAGATCGAATTTCTCCGCCGATCGACCAAAGGACAAGTCAGTTTCCGCTTGCTCTACGATGAAAAGATTCCGCTTGATCTTGAGGCGGTGCGCGCCGCGGATGCGGTGCTTTATTTCGGCGGCACGAGCCATGCGACCGACCGCGAGGCGACGGGACTTCCGGCATTGGATACCCCTGCGGATATTCCCGATATGGAAATGCCGGCGGGGCAAAATGAGTTGATCAAACAGCTGATCGAAGTCAATCCCCGCACAATTGTCGGCCTCATCCACGGTTCTATTTTCCGGATCGAGGAGTGGATCGACCGCGTGCCCGCGGCATTTTCCGTCTGGTATCCCGGGATGGAGGGCGGGCGCGCGATCGCCGAACTCGTTTTCGGCAAGGCGGATTTCGGCGGCAGACTTTGCGCGGCGTGGGCAAAAAAACTGGAGGATTACCCCTGTCACCGCTACCGTCTTTTCCCCGGCGACACCGATCCATATCACGCGGCATCGGAATACCTCGACAAACAGATGGTCGGCTACCGCTATTTCGACACCGCCAATATCGACGTGCGTTATCCTTTCGGCTACGGCTTGAGCTATGCGACCTTTTCCTATGAATTGACCGATTGCCAGACGTCGGGGCACGACGTCATCAGCCACGTCAAGGTAGTCAATACGGGAAAAACCGCAGGGAGCGCGGTGGTGCAACTTTACGTTGCCGGGCAATCGGAAGATCGGGAAAAGCCACTCCATGAACTTGCCGACTTTGCCAAGTGTCACCTCGCTTCCGGGGAAAGCGCCATCGTCGAACTCGTCGCAACGGAAAGAGATTTTTCCGTTTTTTCAGAGCGGGAAAACAAATTCGTTTTCCTTCCCGGGGAAAGGAGATTGCAGTTCGCGACCGACTCCCGGCACTTCTTTGCCGAAAAACCGGTAACCTTGCACTAAATCCGCGCCGCCGTCTTCTTGAATTTCAACCGCGAGATAGCGGCGGCGCAAAAGGCTCCTGCAAAGCTGATCAAGCTTTGCAGGCGAAGATACGCCAGCCGACCGCCACGTTTTATTGGGTTCGTCCGGTGTAGGCGTCGACGCCGGAATTGTCGATCACGTGCCGGAAGAATTTCTGCGCCGCTTCGTCACGCATCAAAGACTAATATAAAACTTCCGTTCGGCCGTCCGGATATTTCAACAGATAGCGATGTTGCCCGTGACCATCTACGATCGGTTGTTCAATAATTTCTATCCGCCCCGGGTTCGCTGGCACACTTTTGTCAATAACCGTCGGCGTTTGAATCTTTTCCGAATGATGTTTTACGGACGGCACATCATAAATGACCGGGGTGTGAAATCTGTCCGCCAAAGTAAAGGTCTGATAACACGGCGGCGTATACACGGTCGACGGCATCGGCGTATGATAAAATGAATTGTTTTGAGTCGGCTGAACATTGTGAAACGACGGTTGTCCGCCAATCGGATTGCGGGGGAAAGTGCCAATTCCTCTATGCGGATCTGCCATCACGATGCAACCGGCAAAAACGATTGCCGGCAAACTGCAATATTTCATCATGCGCCCCCAGTGTTGAGCACGGGCACCGTTTCGCTGCTCCTGATCGATCGGCACGCGGTATTCGCGCTTGAGAAATTCGATGTCACGCGACAAGGTTCTTGCGGAAAATTTGCATGCCCCCGTCGGGGAGAGCCGCTTCATCTCGGCGAGAAAGCGGGGATAATTAAAATAGCGGTTTCCCTTGAGCATCGCCAAAAGATGCTGGATGCGGACAACATTGTATTTCGCCATCGTATTTTCCCTCTTTCCGCAATAATATACCGCAGAAACGAAATAAAACAAGGATTTTTTCGCAACTGCGGTACTTTTTGTCACACGATCGCGGATATTTTAACAAGTGTCGCCGGACAAGGCGGAAAATCAATTCTCAAGCAAGAAGCTGAAAATGTCGAAACTGAACAAGAGTTACTTCGCCTTTGCCTTGAAATACTTGATCGGGATTATCCCGTTATTCCGCGCATTCGCGCATCACTTTGTCGATGCCCTCCGCCACCTTGTCGATGACGGCGTCGTCGGCGAGCAAGAGATTGCCCATTGAGTAAAGACCGCTCTCGTGCATGGCTTCGAGGCTGACGGGGATCGGGTACTGCTTGTAGCGTTCCGGCGGAACGTTCCAGCAACCCATGTCGATGATCGTTTCGCCCCACCCCTCGTGAAGCAGAACGCCTTCCGCCTGAAACGCTTTCATCAAAAACTTGCGGTCGATGCCCGGCTTGAGGCGCTCAAGCTCCAGACGCAATGCGTAGAAATAATAGGCGCGCTCGTCGTCGTCGTAGCTCGACTTCTGTTCGACGATGCCCGGCGTGTTTTTGATGAGTTCCTTGATGCGCTTCGCCGATTTTTCGCGCTTGGCTTTCAATTCATCCTGATGCTTGAGTTGATCGTAGATGATCGCCGCCTGAAAATCGGTAAAACGATACTGGTGGCAGATCATCCCCATTGCCGGATTGACGCCGGGGTGGAGACGGGTGTTGCCGATGTGGCTCACGCGGAAAACGCGATCGAAATACTCCTCGTTGTCGGTCGTGCAGCAGCCGCCCTCGCCCGCCGTCATCAACTTGGAAAGCTGGAAGCTGAAACTGCCGATGTCGCCGATCGCGCCGACGCCCTTGCCGTGCTGTTTCGCACCGTGCGCGTGCGCGCAGTCCTCGATGACGTACAAGTTGTGCTTCTTGGCGATCGCCATGATTTTATCCATATCGCAGACCGCCGAGAAGAGGTGGACGGGGATGATCGCCTTGGTGCGCGGGGTGATCGCTTCTTCGATCTTCGCGGGATCGATGCAGAGCGTCTCTTTGTCGATGTCAACAAGAATGGGCGTTGCGCCGACGTAGATCGGGGCTTCGGCAGTGGCGATCCACGAAACGCCGGGCACGATCACTTCGTCGCCGGGGCCGATGCCAAGCGCGATGAGGGCGCACTCGAGCGTGACGGTGCCGTTTACCATCCACGCGGAGTATTTCGCCCCCTGCCACGCGGAAAATTCATCCATCAGAAGCTGTTCATACTTTTTGACGCCGCCCCATTTGCCGGAACGGTAGATTTCGATAAGTTTTTCCTCGGTTTCAGGAAAGGGAATCGGCCACGCCGGAGCGAGATCGATTGCGCCTTTGCCTTCGAATACGGGCTTGCCGCCGTTGATGGCGAGATCGGACATTGACATAATTACTTTTCCTCCATTTTTAAGAGTTGATCGACAACGAATTTCCCGACGTTGTCCTGGTACTTGAATTTATGCAAAAGAATAGGCGCGCACGTACAGCGGATCGTGAATTTCCATCTGGCGGCGTTCGTCGTAAGGACCGTAGCCGTAAAGTTCGGCAAAGAGCGGCACGTCAAGTTCTTTTTCGGCAACGCCGACGCGCAAGTTCGCAAACGCGGAAACCGCGGTGGTGACGGCAAGCGCAGTCAACAGAGTTTTCATTTTTCTCCTTTTTCCGCTTTCTTGTAACCGGAATATTCTGAAACTTACTATACGCGGCAAGGGAGAAATTTACAATTGCCATTTCGTGACAAATGTTATCAAAAAGTGATATTTTACTTCTTTTTCTGATTCCGATAATTCATTGGCGAGAGTCCGTAGTATTTCCGAAACGTGCGTGAGAATTCGATTGCCGAGCGGAAGCCGCAAATTTCCTCGATTTCCTTGACGCGCATATTGGTATTGCAGAGCAATTCCGCGGCGCGGATCATCCGTTGCTGAAGAATATATCCCCGTGGCGTCACGCCGAATTCCTGCTGAAAGAGCCGACGGAAATGAGCGAACGAAAGTTCCCTTTGCCGCACTTCCTGCGTAAAATCCCATTCCCGGAATGGCTCCATGCGCATTTCCTCCGCCAATTTTTTAAGGTGGTAGCGATCCTTGTCGGCGGAATGCTCCGTCGCCGCCTCCTCCGCCAGACACACCATCTGCTCGGCGATCACGCACATTTCACGTTGATTCTCGACGGGGGAATCGCGATAAAGCCGCAACAACCGTGTAAAGAGCTGATGCATAAAAGAGGAATTCCGGGGATAAAAACAGCGGTCGGGATAAAGTTCGTCCAAAGCATCCATCATCCGCTCGCTGCGCGGGCCCATCACATCCGCATAGATATGATCGGCAGAAATTTCCGTTGCCAGAGAAAAACGGAATTTTGTTCCGCATCGGATCCAAAAGAAAGCGGGGGCGGTCAGGCAAGTCGTTGCGCCATTTTCCCAATGGATCGTCAGCGCTCCCGATGACAGAAATTCCAAGGAATTGTTTTCAGCCAGCGAAAACGTCTGCATCGGGCGGGAAACAGTATGCTGAAGAACAATTAAAAAATCCAAATCCGAGAAATAGCTTTTCATGAGACATTAATGTGATGAAATAAACCGCACGCGCAAAAGCTCCGTCAACGCTTTACAGTAGCATCTTTCCGCAACTTTTCAAGTTTGTCACCCGCTATCGCGGCAGGATCAAGAGCGAATTTTCAGGGTTGCATTTCAAGGTATGCCAAAACCAGTGCGTGATCGCTTAAGTCGGGGCGGTCGTACACCTTGAAATCACGAATTTTAAAACCCTTGACGATGATGTTGTCCAGCGCCATCGTCGGCGCGCCGGCGGGGAACGTCTTGAAGCGCCCGTCATTGCCGAGTTGATATCCGGCGGCGGCAAATTTCTGAAATTCCAAGGGAGAATCCTGTTTGGAACCATCCTCCTTGACGGAATCGGGATCGACGATGTTGAAATCCCCGGAAATGATCACATATTTTTCCGCCTTGAAATCCTCGATCAGCGTCTTGATCTGACGCGCGCGGAAATCGCGATGCTCCTTTTTCCGGACATTCCAATCCAAATGCGTTGAAACAAGGATGACTTTGCGTCCGGCAAGCTCGATTTCCGTTGCGAGGTAATACTTCGGCTCGCTATCGCCGTTTACCGAGCACGGAAATTCCTTGACACAAGTTCCCGTGATTTTCAAATCGTTGGCGAAAAGCGCATTCCAGTCAAAGTGATGCCACGGCCCGATCTGCTGTTGACGGTAGCGCCCGAAAACCGCTTGCGGCGATTTCGTCTTGCCGTCATTGGTGACGTCGATGCTGAATTCGCAGACGCCGAGAATATCGGCGTTGACCTCGTCCAGAAATGCATTGTAGAGAGCGACTTTTGCGGGCCCCTCCTCCGCCGTGAGCCGCGGCCGGGAATAGCCGCCGAGCGTGAAGTGCCCGATATTCCAACTGGCATAGCGGAACCCCGGCGTTTGAGGTGTTGATCCGGCGCATCCCGCGAGCAACAGCGCGGCGACCGCCGCCAAAAGTAAATGTCTCATTCTGATTTCTCTCTCAATACAATTCGTGCAAAATGCGCAAGCAACGCATTCTGCCATCACATCTTGTGGAAGCCAAAGCCATATCTCATTACCGACTATTTATGATAGCATTGCATCTGCAAAAAATCAAATCAAAAACAAATTGCCGGTATGATAAAAAAAAAGAAGGGGGCTTTTAATCCCCCCTCCCCGGGCTACTGCCGGAACGCGGTGTTTTCCTTACAGGATCGCGTTGTTTTTGATGCATTCCGCGTAGTATTTTGCGCTCCACTTGGGGATGCGCTCATTCCGCCGGACGAAAGGATTTTGAATGTAACGCGATTTTTACATCGGCGAATTGAGGCGGGCAACAACACCACGCTTGCAAAAGCCGCGAAATGCGCGTGCATGACGCCGCAGGCGTACCGCAAACTATTCAGCGTCGTCAAGTGAGAACGCGTAAGTTTCTTTTACTCTCTGCAAATGATCAAGTACGCGCGCGCCTTTTTCCGTGTTGAAAAAAACGATGCGCGATGGTATAGTAAAAAGAATTCAGCTTTAACGATCAATCTCGAAAAACAATGAGTCGGATACTACTTTTATTTCTCCTCGCGTGCTGCATGTGTATGCACGTTTTTGTCGGAGAAGCGCGGACCTGCGATGCGAATGACGGGCCGCTCTGGAAGCCTGGCAACCGGCGTTGATCGCCAAAGCAAACGAGGAATGATGATGACCAAAAAAGAGATGACTTGTGACGTTGCGTTTTTCCGCGCCGTGCCGGTATGGCCGCGCGGCAGACGGAAAAAGATGAATGATTTTGTCCTTTTTGTTGCGCGTTTTGTCGTTGCGGAAAAATCAGCAGTCTGTCTGAAAATCACCGCATCCACCTATTTCCGCGCCAAACTCAACGGTGAATTTCTGGCGCACGGCCCCGCGCGCGGACCACAGGGATATTTCCGCATCGAAAGGCTGCCTCTTGCCGTGAAAGACGGGGAAAACGTCGTCGAAATCGAGGTTTCCGGCGCCAATATCAATAGTTTCGACTACCTCGACCAGCCGAGTTTTCTGCAAGCGGAAGTCGTTTCAAGCGAAAATATCCTCGCCGCGACGGGGAAGGATTTCAAGGCTTTCGATCTGTCGCACGAGCGCGTCGCCAAAACCTCGCGTCTGAGTTATCAACGGCTCTTTTTCGAGGCGTACCGCGTCACCCCCGAGCGCAAAGATTTGCCGGAACTTGAATTGGAGGTTTGCCCTGCCGTGCGTTATTTGCCTGTGCGCGTTCCCCAGCCGGATTACGCGATCGACCACAGTTATAAAATCGTCAGAACGCTCCGGCGCACCTATCGGGAAAAAGCAACAATCCTCCCCGACGCCGCTCCCGGCGCCGCCTTTGGCGATGGTTCGGATGCGGTGCAGAATCGCGCGGTGACGCTCGTCGGGCAAAAGGGGTTTAAGGGCTATCGTCAGGAGGAACTCGACGTCAATGCCTTTTTGGAACTCAGCCGCTATGTGCGCGACGAAAAGGGCGAGATCGTTTCGACGCTCTATGCCGGAAAATGCAACAATGCCGGCTTCGTGAAAGTCAAGTTCCGCTGCATCACCCCGGGGCGGCTCGTCGTGATGTTTTCCGAGCTTGAATCTGAAAATGGCGGCGTCGATCCGTTGCGTCTGGAAACCTGTTGCGCGGTTTTCTGGGATCTGCTTGCGCCGGGCGTTTACGACCTCGAAGCGATCGAGCCCAACGCCTTTCAATATGCCGAAGTTCTGATGCATCAAGGCGAAGGGGAGATCCTCGACTTTTCGCTTCGCGAGTACAAGAGCCCGCTCGTCGATCGCGAACTTTATCGCGGCGACGCCGATCTGAAAGCGATTTTCGACGCCGGTTGCGAATCGCTTGCCGACAACGCCGTCGATGTATTAAGCGACTGCCCGACCCGCGAGCGAGGCGGCTATCTCGGCGACAGTTTTTTTACGGCGCGCGCGGCGCATCTCCTGACGGGCGGCACCCTGTTGGAGACTTTTTTTCTCGAAAACTTCGCGCTTGCGCACGACGATCCCGGTTTGCCGAAAGGCGCGTTCCCGATGGAATACCCCGGCGACCACCCGACGGGGCAATTCATCCCCAACTGGGGAATGTGGCTTCTCGTCGAGCTGGTCGAATACCGCGAGCGCGGCGGCGACGCGGCGATCCTCGAAGCGATGCGCGGCAAAGTCTTTGACTTCCTCGCCTATATGGATACGTTTCTCAACGCCGACGGTCTTCTGGAAAAACTCCCCAGCTGGGTCTTCGTCGAGTGGAGTTGCGCCAATCATTTTACGCAGGACGTCAACTATCCCTCCAATATGCTCTATGCCGCGGCGCTGGACGCCGTCGCCGATATCTACGGCGAAAAAGATTTGCATACCCGCGCCGAAGCGATGCGCAAAACGATTTTATCACAATCTTTTGACGGAAAATTTTTCCGCGACCACGCGCTCCGGCAAGCGGATGGAAGACTCGCCGTCGTCCCCGGCGACAAGAGCGAAATCTGTCAGTATTTCGCATTTTACTTTCACCTGGCGACGCCGGAAGCGTTCCCCGAATTGTGGCAGACTCTCGTCCGGGATTTCGGACCGCAGCGCAAGACGACGGGTGTTTACCCCGACGTCGCGCCCGCCAATGCCATTATGGGCAATTACATCCGTCTCGACTTGTTGCGGCACTACGGTTTGCGCGACCAAATGCTCGCGGAGATCAAGGGGTACTTCCTCAAGATGGCGCAGACAACGGGGACGTTGTGGGAGCACGATGACAGTCGCGCCAGTTGCTGTCACGGCATTGCAAGTTTCATCAGTTTCCTGATATTGTCAACCCAATAACGATCCGACTTGAGTATACCGGCAAAAGTCGTGCTTTATTTTTCTGCGCGTGCTCCCCTCAACGAGCATTTATTTTTTACCGGAACTCGGCTTTTCAAAAATTTCTCTTTTCCGGGGTTTCGGAATTCGCTACTGCCTTTGCCCCTGCCCTGAAATAAAAAAGCCGCCACCCAAGAGGAGACGGCTCGAATCATTGTAATTTTGCATCCGCGGAACTATCGGGGAATCTCTTTCTCTGCGTTTTGCGGTTGCCCGTCAGACCTATTTCCGCAATTGACCGTTGCCGACGGCGACCCATTTGTAGGTGCAAAGTTCAGCCGGTCCCACGGGCCCCCGGGCGTGAAGCCGGTCGGTGCTGATGCCGACGACCGCCCCCATCCCGTAGTCCCCGCCGCCGGAAAGCCGGGTCGATGCATTGACCAAAACCGAGGCGGAATCGACCCGCGCAACAAATCCTGCCGCAAGTTCTTCCGACTGGGTGATGATGCCGTCGGTATGCCCCGAACCATGTTCGGCAATATGATGGATCGCTTCCTCCATTCCATGAACCAGCCGGATCGAGAGAATTTTATCCAGATATTCCGTATCCCAATCTTCTTCCGATGCGGGGAGACACCCCGGCACCCGGGCGCGAAAGCCTTCACAGGCGCGGATCTCAATACCGTTTTCCCGCAACGCATCGGCAATTTTCTGCAAAGCAGAATCCGGAAGCTCGGCGTCAAGCAGCAGTGTTTCCAAGGCATTGCAGACCGCAACATTCTGGCATTTGGAATTGACGATCAGCTTCACCGCCATTTCTGGGTCGGCATCGCCTGCCACATATTGATGACAAATCCCGTCGTAATGTTTCAGCACGGGAATTCGCGTGCCTTCGGCAATTGCACGGATCAGACTTTTCCCGCCGCGCGGAATCACCAGATCAATATACCGATCCTGTTTCAGCAGTTCCGTCACCGCCGACCGGTCGGCAGTCGGGATCAGTTGAACCGCATCCTCCGGCAGTCCCGCTTCCCTCACCGCTTCGCGCATAGCGCGCGCGAGCACGAGATTGGTCCGCAACGACTCGGCGCCGCCTTTCAAAATTACCGCGTTTCCGCTTTTGAGCGCCACCGCGGCGGCATCTGTCGTGACATTGGGGCGAGCCTCGTAGATCATTGCGATGACGCCGATGGGGACGGAAACACGTTTCACCTGCAAACCGCTGGGCATCGTGCGTTCTTCCAAAATCCTGCCGACCGTATCCGGCAAAGCGGCGGCTTCCTGCAGACGACGGGTCATATATTCAAACACTTTATCATCAACGCACAACCGCTTTTGAAACGAGGTAGAAAGTCCAGCCGCCGCAGCCATATCAGCGGCATTTGCCTTGAGTACTTCTTCGCGGCATTCCGCCAGTTTTCCCGCCATCCGGTTCAACGCGTCGGCGCGGCGTTCGGGAGCGGCACTGCGCAGGTCTGCCGCCGCAACGCGGGCACGGCGGCCAAGTTCCTCGATTTCGGTCATAATTTTATCCCTCTCAATCTGCATTGCTTATTCACCTTGAAGCTGATGCTTCCGGAGCTGGAATAATATAGTTGCCCGGCAGGAAAAATCAAGTTGCTTTCGACAAACTTATTTTCCCGGCAGGATCGGACTACCGCAGTCATTCCACGATGGGAAAGAGGGCTTTGAGCTAAATAATATCAGAGGAGTTTGAGATACATTCTCTTCACGCGGCGGGTGCCGTGCGGCAACCCCGATCGGGGCGTTATTCCTTAAAAAACGCCTCGATGCGCTTTTGCGCGTTTTCCTGAACGTTCCGGTAAAAAAGACTCCAGTCGCAGGGGTGAAGACTTTTATCGCCGAAAAGCGGGTGCGAGAGAGCGTGGAGCTCCTTTCCGTCACAGATCAGCGCGCCCCGCTTCAAATCGATCCAGGCGCCGGTCTGCCCCGGAAAAAACGTGACTTTCAGCGTCGAATTGTCAATTTCGATACTGCCGAGATTTTGCTCGATCCCAGCCGGAGTTTCATCGGTTTTCCAGTTGAGCGGATTGATGACGAACGAGCCGGAGTCGATGCAAAAATTGGGCTTGAGCGCCCCCGGCAATTCCGCATTCCACGAAATCAGAACTCCGGTATCCGTTTCACCCGCGGCTTTTTTTACATGAGGATTGGCTTTGAACCAGGATTCCGGGAAATGAAAACCGATGGCGTAACAGGCGACCATTTTCTTCAAATATTCCGGATGCGCTTTCATATATTCGTCAAGGACGATCTTGAGATTGCAGGAGCCTTGCGAATGGCCGGCAAGGATAAAGGGTCTGCCGTGATTCTGATTTTTGAAATAAAAATCAAGCGCGGCGAAAACATCGCTTTTGACAATCGAATCGCGGCACATGCTTTCCAGATCGTCGGCGTTTTTGGCTTTCAGAATGCCGACCACGGAAATCTGCCGGTAATACGGCGCATAGACGCAAGTGTAAGGCGACATGCAGGAAGCGCCTTTCAAATAACTCAAACGCGCCATATGCTTCATATGGGCGTCGACTTCCCCGATCTCGCTCTTGCACTCCGGCGACGTGCAAGTCGGATAAAGATAGAAAAGATCCACTTGGGGATCCGCGGATGAACGCTCGGCAAAAATCATCCAGTTTTCCCGGTCGGAATAATCCAGCGGTTTATTTTCCCGCGCGCCGGCGCCGAATGCGACCAGCATCGCCGAACAAAGAAGAAAAAGTTTTTTCATCGTTGCTTCCTTTATCGTTTTACCTGTTTTTTATTTTTTTGGACACGCGGCGTCGATTTGAATTAGGGGCGTCGTGCGATTGACCAATTGAATCGGAATTCCGGCGGGATCCCGAAGCATAACCAATTCATTGCCGAAATTTTGTACCCGTGAAACCAAGGTTGCCCCGGCGGCGGTCAGCCGGCAAAGATCGCCTTCCAAGTCGTTGGATGCAAACGCAATGTGCATTTTATCCGGCGACATTTTGTGATAATTTGGGGCAAACGGCGTGTTGGGATCCCGGTAGAGTTCCATGGCGAAGCAATCGGAGGAATTCACAATAAAAATGGCGTACGGCGGAACCGGAAGTTTTGCCTTGATGTGAAATCCCAGATTTTCGCACCACCACTTGGCGGTGGCTTCCGGGGCGGGAACATCCAGCGCCACGTGCTCGATCCACATTTCAGCCGCCGCATCCGGCGCAAGAAACAGCACGGCCGCCGCACAAACGATCCATAATTTCTTCAACATTCGCAAAACTCCTTCATCTCGCGCAACGTGACATATTCATATCGTATCAGTCAATATATCCATTCAACACGCCCTTGTCAAGCAAACTTGCAGAAAAAATCCCCGTAAAACGCCAGATCCCCTATCCACAACGGAAACGAAATCCCCCCCTTCGGCAATTCGCCACGGAGGCGCAAACCATCAGCCGCCACCGCAGAAACGGGCAGCGCCTTTCGGAATCAGTACAATTAACATCATGAGGACACGTCACGCCCCCGTAGGAGGGGCGACCTGACAGTATCGCGTCGGCAGACGCGAAACGGTTTCAACTCACGCCTTGCGGGAGGGTCAACTTTGCAAGTGCGACCACTTTTCATACATAAAAGCAAAATTTCCCTGCGGGATCTGCAGCAACTCACGGGGGGAACCGCTTTCCACAATCATACCGTCGGTAAGAACATAAACCTGATCTGCCAGTTCTGAAATCAAACTCATATTGTGATCGACTAAAATCACGGTCATCGTTTCTTTGCACTTCTGGATGATCGGAATGATGAACTTGTTGATGGTCGGCCCATCCACTCCGACCGACGGCTCGTCCAAAAGCAAAACGGCGGGATCGCAGGAAACACATCGCGCCAACGCCAGGATTTTGCGCTGGCCGCCGGAAAGGTTGTCGGCGCCCAAAGACAACTCAAAGTCGGGAATTGCTTCCGGGGAAATTTCCATAATGGACGAAAATCCGGTCTTCTGACAGACTTCAATGATTTCGGCATCGGTAAGATCCGGCTGCAGAAGCTGAAAATTCTGCCGGATCGTGCCTTTGATAAAAAGCGGAAACTGGGAAGAGATTATGCAATGTTTCCGGAACGATTCTTCCTGAATGGCAAAAATATCGACTCCGGCGATGCAGACTTTTCCGGCTTGAGGCAAATACAATCTGCCGATCAACTTCAGAATGGTCGACTTGCCCTCCCCTGCAGGAGCCGCGATCGCATGGATCAAGCCGGATCTTATCGTCAGATTCAGATTTTGCAGAACGGCTTTTTCCTCGCAGTAGCCGAAAGAAACATTGTTGAGTTCAACGGCAAAATCTTTTCCGGCGGGGAAAGCGCAGTCTCCCGCCGGAATCTTGTTTTTCTGCTGAAACATTTCGTAGACAGCGGCGATATACGGCTCCTGATCCTTGACGCCGTTATACATTTGCTGAAGCTTATTCAAGTGGTTGAACATCAACGGGATCAGCATAATCGAGGCGATCAGGTCGCGGATCACAGTTCCCTGCAGATCGTAATTGAGTAAAACGGAAATGACAATGGCGAACTGAAACAGGAGGATCAGTAGCGACATAAAATAGCGACTGGCAATGTGCAGGAGCATCGCCTTGTCCATGCGCAGAGCCAGCGTATGCTGGATGGAAAACATTCTTTTGACCCGGCGCATGACGGCATCCATAAGGTGCAGTTCCACCGGGGCGTGAAGATCATTCAAAACTTCCTCATTGATCTCTTTGCCGCTCTCGCGGACTTTTGTATAGGCTTTGGCAATCAGTTTGCCGAAAAACCACGTCTGAAACGGCTGAATCGCCATGCCTGCCACCAAGCCGAGCGTGAGCCACAAAGGCAGATGGATATTCTGCAAGGACTGAAAAAGAAAGATCAACCCAACGATCATGCCGCTGCCGTAGAAAATCGGGAAGCAGATCAGTTCCAAAAGTTCGTAGGCAATCCCCGAACCGGAGTTCAGATTGAGCATCAATTCGCCGGAAGTATGCTTTTGATAATAATCAGGGTCCATCGTCAGAAGTTTCTGATGGGTGAAGTGATACGCATCACGCCCCAACCGGTCCTTCAACAGACGGTCAAAAACGTCATTGGTTACGGCAAAGAGAAACTGCACCAACCCTACGCAAAGGAAACAGAATGCCGCCTTACGGAATTGCTGCCAGTCATTCAGCGTCGCGGCGAGATTTCCGGTCAATTGCGGCATCAGCATCGCCAAGGTTTCGGCGAAAAACCCCAGTATAATACTGATGGTCAGCAGTTTTTTCTGGTTGCGGAAGTATATTTTCGCCAGAAAACAAAGCTGTTTGAGGGTGTGCCGATCACGCGAGGAAACGTTGGACTTCATGCCACACCTTTTCATAAGTCAGATCCTTCCGGCACTTCATCGCCTTGCATTGGCGGCAACTTTCATAATCGGCGCAATCGGCATGGACGACCTTGTGCTGCTCGCCGGAATATGGAGCCCACGTAAGATGCGTGTCTTCAAAACAAATTGTCACACTGCGGCAGTTGCAGGCGCGGACAAGATGCATCACGCCGGTGTCGTTGCCGACGGCAAAGCCGCGGTATTGACAGGCGAATGCGAGCGCGGCGACGGTGGTCAACGACAGATTGACGGCGGTTTTGAATCCGGCGTCGCTTGCGGCTTTTTGATATAACTCCTTTTCCTGCGGGCCAAGCACAAAAAGCGGCTGTTTCCCCTTTGTTTTCAACTCTCCGGCAAGGTGGAGATAGTTTTCCATGCCCCAGTCTTTGTATTTACTGCTGGCGCCGGGAATGATCAGCACCGTTTCGCGGTCGAAAAGATCGCCGATGGCGGCAAAATCGGTGCAAATGGTGTTTTCGCCGAGAGAAATCGCGTTGCAGTGATACTCCGGATCGACTAACCGGATCAGCGCCGCGCCCTGCTCCGTCACGCTGGAGTAGCGGCGCAGTTTCACATCATCCCACATCGTCAGGGGCAAGTATTTGGTAAAAACCTCTTTGCAGACGGCTTCGGGGAAGTCGATCTGCTCATAGCCGTAAGCCGTCTTGTAGCGCATTTTGCGGAGCAGTTCCAGCGACGCGGTTTCATAGCGGTAATTGAAAACGGCGTCGTATTCGACGTCGGGCAAATTTGTATCTTTGCCATTGAAGTCGATCACACAATCGGCAAACGCATAGGCTTCAAAAAACGGCTTCATCGTTTCCGTAGCAAATACGGTGATGCGGCACGGCGCATAGATTTTGGCGGCGGCTTCGATGGCGTCGATGTTGACGATCGAATCGCCGATGCGATCCTGCACCATAAAGGCGACCTCGCGGAAACGGGGCAGCGGCAGATCAAGTTTTGCAAACATCTTGCGGACAACCGTTTCCACGGAAACACGCCCGATGCAACTTTTCTGACAGGCGTTGCATTTCTCCTCACAGGCGCACGGCGGCATAACAAGTGAGTGAATCGGTTCTTCATAGGGATACCAGTTAAAGGCGGAACCGCTGGCGATAATGTGGATCGTTTTCCGGTGAAACGCCGAGGCAAAGTGCATCGGCCCGGAGTCGTTGCCGATAATCAGTTCCGCTTTATTGATGACGTAGCCGAGTTGAGCAAAGGGGAGTGTATCCAATACAAGACAGCCGCTTTTTTTCAAATCGGGAACAAGCCGCCGATCCTGCGGCCCGATGGCAAAAACGGCATCCACGCCGGCGGCTTTCAGCGTTCTTGCAACGGCAAGATACTTTGTGATGGGCCAGTATTTGCCGAGCCAACTGGTGCCGGGAAGAAAGAGGACGAATTTTTCCGGCAGTTTCTGCGGGCACGATTCCAGATGATAGGTTTCCGGCGTAAGCGTCGGATAAACAAAACTGAAACCGGGATCGACGAGGCGGATCGGCTCCGCCATTTGCTCGCAGACGGTGCGGTATTTTTTGAGTGTGACGTTGTCCCAGTATTCCTGACTGACCCACTTGTCAAAATTCGCCTCGCACATCTCTTTAGTCATCAAAGAACATTCTGATCCATAGCGTAATTTGCATTTGAGCTTATTCTGCAATTCAAGATAAACCGGATGATATGCAATATTGAAAATAGCATCAAACTCTGTATCAGGAGCGCGAAAGTCCGTCAGATCCAGATCCCCATGCACACCGCCTTTCAGCGTGACAACCTCATCCACCCACGCGGAGTTTTTCATCAGTTCGGCAATCAGCGGAATGGCAAAAACCGTGATGCGGCAGGGAGCATAGAGCTTTTTCAGATGCTCCAGTTGATTCATACAGCAAATGACGTCGCCGAGCGGCGTCAACGAAATATAGGCGATCTCTTTCATTTGGCTAAAAAGTCCTTGAAATTTTGAGATAATATCTTTGAAGAGGAAAAACCTTTCAAAGTTTTCCGCAGATAAGCGGTCAATGGCAGGTCAAAAAGCCGCTGCTGTACGGGGATGTCGCTGCCAAATAAAATCCTCTCTTCCCGCGCTCCGGCATCGAGCCAATCTTGAACCGCTTCCGCGCTACAGTAGGCGCAGTCGACATAGATATTTTCATTGTGATTGACGGCATCGGGGACGGCGGCGGCGGGTTTTCCGTGCGCGAGGTCGAATTTCACGCTCAAAAATTCCCGGCAAAAGGGGAGATAACCGCCGATCGGGTTGTCTCTTTCGTCATCATTTCCCCCGGTGTGGATCTGTACGGGCAGACGGCGCTCGCGGGCGATCGCCAAAATGCGGCGCAACGATTTCGGGTGATGAAGCCACGGCGTTTCGCCGCCATGAAGTTTGAGCCCCTCGTAAAAGTCCGGGAGTTTTTCTAAAAAACGGTCGCGTTTCAGATATTCGTCGGTGATCCAGAAAAAAGGGTGCGCACGATCCGGGGCAAGCCGGAGCATTTCCCGTGCCTCGGCGTGCATCGCTTCGCCTTTGAAATCCCAGACGGCATTGGTCGAGGAAAAGATAAACGCCCCTACTCCGGCGCGGGTGAGGATTCCCAACACCCGGCGGGGCGAGTAGTAAAACGGCTCGTCAACCCCTTTGCGGGGAAAGTAGCCGACGTGGACGTGCGCATCGCAGATCATTTTTTTGCGTGCTCGGCGCGGTACTCTTTTTCAAGTTTTGCATGAAGTTCATCCACGATCTCGTGGTTGAGGTGCGCCACCTTGCAGAAATGCGGTGCGACCTTCAACATATCGCCCGTTTCGTTGAAGTTGCGGACAAGGCACATGGAACAGTAGTTGCGGTCTTCGCAATGAATGCACTGGGGGATGTCCTTGCCGCGCAGTCCGCGCAAGTATTTGATCTGCGGCGAGTTTTCCCACACATCGCGAAGGCTCTGCTTGAAACAGTTGCCCAAAGGGTAATCCTGAAATCCGGAACAGGCGTAGTAGTTGCCGTCCGCATTGAGACACATCTTGTCGGTTCCGGCTCCGCAGAGGTGATCTTCAGCCCGTTCTTCCGGCGTGCGCAGTTCATTCTTCACATCCGGATTGAAATACTCCTTCATCATCGGAACGTCGCGCAGAATGATGTCTTCCAAGAGACATTTCGTCTGCGGGAGCGTCAGACGGTTGACGAGATTGCTGTCGTCGTGATCCGCCTTTGCCATCATGATGAAGTCGGTCTGGGCGAACATGTACATGGATTCTGCATACTTCATCACTTCCAGATATCCCTCGAAGTTCTTCTGCATCGTGGGACAACTGATGGTGACAGGCACGTTGGCTTTATAGAGTTTTTCAATGGCGGTCTTGGTTTCGAGCCACGATCCCTTTCTCTGCGTGATGCTCTCGTGGATTTCCGGATTCATACTGTACAGCGAAACTTGCACCGCGCAATCCATTTCGTTCAGCAGAGCGACTTTCTCGTCATCGCAGAGCGTCAGGTTGGAAAGTACGCCGCAGGTGCAGTCCTTGCTTCGAATATAGCGCACAATCTTCTCGAAATCCGGGTGCAACATACACTCGCCGCCGGAAAGACCAACGTGCAGGCCGCCCATTTCGCGGAACTCGTCCACCACCTCGCAAATCTTTTCGTAGGGGAGAAAGAGCGCGTTGTATTCCGGCACATAGCAATGGATGCACCGCTCGGTACACGCCTGCGTAATATCCAGCTGAATGTCGAACAAAGTCGGATGTGACTCAAAATACTTTTTGAGTACGATCTGCGGCATCTTCTCCGCTTCTTCTTTAGTAACAGGAGTCGTATCCCGTTCCGTTTTCGGGTGCGGCATATCGTAACGGAAACTCACCTCCTGAGCATCCAATTCTGCCGGGGTATCTCCGGCAAGAATGGCTCCAGCCGCAATCATCGGAGCGATAAACTCTTCAAAATCTGCTGTAATTTCGTTCGTGTCGGCATCCGTGTAAACGGAGCAGATGTTTTTAATGATCTCCGCTTTCTCTCGCGGCTCGCGAGTGATCCAGCGCATAAAGACCTCCGCACTGTCAAACATCTCATCGTAGCAGTTCAGTTTGTGAAAGACGTAGGTAAAATTTCCGTAGTTACGGACGAAGGTGTTTTTAGAAAGACGGATCAGCATGACTGCTCCTTGTAAAGTTGATATTTAATTTTCGGTTCCATACAGTATTCAGGACGGTGTTTATAAAGATCGCCCGTTTCATTGAAATTAGCCGCCGGACAAGCCATGCAGAAACACCGGCTTTTGCATTTGAAACATTCAGGGAAATCCCGCTGTTTCAATGCCCGGAGTTTTTCGGCAAGTTCGCTATTCCATGCCTGCTGCATCGTATCATTATAACAGTTCCCAAGAACAAGTTCACGCCCGGCAACACAAGGGTAATAATTTCCTGCCGCATCCAAACGCAATTTTATGGTACAAACCTCGCACATCGGATCATCAAGCTGTTTCTCGAATTTTCCTGCCACCCAGGGATTGCTGTGCTGGCAATCGGATAGATAAGTACGCATCTGTCCTGAATTTAATCCGTGATCCAAATTACCGCAATCGTGGTTGACTTTTGCCAGCAGCGTGGCATTGCTGCTGAATTTATAATTCTGATCCGCACAAAATTCTTCAACTGTTCGCCAAGAATCAAAATTCTCCTTCAGCACCGGAGTATTGATTTTCATTGGGACATTGTATTTCCGCATCAATTCAATGCCCCGCATTGTTTCCTTAAAAGATCCGGGACGGCGGGTAATGGCATCATGGATTTCCGGAACCATGCTGTAAACGCTCGTTTGCAGATATTTGATACGGACATCCGCCAATGTTTTCACTGTTTCTTCATTCAATAAGGTGAGATTAGACAATACCGTAATCATCAGATCGCATTTCCGTGCATAGCGCAAAATTTCGCAGAATTGCGGGTGACACATCGGTTCGCCGCCGGAAAGTTCCACCTCCAACCCGCCAATGACACGGTATTCGTCAAAGACCTTGCAGACGGCCTCAAATGACAGCGTTTTTGTTCCATACTCCGGCACATAACAGTGAAGGCACCGTTCGGTACACGCATCGGTCAGGTCGATATGCAAGGAACAAATCTGTTTGTGTGCAATCAAAAAATCATTGATAATTATCCCAAAATTATCTTCTTCTTGTTTTTCTGTTTTTACTGAGGCCGATTGTGCCGTTTTCCCCTCGGCCTCTGCTTTGGTATAATAGCGAAACTCCGGTTCTTGGACGGTCAATTCTTCCTGCGTACTGCCGGTCAGCACCGCCCCTTGCAAAGATTGCACGAACTCGGCGAAATCCGGCGCGATCTCCTCCGGCGAACACCCATAGAGTTTTGCTATTTTGGCAACAATCGCTTCTTCTCTCTGCGGTTCACATGTGATGAAACGCAAAAACGGTTCCGCATCCTGCAAAAAGAATTTTGCATCGTTGCGTTGGTTAACAACCTCCGACATATTACCAAAATGCCGAACAAATGTGTGATGAGATAGATTTATTAGCATTGTTGCCTCTTGTCGTCTCTACCACATTGCAGAGACTATCGTGTCTTTGGCTGCTTATAGAGCCCTCTATTTACGAGTTCTTTTCTGGCGAAATTTTTGGTAAAATCGATAATTTTACCTGCTAAAATATCAGCATGATAAGCCTGTAATTCTTCAAACACAGGACTTTTGATCTTTTCTCGGATATCGTCAATGACTTCCTGAACGTTGGCGCATTTTGATTTGTCAAGCATGTTTTCAATATCGTTTTCAATACTTGAACGCACATTTTCATCACATTGGGCTGTCCCGTCATACAGGTTGTCAAATTTTTTACGAAGACACATGATTTCACCACTGATATTTTTGAATTTCGGCCAACCATGCCGGATTGAAAACAATCATATTGCCTTTTTTCAATACCACATCGCCATATTGTTTAGGTGCTGTGCTGGACATAGATCGAAGTGTAGCAGTTGGTGATGCTGCCGGATTTGGAAGATTGCTCAACCCGACAAGGAATTGCTGTATTGTCATAGTTTTATTGGGAGCACTCAGCAGCATAGCTATCGCTTGATGAATAGTTGTTGTGGAATCTGCTGCCCGTTTCGAGGTCAAGCAGGGAATGTCATATTGAACATTCGTTTGTTTTTTCTTATATACCATTGTAAAATCCTTTCCGTTTTAAGAAATTTTAAAATTGAATGGATTCTCCATCCCAAAAATTTGGGACGGAGAATCTATAGTCTTTTATTTACTATCAGACAGCTCGCATGGGGTTCCGTTGAGACAACCATTTAGTATCTGGTTAATAGAACGACCATCTTCTGTTCTTGAGTTCGTCGGGCAACCGGCGACGTAGGACTTCTTCGCGACAGATTTCGCGACCATCTGGGGTTTCTTGTAAGCCATGATAGGCTCCTTTCCGAGGGATTTTCCCTCTTTGGACGGCGTCACCCATTGACGCCGCCATCTTTTATTTCCGCCGGAGCGCACCTGCGCTCCGATCAACGGCTAATCTCAAAATGTTTACAAACGTGTCAATCGGCTCCGGCTTCTCCGGCTCCAAAGCGAATTTCGGGAAACAAAAATGCCGCAAAAGTCCCTGGAAGACCTTTGCGGCAATAAAATCGTTGTGAAAAAAAGAGGGGACGCAAAAAGCCTTTGCGCCGGGATGAAGCAAGCAGTTATTAAATAAATAACTGCTTGCTTGCTTGCTTGCTTGCTTCGCAAGCAAGCTGATCTGCCGCGGAGCGGCAGATGAGCGTTGCTTTGCTTGCTTTCCTGATCGGACAAGAGGTGTGCAACACTCCGCAAAGCGGCAGATGAGCGTTGCTTTGCTTGCTTTCCTGATCGGACAAGAGGTGTACAACACTCCGCAAAGCGGCAGATGAGCGTCAGAACGCGGAGCGCTTGTTAAATCGCCGCAAGCGATGGTATCGGCGGGAAGATCATAAAAACAACTGCCATACTCTTTTACGGTAGTATATGTAGAAGAAAATCCCATTCGTTACGACCGATTCCAATCAATTGCCAATATTTTATTCAAATTCGATAACGGTATACTATAACACCGTTTCATAACTTTTCAAGTGTTTTCCGTATCGCCGCATCGCGTCCTCGGGCGGCAGGGTGTGATGGTGCAAAACGGAGCGGCGGCTACTTGCAGGGCGGCGGTTCGGTTTCGGTCGGAGGCGAGTCGAATTTGACGATCTCGAATGCGACGGTCGTCGGCAGTCTCTTCGGCGGCAACTTCGCGAATAAACTTGAGTACGCGACGAAGGACGTGAGCATGTGGAACGGCAATACCAACATCACGATCAACGCGACCGAGCGTGTGGTGATCGGCGTCAAGGACGCGGAGACGGTGCTCTACTACGCGGATACGGACAACACCTACAAGTTCTACAAAGACGACAACGCGCTCAAGGTCGCGAAACTGGCGTAATCAAAACAAAGAAAAGAGAAAGACAACGTCCGACAGAACTGGATTTTTTGATCATCTAAAATGCACGAATCCACGGTTTAAAAACGGTAGATTTTTCTCCTTTTTCGTGGTATAGTATGACAGAAACCATAAAGGAGTGCATGATGAAGGTTGATCTTTCCGGCAAAGTCGCGGTTGTCACCGGTGGCGGCGGAATTCTCTGCAGTGTTATGGCAAAAGCGCTCGCGGCAAGCGGCGCAAAGGTGGCAATCCTCGACTTGAAGCAGGAAGCCGCCCAGCGCGTCGCCGATGAGATTACGTCCGCGGGCTACACGGCGATCGGCGTTGAAGCCAACGTGCTGGATCCGGCAAGCCTCCAACAAGCGGCAGACGTCGTTTCCGCGAAATTCGGCAGTTGCGACATCCTCGTCAACGGCGCAGGCGGCAACCATCCGCGCGGAACGACCAGCAAGGAATATCTCTACCCCGAAGATCTCCAAGCCAAAGTCGAGGGCGTCACGACCTTTTTTGACCTCGATTCCGCGGGCGTCGGTTTTGTCTTTAATCTGAACTTCCTCGGCACCTTGCTCACCTGCCAGGCTTTCTGCCGCGAAATGGCGGCAAAAAAAGCGGGGTGCGTTATCAACATTTCCAGCATGAACGCCTTTACGCCGCTCACCAAGATTCCGGCATACAGCGGGGCCAAGGCGGCGATCAGCAACTTCACGCAGTGGCTTGCCGTCCACTTTTCCAAGGTCGGAATCCGCGTCAACGCGATCGCGCCGGGATTTTTCCTCACCAACCAGAACCGGACGCTCTTGACCAATGCCGACGGGAGTTTGACCGCGCGCGGCGAGACAATTCTGTCGCACACGCCGCAGGGGCGTTTCGGCGTTCCCGATGACCTCACGGGTGCACTGCTTTTCCTCTGCGACGAAAGTGCAAGTTTCATCGACGGAATCGTCCTGCCGGTCGACGGCGCGTTTTCGGCGTTTTCGGGGGTGTAGAAAAAAAATGGATTTTCGCATGGAAGAGACATTCCGCTGGTACGGGCCAAAAGATCCCGTCCCGCTCGATTTTGTCCGCCAGACGGGGGCGACCGGCGTCGTGAGTTCGCTCCACCACATTCCCTACGGGGAAGTCTGGAGCATCGACGAGATCCGCAAACATCAGAAACTGATCGCCGATGCCGGTCTCGTCTGGGACGTCGTCGAAAGTCTCCCCGTCCACGAGGAAATCAAGACGGGGCAAGGCCGTTGCGACGAATACATCGAAAACTACAAAACCAGCATCAGAAATCTCGCGACTTGCGGCATTCGCGTCATCACCTACAACTTTATGCCCGTGCTCGACTGGATCCGCACCGATCTGCACTACCGCTTGCCCGACGGCAGCGAAGCGCTCTACTTCAATCAGGCGCAATTCGCCGCCTTTGAGGTCTTTATTCTGAAGCGCCCCGGCGCAGAAAAGGATTACACAAGTGAAAAACTTGCCGAAGCAAAAGCCTTTTTCGAGTCTATGAGCGAGACGGAAATCGAGCGTTTCACGACAAGTCTCATCGACAATTTCCCGGGCTTCAAGGGGGTAACGCTTGACGACGTGCGCGCGATGCTGAAAAAATATGAAAGTCTCACGCGCGACGACCTTGAAAGAAATTTACAGCACTTTCTCGCCGAAGTCTGCCCCGTTGCCGAGCAATGCGGTTCGATTCTCGTCATTCATCCTGACGATCCGCCCTACCCGATCCTCGGGTTGCCCCGCATTTTCAGCACGATCGACGACGTCAGGCATCTGCTTGCCATGGTCGACTCGCCCGCCAACGGCGTCTGCTTCTGCGCAGGAAGTTTCAGTGGGCGACCGGACAACGACGTCGTCGAAATTTTCAAAACGTGCGCACCGCGCGTCGGTTTCATCCATTTGCGCAGTACCCAACACGACGGCCACGGCAATTTCTTTGAGGCGAACCACCTCGAGGGTAGCGTCGACATGTACCAACTGGTCAAGGCGATCCTCGAAGAGCAAGTGCGCCGCCACGCCGAAGGGCGCGCCGACTGGCGTCTGCCTTTCCGCCCCGATCACGGGCACACGATGCTCGACGATCTTGCCAAGCCTCCCTGCCCCAACCCCGGCTACACAGCAATCGGTCGGCTCAAGGGGCTTGCGGAGATTCGCGGACTGGAGTTCGGCATCTGGCAAAGCATGCAAATCGGGTGATTCCTTCCCGAAAGGATTGATAGAACTTTCCATCAGCAAAATGACAAAGATATCGGGCAAGAGGTGTTTATGAACGACCGGAAACTTGTTTCCGGTCAGATCGGCTGCGGAAAAATCGACCGACGACATCATGGCGGTGATCCGCGATCCCGAAGTTGATTTCATCAAAGTCGCGACAAGCCACGAGGCACACTTGCCGATCATTGAGGCGGCAACGCGCGCGGGGAAGCACATTTTCTGCGAAAAGCCGATGGCAATGAATGACGTCGAAGGGTACAAGATCATTGATCTCGTCCAAAAAAGCGGCGTCAAATTCTGTGTTGACCTCAACCGCCGGATGGCCCCGGCGCTACAGGCGTTGCGCACACGCTTTCTGAAGCAGATGGCAAAGCCCGAGCACAACCCGTGGCGCAATTTCCCGGACGTTATCTGAAATTAACATCGTAAGCGATCACTGACAATGCGGGCAACCGCAAGTTTCTTTCTTTCCGTATAACAAAATACAATTTCAACTAATCATTTAATTATTTCAACTCACGCTCCCCTGAAATTCAGAGGAGCGGTTTTTCTCACCATTCCATCGTGTTGTTTCAATTCACGCCCCCCTTTGCAGGGAAGCGACAAGACAAACTTTTGTCAGATCATTTCAAGAATCTCAACTCCGGCAGGACACCCTGCGGCATCAACCGTAATTTGATAATCATCAAAAGAGCGCGGAGCGGTGACGCCGTCAACTTTTTGCGCGTGAACCAGATTGAAGAGTTTCCAACTCGGCGCATTGCCGAGTTTATCATCATGCCGGAACACCACCAGCCGCCGCGAATTCATTTCTCCCCGGCTGGATGACCGGTCATAGTCAAACATACAGCTCAACGCCTTGAAAAAGAACGCCAGATCTTCTTCGGAAAACATCGTCTGATCGGCGAAATTCGGCGAAACGAAGCCGTGAACCGCATAAAGCGCATAAGGGATCGTATACTTGCGCCCCATGGATCGCTCTTTGGCGGCGTCTTTTTCCGCGGTCACGGCGAGGCGGGTGACGGTGTTGTCCACCACGTTGACCGGATCCAGCGATCTGGCAAACGTCAACTGAATGGGGCCGCGCACCTGGCCGGCATTTTTTCCCGTTGTCATGACTGCGCCGAAAGCCCGGACGTCGTAATACCTGGCGCACATCCAGTCGCGCGCGGCATTCACCTTGTCGCTTTCCGAAGCGTTTTTCACCTCTTCGCTATCATAGGCGGCGTTGATTTCATTGTTCAGCACCGCTTTTTCCTTGATGAAGATATCGTATCCCGCCGTGTCGGATCCGGTGAGCTGGATGTAATTCCGAATCTTGCGCTTCAGGCAGACATCCGAAACCAGACCGTAACCGGTCTCATTGTCCACGCGCGGCATATTGCCGGCATCGGGGTCGCCATTGGGATTCCCGTCGGCGACGTCGAAAAACAAAACGAAATCATAGCGGTTTTTCACTGCGGCCATCTCTATGCCTCCTTGCTCTCGTAGTGCTTTTTATCCTCGAAAAAGAGATTGTGTCGCTGATAATACCCCAGGCAGAACCGCCCCTGCTCCTGAAACGAAAGATAACTGGGAAAACAGGAACCGATCTTTTCAACGAGATCGCCCAACATTTTCTCAAACAAGACCGCACGCCCGGGATGAAGTTTATTGAGCGTTTCCTGATTCAGTTTCAGAAGCGTAGCAAAAGCCGTTGCCGGCCGCGTCGAAGCGGTTGCGAAATAGCGTCCTTTGATCGGCGCGATGGTGGTGCGTTTGGCCTCCTCCTGGGCGCGGACAAGAACCGCAAAAAGCGCACCGCACTGGTAGGCGACGTCTGAATTTTCCGGTGAATAAATCATAGTGATTTCCTTTTCTTGTTTTTTTTCTATTCGGGATTTCCGATTGACATACGCTTTCAGGATAGACGCCCGCAACGGGGAAACGGCTCCATCCTCGCAGATTCGCCGGAGACAGAACTGAATCAAATTGTCGGGATATTTTCCGTCGGTCAAAATCGCTTCAAAGATTTTTTCCGTCATACTGGATATGATATTTTCCGTCGCATGCTCATACACGCTGACGGCAAGCAAAGAAGACAAAGGGGGAAATGCCGGCGTATCGTCGATTTTCATATCGCAGTAATGCCGCGCAATATTTCCCAGGAGTTCCGGCACAACTCCAGTCTGCCAGAAACGGATGCTGATTCGGGCGACATTCGGCGCGAGACCGAGAATATAGTAACGCACCGTCTGATCCTCTGCGGCAATGACGTCGGAAAGATTTCCGTGAGAAATCTTTTCCCAATCCGGGCAGCTTCCACCGGCAAGTTGCGGAGCATTCTGCACAATGCCCGCCATAAGCGACTCCAGAGAAAAAGACTTCAACGGCGTTTCGCTCCAAAAGACAAACGTGGTGTCGCCGATCTGGAGTTTGTTTCTGGAATCCTTTGCCAATAGCGCATTCAACGCCGCCGTGCAGGCAAAGCTGGCGTCCCTGCCCATCGGGGCGTTGAAGCAGTTTTTTTTGCCGTAGGAATCATAGCCTTTATAAATTTGAAACGAAACCAGCGAAGTGCCGGGTTTCGCACCCGGGATGGCGACGGGATCCATCAACCGGCACAAATTGGTGCGTTTGCCTGTAATCAGGCACCGTCCGTAAACGGCGTCGGCGGAATCATCGGCAAGACTGCCGGCGTATTCGCAGACGGCGAAGTGACTGCAAACGGGGGTCGACTGATCTTCCAGACAAAACGTCAGATTGCATCCGTTGACGGCGGCACACTCTTCCCATTCCGGCGAAGCGAAAACCTCCGCCTCATGGCCTTTGCGGTAAAATTCCAATACGGCGCGGACTTCCCGGAGTTGCCGCAAATTTTCGGGAAGCGTCTTCAATTGAGCGATGAACTGCTGATGCTGCAACCTGGTCAAGTCGGCTTTTTTCGCCTCTGCGACAACGTCTTTTTCGAGTTGGTGATAGCCGAGCACGTAGCCGTAATGATCCCAGAGCATATTGGCTTTCTGCCACGAGAGTTTTCCGCTCCGCTTCACGCTCTGCGCGACCTGAAAGAAAAGTCCGCGCTTTTTCTGATCGTCCCGGCACAAATTTTCAAGCCGGACAAAATCGCCGTTGTCCCGAATGACGATCCAGTACTTGAATTCGCGCTTTTCCAGCCCCAGGCGGGGAAGTTCCGGATGATTCTGATAATAATCGTACAAAGCCTTGAGGATCATCGCAGAACCGCCCCCGAATCAATTGCGGGAACTTCGATCACGCCCCGATTCATCACCGCACGGTAAAACATCGCCGTCGGCTCGTCGCCGGAATCGAAATCCATGTCGTACAGCATAATGCCGAAATCGCGATCCGCGGCAATCGCCGGACGTTCCTTTTGGTCGCATTCGACGGCTTCCTGCGGAATATACTCAAAGTCCGCCGCACACTCGCGGGTGCCCAGATAAGGCTGAAAAAAAGATTGCCCTTTCGCGGCGCGGCGCGTGAACATCGCGACGTATTTTTCCGGCGTTTCCGGGCCGCTGTTGGCAACGGGATGATCCTGCTTGCGCTTTTCCGGCGGCAAATACTCCATTTCGGCGTGGATCCGGTAGGCGACGTCGCGCAGACAAAGCCCGGATTTCTGCTGATGTACATCCTCGATGTAAACCGGTTTTTTTCCGGGGAAAGCCAAGGTTGCCGCCTCGTTTTTGCGAATCGAGATCATCCGTATCGGCTGAAGCACTTCGATCCGGACAATGTGCCACAAGATCGCCGGTTTCCAGAAGATCGCGGAAAATATCGCGCGCGCCGCAGAGGGCGTAATCACTTCATAACTCACGCGCTCAACCTTGAATTCCGGACGGTTGAAAGACGCCAGCGATCCCCAGACGCGCAGGCAAAACTGCTGTTTGCTGAAATTCAAATTTACCCTCTCAAACTCATTTCAACAAAGAAAAAATTTCTATTCCTGATATCATATTTAAAGGGTTACAAAAATTTTTTTACAAAGTTACTTCAAAAAAAAGCGTAGACATCCCCTTGCATATCACGATCAAAGAAAATTATAAATGACTTTTCAACAGGGAGTGATCCGTCACCACGAGATTGGTGGCGGATCATGCGATATCGCCGTCTTCCCCCGGGCAAATCGAATCGCCCTCGCAGTCGATGAAACAACTTTCCTCGCCTTGAACCGCATAACTGAACTCCTGCAGTTCAGCCTTAACGTAATCAAGGCGATCCATTTTCATTTCTCCTTCTTTCCATTACGCCAGTTTCGCCACTTTGAGCGCGTTGTCGGTGGTGTCGAGATAGAACTTGTAGTTTGCATCCGCGTAATAAACAAACTTCGTCTCATCTCCCACCGTCTCCTCGACGCCGACGAGCGTGTATTCCGCCGAACCGATCGTCAGTTTGACCGAGGAGTTGTCCGTAACCTCGCTGTCGGTCTCGAAGCCACCCCATCCCGTCGTTAAG
>DCFZ01000017.1 GCA_002314455.1 Lentisphaeria bacterium UBA1791 | reverse complement strand
CGGGGCTCTGCTACGCTCTGCCGCTTTGCCCGCCCCGACTACATAAGGTGAGTAACAGGGGTAAATATACCAACGTCAGATTATGCGAGGGGCGCCGCGAGCCCCCCGCCTTTGCGAGCCGCCCGTCGCATTGATATGCTCTTTTTCTTTTTCCGGTTTGCATTTTTTCTTTTCCTATGCTATTATAAATGGAGTACGTTCCCAGACTATCAAAAACAAGGATAAAAAAGATGAAAAAACTTTTGACCGCATTGGCGCTCGGTGCGATGCTCGTTGCCGCCGCCGATAATAAGATCAAAAAGCCGGAAACGGTGGGCGCCAAGGGCGATCGCATTGTTGTTTTCAACGGCGGCCGTCCGTGGCAGGGGCAGTCGATCAGCGGCATGATCGCCAAAGCGGGATTCCGCGCTGTCAACGTCGACAGCCGTTATCTCGACGGTTTCGGCGGCGCCTCGCTCAAGCAGAATATGAGCGACAAGCGTGAACCCAAACCGTGGGACGGCATCACGCCGACCCTCAACGGGCTTTTCGGCAAAAAGCTCGTGATGTTCCACGACATCAAAGACGTCAATATGGAAAAGATCCTGACGCCCGAGCGCATCGAGCAATTGCGCGCCTATGTCGAAGGTGGCGGTCATTTGCTCTTTACCTACAACTGCCCGCTTGAAGTCAGCGATCTTTTGCCGGTTCAGATGGTCGGCGAAGTGGAATCGGTCGACGAGGATACGCCCTATGTCGCGAATCGTCCCAATCTGCCGATGTTCAGCTGCTTCCCGGAAACGTTGCCGGTTTTCAAACACTTTCAGGTGGCGATCCCCGTCGAGGGCGCCGAAGTGTTGAGCTGGATCTCCATTCAGGGCAACAACGTCAGTCCTTACATCGTCCGCAAAAAGATCGGCAACGGTACGGTCACGTTCTTCAACGGCGAATACACCTATGCGCACCAGCTCAAGGAATTTTCCAACTGGGCGTACGGCAAAGCCTTTTTTCTCGCGGTGATTGCTTCCGCCGCGGAATCCAATTTTGATCCCGACAAGATGATCGACCGCATGCAGCCGATCCCGGAACGTCACCAGGTCGACGAAGTTGTCGTCGACGTCAAACAGCCGAAACTCGGCATCTCTGAAAACACGCAGGCCGTCGTCGTCAACGAAAATACCGCGGCTTTCGGCAACGGTACGAAAGTTCAGCTCGGCGTCAACGGCAGCGTTTCGATTTTCTACCCCGGCATCGAGGAGCCGGTGATCCGCAAATTCAAGGTGCCCGCCGTCAGTTTCTCGACCGACCGCACCTTCTTTGACAGCAAGACCGCCGAGGCGACCGATGCCGCCGCGACCGTCACCGCCGCCGACATCAAGTGGAAGGTCGCTTCCTTTGAGGCGCAGGGCAACAAGCTCGTCATCACCTATACCGCGCCCGATTCGGAAATGCGCTGGATTTTCACCGCCGGCAAGCTCGATCTCGACGGCCGCGAGTTTACCGGTATTGCCGAACGCGTCGAAGTTGCCAAGTGCCCCATCTACATCAACGCGGTCAAATTCGAGTCGGAATTGACGCCGCCGGAACCGCTCTTTGCCCGCCGCAATTCCTGCTATTCGCCTCCGCGCGGCTACACGGAATTCGATATGACCGGTGCCAAAGACGCCGATACCCACAACTGGGGCTTTTTCGGCTCCGGTCAGCCCTTTGAATTGCTCGTCTGCAAAAACGGCGTCTACCTCGCCAACGTCGAGGAAGCCGATCCCGTTTCGCCCCAGATGATCCGCAAAAAGGATGCCAAGGCGATCACCAATATCCGCACCGTCAGCTTCGGCAGAGTTCACGCCCCCGTCGCCAGCAAGAACTACTGGCACTGGTACAGCATCGGCGCCGAACGCGGTCACAACGACTATTTGGCGATGTACCAATTCGAGCGTCAGGATTTGCGCCGCAAGGCGGGGCTGAAAGAACTGCCCGCTTACCCGATCTGCCGTTACAGTCATCAGATTTCCGCGCACGAGCAGGAAGTCACCCGCAACGCCGCGGTCAAGGCGGGCTACCGCTACCTCGCGCTGCCCGGCTGCGAAGAGCCTGCCGACGCGAGCTATGCGCCGGAGCGTCACAAGTTCGTCGGAGACCTCGCCAAGCAGGGCGTCTACTCGCACATCTGGACTGCCGGCAGCTACGTTCAGGGTGACGGCGGCTGGATCTACAACACGCATCCCGATTGGTTCGTCCGCGCCAAAAACGGCAAGATCTTTGCCTACGACGATCCCAAGTACCCCGTTATCGACCTCAACAACGAGGAATACGCCGCGTGGTTCCGCGAACTTGTCAAACCGGCGATCGAGCGCGGCATCCGCTGGGTCTACCGCGACATGGATGGCGCCGCGGCAAGTTGTGTCAACTACGCCAAGGAAGAAAGTCCCCACGGCATGGCGGCGCAGATCAAGGTCTATCAGTTCTTCCACGAGAACAACTGCCGCGTCGCGGTCGAGGGCATGAACCCGCTGACCATCGATGAATATTGGTACCGCCCCGCGCTTTACACGCCCTTTGCCGGCAACGAATTCTGCCTCGTCGGCAGCGTGCCGAGCGCCAACTTCCAGGAAGGTCTGGAACTTGATTTCTTCCGCACGGGTATGTACGGTTGCTTCCCGATTACGGAACTTTCCGGCTATGCGTTCCAGTTTGACCGCGTCGCCGATGAAGTCGTCCGCGCCAACCGCATGGTCAGTCTGGTGCCGAAATTCAACGAAGCGCTCGACAACACCGGTATGCCTTACATCCGCGAAACCGAATTCGGCACCACCTGGATCGGCGAAAAAGGCGGCGCGCTCTTTTTCTGGCACCCCGCGAAGAAAGTGACCGTCAATCTGCCCGACGGCTGGAAAATCAAAGGCGTCAACGGCAACGTCCTCACCGACGTCAAAGCCGATGCAATCTATCTCCTGGAAAAGAAATAACCCGTCCCAAATATTTGGGTAAAATAAAAAAAAGGAAAAGAAAAATGAAAAAAATGTTCGCGATGTTGGCGGCGATGATCTTCGCCGGTGTTGGTGCGGTGGAATTCTACATCCCTGCCAAAGATATGTCCTATGATACGGATGATTGGGGTTGCAGCACCAGCGGCGTCCTCGTTTCCAAGAAACCGAAAGTCGTCGCGTCCGGCAGCTATGCCGCTCCTGCCGCCGGCAAATACACCGTCTGGGTCAACACTGAAACCCGCAACGAAGGCTGGCGCAAAGGCCAAATCAAAATCAACGGCGCTCCCTTCGGCAAATTCGGCGATGAGAAAATGAAAGATTATACCGAGCCCAAAGGCTATTGGAAGAAAATGCTGATGCCCTTCGAAGTCAAAGCGGCTGGCGAAATCATCAAAATCGAAATCGTTGACGCCGGCAAGAGCAGCGTCCGTTTCGGCGGCGTGATCCTTTCCGATAACCCCGCGTTCGACCCTGCGAAATTCGACGGCAATGTGCGCGAAGATCTCGACGCTCTCGAAAACGCCGAATAAATCGTCTTTTGACGTCAAAGGGGCTGTTGCACTGCAACAGCTCTTTTTTTATCTAAAATAATGGTGCGCAGCACCTTAAAAAACCCGCGCAAGCGGGCGCCTGGGGTGGCGCGAGAGGGGCGGCGTGAG
>DCFZ01000035.1:33786-58003 GCA_002314455.1 Lentisphaeria bacterium UBA1791 | reverse complement strand
AGCGAGGAACGGACGCGCGAGAGCGCGGGGTCCCCGGAAAGTCGGTCGAAGCCGAGCCGCGCAGCGGGCGGGACGCGCCCGCAATCCGGGCGCGTAACCGACATCAAATCCAACAACTACCTTTCGCGCAGCCGCGAGTACCGGAGCGCAGCGAGGAACGGACGCGCGAGAGCGCGGGGTCCCCGGAAAGTCGGTCGAAGCCGAGCCGCGCAGCGGGCGGGACGCGCCCGCAATCCGGGCGCGTAACCGACTTTCTGGGGAATCACCCGACTAATGCCTTCGCCTGTTCATCGACGAAGTGTCTGATGTTGGAAAGGTTGACAATCTTTTCCACGCCATCGGCGCTTTCGACGACGAGCGTCGGTGCCTGACGGATGTCGAGCGCGCGGGCGCGATCGGGTTCCTGATCGGAAACGACGACGTCGTAGGGGATGTTCGCCTTGTCGAGGAAGCTCTTGGCAATGCGGCAGTTGGGACAGGTGCTGGTGGTAAAGAGGGTCAATTTCGCCTCTTTCACTTCATGATGATCGTGACAACCGCAATTGCAGGCCGTGCTTTCCGCCGGAGCAACTTCCTGGCCGTCGCCGTCGACGAAGTAGCGCTTCATCGAAAGACCGGCGTTGTAGACTTTGCGATCCTTGTATTCCTGCGCCTTGCCGTCGTTCCAGTTCTGGACGGGGCGGTAGTAGCCGGTGATGCGGCTGTAGACCTCGGTTCTGTCGCCGCAATCGGGGCACTTGAACGCCTCGCCGGCAATGTAGCCGTGGTTGTGGCAGATCGAATAGGTCGGGCTGAGCGTGTAGTAAGGCAGCCGGTAGTTCTCGGCGATCTTGCGCACGAGGGCGGCGGCGGCACGCCAGTCGGGCATTTTCTCGCCGAGGAAAGCGTGGAAGACCGTGCCGGAGGTGTAGAGCGTCTGCAAATTGTCCTGAATGTCGAGCGCGGCGAAGATGTCTTCGGTGTAGCCGACGGGCAAATGCGAGCTGTTGGTGTAATAGGGGGTGCCGCAATCGCCGGCGGCGGTGATGATGTCGCCGAAGCGTTTCTTGTCGTGTTTGGCAAGGCGGTAGGAAGTCGATTCCGCGGGGGTGGCTTCGAGGTTGTACAAGTCGCCGTACATTTCCTGATAGTCCGAGAGGCGTTCCCGCATATGGTTCAGGACGTCCTGGGCGAATTTCTGCGCTTCGACGTGGGTGAGATCCTTGCGGATCCACTTGGCGTTGAGCGCGGCTTCGTTCATGCCGACGAGACCGATGGTCGAGAAGTGGTTGTCGAACTTGCCGAGATAGCGGCGGGTGTAGGGATAAAGTCCCTCGTCGAGCAATTTGCTGATGACTTCGCGCTTGACCTTGAGCGACCGCGCGGAAATATCCATCATGTGGTCGAGCCGCGCGTAGAAGTCGTCGGCATCCTGCGCGAGGTAGGCGATGCGCGGAATGTTGATCGTGACGACGCCGATGGAACCGGTGCTTTCGCCGCTGCCGAAGAAGCCGCCGGACTTCTTGCGCAATTCGCGCAAGTCGAGGCGGAGCCGGCAGCACATACTGCGGATGTCGCTCGGTTCCATGTCGCTGTTGACGTAGTTCGAGAAGTAGGGGGTGCCGTACTTCGAGGTCATCTCAAAGAGCAATTTGTTGTTTTCGGTATCCGACCAGTCGAAGTCGCGGGTGATGGAATAGGTCGGGATCGGGTACTGGAAGCCGCGCCCCTGCGCGTCGCCCTCAATCATCGTTTCGATGAATGCGCGGTTGACCATATCCATTTCGGCTTTGCAGTCCTTGTACTTGAAATCGACTTCCTTGCCGCCGACGATGCAGTTGAGTTCCGCGAGGTCGCGGGGCACAGTCCAGTCGAGCGTGATGTTGGAAAAGGGCGCCTGCGTGCCCCAGCGCGACGGAGTGTTGACGCCGAAAATGAACGATTCGATGCACTTTTTGACCTGATCGTAAGTGAGGTGATCCACCTTGACGAAAGGTGCAAGATAAGTGTCAAACGAGGAAAACGCCTGCGCGCCCGCCCACTCGTTCTGCATGATGCCGAGGAAATTGACCATCTGGTTGCAGAGCGTCGCCAGATGCGAAGCCGGCGCCGAAGTGATCTTGCCGGGGACGCCGCCGAGGCCTTCCTTGATCAATTGCTTGAGCGACCAGCCGGCGCAGTAGCCGGTGAGCATCGAGAGGTCGTGCAAGTGGATGTCGGCGTTGCGGTGGGCGTTGGCGATCTCGTCGTCGTAGACTTCGCTCAACCAGTAGTTCGCGGTGATCGCGCCGGAGTTGGAAAGAATCAAGCCGCCGACCGAATAGGTGACGGTCGAATTTTCCTTGACGCGCCAGTCGTTGATCTTGACGTAGTCGTCGACCGCCTTTTTGAAGTCGAGGATGGTCGACTTGGCGTTGCGCAGTTTTTCGTGCTGACGGCGGTAGAGGATGTACGCCTTGGCGACGTCGCCGTAACCCGCCTGAACGAGCACGGATTCGACGCTGTCCTGAATGTCTTCGACGCTGATCAGCCCCTCTTTGATTTTGGGTTCGAAATCAGCGGTCACTTTGAGGGCGAGGAAGTCGATGATCGACTGATTGTACTGCTTTTCCTGCGCCTCAAACGCCATTTTGATCGCATCGGAAATCTTTTGCAGATCGAAATCGATGTTTTTGCCGTTGCGTTTCTGAACCTGATACATTTTTGTTTCTCTCCTTTTTTTGTTGTTCGAATTTCCGTTTTATGGAATTATTGCAAAAAAAAATCATCTGCCCCTGATCGCGGCGCCGGGCACGTAAGGCTTCACTTCCGCGAGAAATCCCTCGAGATCGGCATCGGTGAGCGACCCCATTTCAGGGTTGAGCGCCAGCACCTCGCCCGAGTCGGTGAATTTCTGCAGGAAATAAGCCTTTGCCCCGGCGATCCACTTGCCGATCTCGACGAAGTCGCCCGGCGCGTGAAATCCGCCGACGACCGTCGTGCGAAATTCGTAGTCCATGTTGCCTTGCATCAGCAACTCGACGGTCTGCCGCACTTTTTCAAGCGCACTTTCGGAGCCGCTCGTTTTTGCGTACTTGGCGGGGCAGTTTTTGATGTCGACGGCGACGCGGTCGATCAATTTCGCGGAAATCAATTTTTCCAGCGCCTCGGGGAAACTCCCGTTGGTGTCGAGTTTGACCGCAAACCCGAGCGACTTGATCTCGCGGATCAAATCCGGCATATCGGCGTGCAGAAGCGGCTCGCCGCCTGTGATCGCCACGCCGTCGAGGATTTTTGTGCGCGTTTTCAAAAAGGCAAAAAGCTCCTCGCGACTGAGCGCCATATCCTCGTCGCGCCCCGTCACCAGCATCGCGTTATGACAAAAGGGACAACGGTAGTTGCAACCGCAACTGAAGATCGTGCAAGCGACCTTCCCCGGGTAGTCCAGCAAGGTCAATTTTTGCAATCCGAAGCGCATTTTACCCAACTCGTTTATTTTCAGGGGGATTTCTTAATTCCACTATATCTTGTTGCGGGTTGATTGATCCACCACAACATCTTGTTATCAATATAGCCCATCGACAGCAACGTTGCAAGTGAAATTTCAAGAAAAAAGCAAAAAAATTTTTGCATTTTTTTCATTTTACGGTTTGACATGCAGGGAAAGGGGGAATTAAAAAAAACGTCGCAAAAAAAAGGCGTCAGCGCATGGATCCCTGACGGCGCACGTCGTCGATCACGTCGCCGAAACGCGCCGGCAGATCATCGGCGATCAGACCGGAAATGGCTTTTTCGCCGCAGCGGCCGTGGAGAAAAGCGCCGAGCTTGGCGGCGGTAAAGGGAGGCAGTTTCTGCGCGAGCAAGGCGCCGATCAATCCGGCGAGCACGTCGCCGCTCCCGGCGGTCGCCAGAGCGGGGGAGCCCGACGTGTTGCGCGAAAACTTGCCGTCGCAATCGGCGACGATCGTACCGGCTCCTTTGAGGAGGACGACGGCATGCAGTTTTTTCGCGAGCGCAACGGCAAGTTCCACGCGCGGCAGATCGGTCGCGACGCCGAATGCGCGCGCAAGACGCATCGCTTCGCCGGGGTGCGGCGTCAGTACGACGTTTTCGCGCTCTTTCCAGCATTGCGGATCGCGGCAAAGCAGATTGAGCGCATCGGCGTCGAGCAACAACGCGCCGGGAAACGCCAGGATGCACTGCAACGCTTCGATGCTTTGCACGCCCCAGCCGCAACCGGCGACGAGCGCGTCGTGCCCCGCAAAATGCTCTTCCAGCGTGGATAGATCCTCCGGCAAGGAGCGCACAATCAAGGCGGCGGGCAAGGAACCGTCAAGCTTCGCCGACGTCGCCAGCGTCACCAATCCCGCGCCGCCGCGCAGCGCCGCCGTCGCGGCAAGGCGCGCCGCGCCGGGATAAACGGAACTGCCGCAGGCGACCAGCAAGGTGCCGCAACTTTTTTTATGCCCCGCCCACGCCCGGTGCGGCAGGTCGCGCGCCGCCTCGGCAATGGTGTAAACATCCATTCCGTCGCCAAGTTGCGGGAACCCGAGTTCGGCGAAATGGACGATCCCGCTCAAAAGTTCGCCGCTTCCGGTGAAAAGTCCGCATTTCGGGATGCCGAATGTAAGCGTCCACGTCGCCCGGATTGCGCCGCTTTTTGCCGCCGCGCCCGTATCGGCATCGACGCCGCTTGGCAGATCGAGCGCCAGCACGGGTAATTGGGAACGGTTGACCCAGTCGATCCATTGGTTCAACGGCGCTTTCACCGTGTCGCCGTGAAAACCGATCCCGAGGATCGCATCGACGACGAGATCGCCGGGCAAAAGATCGCCCGGAAGGAGCTGATCGCGCACTTCAAAGTCAAGTTTCCCGCCGTATTCCGCGAGGGCGGAAGCACCTTCACCGCGATAGGATTCCTTTGCCTGTGCCGCCAAAACCTTGACGCGGGGGAAATTCAGCTGCGCCGCCGCGACGAAAGCGTCGCCGGCATTGTTGCCGCGTCCGGCGAGGAAAACGACGCGTGAAAATCCACCGGCAAGCGACTCTATTTCGCGCGCGACGCATGCGCCCGCGCGTTTCATCAACTGATAGCCGGGAACGCCGGTCGCCGCTTCCGCCTGACGGATCGATGCACAAACGGCGCATCTCATCGCGTCACCGCTTTTTCTGATCTTTCCGGCAGAAACCGGAAATGAGGTAGATGCCGACGCCGCAGCAGATCGCGATGTCGGCGACGTTGAAGACCGGGTAGTAATAGGCGTCGAAGTAGTGGAAACTCAAAAAATCGACGACCGCGCCGCGCCACAGCCGGTCGATCGAATTGCCGACGATGCCGGAAAGGATCAACAGCATGGCGAAGTAACGCTCCGCACAATTTTCCGTCAGACTCCGAAAAAAGTAAATGATCCCGGCGCCGACGAGAAAGGCGATGATCAGCAAAATATAACCGTAGCCGGAAAGGATGCTCCACGCCGCGCCGGTGTTGTGCACGAGCGTCAGGTCAAACCACCCGGGGATGACGGTGATCCGCTCCCCGGTCGCGAGGGTGTGCGTGAAGTAGAGCTTCGTCGCCGCATCAGCAAAAAGCATCGCCACGCCGAGGATCAGCGCGGCAATGAAAACACGTTTTTCCCGGGTTTCACCGGGAACGAGACGATCGCGCCATGCCATAGCTTAAAATTTGTTTTCCGCCTCGTGACGGCTCTTGCACTTGACGCAGTAGACGGCGTAGGGGCGAATCTGAAGTCGGCCCTCCGGGATCGGCTCGCCGCATTCCTGACACTTGCCGTACTCGCCGTCGATCAGACGTTTCAGCGCGTCGTTGATCAGCTTGAGGACGTCGCCCTCTTCGGCGAGCATGCGCAATTCCATCTCGTGACGGGAATTGTCGCTCGACACGTCCGCCATATGGGTCGTGACGCCGCGCTTGTCGGCGTTGGAGCAATCGAGCGCATCGGCGACGTGGCTGTTGAACTGCGAATTGACCAGTTCGAGGCAGCGCATCAAAGCGTTGTAATGCTCAAGATCCTTGCCCTCGAAGTGGAGCAACTTTTTCCTGTTGTTTTTCTTGGCGACAGGCTTGGCCGCGACTTTTTTGGCAACCGCTTTTTTCGCCGGAGCCTTTTTCACCGGAACGACTTTTTCCGCGACCTTTTTCGCCACGGCTTTTTTCGCCGGAGCCTTTTTCGCCGGAACGACTTTTTCCGCAACCTTTTTCGCCACGGCCTTTTTCGCCGGAGCTTTCTTCGCGGGAGCGGCTTTTTCCCCGGCTTTTTTCACCGGGGCTTTTTTCGCCTTTTTCTCAACCGTTTCGCTCTTTTTGGTCGCCATTATAACGTCGCCTCCGTGGAGGATTCTTCCTTGGCGGGTTCTTCGGCGGCGCCGAATTCATAGCTCAACAGTCCTTCGGCGATCTCGAGCAACGCGACGTCGAGGACGTTTTTGCTGTCGCATTTGATCATCGGGCGGCCGCCGAGCGCCAACTGCTTGGCGCGACGGCTGGCGACGACCGTCAGCACTTGGGGATCGGTAATGACCTTGCGGGCACGACTCAAATATTCGTTGTTCATCGAAACCTCCTGTTAATAGTCCATGATTTCACAACGGTTTTGCATCAAAGCGGTATCGCCGGAAACGACGCGCATGTAGCGCATGGCAAATTCGTATTCCGAATCGATCACATAACGTTCGGCGATCGCGCGGCGGCTCGCATCCTTGGCGGCGTCGCGCAACAGCAACAGCGAAACGAAGATCATCGTTTCCATCTCGACGAGCGCACGCGCGACGAGGTCGTGGTACGCGCTGTCTTTCCTGTCGGCGACGAACTGCACCGCCGTCAACTGTTTGGCGTGCATCGCCATCACCTTATCGCGGAAAGCCTGAAGCTCCGCCGGCAATTCCAGCGCGGCAAGTTCCTCAATGCGGCGGTCGAGATCGCGCTGCATCACGCCGCCGATCGCGGCGACCACCTGCAACTGGGTCGTGCCCTCGTAGATGTTGGTGATGCGCGCATCGCGATAGTAACGCTCGGCGTTGAAATCGCGCATGAAGCCGGTGCCGCCGTGGATCTGGATCGCGTCGTAGGCGATCTGGTTCGCACTTTCGGTGGCAAGCGCCTTGCACATCGGCGTCAGCAACGCGGCAAGCTTGTTGTAGTATTTCTGGGCGGCGCGATCTTCGTCGGTCGGCGCGCCGACTTCGCAGAGGTGCGAATAAGTACTGCGCAAATCGACGATGCGGGTCGTCTCGTAAAGGAGCGCGCGCGCCGCGGTAAGTTTGACTTTCATCGACGAGAGCATCGAGTAGATCGCCGGGAACTGGTCGATCGACTGCTTGAACTGCTCGCGTTCGGCGGCGTATTTGCGCGCCGCGCGGAAAGCGGCTTCGGCGATGCCGACCGCCTGCGCGCTGATCGCGACGCGGGCGCCATTCATCAGGCTCATCACATAGCGGATCAAGCCGAGGCGGCGTTTGCCGCAAAGCTGGGCGGGAACGTCGTTGAACTGCAATTCGCAGGTGGCGACGCCGTGGATGCCCATCTTGTCCTCAATGCGGCGCACCACCAGTTGCGGGCACTTCTCGCAGATGAACATCGAAAGGCCGCGACCGTCCGTCGTGCCTTCCTCGCTGCGGGCGAGCACCAGATGCACCTGGGCGCAACCATTGGTGATGAAACGCTTCATACCGTTGAGGTACCACTGGCCGTTTTCGTCCTGCCACGCGCGCAGACGCACCGACTGCAGATCGCTGCCGAAATCCGGCTCGGTCAAATCCATCGCGCCGTCGAATTTACCGGCGGCGAAACCGGGCAGATATTTCGCCTTTTGCTCGTCGTTGCCGAAAAGATTGATCGTTTCGGCGATGTCCTGCAACCCGAAAATATTCTGCAGCGACGCATCGGCGCGGGAAACCATTTCCGTCATCATCGTGTAGATCGTGACGGGGAAGTTCAAGCCGCCGTACTGGTGCGGAAGCATCACGCCCATCACGCCCGCCTTGGTGAGATCCTCGAGGTTCTGCACGGTGAAGGGGTGATAGGTCACCTTGCCGTCGGCAAAACGCGCGCCTTCCTTGTCGACGGTCGCCGAACGCGGATCGATGTTGTCGGCGGCGACGCCGCCGACGACTTCGAGCGAACGGCGGTAGTTGTCGATCGCATCCTCGACGTCGCGCGGCGCGGTGTCGTAGGTCTCGGCAAATTTGAAACCATCCTCCAGCATCCGGCAGATCGGAGCAAGCTCCAGATTTTCCAGCGTGAATTTGAGGTCGGCATTATCGTTGAAAAAGTTCGCCATGATCCGCGCTCCTTAATGTTTTGCCTTGAAAGCCTTGATCATCGCGGGGATGACCGTGTTGAGGTCGCCGACGATGCCGTAGTCGGCACAGCTGAAGATCGGCGCGCCGGCGTCGGTGTTGATCGCGATGATCTTTTTGGAATCCGCCATGCCGGCGCGGTGCTGGATCGCCCCGGAAATGCCGCAGGCGATATAGAGGCGCGGACGCACCGTTACGCCAGTCTGACCGATCTGATAATCGTGGCTGATCCAGCCGGCGTCGACCGCGGCGCGGCTGGCGCCGACTTCACCGCCGAGCGCGGCGGCGAGGTCGCGGATCAGCTGGAAGTTCGCCTTGGAACCGACGCCGTAACCGCCGGCAACGATAATCTGCGCACCTTGCAGATCGACTTCCTTGTCGGCGCGGACTCGCTCGATCACCTTGACGACGGTCTCGGCGGCGTCGAGTTCGACCGGAATGCGCTCGATCTCGCCCTGACGGTCAAAGTCGGGGGTGCCGAGTTTCATCACGCCGGGGCGGACGGTCACCATCTGGGGATCGTCCCACGTGTTGACGATCGTCGCGATGATGTTGCCGCCGAATGCGGGGCGGATCTGCATCAGTTTGTCGGTGTAGCTTTTGCCGTTTTTCTTATCCTCGAAATCGTCGATCTGCAGATCCGTGCAGTCGGCAGTCAAGCCGGCGCGCTTTTCCGAAGCGACGCGCGGAGCAAGTTCGCGCCCCTTGAGCGTCGCGCCGAAAAGCAGAATGTTGGGGTGACGCTCTAAAATGAGCTTCATGATGACGCGGGCAAAGGGCATCACGGTAAAGGGTTCCAGACGGGGATCCTCGGCGAGGAGCACCTTGTCGCAACCGTAAGCGAAAAGCTGCGGCGCGACTTTTGCGACGTCGTTGCCCAGCAACACCGCCTCGACCTTGACCTGCAAGCGGTCGGCGAGCTCGCGCGCTTTGGAGATCAACTCTAAACTGACATTGGCGACGACGCCGGCTTCCTGCTCGACGAAGACCCAAACGTTTCCTCTTGTTTGCGACATAGTTTTACCCCAAAGTGTGATCGGAAATCAGTTCGTGAATCAAAAGGGAAATCCCCTCTTCGGTCGGCGCGATTTGTTTGACTTCGCCCGCCGTCAGCACCACGCTCATCACCTGCTTGACCTTGGTCGGAGAACCGGGGAAGCCGATGCGATCCGGCTCGGCGCCGATGCTCGCGGCATTGCGCTCGTCGATGAGCAGATTTTGCGCGAGAAGTTTTTCCGCTTCGGCATCCGCCGTTTCGGGAAATTTTTTCGCCAGTTCGCTCTTGGTGGCGGCGCGCTTGTACTTCATGATGCGCTTGGCGTTCATCGGGCGCGGCTCGTTGGCGTCGACGACGGTCAACAGCGCGGGAAGCGGCGAAGAGAGCACTTCATAGCCCCCCTCGATGGCGCGGCGCACCGTAATCGAATCGGCGGAAAGTTCGCGAACTTCCTCGACGTAGCAGAGCTGGGGATACTTCAATTTTTCCGCGATCTGCGGTCCCACCTGCGCGGTGTCGCCGTCGATCGCCTGCCGTCCGCAGAGGACGAGATCAATCTTGCCGAGCGCCTTGACGCAGCAGGAAAGCGTATAGCTCGTCGCCAGCGTATCGGCGCCGGCGAGCGCGCGGTCGGTGATCAAAACGGCGCGATCCGCGCCGCGGTAAAGCGACTGCCGCAACACCTCCGCCGCGGCGGGCATGCCCATCGTGGCGACGATCACTTCGGCGCCGTAGCGTTCCTTCAACTGAAGCGCCAACTCGAGGGCGTTGAGATCCTCGGGGTTGAAAATGGCCGGCAAAGCCGCGCGGTTGACGGTGCCTTCGGGAGTCATCGCATCGCCGGAAATATTTTGCGTGTCCGGCACTTGCTTGACGAAAACGAGAATTCGCTGATTCACTCTTTCGCCTCCTTTTATCGAATGGAAAATAAAGTTTCTGCAAAAAATCAAGCGGAAAAGAACATTTTCCACTCTACCATTATATTAATATAGCATAAAAGAATGCGGAAAGCAAATAAGGCGGGCGCCTGAATTCCTACAAAATCGCGTCGAGCATCTGCCGGGCGATCTCCGCCTTGGGGGCGGGGCCGAGCTTGACCTGACTGCCGTCGCGCGAGATCAGGACGATGCGGTTGTCGTCGGTGCCGAAACCGTCGGAAAGCAAATTGGCGGCGATCCAGTCGAGATTTTTCCGCGCGAGCTTTTCCTGCGCGTAATGGAGCAAATCAGCGCTTTCGGCGGCGAAACCGACGAGCGTCTGCCCCGCTTTTTTCCGTTTGCCCATCTCGAACAAAATATCGGTCGTGCGCTCGAGCTTCAGCACGAGTTCTCCGGGGAGTTTCTTGAGTTTTTCCGCCGACGGCATCGCCACGCGGTAATCGGCAACCGCCGCCGCCATAATCAGGCAGTCGCAACTTGGAAATTCGGCGGCGACGGCGGCGAACATTTCCGCCGCCGATCCGACGTCGATGCGGCGCACCTTTTCCGGCGTCGGCAACGCGACCGGGCCGGAAATCAGAACGACCTCGTGATTGCGCCGCGCCGCTTCAGCGGCGATGGCATAACCCATTTTGCCGCTCGAAGCGTTGCTGAGAAAGCGGACGGGGTCGATCTTTTCCCGGGTCGGCCCCGCGCTGACGAGGATCTTCATTAACGGTCGTTGCCCCTGCCGAAGAAGCGCAACAGATAGAGGAAAAGGTTGATGAAATCAAGATAAAGCGTCAGCGCGCCGAGGATCGACGCCTTTTTCGCGATCTCGTCCTCAAGTTCGCCCTCGCCGTGCGCAATGGCAAGCTGCTTGATTTTCTGCACGTCATAGGCGGTCAAACCGACGAAGATGACGACGCCGGCAATCGAGATCAGCCAATCGAGCGAACTGCTCGCAAAGAACATATTGAGTACGCTTGCGACAATCAAGCCGATCAGCGCCATCATCAAAAAACCGCCGAGCGAAGTGAGGTCGCGTTTGGTGACGTAACCGAAAAGCCCCGTCGCGCCGAACATAAGCGCCGTGGTGCAAAACGCCTGAATCACCGAACTTTGCGCATAGATCAGCAACACCGACGAAAGCATCCCGCCGTTGAGCACCGCATAGATGACGAAGCAGACCGTCGCCGCCGACGCCGACATTTTGTTGATGCCGAAACCGATTGCGAGCGCCATGCCGATCGTCCCGATGATGAAAAGCAACATCAAATTGGGGTTGCTGAACAAGATCCCGCTGGTCGCCGTGTAATAGGCGACCATCGCCGAAATGCCGAGCCCGATGAACATCCATCCAAAAACCCGGTTGATGAAATTGCGTTGACGGTCGGCAACGGACATCGACTGCTGACAGGCTTCGCGAAGCGCTTGATCATTCATAAAAAAATCTCCTTATCTTTTACAAGCCGGAAAATATTCCGACCGCGTTATAATATAATTCAGATTGCAAAAATGTCAATTTTTTTCCAGTCAGGAGCAAAAAAAATCAGTCTGTGTCGGAATCGAGAAAAATTTTTTCGTTTTTTTCTTCAGAAAGTCCGTTTTTTAACGGGAAAAAATTGTATTTTTTCGGAAATAGTTATATATTACACGTGATTAATGAAAGTCCGTTATGTAACAGGAAAGGTTCGTCCCTTGATTTCAAGTAACAAGAAACGCTCCGGTGCCAATCCGGCGGAAAAAAATCTGCCGCAAATGCACTGGATCTTCAATATTATCAGCACCGCCGCCGTGCTGTTGCTTTTGTTTGCCTTGTTGAGCCACAGCGCGGAAGACATCAGCATCATTCACAAAGGCGTGAAAGCCCCCTGCCGCAATTACGCCGGATACCTCGGCGCCTTGTGCAGTTACGGCTTGCTCTTTCTGATCGGGCTGACCGCCTACGTCGGGGTGTTTCTCCTGTTTTTTCATCTGTTGCGCCGTTTTTTCGCAACAACCGGAAAAAAAGCGCTTTTCTGGAGCGGATATTTTCTCGTCCTCTTTGGCGCGATGTGGCTCTTTGCGATGGCGCCGGTGCTCTTTTCTTCGTGGATGCAAAAGCTCGGCGTCGGCAATGCGGCAAGTCCGGAGCGTTCCCTTTCCGGCGGCGTGATCGGAGCATGGTTCACCGCTCCGGCAAGCGGAGACGTCGATCCGGGGTGGTTGCGGATGCTGATCGGCGGCCCCGGCGTCGTCGTTCTCAGCTGGGCGTGTGTCGCCTGCGGCGCCGTTCTGATCGGCATCGGCGATCTTTTGTCGCTGCCGCGCATCCAGTTGCCGCAGTTCGACCTCGCCAAACTCATTCCGCCGCGCAAAGAAAAAGCGGATCGAAATGACAAACAGGAAAAATTTGTAGCAGAAGAGGAGGAGGAAGAGGAAGAGGAAAAAGAGGAACTTCCGCCCTCCCCGCCGCCCAAAAAAGAAATAAATGCGGCAAAAGAGATTGATGTTGAAGTCGACGATTTCCCCGAGATCGCCGAGATCCCGGCGCGCCGGCCTCGCAACGAAGCGCTCTTCCCGGCGACGGAAACGCCTCCAACTCCGCACCGGACCGAACCGCAGTTGCCGCCGCCTGCACCAGCCCCCGCGCCCGCGCCCGTCACTCCGAAAGTGGAAAAAGTCGTCAGCGCGGCCGAACTTGGCACGCGCGAAGTTTCCGCCGGCGAACGCCGTTTCCGCACTTCCAGCGCCGCGTACGAATTGCCCTCGATCAACTTGCTCGCCAAGGGTACCGACAGCATCGGCGAAGATCCCGCCGAGATCGCCAAAAAACGCGAAATTCTGCAGAAAACGCTCGACGATTTCGCGATTCCCGGGCACGTCACCGGCTTCATCACCGGTCCCCGCGTCACCCGCTTTGAGATCACCCTCGACCCCGGCGTCAACGTCAAAAAGGTCGAACAAATTCAGGACAACATCACGATGGCGCTCGCCGCGACCAGCGTGCGCGTGCTCGCTCCGATCCCCGGCAGACCGGTTGTCGGCGTTGAAATTTCCAACCACCGCCCGGAAGCGGTCTTCATGCGCAGCGTCCTCGAATCCGAAGCGTGGCAAAACGGCAAGGCGGAGATCCCGATCGCCCTCGGCAAAGACGTTTCCGGCAAACCCGTCGTGCTCGACCTCGCCAAGGCGCCGCACCTTTTGATCGCCGGTTCGACCGGCACCGGCAAGAGTGTCTGCTCCAACTCGCTGATTGTCAGTTTGCTCTACCACTTCCGCCCCGACGAACTCAAGCTCATCATGGTCGATCCCAAAGTCGTCGAATTTGAAGACTACCGCAAGTTGCCGCACCTCCTGACGCCGATCATCAACGATTCCTCCAAGGTGCCGATCGCGTTGCGCTGGGCGGTCAACGAAATGGAAAAACGCTACCGCACCCTCGCCCGCGCCGGCGTCAAAAAGCTCTCGGAATTCAACCGCCGCCCGCTCCCCAGTTGCGAGGAATTGGACGAAAACGGCATTCCGATCCCGGAAAAGATGCCCTATCTGGTCATCATCATCGACGAACTTGCCGATCTGATGATGACCGACGCGCGCAAAGACGTCGAAACCGCGATCACCCGAATCGCCCAAAAAGGGCGCGCCGCCGGCGTTCACATTGTCGTCGCCACCCAGCGCCCGAGCACCAACATCATCACCGGCGTCATCAAAGCGAACTTGCCGACCCGTTTCTGCTTCCAGGTGCGGTCGATGACCGACAGCCGCGTCGTGCTCGATTCCAACGGCGCCGAAAAGCTTCTCGGTACCGGCGATATGCTGTTGATGTCGCCGAGCAGCATGCTGATCGAACGCATTCAGGGTGCGTGGACCAAGGACGAAGACATCAAAACCGTCGTGAAATTCGTCTCGAGCCAGGCGGAGCAGGATTTCGACGACAGCGTCGTCTGTGAAGAGATCAAAGCCGAAGACGGCGACACCGACGAGGACGACGATTACGTCGACAATCCCGTCAACTTTGACCTCGATCCGATTGTCAAAAAATATCTCAAAGCCACCGACGACGACACGATCCGTCAGGCGCTCGAAGTCGTCGTCAACGAACGCAAAGTCAGCACGAGTTATCTCCAGCGGCGCCTCAAGATCGGTTACAACCGCGCCGCCGAGATCATCGACCTCCTGGAAGAACGCGGCATCGTCGGCCCGCCCTCGGGCAGCGGCAACAAGCGCGAAATTCTGATTTTGGATGATTTGATCAATCACAACGTGGAGAATTGATTTTATGCAAAACGACAACAAAGACGATCTCGGGTTGTTTGACCACGCGTCTGCCGGCGCCAACGACTGGCAGGTTTTCGACGGTTCCCAGCCGGAAGATTCCGCTCCGGAGGAAAAAGAAGCGCCCCAAGCCAATGCCGCACCGCAGATATGGGACGATATTCCCCGCGAGGAGGAGCCACCGGCTCAAGTCCAGGCGGCTCCGGAGGAGGAAAAAACGCTTGAGGAAGAATCCTTCCCCGAAATTCAGGGCGAAGAAAGCGCTCCCTTTGAGGTCGAAGAAACTCCCGTCGACGAGGTGCAACAGACGCCGCAGATCGAGGAAGAGATCGAGCAAGCGCCGTTTGAAGAGCCCCTTCCGGCATCCCGTGCGCCGCAGGCGATGGATCAGGACGCCGAACCGGTCGGCGGCCCCGTCTACCGCTACGTCGCGCCGGCGGAAATCGCCACGCTCGAGGATATGGGTCGTTACCTTTCAATGATGCGCCGCAAAGCCAATCTTTCCGCCGCGGAAGTTTCCGAAGCGACCAAGATCCGCGGCGACTATCTCGAAGCGATCGAAAGCGGCGATGCTTCCGAACTGCCCCAGGCGGTCTATGTGCTCGCCTACATCCGCAAGCTCTGCGATCTTTACAGCATCGACACCGTCAACCTCAACAACTTCTTTGAGGATCTGCGCGACGGCTTTTCCTACGAACTGCCGGAAGACATCAACAAGAGCATCGTCGGCCACGAAAACGACGAGGAACAGCAAAAAAAGATGCGGCAACTCGCCATCGGACTCATCGCCGGGGGCGCGGTCGTCGCGCTGGCGCTTATCGTCGGCATCGTCATGCTGATTGTCGCGCTCGCCAAGGGCGACAGCGGCAAACCCTGTACGGTGAGCGACCGCAAAATCGTTGAGTACCAAGGGAAAGAAGAGTTGCGTCTGCACAAACTCGCGCCCCGTATCTGACCCTCCGTTTTTCAGCGATTTTCAGCCAAAAACTGGACAAATCCGATTTTCGGTGCTATATTTTGCATTGTTTCCATCGCTGTTAACAGCGGCAAACCCTACAATGACAGGGAAGTAAAATGAATATTGACGAAATCAAAGAAGTCGCCGAGTTGATGCGCGAATACGATCTGTGCGAATTCAGCATCGAGGCGGAAGGTTGCAATCTTTGTCTGCGCCGCGGAAATTCCGCGCCGGCAAGCGTCAGCGCGGTCGTCGCGCCGGTCGCGCCGGTCGCACCGATCGCCGCCGCACCGGTTGCCGCGCCGGTTGCCGACACCAACGCCGTGCCCGCAGAAACGATTGATTCGCCGCTGGTCGGCACGTTCTATCGCGCCAGCAGTCCCGAAGCCCAGCCTTTCATCGCCATCGGCGACAAGGTCAGCCCCGACACGACCATCGGCGTCATCGAAGCGATGAAAGTGATGAACGAAGTCAAAGCGGAAAAGTCCGGTATCGTCAAAGAGATCCTCATCGAAAACGGTCAGCCGGTCGAATACGGCCAGCCGCTCGTTGTCCTCGGTTAACGCACCATGTTCAACAAGATCCTGATCGCCAACCGCGGCGAGATCGCGCTCCGCATCATCCGCGCCTGCCGCGAGATGAAAATCGCCACCGTCATCGTCTATTCTCAAGCTGACGCCGACAGTTTGCCCGTGCGCCTCGCCGACGAAGCCGTCTGCATCGGCCCGGCTCCGTCCGGCTTAAGTTATCTTCTGATCGACCGCATTCTCTCGGTCGCCGCGATCTGCGACGTCGACGCGATCCACCCCGGGTACGGCTTCCTCGCGGAAAACGCCTACTTCGCCGAAGCGTGCGCCAAGCACGGCATCATTTTCATCGGCCCCACGCCGGAAGCGATGCGCGCACTGGGCGACAAGGCGACGGCGCGCGCGACGATGAAAAAAGCGGGCGTCCCGGTCACGCCGGGCGGTGAAGGTACGCTTCAGTCCGAAGCTGACGCGATCAAATTGGCGCATCAGCTGAAGTACCCCGTCATCGTCAAGGCGAGCGCCGGCGGCGGCGGGCGCGGCATGCGCATCGCCCACAACGACGCAACCCTCGTCCAAGGCTATTACGCCGCCAAGAGCGAAGCGGAAAGCGCCTTCGGCGACGGCACGCTTTACATGGAAAAATTCATCGTCCATCCGCGCCACATCGAAGTGCAGATCATCGGCGACAATTACGGCAACGTCGTTCACCTCGGTGAACGCGACTGCTCGATTCAGCGCCGCAATCAGAAGCTCATCGAGGAATCCCCCAGCCCCGCGCTGTCGGAAAAGTTGCGCGAAAAGATCGGTCAGGCCGCCGTGCGCGCCGCCAAAGCGGCGAACTACACCGGCGCCGGCACAATTGAATTTCTGCTCGATTCGGACGGCAAGTTCTATTTTATGGAAATGAATACGCGCATTCAGGTCGAGCACCCCGTCACCGAAATGGTCACCGGCATCGACCTCATCAAAATGCAGATCATCATCGCCGACGGGGGCAAACTGCCTTTCCGCCAGCGCGACGTCAAAAACGTCGGTCACGCGATCGAGTGCCGCATCAACGCCGAGGATCCGGAACACAATTTTGCCCCCTCGCCCGGGCTGGTCAAGCTTTTCATCCCGGCGGGCGGCCCCAACGTGCGCATCGACAGCCACGTCTTTTCCGGGTACCGCATCCCGACTTACTACGACAGTCTGATCGGCAAGTTGATCGTCTGGGGCGTCGACCGCAAAGATGCGATCAACCGTTGCCGGCGTGCATTGCGCGAAGTGACCGTCGAGGGGGTACGCACGACGCTGCCTTTCCTCCAGAGCGTGATCAAAAACAAGCACTTCACCGAGGGGCGTTACGACACCGGCTTCGTCGAAGCCTTTCTCGCCGAGCAGAATAAACTCAAAGCGGAAAAGAAATAGGATCAGTCTGTGACTATTTTCGGGAAATCTTCCTTGGCGACGATGCTCGCGAGCATCCCTGTTTCCGCATCGCGCTTTGCCGCCGGTACGACGCCTGTCATCACAATGCGCGGCGGCATTCCCAATACGATGCGCCGCATCACGGTCGACAAAGAAGTGACGATCGGCTTTCTCGGCGGTTCGATCACCGAGATGAAAGGCTATGTCGACTACACGCAGGAAGCGTTGAAAAAGCGTTTTCCGGAGTGCAAATTCAAATTCGTCCGCGCGGGGATCAGTTCGACCTGTTCCGACACCGGCGCATTCCGGCTCGGCAAGGACATTCTCAAAAAAGCCCCCAAGATCGACTTGCTCTTTGTCGAATTCGCGGTCAACGACAATCAGGATGGTCACTTTCCTCCGCAGCACAGCATCCGCGGCATCGAGGGGATCGTCCGGCAATTGCGGCAGTGCAATGTGCAAGGCGAAGTCATTTTGCTTTACTCGGCGAACGAGAGCCACCTCGACAACTACCGCCGCGGCGCCACGCCGCACGAGATCGCCGCGCACGAAACGGTCGCGCAGGCGTACAACATCGCCTCGATCAATTTCGCGCTTCAGGTGAGCCGCGACATCCGGCAGGGGAAATACGACTGGCAGAAATTCGGCGGCGTCCACCCGGCGCCTTTCGGCTGTCAGCTCTACGCGGCGTGGATCGACGGATTTTTCGCCAACGCCAAACCGGGCGACGCGGCGAACGCCTACCCCGAACTCCCGGCGCTCGACGAATTTTCCTACTGCAACGGGCGTCTCATCAGCCCCGATCAGGCGGAATTTGACGGCGATTGGAGTTTTTCCATCCCAGACTGGGAAAAGATCCCGGGCAAGAAACGCAGTTGCTATACCGGCAAAAAGATCCTTCACAGCGAAACGCCAAAGGCGACGCTGACACTCGATTTCACCGGGCGCGCGATCGGATTTTTCACGACGGCGGGCGACGACGCGGGAATGCTTGAATACAGCATCGACGGCGGAAAATTCCAAGTTGTCGACACCTACCGCGAGGATTACAGCAAGGTGTTGCATTATCCCTACACCGTCATGCTTGCCGACGAACTCGCCGACGGCAAACACACGCTCGTGCTCCGCGTTTTGGGCAAACACAATGCGGCAAGTTGCGGCAATGGCATCCGCATTTTCTGCTTTACCGCCAACTGAATATGATCATTCTCGCTTCCAAGAGCCCCCGGCGCCGCGAATTGCTCGGCCGTCTGGGGGTTGATTTTACCGTCGAGACCGCCGACGCCAAAGAGGCGACGACGGGAAGCGACCTCTTTGCCGTGCCGCAGGAAAATGCGCTTGCCAAAGCGCGCGCCGTCGCCGCAAAACACCCCGCCGACACCATAATCGGCGCCGACACCGCAATCATTTTTGAAGGGGAATTGATCGGCAAACCGGCGACGCTTGCCGAGGCAAAGAAAATGCTGTTGCGTTTTTCCGGCAAGCAGCACTTTGTCGTCACGGGCGTCGCCTTGCTCGCGCCGGGCAAAGAGATCGTCTGGCGCGAAGTTTCGCAGGTTTCCTTTAAAGTGCTCACGCGCGAAGCCGTCGAGCGTTACCTTGCCGCCGTCCCCGTCCTCGACAAGGCGGGCGCATACGCGATCCAATCGCACGGCGACTGGATCGTCGAATCGTACACCAACGAGATCGAAAACATCATCGGTCTGCCGCTGAAAAAGCTCGGCGAGATCCTCGCCCGCTGAAAAACCGCTTTTTTCAGACAAAAAGCGCATTTTTTTCACTTTTTGCGAAAATTTTTGCATTTTTTTCGCAAATCCTGCCGTTTCCCGATGCAAAATCACTTGAAAACTCATTTTCTGCGTTGTATCTTCTTTGCGTACCGATAAGAAACCACGAAAGGGATCAGATCATGGGCAACGTTTCCAACTATCGTAACTTCGTCATCGGCGGTCACTCGGGCAGCGGCAAAACACTGCTCTGCGAAAGAATGCTTTTCAAGGCGGGCGCGATTCCGCGGTGCGGCGCGATCGAAGAGAAAAACACCACCAGCGATTTTTCCGTCGAAGAGCAGGAAAAACAGTCCAGCATCTACTCCTCCATTTTGAACTGCAAGTGGAAAGATTACCACTTCTTCTTTGTCGACACGCCCGGATACGGTGAATTCGTCGGTCAGTACATCGCCGCAATCCGCGCCTGCGATGCCGCACTCGTCGTCATCGACGCCGTCGAAGGCCCGCAATTCGGCACGGCGCGGGCGTGGAAGCTCGCCAAAAAGCGCGGCATTCCCCGCTTCGGCGTCGTCAACCGCCTCGACAAGGAGCGCGCCAGTTTTAAGGCGACGCTCGAAGTCATGCGCAAAAACCACGGCAGAAACGTCATCATTCCGCTCGTCTGGCCGATCGGCGATGCCGAAAACTTCACCAAAGTGGTCAGCATTTTCGACGAAAATCTGCCCGCCGACATCGCCGACGACGTTGCCGAATGCCGCACGCTCTGGATGGATGCGATCGCCGAAACCGACGACGCATTGATGATGCGTTACCTCGACGGCGAAAAACTGACGGTCGACGAGATCAAGCAGGGATTGCGCAAGAGCGTCATCGCCGGCAAGACCATCCCCGTTTTCCCGGTCAGCGCCGCCAAGGACATCGGCATCGCCGAACTGATGGATGCGATCACCGAATTTTTCCCGACTCCGCTCGAATACGTCGCGTTGCCCGGCGGGCCCTCCAAGGTCGCCGACGACGGCGATGCGTTCGGCATCGTTTTCAAGGCGGTCAACGATCCCTTCAACGGTCAGCTCACGTTCATCCGCACCGTGAGCGGCACGTTCAAGCCCGACAGCGAACTTTTCAACCCCGTCACCAACACCAAGGAACGCATCGGTCAGCTGTTGTTGATGAACGGCAAAAACCAGTCGACGCTCGCTTCCGCCGAACCCGGCACCGTCTTTGCGGTCGCAAAGCTCAAGGATTCCCACGTCGGCGACACGCTTTCAACCAGCGCGGCGATCAAGCCGCTGCCCGGCATCGAATTGCCCAACCCCGTCATGAGTTATGCGATCAGCGCGGTCAAGCAGGGCGAAGATGAAAAGATCCTCACGGGGCTTGCCAAGATCTGCGAATGCTCGCCGACGATCCGGCTGGCGCGCGATCCGGAAACCCACGAGCAGCTGCTCCTCGGCATGGGCGACCAGCAGCTCGCGATCGCCGCACGCCGGCTGAAAGAGCAATTCAAAGTCGAAGTCGCACTCAACACGCCCAAGACCCCCTATCGCGAGACGATCACCGCGCCCGCCGAGGGGCACTACCGCCACAAGAAACAGACGGGCGGCGCGGGGCAGTTCGCCGAGGTTTTCCTCAAGATCGCCTACCGCGAGGAAGGGTATGAATTCGCCAACGAAGTCGTCGGCGGCACGATTCCCAAAAACTTCATCCCCGCCGTCGAAAAAGGCATCCTCGAAGTGATGGCGGACGGCCCGCTGGTCGGCTGCACCGTCGAACGAGTCCGCGTCGCGGTCTACGACGGCAAGTATCACCCGGTCGATTCCAACGAAATGGCGTTCAAGATCGCCGGCCGCATGGCGTTGCGCGACGCTTTCAGCAAGGCGAAGCCGGTCTTGATGGAGCCCGTGATGAAAGTTTCGATCCACATTCCCGACGCCTACATGGGCGACGTCACCGGCGACCTCAACCACAAGCGCGGCCGCGTCATCGGCATGGAAATGGACGAGGGCATGCAGGTCGTTCAGGCGGAAGTCCCGCTCGCCGAAATGCGCAAGTACGCGACCGAATTGCGGAGCATGACGCAGGGCAAGGGTTCCTTTGATATGGAATTCGTGCGCTACGAGCAAGTCCCCGCCAACGTCGCCAATGCGATCATCGCCAAGCATCAGGCGGAAGTCGAAAAAGAGAACGAATAAACGTTTGATTCATCGGCGGCGCGGCGGAAAAACTCTTTCCGTCGCGCCGTTTTTTGAAAGGAAAACATTATGCAACGCGAAAAAATCACAGCTTTTCTCGATCAATATCTCAACCTCGCCGCTTTTGCCGACGACGTTTCCAACAACGGATTGCAGGTCGAGGGCAAAAACGAGATCACCAAAATCGTTTTCGGCGTCGACGCGTGTCAGCTGCTCTTTGACTGCGCGGCAAAACTGGGCGCCGAAATGGTCGTCGTTCACCACGGATTAAGCTGGGGCGCCTACCCCAAACGCCTCACCGGCATCGACGCCAGACGTTTCGGTATGCTTTTGCGGCACAATATCAGCTTATACGCGGCGCATCTGCCGCTTGACGCGCACCCCGAAGTCGGCAACAACGCCGTGATCTGCGATATTCTGAAGCTCAAAAAGCGCGAGCCGTTCTGCCGCTATCACGGCAGTGAGATCGGCTTCGGCGGCGAACTCGCCAAAACAACACCGCTTGCAAGCATCGCCGACATCTTTCAGAAACTTTATCCGGAAGAGGAGGTGATGCTCCTCGGTTCCGGCAACGTCAAGCGCATCGCGGTCTGCTCCGGCGGCGGCGGCATGTGCGCACTGCAGGAAGCGATCGACCAGAAGTATGATCTGCTCGTCACGGGCGAACTCAATCACACGATGTACTACCCCGCGCTGGAAAGCGGCGTCGGCGTCATCGCCTTTGGCCACTATGCGAGCGAAACGACCGGCATCAACGCGTTGATGAAAAAAATGCAAAAGGAATTTCCCGGCGTCGAAATGCACTTTTTCGACCTCCCGACGCTGTTGTAAAAATGGGTATTTTCAAACTGCACGCGCCCTTTCCGCCCGCGGGCGATCAGCCCGAAGCGATCGCGGCGCTCAAGAAAAATTTCGCCGCCCGCAAGCCCTATCAGACGCTCCTCGGCGTGACGGGCAGCGGCAAGACCTACACGCTCGCGTGCGCGATCGCCGAATGCGACCGCCCCGTGCTCGTTTTGTCGCACAACAAAACGCTTGCGGCTCAGCTTTACAGCGAATTCAAAAGCTTTTTCCCGGAAAACGCCGTCGAGTATTTCGTCAGCTATTACGATTACTATCTGCCGGAATCCTACATCCCGCAGACCGACACCTACATCGCCAAGGACGCTTCAATCAACGAGGACATCGAACGGCTCCGCCTTTCCGCGACAACCAGTCTCATCGAACGGCGCGACGTCATCGTCGTCGCAAGCGTTTCCTGCATTTACAGTCTCGGCGCCCCCGAGGAATTCAGCGAAATGTGTGTGACGCTCCACACCGGCGACACGCTCAGCCGCAAGGAATTGTTGAAGCGGCTCGTCGACATCCAGTATCTGCGCAACGACGCCGCCCCCGAACGCGGCGAATTCCGCGTGCGCGGCGACACCGTCGACGTCTTTGAACCGCAACGCGATGATTTCGTCCGCGTCAGCTTTTTCGGCGACGAGATCGAAAAGCTCGAGCGGCGCAATGCGCTTTCGGGCAAAGTCGTACAAAAGTCCGACACCGCGACGCTCTTTCCCTGCAAGCAATTCGTGATGCCGCAGGATCGCATCGAAAGCGCCGAACAGCTCATCCGCGACGAAATGGCACAGCGCGTCGCCTACTTTGAAGAAAAAAATCTGCTCGTCGAAGCGCAACGGCTCCACCAGCGCGTCACCTACGACCTTGAAATGATGCGCGAACTCGGCTATTGCAGCGGCATCGAAAATTATTCGATGTACCTTTCCAACCGCAAGCGCGGAATGCGTCCCTACTGTCTTTTCGACTTTTTCCCCGACGATTTCCTGACCGTCATCGACGAATCACACGTCACTTTGCCGCAACTTCAGGCAATGTACAAGGCCGACCGCCACCGCAAAGAGGTGTTGATTGAACACGGCTTCCGACTCCCTTCCGCGCTGGAAAACCGCCCGCTCACCTTTGAGGAATTTTGCAACGTCAATCACGAAGTCGTTTTCGTTTCCGCCACCCCCGGCGAATACGAATTGGAAAAAAGCGGCGAACCGATTGAACTGGTCGTGCGCCCCACCGGATTGCTCGACCCCGAAATCGAGATCCGCCCGCTCGAAGGACAACTCGACGACGTCATCGCCGAGATCCGCGCTGCCACGGCACGCGGCGAACGCACGCTCGTCACCACGCTGACCAAAAAAAGTTCCGAGCGGCTCGCCGATTATCTCAACGAAGCCGGCATCAAGGCAGGCTATCTGCACAGCGAACTCGACGCCCTCGAACGCGTGCGCGTACTCAACAAGTTGCGCGACGGCGAATATGAATGCACCATCGGCATCAACTTGCTCCGCGAAGGCATCGACCTGCCCGAAGTCGCACTCGTCGCCATCCTCGACGCCGACAAAGTCGGCTTCCTGCGCAGCGAACGCGCATTGATCCAAACCTGCGGCCGCGCCGCACGCAACGCGGCAGGACGCGTCATTTTGTACGCCGACAACGTCACCCCCGGCATCAAAGGCCTTTTAACTCAAACGGAAAACCGCCGCAAAAAACAAATCGCCTACAACAAGGCTCATCACATCATACCCGCAACAATCAAAAAAGAAAAAAAACTTACAATCCAGGAAATCATCGCTTCCCCGAAATCACAGGCAAAACACGATGCCAAAATGGCAAAGAAAATGCCCCGCCTCGCAGAAACGCAATGGGAAGATTCACCCCGCTTCGACCTCGATAAACTCGATATTTCGCCGTCGGAAAAAGAGGCGTTGATCGCCGAACTGACCAACGAGATGTTCGCCGCCGCCGAAAAACTCGAATTTGAACGCGCCGCTCAACTGCGCGATCGCATCAAGTCATTACAAAAGTAAATAATGGTGCGCAGCACCTAAAAATCCCGCGCAAGCGGGCGCCTGGGGTGAGCGCGAGAGGGGCGGCGTGAGCCCTCTCGCAGGA
>DCFZ01000035.1:0-33717 GCA_002314455.1 Lentisphaeria bacterium UBA1791 | reverse complement strand
GGCTCCCTCAACCAGCCACGGGCTGGATTTTGTACTTTGGGCGGTTCCGCAAGCGTGTCGGGCGTTGCCCGTCACGCTCGCGGTCGTCTATATTGTTACCGCCCGGGAATGGATGTCCCACGCGGGGCTCTGCTCCGCTTGACCGCTCCGCCCGCCCCGACTACATAGGGTATGTATCAGGGGAAAATATAGCAATGCCAATTCGCTTATGATGCGAGACGAGCATTAAAGGCGCGAGTGAGGAGGCTTTCGCCCATTTCGCGGCATCGGCGTGAGCCCACCATCAGCCGCCCGGCTATTTCAACCGGTGCAGTTTCTCTAAAATATGTTCGCGGATCTGTAACAACTGTTCGCGATGAGCGTCGGCGAGGACGCCGAGCGCCGGACGGCAATCGGCGCATTCATCCAGCAGGATCAGAAGTTCATTGAGATCGGCAAGCGTGCGCTTGCCCAAGGTGCGCATCAACGGTTTTTCCCGTTCCGGATCGCTCTCGATGAAATCGATCAGTCGCGCCAGCAGTTTCGCGTATCCGCAGGAAACGCCCAGCGCCGGCATCAGCAAGGCGCCGTCGGCGACACTGCAGACTTCGATATTCCATTCGGCGGCGAGGCGGTCGACGCGATCGCTCTCTTCCGAACGTTCACGGCGGGGCGGCAGATCGTCGCGCTCGTCGTCGTCGTCGCAGTCGGAATAACACCAGTTGTGGATTGCATCGGGCGTACTGCCGACGGGCAAAAGATCGCTCCCCGTGCGCATTTGCTCAAAAATGAGCTCTTCTTCGCCCGGCAGATCGAGGCAATTGGGCAGTTCCCAAAAGTAACGGGCGATGCGCGCCTCGTCGCGGCGGATCGCCGCTTCCCATTGAAACTCCGTCCAGTTGCGGTGACGGTAATCAGGATTATTCATCTTTTTCCGCTTTTGCCGACTTGCGTTTCGTGAGCCGTTTCAACGGTTCTTCCGGCATTTCACCCCACAAGCCCTCAAGATCGTATTTCGCACGCGCTTCCTGCGTCATCAAATGCACGAGCACGTTGCCGAAGTCGATCAGCACCCAGCCGGAAAGGCTGTCGCTCGGTTGCGACAAGGGGCGTTTCGCCAGTTTTTCGCGCACGGTGCGTTCGACGTTGGAAGCCATCGCCCGCAGTTGCGGTTCCGATTCGGCGGTCGCGATGACGTAGTGATCGGCGACGCTCGATGCGGCGCCCGGCGAGAGCGTGATCAAGTCGACGCCCTGTTTTTCCTCAATGCTTTGACGGCAGACTTCGAGCAAAGCGAGATCGGCTTCGTTCGTTTTCGTTTGCTTTTTCGGCATAAAAAACTCCCTTGTTAACGGTAAAGGCGATGTGCGGCGATATAGTCGCGCAGCGCGCTGTTTTCTTCTTCGCTTGTCTTTTTGCGGAGCTTTGTCGACGACACGTCAAAAAGTTCCCCCGGCAACACGCCGGCAAGCAATTTTTCCACCTCGCGCTCGCCCCAGTTGGCGGCGAGCGAAATTTCCGTCACCCGGCATCCCGGGCGCGGATAAGTCAAAATCTCATATTCGCAGACGAGGCGATACGCTTCGCGCCACGTATGCAATTCCAGCAGCGAATCGGCGCCGATCAACAGCGCCGGTCTTTCTCCGTAACGCGTTTCGTAAAGCGCCAGCGCGTCGATCGTATAACTTGGCGTCCCCTGCGGGAATTCAAGTTCAAGATCGGACGACGCCATGGCTTGCTCGTTGCCGATCAGCAACTCGACCATCGCCAGCCGGTCGGCAAAGGGCGCGCGTTTCGCCGCAAGCTTATGCGGCGGCGTCCGTCCGACGACCCAGCGGATGAAATCGCATTTCCCGGAAGCGAGCGCCCCGCGCGCCACCGCGAGATGTCCCGCGTGCGGAGGGTCGAAACTGCCGCCGAAAAATGCGCTTCGCATTTCTTGTCTACTTGACGACGATGTTGACCAGACGTCCGGGTACGCAGATCACTTTGACGACCGAACGGCCGGCAATCGCCGCTTGCACGTCGCTTGAGGCGAGGGCAAGTTTTTCCGCCGTTTCCTTGTCGCAGTTGACCGGCATCATCAGCCGCGCCTTGGGCTTGCCGAGTACCTGCACGAGGACTTCGACCGCGCTTTCGACGAGTTTCGACTCGTCGTAGGTCGGCCACGGCTCGTAGGCGAGCGTTTCCTTGTGTTCCAACTGCTCCCACAATTCCTCGGCGAGGTGCGGCGCAAAGGGCGCGAGCAGAAGGACAAAAGTTTCCGCGACAAAGCGCGGCATCGTCTTGAGCTTCGCCATTTCGTTGAGCATCACCATCAACTGGCTGATCGCCGTGTTGAAACCGAAATTGTCGAGATCTTCGGTCACTTTGCGGATCGAAGCATGGCAAAGTTTTTCCATTTCGGGCGACGGTTTTTCGTCGTTGACCGGGATCTCCTGATAGACGCGGTAGGCGCGCTTGAGGAAGCGGAAAACGCCCTCGACGCCGGTCGTATTCCACGGCTTCGTCGCTTCGAGGGGCCCCATGAACATCTCGTAAAGCCGCATCCCGTCCGCGCCGTAGCGCGCGATGACGTCGTCGGGATTGACCACGTTGCGCAAGCTTTTGGACATCTTGGCGGGAAATTCGACGAGTTTCTCGCCGTCGCTCTTGCGGACGGGCCCGTTGGACGTAAATTCGACCTGATCGGTCGGCACGAGCACGCCGCGGCCATCCTTGTAGGAAGTCCCGAGGATCATCCCCTGATTGACGAGCTTCTGGAAAGGCTCCGGCGTTGAGACAAGGCCGAGGTCAAACAGCACCTTGTGCCAGAAACGCGCGTAGAGCAAGTGGAGCACCGCGTGTTCGGCGCCGCCGATGTAGAGGTCGACCGGCATCCAGTAGCGTTCCTTTTCGGGATCCCACGCGAGCTTGTCGTTTTGGGGGTCGATGTAGCGCAGATAATACCAGCAGGAGCCCGCCCACTGCGGCATCGTGTTGGTCTCGCGGCGACCGCGGCGGCCGTCGCGCGGATTGACGTAGTCGGTGAACTCCTTGGAGCGCGCCAGCGGCGGTTCCCCCGTACCGGTCGGCTTGAAGTCGCTCATTTCCGGTAGCGAGACCGGCAGATCGGCTTCGTCGACAAGCTCGATCGAGCCGTCTTCGTAGTGGATAATCGGGAAAGGTTCGCCCCAGTAACGCTGACGGCTGAAAAGCCAGTCGCGGAGCTTGTATTTGACGCTCTGCTTGCCGCAACCGCGTGCGGCGAGCCACGCCGTCGCCGCCGGTTTGGATTCGCTCACGCTCATCCCGTTGAGATCCAGCCCCTCGGCGTTGGCGGAATTCATCAGCTTGCCCTCGCCCGTCCAGCAGGCACGGCCCGCGAGCACCGCTTCGACGTCGCAGTTGTTGGCGGCGGCTTCGGCGGGATCGGGCTGAATGATGCACTTGATCGGCAGACCGAATTTCACCGCGAAATCAAAGTCGCGCGTATCGTGCGCCGGCACCGCCATGATCGCGCCGGTGCCGTAGCTGGTCAAGACGTAATCGGCAATCCAGATCGGAATCCTGACGCCGTTGACCGGGTCGATCGCGTAACTGCCCGTAAAGGCGCCGGTCTTTTCATTGGAATTGTCGGTGCGGTCAAGTTCGCTCTTGTGCGACGCTTCCACGCGGTAAGCCTCGACGGCGGCGCGCTGATCGGCAGTCGTCAGCTTGTCGACCAACGGATGTTCCGGCGACAAGACCATATAGGTCGCGCCGAAAAGCGTATCCGGGCGCGTCGTGTAAACGGTGACGGCGCACCCCGCGTCGGTCTGAAAGGTCACTTCGGCGCCGATCGACTTGCCGATCCAGTTGCGCTGCATTTCCTTGACGCCCTCGGGCCAGTCGAGCAAGTCGAGATCTTTCAGCAACCGTTCGGCGTATTCGGTGATCTTGAACATCCACTGCTTCATCGGGCGGCGTTCTACCGGGTGGTTGCCGCGTTCACTGCGCCCGTTGATCACTTCCTCGTTGGCGAGCACGGTGCCGAGCGCGGGGCACCAGTTGACCGGCACCTCGTCGAGATAGGCGAGCCCTTTCTTGTAGAGCTGCATAAAGATCCACTGCGTCCACTTGTAGTACTTGGGATCGGTCGTGTTGATCTCGCGATCCCAGTCGTAGCTGAAACCGAGCGCCTTGATCTGCGCGCGGAAGTGGTCGACGTTTTTCTGCGTCGTGATCGACGGGTGAGTTCCCGTTTCGACCGCGTACTGCTCGGCGGGCAGACCGAAAGCGTCCCACCCCATCGGATGCAAAACGTTGAAGCCCCTCATACGCTTGTAGCGGCAGATGATGTCAGTCGCGGTGTACCCCTCGGGGTGCCCGACGTGAAGCCCCGCCCCGGAGGGATAGGGAAACATATCCAGACAGTAGTATTTGGGTTTCGGACTGTTGTCGATCGCCCGGAACGTGTGGTTTTCCTCCCAGAACTTCTGCCACTTTTTCTCAATGCGGCTGAATTCGTAATCACCTGCCATAAAAAACACTCCATTTCGTAAAAAATGTAAAAAAAACGCACTCAATGCTTCATAATATACACGCGCTCGCGGGAGAATGCAAACCGAATGTGCGATCGCCATGCGTAAGTGCGGTGCAAAAAACGACTTGCAATTTTCTCCAAAAGGGGTTATATTAAGAGCTGTTTCACGCTGTGACGGCATTTCGCCACCTATGGTCGCATCCTCTTTGACCTGTGGGTCGGGCGTTTTGACGTCGCCGCGCGACGGGCGTGCGATAACGTGGCTGTGAACCGCCCCGAGCGTGGCATCAAGGCGAATTTTTGATCGGTTTGAACGAAAAAAGAAGGTAATTTTATGGTCAGAATCAGATTGAAGCGCACCGGAACCCGCAACGTCGCCTGTTTCCGCGTGGTGGTGATGGATCAGCGTTCCAGCCGGGACGGCAAAGCGATCGAGGAACTCGGTTACTACGATCCCTGCAAGAAAGAGGAAAAACTTAACCTCGAACGCGTGCTCTATTGGAAAAACAACGGCGCGATCATCTCGCAGACGGTGCTCGACATTATGGAACGCATCGAAAAAGGCATCAGCCTCAAGGATCGCGTCCGCCCGGTGAAACCCTCGAAGCGCGCCCAGGAAAAGGCCAAGGCGGAAGCCGAAGCCAAGGCCGCCGCCGAGGCGAAAGCCGCCGAAGAAAAGGCCGCTGCCGAAGCCGCTGCCGCGGAAGCTGCCGCTGCTGCAGAAGCCCCCGCCGCCGAAGCTGCGCCCCAGGCGTAGTCGCTGGTTGAGGGAGGTTTCCCATGTTGGGTTTTTTCAAGAAACTTTTCGGCGGGGAATCCGCCGTTGAAAGCAATGCCGCCAAAGCGGGCGATCTGCGCGACCTCGAGGATTTCGTCGAGTATGTCGTCAAGTCGCTCGTCGATGCGCCCGACGAAGTGAAAATCACGACCGTCGAGGGCAAGGAAGGCGCGACGATCCAGGTGCGCTGCCGCAAGGAAGACATCGGCAAGATCGTCGGCAAGCGCGGCAAGATCATTATGGCAATCCGTTCGCTGGTCAGCGGTGCCGCCGGTCGCCGGCGTCAGCGCGTCTCGGTGGACGTGCTCGATTAAGCAATATGCACATCGACGTGCTGACGCTGTTTCCGGAAGTTTTTCCGGGGCCTCTGGGCGAAAGCGTCATCGGACGCGCCGCCAAACGCGAGTTGGCGACCGTTTCGGCAGTCGATTTGAGAAAATGGGCGTCCGACGCCCGGGGTACGGTCGATGACAAACCCTATGGCGGCGGACCGGGAATGTTGATGATGGCGGAGCCGCTTGCGGCCGCCGTCGAAGCGCTCCGGAAGCCGGAAACGCTGGTCGTGCTGACCTCGCCGCGAGGCGAAGTTTTCAACCAGCATCTGGCGCTGGAGCTCGCTCGCGAGAGCCATATCGTGCTGATCACCGGCCACTATGAGGGCGTGGATCAGCGGGCGATCGACCAGTTGGTCGACCGGGAAATTTCGGTCGGGGACTACGTCCTCTCGAGCGGAGTGCTCCCGGCGATGGTGATCTGCGATGCGGTCATCCGGCTTTTGCCGGGCGTCCTGGGGGACGACGAATCCTCGAAAGGGGAGTCCCACATGGCGTGTTTGCTCGAGTATCCGCAGTACACGCGGCCGCCGGTTTTCCGGGGCGCGGCGGTACCGCAGGTGCTGTTGAGCGGTGACCACGGAAAAATTGAGGCGTTCCGCCAAAAGGAAATGGAGCGCATCACCCGGGAAAGACGCCCGGATTTATGGGAAAAATATTTGTCTGGAAACAGCAGGAAAGGATTTGAAAAATGAACGTTTTGGATAAGATCCGCAAGGAGCAGGTGCGGCCCGAGCGCCACGCCTTTGAAGTCGGCGACACCGTCCGCCTCTACGTCAAGATCGTCGAAGGCGAAAACGAGCGCATTCAGCAGTTTCAGGGCACGGTGATCGCGCGTCGCGGCACCGGCATCGAGGAAACTTTCACCGTCCGCCGCGTGCAGGCCGGTCAGGGCGTGGAACGCGTTTTCCCGATCAACAGCCCCCGCTTGGAGCGCGTGGAAGTCGTCCGTAAAGGTGCGGTCCGCCGCGCGAAACTTTACTACTTGCGCAACAAGATCGGCAAGGATGCCCGCGTCAAAGAACTCCGGACCAAGTAAGTCCGAATCGCAGCGGCCGCTTCTGGCGACCGATGACGAACTCCTCCGGCCGGAGCGTGATCTCTGGGCGGAGGGGTTTTCTGCCATTGCGGGGGTCGATGAAGCGGGGCGCGGTTGCCTCGCCGGTCCCGTTGTGGCGGCGGCAGTGATCCTGCCGCGTTATGTTGAACTGCCGGGCGTTTACGATTCCAAGCAATTGAGCGATCGTGAACGCCGGGAATTGTACCGCGACCTCCTCGCGCAAAAGGGGATCGTTTTCGCGTGGGGCATCGTCGGCAATGAGGAAATCGACGAAGTGAACATCCTCAACGCCACCCACCGCGCGATGCGGAGCGCCGTCAAAAGTCTGACGCGCCGCCCCGACGTGGTACTGGTCGACGGTCTGCCGGTGCGCGACTTTATCGCGCCCTCGCGGAATTTGGTCGGCGGCGATGCGCTTTCCGCCAGCATTGCGGCGGCGAGCATCCTCGCCAAAGTCAAACGTGACGATCTGATGATCGAACTGGATAAACACTATCCCGGTTACGGCTTTGCCGGAAACAAGGGGTACGGCACGGCGAAACATCTCGCCGCGCTGAAAACACTGGGGCCCTGCGCCGTCCACCGGAAAACGTTTCATCCGGTCTGGGAATATGTGGAAGGCGCCCCGAAACAACTGGAATTGTTATGATTCGCCATATGGACTGTACAGGAGGAATTGCCCGCGTTACCAACGCGGGGCGAACTTACTGATGATCCGCCGCTGAAATTCGGCGGCAACGGCGTTTTTTGTTTTTTCCGGCAACCATTCATTATTTTTTAAAGGACAATATATCATGGCAAACTTTGATCTGGCGACCATCCGCCACAGTGCCGCGCACGTGATGGCGGCGGCGGTCAAACAACTCTACCCCGATGCGAAATTCGACATCGGCCCGGCGACCGAAAACGGTTTCTACTACGATTTCGACATGGAGCACCACCTCGTCACCGAGGATCTCAAGGCGATCGAGAAACTGATGAAAAAACTGATCGGCCGCAAGATCGCCTTTGAGCGTTTCGAGACCAGCCGCGACGAAGCGAAAAAGCTCCTCGAGGGGCAGACCTACAAACTCGAGCGGCTTGCCGACATCGAGGAAGGTTCGCCCATCAGCTTCTACCGCACGGGCGATTACCTCGACCTCTGCCGCGGGCCTCACGTCGATACGACGGGCGACATCGGCGCGATCAAGCTGTTGAGCGTCGCGGGCAGCTACTTCCGCGGCGATGAAAAGAACCCGATGCTCCAGCGCGTCTACGGCACCGCCTTTGCCTCGCAGGAGGAACTCGACGCCTATCTGAAGCAGATGGAAGAAGCCGCCAAACGCGATCACCGCAAGCTCGGCACCGAACTTGACCTTTTCGGTTTTTCCGACAACGTCGGCCCCGGGTTGGTTTTGTGGCATCCGAAAGGCGCGTTGATCCGCCATCTGATGGAAACCTACTGGAAAGAGGAGCACTACAAAAACGGTTACCAGCTGCTCTACACGCCGCACATCGGTCAGAGCCTGCTCTGGGAAACCAGCGGCCACCTCGATTTCTACAAGGAAGGCATGTACTCCTCGATGGAGATCGACGAAAAGAACTACTACGTCAAGCCGATGAACTGCCCCTTCCACATCGAAGTTTACCGCTCCAAATTGCGCAGCTACCGCGAACTGCCGCTGCGCTGGGCGGAGCTCGGCACCGTTTACCGCTACGAAAAGTCGGGCGCGCTCCACGGTCTGATGCGCGTGCGCGGCTTCACGCAGGACGATTCGCACATCATCTGCACGCCGGAGTCGATTGAAGACGAGATTGCCGAAGTGCTCCGTTTCAGTTTGGCGATCAACCGCTCCTTTGGCTTCACCGACATCAAGCCCTACCTCTCGACCCGTCCCGCCAAGGCGGTCGGCGAGCCCGAACGCTGGGAAAAGGCGATCGATTCGCTCCGCAAGGCGGTCGACAAGTGCGGTCTGCAGTGCGAGGTCGACGAGGGCGGCGGCGCCTTCTACGGCCCGAAGATCGACCTCAAGATCAAAGACGCGATCGGCCGTGAATGGCAGACGACGACGATCCAGTTCGACTTCAACTTGCCCGAACGCTTCGATATGACCTACGTCGGCAAGGACGGTCAGAAGCACCGTCCCTACATGGTGCATCGCGCGTTGCTCGGTTCGCTCGAACGCTTCTTCGGCATTCTGGTCGAACACTACGCGGGCGCTTTCCCGCTCTGGCTTTCGCCGGAACAGGCGCGGATTCTGCCGGTTTCCGAAGCGCAGCTCGACAAGGCGTTTGAAATGCGCGACGCGATGCGCAAGCAGGGCTTCCGCGTCGAAGTCGACGATCAGTCCGCCGGTCTGGGCGCCAAGATCCGCGCCGCGCGTCAGGAGCGTTTGCCCTACATCCTCGTGCTCGGCGAACGCGAAGCCGCTTCCGGCGAGGTCGCCGTCCGCAGCCGCAAAGACGGCGAGCTCGGCAGTATGACGCTCGACGCTTTGATGAAAAAAATGGCGGAAGAAGTTGCAAACAAGACCATTTAGCTGTATGTTATAAAGACGGCACGGTGAAATTCGCCGTGCCGGTAAAAACCAAAACATTACAAACAATTTTTGCGCAATGCCGGCGGAGCTTTTCCGACGGCGAAAAAGGAGGGTAGTCTTATAGCTAAGTTACTGAAACCGAACGATCGCAGCATCCAGCTCACCGACGTGCGTCTCATCGGCGCCAACGGCGAACAACTGGGTGTCGTCCCTTATTCCCGCGCCAAGGAACTGGCGGCGGAAGCGCGATTGGATCTGATGCTGGTTTCCGACCACTCGGTGCCCCCGGTGGTGCGGATCATGGATTTCGGCAAACTTCGCTATGAGCAAAAGAAAAACCTCAAGGCGCAACGCAAGAACACCATCGCCCAAAAACTCAAGGAAGTCAAGTTTCATATCAACATCGACCAGCACGATTATGAAACAAAAATGAAAAAAGCACTTGACTTTTTGGAAAAAAAGTGTAAATTAAAGATCACGCTCGCGATGCGGGGTCGTGAAATGGCGCACCAGGATATGGGATTCCAGTTGATCAATCAGGTCATGACGGATCTCGCTCCCTACGGCGACGCCAGCGGCGCCCCCAAGTTGGAAGGGCGAAACATCAGTGTCAATTTCGCGCCCAAAGCGTAGCGCGGAAATCACGCCGCAGTCCGGTAGCATTGACCGGCTCGGTTTAACCAAGTGCGAAAGCACGAAAAGAAGGAATAGGAACAATGCCGAAACTCAAAACGAGAAAATGTGCCGCCAAGCGGCTCAAGGAAACCGGTACCGGTAAATTCCGGCACCACAAGGCGGGTGCCCGTCACCTCAAGAGCAGCAAGAACGCCAAGCGCAAGATGAACCTGCGTCAGGACGCGCCGGTCTCCTCCGCCGAGAAGAACCGCATCAAGTCCGCGTTGCCGTACGGTCTGTAATTAAAGGGAGGATTTCATTATGTCTCGAGTCACTTTTGCAGTTCCCTCCCGCAAGCGTCGCAAGCGCGTGCTGGAGCGTGCCAAGGGTTTTTACGGCAACAGCAGCCGCAACATCCGTACCGCGTATGATGCCGTCGACAAGGCGTTGACCCACTCTTACGAGGGCCGCAAGCAGAAAAAGCGTCAGTATCGCGGTCTTTGGATCGTGCGCATCAACGCCGCCTGCCGCGAGTTGAACGTCAATTACAGCCGATTTATGAACGCCCTGAAGAAAGCCAATATCGAGTTGAACCGCAAGGTCTTGGCTGATCTGGCGGTGCGCGAGCCCGCCCAGTTCAAGGCGCTGGTGGAAAAAGTCACCCAGGCTTAATCCGCCCGGCTTTGTATACGACTGAAAACAGCTTGATATTGGCGAAGAGCCGATCTCAAGCTGTTTTATCTTTTTTTATCAGGTAGGAAGTTATGAACAAGATCATCGAAGCAATCAACCAGGCCGTCGGCGAAGCACAGCGCCGCGCGGCGAGTGCGACTGCCGCCGCCGATATCGAGCAGATCCGGATCGACTATCTCGGCCGCAACGGGCTTTTCCCCGAATTGTCGCGTCAGATGGGCAGCGTCCCGCCGGAAGAGCGCAAGGATACTGGTTGCGCCTTTAACGCCGGCAGACAGGCGATTCAGCAGGCGATGGACGACGCCGCCGCCAAACTCACCGCGGGCAAGGCAGAAAAGTTCACCGGCATCGACGTCACGCTGCCCGGTCGCGCGCCGCGCACGGGCCACCGTCACCCGATCAGCCAGCTCGCCGACGAATGCGTCGCCATTTTCAGCCGTCTCGGCTTTACCGCGATGGAAGGCCCCGAGCTGGAGGACGTCTACCACAACTTCGATGCGCTCAACACCCCCGCCGATCACCCCTCGCGCGATCTGCAGGATACTTTCTACCTCACCGACGGCAGAATTCTGCGCTCGCAGACGTCGCCGGTTCAGATCCGCGTGATGGAAACGCACGAACCGCCGGTGCGCATCGTCGCCCCCGGCCGCGTTTTCCGCCGCGACACGCCCGATGCGACCCACGGGATGAACTTCCACCAGATCGAAGGGCTTTATATCGACCGCAACGTTTCGCTCGCCGACCTCAAGAGCGTGCTGCAATATTTCGCCCGCGAGATGTTCGGCAAGGACGTCAAGATCCGTCTGCGCCCCCACTTTTTCCCCTTCACCGAGCCGAGCGTCGAATATGACTTCAGCTGCGTCGTCTGCGGCGGCAAAGGGTGCAACGTCTGCAAAAATTCCGGCTGGATCGAGATCGCCGGCGCCGGCATGGTCGATCCCAACGTCCTGAAAACCGTCGGCTACGATCCCGAAGTGTGGAGCGGTTACGCGTTCGGCCTCGGCATCGAACGGCTCGCGATGCTCCGCAATCACATTCCCGATCTGCGTTTGCTCTACGACAACGACGTGCGTTTTCTGCAACAATTTTAAGGCAGTGAGGCAACTTTTATGAATATTTCCCGTGAATGGCTCAATCAGTACGTTGCGCTCAACTGCGACGACGCGACGCTCTGCCGCAAACTGACGACCGCCGGCATCGAGGTCGAAAAAGTCGAAAGCGACTCGACCGTGCCCGCCGGCGTCGTCGCCGCCAGGATCCTCGACCGGCAGGTGCATCCCAATTCCGATCACCTCTCGGTCTGTCAGGTTTCCGACGGCAAGGAAACGCTCCAGATCGTCTGCGGCGCGCCCAACTGCGACGCCGGCAGGATCGTGCCGCTCGCCAAGATCGGCACCGAATTTCATACCGAGGAAGGCGATTTCAAGATCAAGAAGTCGAAGTTGCGCGGCGTCGAATCCAGCGGCATGATGTGCAGTGCCGCCGAACTCGGCATTTCCGACGACAATTCGGGGCTGATGATCCTCGACGAATCGATCGCGCTTGGCACGCCGATCGCCGATCTCTACCGCGGCGACACCCGCATCGAAGTCGAGGTGACGCCCAACCGTCCCGACTGGCTCTCGATGTACGGTATCGCCCGCGACGTCAGCTGTCTTTTGAATGAAAAAGCGACGTTGCCCGAAGTGAAACTTGAGGAAAGCACCGTCGCCAACGACGCGCTCGTCACCGTCGAAGCGCCGGACCTCTGCCCGCGTTACATCGGGCGGCTGATCAAAAACGTCAAGATCGGCCCCTCCCCCGCGTGGCTGGTCAAGCGCCTTGAAAGCGTGGGATTGCGCGCGATCAACAACGTCGTCGACGTCACCAACTTTGTGATGATGGAATTGGGGCAGCCGCTCCACGCCTTTGACCTCGCCAAACTTTCCGGCGGCCGCGTCGTCGCGCGCCGCGCCAAGGACGGAGAAAAGATCACGACGCTCGACGGCCGGAATTTCACGCTTTCCAGCGAAAATCTCGTCATTGCCGACGACACGAAACCGATGGCGCTCGCCGGCATCATGGGCGGCGAGAATTCCTGCGTTTCCGATACGACGACCGACGTGTTGCTCGAAAGCGCGGTTTTCAACGCGACCAACATCCGCTTCTCGTCGCGCCGGCTCGGCATTTCGACCGACGCGAGCTACCGTTACGAACGCGGCGTCGATTTCGATATGGCGGAATTCGCCAGTCGTCGTGCGGCGCAGCTGATTTTGGAAACGGCGGGCGGCGTGCAAGCGTGCGCGCCCTGCGAAAAGAGCGCGGACCGTCCGGCGGAACCCGTCATCGTCTGCCGCTTCGAGCGCATCCGCAATCTGATCGGCACGCCGACGACCAACGAAGAAATGGTCGACATTTTCCGCAAGCTTCACCTGAAAGTCGACGAAATCACCGAAACGAGCTGCCGTGTCACCGCGCCGCTTTTCCGGCTCGACCTCACCCGTGAAGCCGACCTCGCCGAAGAAGTCGCGCGCATCAACGGTCTCGATCAGGTGCCGGAAGTCCCCGTCAAAGGAACCGTCTGTCACCCGGTGACCGAAGACGCCTACCGCAAGCTCAAGACGATCCGCGACGCGGTCATCGACGCCGGCTTCACCGAATGCGTCAATTACAGCATCATCGGCAACAGCACCGCGCTCACCGACGGCCGCTTCGACGAAAACGACCTCGTCAAACTCGCCAATCCGCTCAGTCCCGAAGTCGCCGTGATGCGTCCGAGCCTTTTCGGCACGACGCTCGGCACCGTCGAGCGCAACATCGCGCACGGCAACCGGGAACTCGCGATCTTCGAGCTCGGCAAAGCCTTTTGCGCTAATCCGGAAAAATTTCCGGAAGAGCGTTTCGAGTTGATGCTCCTGCTCTCGGGTCACCCCCACGCGGAGCGTTTCTCGCAGGAAGCGCGCGTCGAGTACGATTTCTTTGACCTCAAGGGCGAAATCGAAGCGCTCTTTGCGCGTTTCGGCATCACCCGTTACCGTTTCGTCAAGCTGGAAAACGACAACCGCTTTGAGCCGGGTTTCGCCGCCAAAATCGAGATCGACGGCAAGGTGGTCGGCGCCGCCGGCAAGATCGCGCAGAAATTCGTCACCTGGCGCAACGCGTCGGGCGTTTACCTCGCGCAGATCGAGGCGCAGGCGTTCTTTGACGCCGAGCGTTACGTCCGCCGCGAATTCAAGGCGCTGCCGCAATTCCCGGCGTCAAACCGCGACGTCGCGCTGCTCGCGAGCGCCGACATCACCCACGCCGAAATCACCGAATTCATCCGCCGCAGTCACGTCGCGAACCTCGAATCGGTGAAGCTTTTCGACGTTTTCAGCGATGAAAAACTTGCCAAGGAAAATCTCTGCAGCATGGCGTACACGCTCACGTTCCGCCGTGCCGACCGCACCTTGACCGACGCCGAGATCAATCAGGCGGTCGACAAGTTGCGCGAGAGATTGGAAAAAGAATTGAAACTCACGTTAAGATAAGGAGCTCCACCATGATCGACAAAGGCGTTACCCAAGTCTACGAAGGCGTTCTTGAAGCCAAAGGACTCAAATTCGGCATCGTCTGCGGCCGCTTCAACGAATTTTTCGTCAGCAAGCTGCTTTCCGGCGCGGTCGACTGCATCACCCGTCACGGCGGCAAATCGAGCGACATCGCCGTCGCCTATGTGCCCGGTTCCTACGAGATCCCCTTCGCCGTGAAAAAGTTGTTGCAGACCAAGAAATTCGACGCCGTGATCGCACTCGGCGTCGTCATTCAGGGCGCCACGCCCCACGCGAACTACATCAACAGCGAAGTCGCCAAAGGTCTGGCGCAGTTGTCGCTTGAATTCGGCACCCCCGTCACCTACGGCATGATCACTGCGGAAAATCTCGATCAGGCGATCGAGCGCAGCGGCACCAAGCAGGGCAACAAGGGCGTCGACGCGGCGATGGCGGCGATCGAAATGGCAAATCTGACCCGGGCGATCGGCAAATGAACGACGAAATTCAGGATCACGACAACGAGATCCGCCCCCATTCCAAACGCTTCGGGCGCGAGATCGCGATGCAGTTTCTCTTTGCCTGCGAAATGAAAGGCGAAGTCGCCGGCGCTGCGGCGTTCGACGAGTTTTTCGAGACTGACGCCAGCGTCTTTCAGCTCAAGGAAGACCGGCTGGCGCGGCGCGCCAAAGAGTACGCGACGACGCTCTATCAGCAGGTGGAAATCCACCGCGACGAGATCGATGCGACGATCCAGGCGCACTGCAAAAACTGGGATTTCGAGCGTCTTTCCGGCGTCGACCGCAATCTTTTGCGCGTCGCCGTCGCCGAGATGAAATACTTCGACGACGTGCCGATGGTCGTCAGCATTGACGAAGCCGTCGGCATCGCCCGCGATTATTCGGGCCCCGACTCCGGCAACTTCATCAACGGCATGCTCAACGCCATCAAGGACGCGCAAGCGAAAGCGTAACGATGGGCTTACTGGATTTTTTCAAACGCGGACTGCAAAAGAGTGCGACGAAAATCAGCCGCACCTTCGCTTCGTTGCTCGGCGGCATCAAAGTCAAAAGCGCCGCCGATTTCGACGAATGGGAAGCGGCGCTCGTCGCCGCCGATTTCGGCGTCAAAGCGGCGCAGGCGTTGACCGGAAATTTGCGCGACCGCTACGAACGCGGTCTGCTCAAGACCGACGTTGATCTTCAGACGGCGCTCCGCGACGAAGTCTGCCATCGTCTGCAACGCAATCTGCGCGAGATTCACCGCGCACCGGAAAATCAGCCGACCGTCATTTTATTCGTCGGCGTCAACGGCAGCGGCAAGACTACGTCGATCGGCAAACTTGCCTATCAGTTGATCCAGTCGGGCAACAAGGTCGTCCTCGGCGCCTGCGACACCTTTCGCGCGGCGGCGGTCGAACAGCTTCAGCTCTGGGGCGAACGCACCGGCGCCGACGTCGTTTCGGCGCGTCACGGCGCCGATCCCGCGAGCGTCGCCTTTGATGCGACGCAGGCGGCGGTCAGCCGCAAGGCAAATTATCTTCTGATCGACACCGCCGGCCGTCAGCAGAATCAGAAAGCGCTGATGGACGAGCTTGCCAAGATCCGCCGTTCGATCGGCAAGATCTGCCCGGATGCGCCGCACGAAGTGCTGATGACCGTCGATTCGACGCTCGGCGCCAACGTCTTGAGTCAGGCGCGGGAATTTTCCAAAACCTGCGGCGTGACGGGGCTTGTCCTCACCAAGATCGACGGCACCGGGCGCGGCGGTATGGCGCTTGCGCTCAACGAGGAATTCGATTTACCGACTTTCTACGTCGGCCTCGGTGAAGCGCCGGAAGATCTGCAGAAATTCGACCCCGAAGCCTACGCCGATGCGCTCTTTGCCAAGGAGGAATAAGTCATGAGTTCGCTCGAGCACGATACCGAGAGAATGCGCGAAGCGCTCGCGCTCGCCGAAATGGGCTGGGGGTTGACGACCCCCAATCCGATGGTCGGCGCGATCCTGGAAAAGAACGGCGAAGTCATCGGGCGCGGATATCACCACGCCGCCGGCGAGGCGCACGCCGAGATCAACGCGATCCGCGATGCGCTCAACAGCAAGATCGATCCGGCGGGAAGCACCCTTTACGTCACATTGGAACCCTGTTCGACCTACGGCCGCACGCCGCCTTGCACCGAAGCCATCTTGCAGGCGAAGATCGCGCGCGTCGTCGTCGCGCTGACCGACCCCAACCCGAAACACGCGGGGCGCGGCATCGAGATTCTGCGCAATTCGGGCGTCGAAGTGACCACCGGAATTTTGGCGGCGGAATGCGGTCAGCTGAATGCCGCTTTTTTCAAATCGATCACGACGGGGCTCCCCTTTGTGATGCTCAAACTTGCGACGACGCTCGACGGCAAAATCGCGACAGCAAACGGCGATTCCAAATACGTGACGGGCGTCGAAGCGCGCCGCCGCGTCCAGAAACTGCGCCGGCTTTCCGATGCGATTCTGGTCGGCGCCGAGACCGCGCGGTGCGACCGCCCGCAACTGACGGTGCGCGAACCGGAAAACTGGCCGCGTCAGCCGTTGCGCCTGATCGCAAGCTGTTCGATGGATGAAGATGAATTGAATGAACTTTTCCCCGACGGCAACGCCGAGATCGTCGACGTTTCGTCCAAGGAAAAATGGGAAAATTTGTTGCAGGAACTTACCAAGCGCAATGTCATGACGCTTTTCATCGAGGGCGGCGGCGAAGTCGCCGCTTCGGCAATTGCCGCCGGGATCGTCGATTACGTCGAATTTCACATTGCGCCCAAAATCCTCGGCGGTCGCGACAGCCGTCCGGCGATCGGCGGCGATTCCCCCGCTTTGATGGCGGATGCCGTAAAGCTTGAAAACGTCCAGCACTTTTCGCTCGGCGACGATTTGATCGTCACCGGCTATTTGTAGAGGGAAAAAGATGTTTACCGGATTGGTTGAAACGCTCGGCACGATCGTTGGCCGTCGCGACTTGGCGCTCGTCGTCGAAAGCGACGTGCCCTTTCAGGATCCGGAAATCGGCGAAAGCATCGCCGTCAACGGCTGTTGCCTGACGCTCGAAAAAGCCGACGGCAAGCGCCTTACTTTTCACACGCTTGCCGAAACGCTGAAGCGCACCAATTTGTCGCAACTTGCCATCGGGGAAAGAGTCGATCTGGAGCGCGCGCTCCGACTCGGCGACCGCCTCGGCGGTCATCTCGTGCAGGGGCACGTCGACACGACGGCAAACGTGCGGCAATTCCGGAAAATGGACGACGGCGACTGGGAAATGGAGATCGAACTTCCCGCCGGCATCGCGCCCGAAGTGGTGCTCAAAGGCAGCATCGCCGTCGACGGCGTTTCGCTCACCGTCTGCCGTTTGGAAAAAAGTTGTTTTGCCGTCCGGCTGATCCCCGAAACGCGCAAGCGCACCGCGCTCACGCTCCGCGCGGGGAAACAGGTCAACCTCGAAAGCGACGTCATCGGCAAATACGTGTGTCACCTGCTCCGTCCCGAAGAACCGACTCCCGGCCGTCCGATCACGATGGAACGGCTCGCCGAAGCGGGGTTGCTATGAAAAAAGTGTTTCATTTCAGCTTTGCCCGCCCGGAACAATTCCGCGCGCTCGGACGCAAGAAACTCGCGGCGTTTTCCGGGTGCGAACTGCCCGGCGAATTGCTGACCGACGATTGTCATCTCGCGCCGGACGCCAAATTCTACTGCGGCGTGCACGACGTGGTCTCGCCTCAATTGGCGCGGCTCATCCCCTATGAAAATCTGGTGATGCGCAGTGAATTTTCCCGCTTTTTCACCCGGCGCTGTCGCGCCAGCGCCGCGCTCGGAGCGCGTTACGTCACGGCGGATTTCGACCTCGCCCACGCGCTCGCTGACGCCGCCAAGCGGGAAAAGCTTCTCCTCTTTCTCAAAGGGCTTTTCGGCATTTTGTCGGAGTGCAAATTAAAGCTTTTGATGCCGGTGCGCATCCCCGCCGCCGCCGATGGCGTGCAAGCGAAAGTCATCCGCGATTTCTGCCGCGCACTGCTCTACCCGGGCGTCGGAATCTACCTCGATTTTCATCCGCACGAACCCGGTGCGTTCGATTTTGCCGAAACGCTTCGCGATCTGCGTTTTGACGCGCAGTACTGGCGGATCTTTTTCGAGCCGGAGCGGAGCAATCTTTTGACCGTGCCGCTCTTGGAAAAACTCTTTGCCGCGCTGGAGAGTTTGCCTCTCGCGCAGACCAATATCGCGATCGCCCCGGGCAACACGATCCCCGACGGCGTCGCGCTCGCCGCGCTGGAAGAAACGATCCGCCACTTTGCGACGGAGGCGTGAGATGGAAAAACGCTCGCTGCTGCGCCACTGTTTCAACATTTCCATCATCACGCTGCTCAGCCGCCTTTTGGGCCTTGTCCGGGTGCGGCTCGAAGCGATGGTGCTCGGCGGCGGCGCGGTTGCTTCCGGCTGGTTTTTCGCATTCAGTTTACCCAATCTTTTCCGCCGGCTCCTCGGGGAAGGCGCGCTCGGTCAGGCGTTGATCCCGCTCGTCGCCGAAGCGGAAGTCAAGGGCGGACTCCGGCAGGTCAAGCGGGAACTCGCGATCATTTTCGCGTGGCTCTCGCTGATCCTCACGGCAATCGTCGTCGTCGTTTCCGGCGCGGCATATCTCGTCGAATATTTCACCGCCGACGCGACAACGGGCTATTTCGCGCAACCGCAGATCAGGATCTTTCTCTATCTTGTGCCCCTTTTGATGCCCTACGCCTTTTTTATGTGTCTGACGGGGGCGATCGGTTCGGTGCTCAATTACGCAAAAGTCTTCGTTCTGCCGGCGCTGGGCGCGCTGTTGCTCAATTTCTTTATGATCGGCGGACTTTACGCGCTCTTTTACGAAGCGGTAAAAATGAGCGATCCGCTCCACGCTCTGCGGTTTTTAAGTCACCTTGTGCTGCTTTCCGGCGCGGTGCAACTCTTGATGATGATTGCCGTTCTGATCCACTACAAACGGTTCCCGGCGTGGAGAGAACGTCATCTCGTCAACCGTAAAGAGGTGCTCGGCAAGCTTTTCAAGATTCTGCTCCCGGGATTGGGCAGCGGGGCGTTGATCCAGGTGAGTTTTTTCGTCGACCGCTCCATCGCCAGCGCGATCGGGCCGCAGGCGGTGCCCGCGCTCACTTACGTCGACCGGCTGATCGACGTGCCGATCGGCATTTTCGCCGTCGCGTTAAGTTCAGTTCTGATGGCGTCGATGTCGCGCGCCGCCGCCAACGGCGACCACGAGGAAATCGTTTCCGAATTGATCTATTCGTTGCGGCAGGTCTTTTTCATCAGCGTGCCGATGGCGGTCGCCGTCGTTTTCTTTCACGATACGATGTTGCGTCTGCTCTGCTTCGGCGGCCGTTACCGCGCTGACGACCTCGCGGCGGCACGGCAGGTCGCACTCTTTTACGGCGCGGCGATCCCGCTCTTTTGCGCGATGAAAGTGGTCGTGCCGGTCTTTCTCGCCCGCAAAAAGATGCTGACGACCTTTTACGTTTCCGTCGGGACGGTTTCGCTGAACATCATTCTCAATCTGCTTTTGATGCACCCCTTGAAACAGGGCGGCATCGCGCTGGCGACGCTCGCTTCGTCAAGTGTCGCCATGGCGGTGCTCGTCTACCTCCTCGTGCGCGAGGGATTTGAAATCCCCTTCGGCAAAATTTTTGCGAGCTTCGGTCGGACGGCGCTCGTCGGCGTGCTCGCCGCGCTCGCGGTGATGCTGACCGGGTGGATGCGCTGTCATTTAGAGTGGTCGTGGTTCCACCAATTCGGCTATTTCGTCGCGGCGGGGGGACTCTTTTGCGTGCTTTATTTCCTCTTTGCCGCAATTTTGCGCGCGCCGGAAGTCAAGGAGATTCTCTCGGTTTTCAAGCGCAAAAGCGCCGCGCGATGATTTCCCAGCGCAACGAGGATTGACGCGACTGCGCCAGAAATCTTTGCCACGCCGCCCCGTCGGGTAAGCCGGCGACAACGTTGCATTCCTTTGCCGTCATCCGGAAAAGCACGGCAAGAGGCTTTCCGACGCCGAATTCGGTCAATTTTTTTTGGGCGCGGCGCACCAGTCGGCGGCGCGCGATCGAGCGGATGGCAAAAAAGAGCATCACGGCGCCGAACAGCGCATAAAACACCCCCATTTCCAAACGCGGAATCCAGCGCACTTTGACGAATGCCGCCACCGGCAGCAGAAACGCCGGTGCGAGAAAGAGCAATGCGTCAAGCGACGTGGTGAAAATATCCCCGAGCGCCCGGCGCAGTGCGCTGAAACTTGTCCGGTAGGCGAAATATTCTTCCAGCGTCAAATCGCCGAGCGGCGCACGCGCGACGTGGCAAAGTTCATGCGCGAGCAATTCGTCGCGGCGATAGCAGAACCACTTTTTTTTGCGGGCAAAGCCTTTGCGGAGCAGAAAAAAACTTGCACCGCTATCGGGATCGGTCAGCGTACAGCCGCCGCCGAGCAAGCCGATGCCGCGCGACTCGAAAAAGCCAAGATCACCGGTGCGGCGAAATGCGAAAAGCTTTTCCGTGAGATTCCCCCCCTCGGCGATGATTTCCGGCGGAATGGGTGCGGCAAAACGAAGTTCATCGGGTGCGCCATAACCTTTGAGCGCGTCAACGCGCGCCACAAAATCGGCGGCGCTTTCCCCTTCGCGCGGGAAGTTCCCGCTTTCGTCAAGCGAGATCAGCGTGGACCAACTGACGTCCTTCATTCCTGATCCGGACTCTTGCCGGCGTCGCTGTTTTTGGCAGCGCCGCTGTTGGCGGCATTATTCCGCGGCGGACGGGAATGATCGGGTCTGCCGTTTCCGTTTTTCTTGTGGTCGTTCTTGCGGTCGTTCTTGCGGGAAGCGTCGCAATTGCGTTCGTGGTGCGGCGCATTGCCGTTTTCGCCGTTGTTTTTCGGGCGGTTGTCGCCGCCGCCGGAACGACGGGGCAAAATTTTGACGTCGTCGCGCGAAAAGGTGACGAGATTGCCGCTTTCGACGGCGACCGTGACGCGGCGCGTCAGCAAATTGCGGTCGACCACCTTGCCGTTGCCGGAGGGGGTTTCGCAGTAATCGCCTTTGCGCGGCATATCGCGCTCGAGTTCACGGTAGCCCTCGTACTCGTATTTCAGACAGCATTTCAACCTGCCGCAGACGCCGGAAATCGAACTCGGCGTCAACGCGAGATCCTGCTCTTTCGCCATTTTGACGTTGATACTGCTGAATTCGTGGAGAAAACGGCAACAGCACAGCGGCTGACCGCAGACCGCGATTCCGCCGTACATCGACGTTTCGTCGCGCACGCCGATCTGCCGCAATTCGATGCGGGTCGAGAGCGCGTGCGACAACTCCTTGACCAATTCGCGGAAATCGACTCTGCCGTCGGCGCAGAACTGCACCGTCGCCAATTTGCCGTCGAGCGAATAATGGGCATTGACCAGTTTCATCGGCAACGCGAGCTTGTCGACCCACTCCTGCGCCTGTTTGAGCGCCGAGCGGTTGCGCGACGAGGAGCGGAGCGCGTCGGCGAGATCTTCGTTGGTCGCGCGGCGGACAACTTCCGGCAGTTCGCGCACGTTGGCGGTCATCGTCGGCGCTTCAAGCAACCGGACGACTTCGCCGAGATCGCGGTAGAAATCGCGCGCGAAAACGCAGACGTCGCCGGGAGCAAAATTTTCCGTACATTCGGTTCGCGCTTCCAGCGTGATCCCGTTTTCGATTTTCAGCAGCAACACTTGATCCATCGGAGGATTCCTTTATCTCTATCTTAATCTCCGGAATTTTTCCGGAATATTCGTTCAAAAATTTTTCCACCAGCAACGGCGGAGTTTCTGTTTCCACGTGCCGGCAGGCGACGAAACGAGCAAACTCTGATCGCGCAACAGCCGTTGCGGATTGATCTGCATCCACAGCTGTACGCTTTCCTCGTCGAATGCCGCCAGCAGTTTTTTCCGGCATTCCGCGAAGTGAAATCCCGACGAACGATGGGCGTCGTCGGCGATCACGCAACGCGGAAATTCCTCGAGCAAACGCCACGCCGCCCGGCGTACTGTTTTGCCGTAGCAACCGAGCAGACTGCCCGAATTGATCTGCAACGCGACCGCCGCCTGCGGGATCGCCGCCAGCGACGACCGGTAATTCTCGCGCCACAGCCGCTCCGGATGAGCGAGCAAAATGCTTTTTCCCTTAAGCCCGAGGTTGAAAAGCAAAGCGGCCACGCCGCTGCTCACATAAGATTCTTTCAGATCCACCAGAATCGTCCGGCTGTCGCCGATGCCCCGCAACTTTTCCGGCGCGACCTCGACCAGACGATCATAATCGTATTCCATGCCCGGCAACAGCGTGATGCCGTACTCCCGGGCGATTTCCCGGATCCGGGCAAAAACTTCATCGTAACCGGCTTCGGCTTGGCGCGAGTAGTGGCTGGTGGCGACCAGTACGTCCACCCCGGATCCCGCCGCCGCCTGAAGCATCATCCGCGCGGCGCTTTCATCTTTTGCGCCGTCGTCCAGAGACGGTAAAATGTGACTGTGCAGATCAATCACTTCTTTTTGCCCCGCCGGAAAGCCGACGGCAAAAGCGACGCGAGCGTCTTGCCGGAAGATTTCTTGTGTTCATGGCCGTAACCATAACCATAGCCATAGCCATAACCGTAACCGTAGCCGTAACCATAGCCATAGCCATAGCCGTAACCGGCGCTCTGCACTTCAAATTTGTTGAGCACGATGCCGCAGACCGTCAGATTGAGCTGCTGGAATTGCTCCAACACCTTGCGGACGACTTCCGCCCGCGCCAGCCCCGCCTGAACCACCAGCAGAATGCCGTTCGCCTTGCCGCCGATCACGGCGGCGTCGGAAATGCCGAGGCTCGGCGGCGCGTCGATCAAAATGTAATCGTACATCGTCTGCAGTTTTTCGAGCAGCTCGTTGAATTCGGGGCTTTGCAGCAACCGCGACGGCGTCGGCGGCACGGGACCGCAGAGCAATGCGTCGAGCGGCAGATCAAGCACGTTGCGGCAGACGACCTCTTCAAAACTCTTTTCCCCGACGAGCACGTTGACCAGTCCCACGTGCGAAGAAATGCCGAGCGTCCAGCTCAATGCGGGCTTGCGCAAGTCGCAATTGATGACCAAAGTCCGCTTGCCCGCTTCCGCAAGGCTCGCCGCGACGTTGGCGGAAACAAACGTCTTACCTTCATTAGGAAAGACACTCGTCAACACAAAGGTGCGGCAACCGGTTTTGCCCGGCGCAATGCCGGCGTAGAGAATATTCGTCCGCAACGTGCGAAACGCTTCCGACGTGTCAAAGCGGGCGTCGCTGCCTTCCAAACTGACGATCCGGTTGCCGGAATTGCCGAAATCGCCATCCTGCAATTGCGAGATTCCCCGATCGAAAGGGATGGTGCCCATCACCGGCATCTGCAACTCGCTCGCAACGTTTTCCGGCGAACGCAAGCGCGTGTCGAGCAATTTGAAAATCACCAGCAAGCCGTAGACGAGCGCGAAACAGACCAGTGCACCCAGCATGGCACTGCGTTTCAACTGGGGGCGGATCGGGGCGGTCGGCTCCTTGGGGGCGTCGATGATCTGGCTGTTGTCAAGTTTCATCACTTTCTGCACTTCCTGAATGAAGACCTCGGAAAGCGTCTTGGCGATAACCTGCGCGTATTTCGGATTGCGGCAATCGACCTTGATCAAAAGGAAGCGGGTATCGGTGATCACGGAAACGTCGATCACATAGCCCTCGTTGAAGTCGGGATAGGTTTCGCGGATCTTTTTCCACACCGCCTCTCTGACGCGGTTGCTCTTGATCAATTCCTGATAGTCCTTTGCCAGATCCATGCCGAGCCGCAGGTCGCGGCTGGCATTGCGGTATTCGTCGGTCGTGTCGTTGGAGTCCTGACTGCGCCCGATGTAAAGCTTGGCTTGAGACTGATAGACCGGCGCGATAAAAGCGCGACAGGCGAGATAACTCGCCACCGCGCCGAAAACCGCGGCAAAGATCAACGTCAACCAATTGCGGCGCGCGACGTTGACGAAAAACAGGAAATTCACCTCTCTGACCATAAAAATCCTCCGGTTTGAAGGTTGTTCATCTGACGGGCATCGTGCTCACGCTTCACGCATTCGCACAAGATGCACCCTTTAATATACATCGAGTTTTTTGCTTTGCAATATATTTTATATATTGTTATTGATTTTACTCCGGCAGCAGATCCTCTTCGAGCAGCGAACGCCGGAACTCGTCCCGGGTGAAGAAAGGCAGAAGTTTTTTCACCTTTTCCTCGCCGTCCGCAGAAACGAGCCAGACATAGCGCCGCATCAGCGGATATTTCCCCGAAGAGATGTTTTTGCGATCGGGCAATACGCCGTCGATCGCCAGAACCCGAACCGATTCGCCGGGATATTCCTCCTGATAACGGCCGAGCGACAGCGCCGCCGCGTCGCGACTGGCGTAAAGCACCACTTCCGCCGTGCTGTTGAGCCAGGTGACCCCCATGCCGGGAGTGCGGATCTTGAGCAATTCCATGATGGTGTCGCCGCCGGGACGCCCCGCAACGATGCCGTAGCGGTGGATGTCGCTCGCGTCGCCGCCGACCGCACTCCACGCGGGGCGGATGCCGCACCAGACGGTGACAAGTTTTTCCTTTGGCACCGACTGAACGCGGTTGCGCAAGTTGACGTAGGCGACCAATACTTCGCGGAACGCGGGGATCTTTTTCCCCTGAAACGAGGCGGGCACGAGCGCTTCATCCATCAGCACGAGCTGAAATTTGCCCGCTTCCAGCCCGCGAAAGGCGTTGGCGCCATCGCAATGCGTCACCCCCGCACTGCCGCCGGAGTACCCGTAGCGCAAAATGGCGAGATTGACCGCGCCGCAACCGGAACTTGTCGCATCGGCGATCTGCAGTTCCGGCATCGGCATCGCTTCCATCGCGACGGCAAACGCCGCGCCCAGGAGCGCAAAAAAAGCGATGGCAAAACGCTTCATCAATCGTAGATCTCGTGCAGAAATTGGATCAGTTTCTGATTTTCGGCGTCATTGCCGACGGTGATGCGGACGAAATTGCCCGTCATCTCGCCGGGGAAATAGCGCACGATAACCGCGCGGCGGCGCAGTTCCTCAAAACAGCGCTTGCCGTCGCCATCCGGCGGCGCGGCAAAGAGAAAGTTCGCGGCGGACTCGGCGACGTAGAAGTTCATTTTCTGCAGATTTTCCGTCAGAAACGCGCGTCCGGCGCAGACCATACGGCAATGCGTCTGCAACGTCTCGACGTCGGCAAACGCCGCCTCGCCGACCAGTTGCGCCAGCCGGTCGACGTTGTAGGAATCCTTGAGCTTCATCAGCCCCGCGATCAGATCCGCGTCGGCGACCGCGTAGCCGAGACGGATCCCGGCGAGCGAAAAGCTCTTGGAAAAGGTTCGCATCACGATCACGTTGCTGAATTTTTTCGCGAACTCCATGCAGTTGTCCGGCGCGAAATCGGCGTAGGCTTCGTCGATGACGACAACGCCGTCGAATTTCGCACAGATTTCCTCGACGGCGGCGCGCGGAAAAAGCGTTCCGGTGGGCGCGTTGGGGCGCGTCAGCATCAAAAGATTGCACGCTTTCGCCTGCTCAAGCAAATTTTCGGGCAACGCGAAACTCTTTTTCTGCAACGCCAAACGCACCACCGAAGCCCCCTGCATCGCGGCGAGTTCCGCGTAGAGCGAATAACTCGGGTAGAGCATCGCCATCGGCTTGTCGGGCGCCGTGAACGCGCGAAAGATCATCGTCAGCAGATCGTCCGAGCCGTTGCCGATGATGACGTTGTCGCGCGCCACGCCGAAACGGCCGGCGACGGCGTCGCGCAAATGGTTCGCCATCGGGTCGGGGTAGCGGCGGAGCATTCCCGCCGGAAACGAGCGGAGCGCCTCCTCCACCTTGGGCGACGGCGGATAGGGATTTTCATTGGTATTGAGTTTGATCAGATTTTCCATCACCGGCTGTTCGCCGGGGACGTATCCCGCCATCGTGTCGATTTCGGGCCGGAAATAAGATTTTTTCATCGTTCTGTTATTCCTGATTTTCCAGATGGAAATCCTCCGCCTCGCGGAAGACTTCGACCATTTTCCCCTCGCTGAAGGCGCGGGTGTTGCAGCGGATAAAAAATTGCGCTTTCACCTTGCCGCTTTGCTCGCTGTGCTGGCAGTCGAGTACACGCACGTTGAGGCGGTGCAATTCCGCGAGCACTTCTCCCAGCACTTCGCGATTGGCAAAACTGCAAGTGATCTTGAGATTTTCGACGTCGATCCAATGTCGCGCGTGCCAGCGGAGCAATTCCAAGCCGAAAAGCGTCAGAAGCGTCGCCGCGATCGCGATCACGTACATTCCGCCGCCGACCGCCATGCCGATCCCCGCCGCCGTCCACAATCCGGCGGCGGTCGTCAAGCCGGAAACGACCTTTTTCTGAAAGATGATCATCCCCGCGCCGAGAAAGCCGATCCCGCTGACGATCTGCGCCGCGATCCGGCCCGGGTCGAGCTTCACCGCGGAATCTGCGCCGGCAAAGATAAAATCATCGAAACCGTGTTGCGATACGATCATAATGAGCGCGCTCCCCAGCGCGACGAGAAAGTGCGTGCGCAACCCCGCCTCTTTGGCGCGGTAGGAACGGTCAAGTCCGATCACACCGCCGAGCACGCCGGCAAGGGCGAGCCGACCGATCAATTCCACCAGGATCCAATTCATAGCTTTCACCTCAAAAAAAAAACGCTTCTGGCATAATATACCGCAAGGGGAGCGGTTTTACAAATCGCGCGCGCAGCGCGGGCACCTTTTCAGGAAATTCCGGTGAAGCGTTTGATTTTGCCTTTTTTTGCGTTGACGAAAATTGCGCAACAAGATATATTATGACAAATGCGAGATTTTACGGAGAAAAGTATTATGCATGAAACGATTTGTTCGGAAACCACGCTCGGCGCGGCAAAATTTCTGAAACTGCGCGAGATCACCTTTTGCGACGACAAGGGGAAGTTGCGCAAGTGGGAAAGCGCCGACCGCACGTGCGACGCCAAAGCCGTGATGATCGTCGCGCACATCATGCCGGACGACGAATACGTTTTTGTCCGCCAGTTCCGGCCGCCGACCGGCAAAATGATGATCGAATTTCCCGCCGGACTGATCGATCCGGGCGAAGCGCCGGAAAAGACCGCACTCCGCGAACTTTACGAGGAAACCGGTTTTTCCGGCACGTTGACCAAAATGACGAATTTCGGTTTTTCCTCGCCCGGCATGAGCGGCGAACCGATCGCCGTCGCGTTTATGGAAATCGACGGCAACGCCGTCCGCGGCAGGGAGATCGTCGCCCATCCCGAGGAATGCGAATCGATCGAAACGTTTCGCGTTAAGCGAAACGAGCTCGATGATTTCATCGCCCGATGCGAAGCGCAGGGCGACGGAATCGATACAAAAATCTATTTATTTGCCGCGGCGTTGCAAAAGTAGCGATTTTGCATTTGCAAAAAATGGGTTTCTGTTGTATATTTTCCACAATAGAAAAAAACGGAAGAAAACAAGCGAAAAGGGCAAAGCAGATGAAACGTTTTTTGAGCGTGTTGGCAGGCGCGTTGATCCTGGTGCAGTTGACGGGGTGCGGCGATGATTTCCGCACGGCGGAAAAAGCCGCCGACGCCGGAGACTGGAAAATGGCGATGGCGATCTCGGAAAAGTGCGTCAAAAAACATCCCAAAGACATCAAGGGGTTGTTGCTGCTCGCCGTTTCCGCCGAAAAATGCGGTCAGCACAAGGTCGCGCTCGACGCCGCGTGGCGCGCCGTCAAACTCAACGAAAAAGATTTCACCGCGCAATATACGCTCGGCAAGCTCTGCATCGTCGACCCCGCTGGACGCGAAGAGGGGCTGAAACATCTGATCATCGCCCACGAATTGAACCCCAATGCGGAAGAACCGCTGGTGGAAATCTGCAACACGATGCTCGAAATGCAACATCCGAAAAGTTTCAGCTACATCCTGAAATTGCAGAGCTTCAAGGACTATCCTCAAAGCGCCGCCTATTACAACGACTTCGCCCTCGCCTGCATTTACGCAAAAAAACGCGACGCCGCTGCGGTCAACGGCTTTTCGCGGGCGAACGAGCTGGATCGCGCCAACCCGATCATCCCGCTCAACATGGCGCGCTTCTTTGAAAGCACGAAGCGGTGGAAAAGAAACGCCACGAGTTTTTACGCGCTCTTTCTCGCCAATGCGGGCGACAAGCCGGAATACCACGACGACGTGGTGGCGGTCAAGAAAAAGCTCGGCTGGAAATAGTCGTTCCCGATCATGGCCGGCATCCCCGATGAGATCATCGAAGAGATCCGCTCGCGGAGCAACATCGTCGACGTGATCGGCGGTTTCGTCCAACTGCGCAAAGCGGGCAACAACGCCTTCAAGGGGCTCTGTCCTTTTCATCAGGAAAAGACCCCGTCTTTTTTTGTCGACGGCGCGCGTCAGAGCTACCACTGCTTCGGTTGCGGCAAAGGGGGCGACGTTTTCCGTTTTTTCATGGACAAGGACAATCTGACCTTTGTCGACGCGATCAAGATGCTCGCCAACCGCGCGGGCGTCGTCATCCCCGAAAACACTTACGGCAATTCCGCCGAAAGCAGGAAAAAAGCCGACGAAAGAGAGCGCGTCTATCAGATCCACGCGGAACTTTGCTCTCTGTTTCAAAAGATCCTGCGCGACAATCCGCAAGGCCCCGTCGCGCAATACCTCAAAAGTCGCGGCTTGCCGCAGGAAATCATCGAACGCTTCAAGATCGGCGCCGCGCCGATGGGGTGGACGACCGGCGTCGATTATCTGCGCGGACTCGGATTCCGCGACGATGAAATGGTCACGGCGGGCGTCGCGCTGCGCGGTCATCGCGATCCGTCGCGCATTTTCGACCTCTTTCACGACCGCCTCGCCTTTACGATCGAAAACGAGATCGCGCGCCCGGTCGGTTTCAGCGCGCGTTCGCTCGAAGCCAAACCCGCCGACGGCAGAAAATACGTCAATTCTCCGGAAACGCCGATCTTCAAAAAGAGCCGTTTGCTCTACGCGTTGTCGCAGGCGAGAACGTCGATCGGCAAGATGAATCAGGCGATCCTCTGCGAAGGGCAGATGGATGCGATCGCCTTTCACCGCGCCGGATTTTCCTGCGCCGTCGCACCGCTCGGCTCGGCATTCACGCCGGAACAGGCGCAGATCCTCAAACGCTACACCAACCATATCGTCCTCGCCTTTGACGCCGACCAGGCGGGGCAAAAGGCGTTTCTGCACGCCGCCGAGATTTTGCTGCCGCTCTCGATGGAGCTGAAAGTCATGCACATTCCCGGCGGCAAAGACCCCGACGAACTCTACAAAAACGGCGGCGCCGAGGCGGTCGCGCAAGCGGTCAACGCATCGCGTTCGTGGCTGGAAGTGCTGGTGGAAGTGTTGCACACGCGCTACGATTTCACGACGCCCGTCGGGCGCGGCGAAGCGGCGGAAATCGTCGCCGGATACCTCGAAAAAGTCCCCGATCAGGTGGAGCTGGAAGTCTACGTTTCCGACAGCGCCAAGTTGTTGCAGGTGAGCGAAAACGCGATCTACTCCAAACTCTCGACCCGCCACGCGCAACTGCGCCGCCGCGAGGAATTTCAGCAGCATCAGGCAGGTCCCGAGATCGCCCCGAAACAGCATCACTACAATGCGGCGACGCTCACTTTGCTCGAAGTCGCGATCTCGTCGCCCGATGCGGCGCGCAAGATCGCCGAACTTCTCCCCGGCGACGAACTTTCCGGCGACGACCCCGTCGCGCAGGCAATCAACTTCGCCGTCGGCGCCGCGCTCAACGGCGACGAAGACGGCGGCGTCGCGCCGATCCGCGAACTTTTGATCGAGCACCCCGTGCCGGAAATCAGCCGCATCCTCGTCGAACACACGACCTATAAAGACGCCATCAAGGCGGCGGAGGACGCGGTTTCCGAATTCCGCCGCAACCGCTGCATCAGCGAGCGCAAAACCTTGATGGAAAAACTCGCCTTAACGCAGGATCCCGCCGAACGTACGGCGATTTTACAAGCCATTCAAAACCTTTCCCGGAGGTCGTCATGAAATATTTTGTTGCATTTTTGACCGTGCTGTTGCTCGCCGGATGTGTCAGCGAAAGCGTCCAGACGGAACGCCGCGCCGGCTTTGCCAATTTCCAGCAGGCCGCGAAGATCGGTCCGCACAAACTGTCGCTGGAACTGGTCGGCAAACGCGAAAAATACTGCGGCAAAGAGGAACACCTGACTTTCCGCTTGCAAAACAACGGCGCCGATCCCGTCACGCTGGTCGACTGGCGGCTCGAAGAAGCCGCCAACTTGCGCGTCGAGTGCCAGATCTGGTACCCCGGCACCAGTCAACCCGACGAAAACGCGTGGATTATCATCAACGAGCCGCCGGAAAGCGCGAGACGCTATCCGCTGACGCTCGATCCGCAGAATCTCATCACGATCGACGTGCCGCTGGAATTCGTCCAGTCGCTTTGCATTTCGCCGGGCGCGGAACGGCGTTATTTCGTCCGCGCGACGCTGGTGCTCGATTCGGTGACGCTCTCGTCGGACGTCGCCGCGTTTGCCGTTCGCAATCCGTAGGGAAGTCAAGATGGCGCAAAGAATTCAGGATCACGGCCCGATCACGTTGCCGATGCCGGAAAAGGAGATCTTTTACCGGCTCGGCGGTCGCGCGGGCAAAAGCGGGATGTCGGAAGCCTTTCTCGCCGAATACCGCCAGATCTGCCGCGAGGCGTTTGCGCTCTGCGAAGCCAGAGGCCGCACGCGGGTGCTCGACATTTGCCACCGTCTGGATGAAGGCGTCATCTTAAGTTCCGGCGAACTCCTCAAGGGGCGGCAATTTGCCGCGATGCTGGAAAATTGCGACAAGGTCTGGTGCGCGGCGGCGACCGTCGGGCGGCGCATCGTCGAGGCGCGCGACGCACAGACTTCCGTCACGGCAAAGAGCATTTACGACGCCGTCGGGAGCGAATGCGCCGAAAAAGCGATCGAGTTTCTCCACGGCGAAGCGATCCGCAGTTCGTTGCGGCGCGGGGAAATCGTCTCGCTCAAACGCTATTCGCCCGGCTACGGCGACATGCCGCTGGAAACGCAGAAAATCTTCTTTCACTTGCTGCAGCTGGAAGAGTTGGATCTAACTTTGACAAACGAAAATTTCATCGTCCCGGAAAAAACCGTCACGGCGTGGGCGGGGATCACCGGGCTGGGAGGAAACCGGCAATGACACGACAGGAATTTCAGCAATTCGCCTATTCCGGCGTTTTGCTCGACGGCGCATTCGGCACGGAACTGGTCAAACGCGGTATGCCCGAAGGGGTCTCGCCGGAACTCTGGGCGTTGGAAAATTTCGATGCGACGGCGGAAATTCTGCGCGCCTACCGCGCGGCGGGCAGTCAGATTCTCTACGCCCCGACTTTTGGCGGCAACCGCGTCAAACTCGGCGATTTTTACCTGGCGGAGCGCCTTGCCGAGATCAATTCCGCGATCGTCCGGAAAACGAAAGAGAGCGTCCCCGACGCGCTCGTTTTCGGCGACGTTTCATCGACCGGACAATTCGTCGACCCCTACGGGAAACTCGATTTCGACGAGGCAGTCGACCTTTACCGCGAACAGATTTCTGCCTTGCTCGCGGGCGGCGCCGACGGCATCGCGATCGAAACGATGATGGATTTGCAGGAAACCCGCGCCGCATTGATCGCGCTCCGCGAAATCGCTCCCGACTGCCCCGCGATCGTCACGATGACCTTTGAAAGCTCGATGCGCACGTTGACGGGCGTCGACCCCGTCAGCGCGCTGGTGACCCTGCAGGCGCTCGGGGCGGACGCCTTTGGCTGTAACTGCTCGACGGGGCCCGGCGAAATGGCAAAACTTCTGCCGATGCTGAAACCCTATGCGCAGATTCCGCTCGTCGCCAAGCCCAACGCCGGCGTGCCGACGTTGCGCGACGACAAGACCTTTTTCCCGATGCAGCCGGAAGAATTTGCAAGTTTTGCCCCCGCCCTTGTCGAAGCGGGCGCCACATTGCTCGGCGGTTGCTGCGGCACGACGCCGGAACATCTTTCACGCCTCGGCAACGAAATGAAAAAATCGACCTCGTTTTTCCGCAACGCCAAGCCGCTTCGCGGCGTCGTCGCCTCGCCGACGCGCATCTGCCGTCTCGCGCCGGAAGAGCCGTTTGCCATCATCGGCGAACGCATCAACCCGACCGGCAAAAAGGCGTTGCAAGCGCAATTGCGCGAAGGCAAAATGGATATGGTTTTCGACTTCGCCTGCCAGCAAACGCAATCGGGGGCGTCGTTGCTCGACGTCAATGTCGGGCTCGCCGGGATCGACGAGAAATCAATGATGCTCAAGGCGTTGCGCAAAGTCGTCCACGCGTCGCCGCTGCCGCTTTCGATCGATTCGACCGACCCCGAAACGGTGGAAGCCGCCCTGCGGCTCTACCCCGGGCGCGCGTTGCTCAATTCGATTTCGGCGGAAAAGAGCCGTCTGGAAAAGATTCTGCCGATCGCGGCAAAATACGGCGCGATGCCGATCCTGCTGCCGCTGACCGACAAGGGGATCCCCCCGACGCTCGACGACCGGATCGCCGTAACCGAAAAACTCCTCGCCGCCGTCGCACAATACGGCTATACGGCGCAGGACGTCGCACTCGATGCGCTGATTATGACGATCTCCGCCAACGGCGATGCGGCGGAACTTTCGCTCGCACTGATCGCGTGGGCAAAAGCGCACCAGATCTTTACCGTCTGCGGATTGTCCAACGTCAGTTTCGGCTTGCCGGAGCGGCAACTGGTCAACCGCACGTTTCTCGCGATGGCGATCGGGTGCGGCCTCAACGGCGCGATCGCCAACGTGCTCTTTCAGGAAACCGTCGACCTCGTTTACGCCGCCGACGCGCTGACCGGGCGCGACGCGCATCAAAAACACTTCATCGCGCGTTTCGCCCAGACGGAAAATGCGGCCGCCGCGCCGAAAGCGGAAACTTTGTCGCCGCAGGAAAAGATTCGCCGTGCCATTTTGGAGGGCAACGCCGACGGGATCGAAGCGGCGCTCGAAGCCGCGCTGGCGCTCCAGGAAACGCCGGAAAAACTGCTCAACGACGTATTGATCCCCGCGATCAACGAAGTCGGCGCGAAATATGAGAAAAAAGAATATTTCCTGCCGCAACTTGTCGCCGGCGCGGAAGCCATGCAAAAAGGCGCGGCATTTCTGGAAAAACGTTTGACGGCGGAATGCGACGGCCGGCAAAAGACGAAAATTTTGTTTGCGACCGTCAAAGGCGACATTCACGACATCGGCAAAAACATCGTGATCGTGATGTTGAAAAATTACGGCTTCGACGTCATCGACCTCGGCAAAGACGTTGCGCCGGAAGTGATTTTGGATACGGCAGTACGCGAAAAGGTGGAGCTCATCGGCTTGTCCGCCTTGATGACGACGACGATGAAATCCATGCGCCGCACCGTGGAACTGGCGAAAGAGCGGAATCTGACGCAACTGAAATTCCTCATCGGCGGCGCCGTGGTCGACCAGCACTTTGCCGACGAGATCGGCGCTTATTACACCGCCGACCCGATGGCGACCGTGCGCACCGCCCGGCAACTGGCGGAAAAATAAGGTTCTTCGACGGTTTATGACA
>DCFZ01000051.1:3757-6198 GCA_002314455.1 Lentisphaeria bacterium UBA1791 | reverse complement strand
TGCCATAAACCGTCGAAGAAACTTTTTTTCGCTTGCTTTTCTTCCCCCGATGCTGTATAATATGTCAACAACCCGTTAACGGAGAAAAATTATGCTTACTCTGGTCAAGAAACAACTTTTCGGCGATATGCTTGCATTGTGGTATGAGGAAACCGGCGAAGTCGCCCAGCCGACGATTGTCGGCGGCAAACGCGTCGAATTTCAGTTGATCCCCGCGAAAATGGAAAAGAAAATCGCCAAACACCGCCGCGACACCAACGATACGGTTGCCTGCAAGGTGCTCAACAAAATCTGGAACCTTGAATTTTTGTCGGCGCGCCCCGAAAATGCGATTCAGTACAAGATTTCCGGCGACGCCAACGCATGGCTTTATGCGGCGGGCAGTTCCATGCGCAACAGCGAAAGCGTCGAATTGCTGAAAAGTTATGAATTCATCGATCTTGCCGATGGCGTGCAACTGGTGATGCGCGATGATCGCGGCATCGTCGCGCGCCAGAGCGTCCGCTACCGCAAAGGCGACCGCTTTGTCACCGTTTCGACTTCGGTCGAAAACAGCGGCAAAAAAGAAGTGACGCTCGAATACCTCGCCTCGTTTTCGCTCGGCGGACTTTCGCCTTTTCAGCCGGACGACGGCCCCGAAGCCTACAAAGTTGCCCGCTGGCGGAGCAACTGGAGCGCCGAGGGCAGGCTTGATCTGCAACGTGCCGAAGATCTCGGCTTGGAGCGTTCCTGGGCGGGCTTTACCCAGCGCAATCTGCGCTTCGGCGAACTCGGTATGACCCCCGTTCGCGATTACTTCCCGCAGGCGGCGTTTCTCGATGAAAAAGCCGGCGTTGCGTGGGGCGCGTCGCTCGACGCATTAAGTTCGTGGCAGCTTGAAGTCAGCCGCACGCTTGACAGCGTCAATCTGTCGGGCGGCATTCCCGACCGCGAATTCGGCCATTGGAAAAAGCACCTCGCCCCCGGCGAAAAACTGGAATCCATTGCGGCGGCGGTGACCGTCGTTGCCGGCGACGTCGAGGATGTTGCCAATCGTCTCGTCGAATTCGGTCAGGGCGATGTGAAAAAAAGCGAAAAGGATCTCCCCATCATGTTCAACGACTGGTGTACGACTTGGGGCAAACCTTATCCGCCTTATCTGTTGCCGATCGCCGATATGCTCAAACGCTACCCGATCCGCTATTTCGTGATGGACGACGGCTGGTTCCGCAAGGATGGCTACGGCATCGGCGACTGGGTCGTTGTGCCCGATCAGTACCCCGCCGGATTGAAAGCCTTTGTCGCGGAAATTCGCGCCAAGGGATACATCCCCGGCATTTGGTTCGAGTTTGAAAACGCGGTGGATTCGAGCAAACTCTATCAGGAAAAGCCCGAATGGTTCCTGCAGTTTGACGGCAAACGGTTGCGCACGGGCATTCGCGGTTTCCTCGATTTCCGCCAGCAAAAGGTGATCGACTACCTCGCGGAAAAGGTGATCAAGTTCCTGAAAGAGAACGATATCGGCTATATGAAAGTCGATTACAACTCGCCGACTGGCTACGGTTGCGACGGGGCGGAATCCAGGGGCGAAGGGCTGCGTCAGCATACGCTCGGCGTCAGGAAATTTTTCCAGATGATCGAGGATGCGTTGCCGGAACTCGTGCTGGAAATCTGCGCTTCCGGCGGTCACCGCTTGTCGCCGGCGTGGATGCGTTTGAGTTCGATGGCGAGTTTTTCCGACGCGCACGAAGGCGTCGAGATTCCGATCATCGCGGCGAATACGGCAAGTCTGATCCCCGTCCGCAAAAATCAGATCTGGGCGGTGCTCCACCCTGAAGACAGCAACGACCGTTTGCGTTACTCGCTCGCGGCGGGCTTTATGGGGCGGCTTTGCCTGTCGGGCGATCTCGCGCCGCTGTCGGAAGCGCAGAAAAAGATCGTCGGCGAAGCGTGCGATTTCTACCGGGCGGCGGTACCGGTCTTGAGGCAGGGCGACAACCGCGTTTTCCGCGAGATCGCGCCGGCGTGGCTCGCACCCAAGGGAATCCAGCTCTTTACGCGGCGCAACGCAAAGCAATGTCTCGCTGTGCTCCACAGCTTTGAAAACGCCCCCGCGAATTTCGCCGCGGAAATTCCCGGCAAATGGAAGATCGCCCGCGTTTTCGGCGCCAAAAACATCGCCTGTCAATGGGATGGCAATCTCTTGAGCTTTGCGAAAATCAAAGATTTCCAAGCGGTCGCCGTGTTGTTGGAAAAATAAGGAAAATGGGGCTTCCCGTTTTGACCTTTTTTTCCTCATAAATCCAGCATCAGCGGATGTAGAGATCATCTGCGGACGTGATGGGAACAAGAGAGGGCTCATTTCGCCCTCTCTTGGCTCTCCCAAAGTTCGCTAATGCGGGATTTTGTACTAGTATAGTTCTGTGTGTGATGAAGGACCGATCCGGCACGAGCCGATTTAT
>DCFZ01000051.1:0-3643 GCA_002314455.1 Lentisphaeria bacterium UBA1791 | reverse complement strand
GTACAGCCCTCCCGTTGGTCGGGCATACAAATGGGGGTCTCGCGGCGCTGATCGCGAAATGAGCGATCATCCCTACGCCAAGAGCGTGGACGAAACCGCCACGTTCTCTTTTATTTCCTTTTTATCGCTTCGACTTCTGCCACATTTTTGATGCTGTTGAGGAATTTTTTAATCGTCGCTTCCGGGGCTGGCTTCAACTGCGGATCGACGCCGGGGCGGTCGAGCGTATTGAGCTGGACGACGTCGGGTTTGATGCGCGCAATATGCCGGGTGAACCGCTCGATCGATTCGTCGGAATCGTTGATGCCGGGGACGATGAAAAGTTCAAGGGCGACGCGGCAGCGCGCCTGCGCCTTGAAATCGACGAGCGCCTGAATGGTATCTTCAAAGCAGACGTGCGGGCAGGGGCGGTTGATCGCGTCGAGTTCCATTTGACACGAAGCGTCGAGCGAGGGAATGACGAGATCGATATTTTGCAATTCCTCCTGCAATTTGCGGTCGCCGAGCAAAAGTCCGTTGGTGAGCAAGGTGACGCGGTATTGCGGATATTTCTCTTTCAGAAAATCGACGATCTCGCCGATGTGGCTGTGGAGCGTCGGTTCGCCGGTTCCGGAAAAAGTGATGGAATCAAGTGCGGGCAAATCTTTCAAAACGTCGTCGAGTTCAGCGAGAACTTCGGCGGTCGGGACATATTCTTTGCGCTCGTTGGTCGCGAGCGTGGTCGCCTTGGCTTCGCAGTAAATGCAATTCAGATTGCAGGTTTTAGAGGGGATCAAGCCAATCCCGAGCGAAGCGCCAAGCCGGCGCGACTGCAAGGGACCGAAAACGTAGCGGTGATGCATAAAAACTCCTGAAAGTAAATAAGTTACAGCTTTTGCAACGGGGCTTTGCGGTTCTTCCCCGGCGGTGCGCCCGTCGCTTTGACGATGACTTTGGAAAAATATCCGGCGGAAGTGAAGCCGCACTGCGCCGCGATGGCGGCGGCGGGCAGATCGGTCGTCTGAAGCAATTCGATCGCCGCCTGGATCCGGCATTGGTTGATGTAATCGCGGATCGTCATTTTATATTTCATGGCGAACGCCCGGCTCAAGGTAACGCGGTGGACGTGGAAATTTGCGGCGAGCTGTTCGACGGTCAACTGGGCGTTGCTGAAATCATCCTCGATGACGGCTTTGACGTTTTCAAGGTAATCATTCTGTTTTGCGGGCGCGGTGCGCTGTTGGGCGGCGAGCGTCAGGATCTGAAACGCGGTTGAGAGCGCCTGCAGGGAATCGCTCTTTTTCAATCCGGTGATCTCGGTGGCAAGTTTCTGAAAGAGCATTTGGGGACAACTGCCGGTCGGAGAGATGCCGGGCTCGATCGAAAGCGTGCGGAAAAAATGGTCGGCATCCCGCCCCTGCAACGTGAGCCAGCAGTAGTGAAAATGGTCGTTCGCCGGGTAGAAAAAGTGGTCGGAGCCGCAGGGATAGTACCAGATGTGTTGCGGCGTCAGCCGGAACTTTTTGCCCTGATGGAAAAAAAGACCGCACCCCTCAATCGGCCAGAAAATCTGGGCGAAATTAGCCGACTTGTGAAGCGAAGCGTAATCGATGCCGTTTAAATCGTATTCGCCGGTCGAGCGGACGAAAACGCCGACGTCGCGGTCGTGGCGCACCGAAAAAAGGCAGTTGCGGAAGTCATTCACGTTTCTACTATCAGTTGTTACAAAATTACCATTGAAGTTCCGTGCTTTGTGGTATATAATATATCGTCGCTTTACAAAAAGGCAAATCAAAAAAGGAGTTTTTTCGATGATGAATTTCTATCCCCAGTATCCGGCGCGCAAGATTTACGATCTTGCCGGCGCGTGGGATTTCTGCCTGACTGACGGCGCCGCAGATCCCGCCGTATTGCCGGAAAAGATCGACTATCATGAAAAACTTTCCGTTCCCGGCTGTTTCGACGTGCTTCCCCGCTATGCGGGGCGTCGCGGCACCGCCTATTACCGCACCTTTGTGCGCACGACGCCCGGCGCGAAACTGCTGATGAAAATTTTCGGTCTCGGCACGTGGGGCGCGATCTTTTGGGATCGGCAGCTTGTCGGCATCGACGAGCACCCCTATGCCCCCGTGGAACTGGAATTTGCCGCGGGCGAGGGCAAGATGCACGAACTTGTCGTCGTCATCGACAACCGCTTTGACTTCGTCCGTCAGCCGCTGGTGCGCGAACTTTACGATTTTTACTGCTACGGCGGCATTTACCGCACGATCGAATTGCACGAGATGCCCGATTTCGCGCTCGACCGCGCGCAGGTGACGACGACCGATCTCGCCAAGGGGCAGGTCGCGGTGAAGCTTTTCGTCAAGGGCGCCGCCGACGGCGAAAAATTGCAGCTCGTCTGCCGTTTCGACGATGAAAAGGAAAAGACTCTTGACGTTGCCGTCGCCAACGGCGCGGTCGCGTTTGCCGCCGAACTTGCCGACAAATCGGCGTGGTCTTGCGAAAAACCGGCGTTGCACACGCTTGAGATCAGTTGCCGCGGCGATGAGTTGGTCGAGCGTTTCGGACTGCGCATCGTCAAGGCGGAAAAGGGCAAGATTTTCCTCAACGGCAAGCCGGTTAAACTTTTCGGTTTCAACCGCCACGAATCGCACCCCGAATTCGGCGCGGCGCAACCGCTTGAGCTGATCGTCGAGGATCTCGACACGTTGAAAGATCTCGGCGCCAATTTCATCCGCGGCAGTCACTATCCGCAGGATCAGCGTTTCCTCGACCTCTGCGACGAACGCGGCCTCCTCGTCTGGGAAGAGACGATCGGCTGGGGCGACACGATCAAGGAGCAGAGCGACGCCCATTTTGCCGCATTGCAACTGGCGCAGCAGAAGCTGATGGTCAAGGCGAGTTTCAATCACCCGTCGATCATCTTGTGGGGATTCCTCAACGAAGCCGATTCGTGGGTTCCGGAAAGCCGTCCGCTCTTTGCCGCGATGGCGGACTATTTGCATCAGGCCGATCCGACGCGGTTGGTGACATACGCTTCCAAAGGGGGCTCCGGCGACCTCAACTTTGATCTCGCCGACGTGATGAGCATGAATTGCTACGCGGGGTGGTATCCCGTTCAGGAAGAGACCTACCGTCCGCTCGGCGATCTGCAGAAGTTGCTCGACGTCTGGCTTCAATTCCGGCGCGATGCCGGTTTTGCCGACAAGCCGTACCTCATCAGCGAAAACGGCGCCGGCGGCATCTACGGCTGGCGCGACCGTTTCCACGGCCACTGGAGCGAGGAATATCAGGCGGATTATCTCGCGCAGTCGTGTGATGTGTTTCTGCACAGCGACGATTTCTGCGGCATCTGCTTCTGGGTCTACGCCGATTTCCGTAGTTATTCGACGAGCCGCGCCGTCAAACGTCCGCGCGCTTTCAACAACAAAGGGGTCGTTGACGAATACCGCCGTCCGAAGCTCGCCTACGAAGTCGTCAAAAAGGCGTTCCACGACTTCAGCGGCCGGTAAAAACGGACAAAAAAAAGGGGGCTGTTGCAAAACCTGCCAAGGTTAAGCAACAGAGGTGTTTGGGCAAGCGCTGAGCTACGTACCGCGCCGCTGTCGCGGACACAAGACTCAAGGCGACAAGGGGACCCAGGGTAGTTTAATCCGCGGTCTTG
>DCFZ01000018.1 GCA_002314455.1 Lentisphaeria bacterium UBA1791 | reverse complement strand
AAATGGGTGTCCCGCGGCGCGGTACGTAGCTCTGCGCTTGCCCAAACGCCCCTGTTACTTAACCTTGGCAGGTTTTGCAACAGCCCCTTTTTTTATTTGCAATTCCCCGGCTTGGTGACTATATTATATCGGTTTGCTTCAAGGTCAAAAAGGAGATGAAAATATGGATCGTAAGATTCGGGTCGCGATTTTTGGCGCCAGCGGTTACGCCGGCGAGGAATTGCTTCGTTTGCTGTTGCGTCATCCGATGGCGGAAATCGTCGCCGTCACGTCGCGCAAAAACGCGGGGGAACCGGTTTCGTCGGTCTTTCCCCGTTTTACCGGCTTGAAACTGAACTTCGTCGAGCCGGACGTGCAGAAAATCGCCGCGACGTGCGATGCGGCGATCCTCGCGTTGCCGCACGGATTGGCGACTGAATTTGCGGTGCCGCTGCTCGAAGCCGGCGTCAAGGTCTTTGACATTTCCGCCGATTTCCGGCTCCGCAGTACGGCGAAATACAAGGAATACTACAAGGCCGATCACCCCGCGCCGCAGTTGCTGTCGCGCGCGGTTTACGGGTTGCCTGAAATTTACCGCGAAAAGCTCAAAACGTGCGACCTCGTCGCCTGCGCCGGATGCTATCCGACGAGCTCCATTCTGCCGACGGCGCCGTTGCTCGCGGCGAAGCTCGTCAAGCCGACCAACGTCGTCGTCTGCAGTTGCTCCGGCGTCACCGGCGCGGGACGCAAGGTGGATCTGCCCTACATTTTCCCCGAATGCAACGAGAGCCTCAAGGCGTACGGCGTCGTCGGACACCGCCATCTGCCGGAAATCGAACAGGAAATGGCAGTCGCCGCCGGCGTGCCGGAAATGAAAATCAACTTCATTCCGCACCTCGCGCCGATGAACCGTTGCATCAACTCGACGATTTTGCTCGACGCCGAGGAAAACTGCACGCTCGAAAAGGTCGGCGAAGCACTTGAAAAAGCCTATGGAAACGAGGAATTCGTCCGCATTCTGCCGGCGAAACGGCCCGCCGACACCAAGTACGTTTTTATGACCAACTGCTGTGAAATCGGCTACAACTTCGACGCGCACACCAACAAGGTCATCATCACGTCGGTGATCGATAATCTGACCAAGGGCGCGGCGGGGCAGGCGATCCAGTGCATGAACATCCGCTTCGGCATCGACGAAGGCGCAGGGTTGCGCTGAATCATAGCGGGAAACGGCGATGGGTGAACTCTACATCCTCACGGGAGACGACGACTTCGAGCGCAAGCGCCGGGCAAAGGCGCTGATCCTGAAGCTTTCCGGTCTGCCGGTCGATGCGGAGGTCGAGGAAAACGACGCGCTGGAGATCGTTTCCGGCGATGCCGACGATGTCAAGGCGCCGCAGATCGCGGGGCGTTTCCTCGACGCTCTGCGCACGCCGCCGTTTCTATGCGACCACAAGCTGTTGTGGTTGCGCCACTTCCCCGATTTTGAACTTTTCAACGACGACGCGGAACCCTTTCCTGCGCTGATGCGGGAATTGGCGGAACCGCTTCCTCCGGAAGTGACCGTCGTCATCGACGGCCCCGGTTTCGATCAGCGCAAGCAATTTGCCCGCAAACTCAAAGCCGCCGGAGCGAAAGTCGACGTCTGCGGCAGTTCGGGCAAGGCTTCCGACAAAAACTGGGCGGGAAGCCGCCGCGCGCTGATCGAAGCCTTTGCCCGCCGCGAAGGGCGGCAGATCGACCCCGAAGCGATGCAGTTCCTCTGCGAAGCCGTCGGCGGCGACACCGGCACGCTGACCAATGAGTTGGAAAAACTCATCTGCTACGCCGGCAACGCCCCCGTCATCACGCTGGAAATGTGCCACGCGATCATCAGCCGCACGGCGGAAACGCTCGGCTGGGAATACACCTCAAGCGTGCTCGACGGCAACGCGGCGCGCGCCTTGACCTTGTTGCACCAATTAATCAGCAAAAGCGGCGACGAATTGCGCATTCTTTATATGTTGAGCAAGGAGTTCAAGCAGATGGTGCAGACTCTTTTGGCGATGCGGCAACTTCACCTGACGCGGGTCAATCCGCGCACGTTTGACGCCATCCCCGACGACGTGCGGCAGGCGTCGCCCGACAATATTTTACTTAAAATGCACCCCTACCGCGCCTTCAAGATCTGTGAAGCTGCGATGCGGCAGGATCCCGACGCGCTCGCGGAAAAATTGACGCAGTTGCGCGACGCCGCGAAACTGCTGGTCACGGGCGGCGATCCGACGATGGTGATGGAGCAGTTGACCTTGCAGCTCGCTTCCAGACGCCGCGCTATTTAACGCTTTTGGCGTAGGCGTCGATGCCGTCGGCGATCGCCTGGGCGAGTATTTCAAAGTAGCGGTTGGACAAAAGATTCTTTTCCTCATAGCGATTGGAAAGAAATCCCGCTTCGATCAGAATTCCCGGCATTGTGAGGTCGCGCAAAACGGCGAAGCGTGCGCGTTTGAGTCCGCGGTCGGCGGCGCCGGTGCGCACGAGCATGCGCTGGTGGACTTTGGCGGCGAGCACAAGGTTGTTGGCGTCCCAGCGGTTCCCGATGCAGGCGCTTTTGTCGCCTTTGTTTTTGGCGCGGTCGTTGCTCGACGGCGCTCCCGCCGGCGTCAGACAGTAGGTTTCGATGCCGTGCACCGCGTTGCCCGCTGAATTGAAATGGATCGACGCAAAGACATCGGCGTGGTTGCGTTTGGCAAAAGCGGCGCGGTCGGGTAAACTGATCATTTTGTCGTTGGTGCGCGTCAACAGCACGCGATAGCCTTTGGCGCGCAGGAGCGCCGCCACCCGGAGCGCGAGGCGCAACGTCATCTTTTTTTCGATGATGTAACGTCCGGCGGCGCCGCGGTCGCGTCCGCCGTGGCCGGGATCAAGCACGATCGTGCGCACATTCTGCCGTTTGGCGAGCGAGGGCGACAATAAGACGCGCAAGGTCGATTGCCAGTCGGTCGCCGCGATGTAGGGCGTGCCGCCCTGGTAGACGACCTGCGACGAAAGCGCGACGTCCATGCCGTCAAATTGCGCGCAGAGGCTTCTGTCGCAAAGCTGCAATATTTTGCGCGTGCCCCGGAAGTACTGCCACGCGTTTTGACTGTGCGTGCGGCGCAGTTTCCACGCGACGGAGAGATCGTTGAAATTGAGATAGCTTTTCCCGTAAAGGATCGCCTGCCGCGGTGCGGCGCCGAGCATGACGGCGCTCATCGCGAATCCGACGGCGAGCCAGCGGAAAAGCAACCTCATCGAATCTCCTCCAGCGCGATGTCGTCGATCGTGTCGACGGTCGGCGGATACATCGCTTCAATGCCTTTTCCGAGCTTGACGCTCTCGTTGAGACTGCCGTAGACGAAACTTTTTGCTTCAGAGAGCGTTTGCTGCCACGTCATTCCGAGGGCGAAGCCCGCCGCGATCGCGGCGGAAAGCGTGCACCCCGTGCCGTGCGAAGCGTGGTGCGAGGCTTCGGCGACGGGGGAAGTGAGCCGGTAGCATTTCCCCGCGTGGACGACGAAATCGACCGCGGTCAGCGACTGGATGCCATGACCGCCTTTGAGCAGGACGGAAACGCCGAATTTGTCGGCGAGCGCCTTGGCGCCGTCGAGTTGCGCCGCCGGATCGGCAAGTTTTTTGCCGAGCAGAAATTCCGCTTCGGGAATATTGGGGGTGATCCACGCCGCGCGCGGCAGAAGTTGCTTCATCAACACCTCGGTCGCGGACTTTTCAAGCAAACGCGCGCCGGACGTTGCAATCATCACGGGATCGCAGACAAGTTTGAGCTGATGGCGTTCGACCGCGTCGGCGACGGCTTCGATGATCGGCGCCGAAAAGAGCATACCGCTCTTGGCGGCACCGACCGGGATCGCCGCGAGGACGGCGTCGATCTGACTTGCGACCGCTTCCGGCGCGAGCGCGTCGATGCGCGAAACGCCGAGGGGGTTCTGGCTGGTGACGGCGCAGATCGCACTGCACCCGAAAACGCCCATGGCGTTAAAGGTGCGCAGATCCGCCTGGATGCCCGCTCCACCGCCGGAATCACTGCCGGCGATGGTGAGTGCGGAAGGATAAAATTTCACGTGGTTTGGCATCGTATCAATACATCCCTTCTGATAGGTCGTGGATCGTTTCGCGGCGGACGGCTTGCAAGATCCCCAGCATCGCCATGGCAGTCATCAGAAAGGAGCCGCCGTAGCTCACAAAGGGCAGTGACAAGCCGGTCACCGGCATAACGCCGAGGCTCATCCCGGCGTTGATCAAAACGTGGGCAAAGAGGATCATCGCCGTACCGACGGCGAAGTAGCGCCCGAAATCGTCGATGGCGCGGTAGGCACAGCGCAGAATGGAAAGCAAAAGCACCGCGTAGCACCCGATCAGCGCGGTGATCCCGGCGAAGCCGGTCTCTTCGGCGATGACGGAAAAGATGAAGTCGTTGTTGGAAACCGTCTGCGGCAAAAAGCCGAGTTCATTTTGCGTGCCTTCGCCGATTCCCTTGCCGAATTTGCCGCCGGAACTCACGGCGATTTTCGCCTGATAGGCGTTGTAGCCGCGCTTGAGCCGGTCGCGTTCGGGGTGGAGAAAGACGAGGATGCGGTCGCGCTGGTAATCGTGGAGCAACGGTCGGATCTGCCATACTTCGTTGACGATGATGCCGCCGGCGGCAACGGCGACGACGGAAACGATGATCAGAATCTTTTTCCACTTGAGGTCGGCGACGAACGCGACGGCGGCGTAAAGCGGCAGTAAAACGACCGCGCTGCCGAAGTCGGGTTCCGCGGCGATGAGCAAAAAGGGGATCAGCGTCGCGATGCTGCTGGCGGCAATCCCGGCGAAGCCGTTGATGCCGAAACCGCGCAGAGAAAAGATCAAGGCGAGCATCAGCGCGAGCGCGCATTTGGCGAATTCCGAGGGTTGCAGACGGAAGCTCCCGATCGCGAGCCAGCGGGTCGCGCCGTAAACGCGCACCCCGGCAAAAAGCACGGCGACCAGCGCGCACAAAATGACGCCGTAAAAGACGATGACCGCCGCCTTGAAAAGGACGGAACGGGTGTTGACGAGCGTGCCGGCAAGGTAGAGGCAACTTCCGATGGCGATCCAGAGCAATTGACGGCGAAACGCAAACGTGGGATCACTGCCGCCGATCTGGACGCCGGTCGAATGGATGAAAGTCAACCCGACGCCGAGCAAAGCGAGCATCGCGCCGAGTTGCCAGTAATCCAGCGCGGCAAAGTAGCGCCCGAGCGCCGACAACGGTTCGCGCCTCCTTGCCATGGCCGACCCCTTTGGGCGTTAGACCAGAAAGGTCTGATCGCGGCGGGGACCGACGGAAATGATGGCGATCTCGGAGTGGACCAATTCGGCGAGCCGCGCGAGATATTTCTTTGCCGCGTCGGGGAGATCGTCGTATTTGCGCACGTCGGAAAGATCGCGCTTCCAGCCGGGGAGATACTCGTAAACCGGTTTGACTTTTTCGAGGTCGGAAGCTTCCGCCGGGAATTCGGTCGTCACTTTGCCGTTGATCTCGTAACCGACGCAGAGCGCCACCTGATCGCAGTCGTCGAGCACGTCGAGCTTGGTGACCGCGAGCTTGTTGACGCCGCTCACCATGCAGGAGTAGCCGGAAGCGACCGCATCGAACCAGCCGCAACGGCGGGGACGACCGGTCGTCGCGCCGAATTCACGGCCGCGCTGACGCAGTTTTTCGCCCATTTCGTCAAAGAGTTCGGTCGGGAAGGGACCTTCACCGACGCGGGTGGTGTACGCCTTGATGACGCCCCAGACGTCGCGCACGCTCTGCGGCGGGATGCCCGCCCCGGTGCACGCGCCGCCGGAAATCGTGTTGCTGCTGGTGACAAAGGGGTAGGTGCCGTGATCGATGTCGAGCAGTCCGCCCTGCGCGCCCTCAAAGAGGACTTTTTTGCCGGCGCGGATCGCGTTGTTGATCGTGTAGACCGAGTTGGCGACGAGCTTGGCGAGGTGACTGGCGGCTTCGAGAACTTTGGCGAGTTCCGCTTCGACGTCCATTTCGGGTGCGCCGTAAAAACGGAAAAGCTTGTTGTATTTTTCCGCTTCGGCGCGGAATTTTTCGGCGAGTTGTTCGGGCTTGGTCAGCGCGATCGCGCGGATGCCGCACCGGCGCATTTTGTCGGTGTAGGCGGGGCCGATGCCGCGCCCGGTGGTGCCGATCTTGCGGACGGCGCCCTGTTCGTTCAGGGCGTCCGCCATGCGGTGATAGGTAAAAATCAGCTGCGCGCGGTCGGAAAGCTCGACGTTGGAGGTGTCGACGCCGCGTTCGCGCAATTTTGCCATTTCTTCGTCGAGCGCGACCGGGTCGACGACGACGCCGTTGCCGATGACGCATTTGACTTCAGGTCGGAAAATGCCGGAGGGCACAAGGTGAAGCACATAGTGTTCGTTGCCGATCTCGACCGTGTGGCCGGCGTTGTTGCCGCCCTGATAGCGCACGACCATGTCGACGTCGTGCGTCAACACGTCGATCAGTTTGCCTTTGCCCTCATCACCCCACTGGGTGCCGATCAGAATATCTACCGCCATAATGAACTCCTGGGTTAATCACGAAATATAACGCAGTTAATATACGGCATTTCCTTTGGAAATGCAAATTTTTTAAGCCAAAAAGTTGCGGAATTTGCCATCGCTTTTGCGGCACGCGGCGGGGAGGGGCGGTTTTTTTCAACCGTACGGAATTTTGCCCGCAACTGGCAAAGTATAAAAATACGGGGGGGCGGATCCGCCCCCCCTGTAAGAACATTTTAATGGTGCGCTTAAAAGCCGCGGCAGACTTCGATCGCCGTATCGACGCGCCCCAGCGGAGCACTGGTGGCGACGCCGCGGACGTCGTCGTGGATCGCCGCCACGATCTGGCGGGCGATGCGGATTCCCTCGGCGCGTTGACTTTCCTTGTCGGGGGCGGCTTCCATCGCTTTCATGATCCAATCCGGCACGACGACGCCGGGCACTTCGTTTTTCATAAACAGCGCATTGCGGTAGCTGGCGAAGGGCCAGACGCCGGCGATGACGGGCACGTTGAAGTGCGCGATCTTTTTCAGGAACTTCGTCAGCACGTCGGGATCAAAAACCGGTTGGGTGATGATGAAATCCGCGCCGGCTTCGACCTTTTCGGCGAGGCGGCGGTATTCGCGTTCGGGGTCGATCGCGTTGGGATCGACGCCGACGCCGCAGACGATTTCCGTTTTGACGCCGTTGCCGAGCGCCTGACCGCCGATGTCGACGCCGCGGTTGAGTTGCTTCTGCAATTTCACCAGACCGATTGAATCGACGTCGAACACGCCGGAACTGAACGGATAGTTCCCCAATTTCGGCGGATCGCCGGTGATGAAAAGGATGTTGCGCAGATTTTTCGCCATGCATCCCAGGACCATCGACTGCAAGCTGATCAGATTGCGGTCGCGGCAACAGCAGTGGATGATCGTTTCGATCTTGGCCTTTTCCGCAATCTCGATGCCGGTGATGATCTGCGACAAACGGCAGCTTGCCCGCGGACCGTCCGGCAGATTGATCGCGTCGAATCCCGCTTCGCGCACTTTGATTGCCTTGTTGACGGTATCGGTCAGATCAATGCCGCGCGGCGGAATCATTTCGATCAGTTTCAGCCATTTCCCGGAAGCAAGTTTCGCGCCGAAATCGCTCTTTTGCGCGAGCGGCGTTTCATCGAGCAATGCCGCCTCGTCGATCTTGACGTCAAAGACCGCCGCGTGTTCCGTCTTGACCAGCGGCTTCAAAGAACGCGCCAAATCGGCGATGTGCTCGGGCGCGATGCCGCAACAGCCGCCGACGCCGCGCGCGCCGAGCGTTGTGTAGCGGAGCGCATAGGTCGTGAAATATTCCGGCGTCGTCATCGGCATGAAACGGTTGTCGACCCGGCGGGGAATTCCCGACGCCGGCTGCACGATAACGGGATATGCCAGTTTGTCACGGATCGCCGTCAACGCCTGAAGCGTCACTTCCGGCCCGGCGCCGCAGTTGATGCCGAATGCCGCCGGCGGCACCTTTGCCGTTTTCAGCATCGCGTTGATCTCGCCGATCGTGGTGCCGTCGCCGAGTTTCCCCTCGGAATCCATCACGAAACTCGGCACCCACGCGATTTCGTCGCCGGGATCAAGCGCCAATACGACGCGCAAGTCGTTTCTGTTTTCGATCGATTCAAAAAGCAGAAAATCTGCTTTCGCCTCGACGAGCGCGTCTTTTTGTTCGCCGAGCGCGGCGACGGCGTCGGCAAAGGAGGCGCTCCCCAATGGCCCCAGCGAACCGGCGACGAGAATCTCCGGCTTGCCCGCCGAGGCGCGGCGCGCCAGCGCGACCGCCGTGCGGTTGATGTCGCCGACTTTTTCGGCAAGTCCGAATGAGGCAAGTTTCAACGCGTTGGCGTTGTAGGTGTTGGTCGTCAACACGTCGCATCCCGCTTCAACGTAAGCCTGATGGATCGCCGTTACATCCTTGGGATTGGTCAAAACCAAGCCGTCGTAGGAAGTGTTGACAAAAAAATTGCGGCGGTAAAGTTCCGAACCGAAACCGCCGTCGAAAATCAGGATCTTATCGCGCAAAAGTTGCGCAAAATTCACACCGGTCATAATACCACCTTATATTTCATTTAAATGGTAATATGCCACAAATGCGCTTAAAAATCAAATTAAGAGTATGAAAAAACGGCGATTTTGTCTTGCCGCGACGCAAAAGCAGACGCCGGCAAAGGAGTGTCAACGCAATTGAAAGGTTGTTTTCGCGACCTCCGCGGCCTGACAATGATAAAGCCGGCTGATGTTTTCCGCCGTCAGCACTTCTTGCGGGGTTCCCTGCGCAAAAAGTTCGTGATCGGCGAGGAGCCAGATTTCGTCGGCAAACGCCGAGGCAAGCTCAAGGTCGTGGGCGATGACGAGAATGCCGCAATGAGGGCGTTCGGCTTGCACCATCGCGAGGAGTTTTTGCGCACGCGGGGGATCCTGGGCGCTCACGGGTTCGTCCAGAAGCAGGAAATTCCCTTCCAGCGCCAGCGCCGCCGCCAACGCCAGCCGTTGAAATTCGCCGCCGGAAAGCGTTTGTGCGGGCAACTTTTGCGCGTCCGCGAGATCCACCTTTTCGAGCGCACTTTGCACGGCTTGGAAGTCGCGTGCCGACGCGCCGGCAAACCGGGGCAGTTTCGCATTGCGCCCGATCAGACAGAATTCGCCGACGGTGAGATCCAGCGCGGGGCGCGTCTGTTGCGTGGCGACGGCGATCTGCCGGGCGTATGCGCGGCGGGAAATCGACGTGATGGCGCGTCCATCGAGTTCAATCCTGCCCGATTGCGGCGCACACAAACGCGCCAGAAGTTTCAGCAGCGTCGTTTTGCCGGAGCCGTTTTCGCCGAGCAGAAAGACGACCTTGCCCGTTTCCAGCGAGGCGCAAACGTTGCGCAATATCTCGCGTTTGCCGTAGGAAAACGAAACGTTGTCCAGTTGCAGAATCATATGGAACGCCCTCCTTTGCGGTAGAGGACGGCGAGAAAGACGACGCCGCCTAAAATGGATGTCAATACGCCCGGCGGCAACTGGCGCACCGGTTCAAGCCACCGCCCGAGCCGATCGCACCCCATAAGGAAAAGTCCGCCGCAAACAAAGGAAAGCGAGGGCAGATAACGCATGTTGCTGCCGGAAATTTTGCGCATAATGTGCGGCACGACCAACCCGATGAAGCCGATGATGCCGCAGATGCTCACCGAGAGCGCGACGAGCAAAGTCGAAGCCGCGAGCAACCAGAAACGCACGCGCGGCACGGCGACGCCGAGCAACGCCGCGCCCTCGTCGCCGAAAACCATTGCGTTGAGGTCGTTGGCAAAAATGCGCGCGACGACGAGCGTTGCGAAGGCAACCGCCGCCACGGCGACGACGCCGTCGGGATCGACGCACGAAAGATCGCCGAGCATCCACCACGAAAATCCGGCGAGTTCCTCGACGTTCGCCTGCGAGACCAGATAGAGCAAAATTCCGGAAATCGACGTACCGGCGATCACGCCGGCAAGCAGAAGCTCCAGCGCGCCGTCTTTGCCGAATTTCCCGATGACGGAAACGAGCAAAAACGTGAGCATTGCGCCGGCAAACGCGCCGAACGGCAAACTCCATTCGAGATGACCGGCGCCATATAAGATCGCCACGACCGCGCCGAGCGCGGCGCCGCCGGAAACGCCGAGCGTGTCGGGTGTCGCCAGCGCATTGCGGAAAATGGATTGCGTCAGACTTCCCGCGAGCGCGAGCGCGCCGCCGACAAAAAACGCCGCCGTCAGCCGGGTCAGCCGGAATTCAAAAAGTTCAGGCGGCGTCCCCTTGAGCGTTGCGACCAGCAACCATGCGATCAGCGCCGCCATCGTCAACAACAGAAAATAAAATTTGCGTTTCACTTTTGCGCCTCCAGTAACTTCCGCAGCTCATCGACCGCTTCGCACCACCTGGGCGACGGCCGTTGAAAAACATCGCGATCACGGGGAAAAACGACCTTGTTTTCCTTTACCGCGCGCAATTTGCCCAACACCGGGTGGTCGGCGAGTTGTGTTTCCGGGAAAAGACAGAGCAGAACGTCGGGATCGCTCTGCAAAATGAATTCGGCATCCGGGGTGAAGTAATCCCGCCGCCCGCAAAAATCGACGCCGCAAGCGCCGGCAAGTTCGACCAATTCGTTGCAGAACGTGCCCTCGCCGGCGACGATCAGCGGGCGCGGCCAGACGACGACAAGCGTCTTTTGCCGCAATCGCGGCAGATTTTGCCAGCGCGCGCGCGCCGTTTCGACGCGGTCGATTTCCCTTGCCGCCGCCGATGGACAATCGAGCAGTTCGCCCAGGCGCCGCACCATCGCGCAATAGTCGGCGACGTTGTCGCACGGCAGACGCAACACCTTGATGCGGCGCCGGCGGAAAACGCGTTCGGCAGGCGCGTTGACCAGCTTGTGGGCGATGACGTAATCAGGATGCAGCATCAACACTTTTTCGACGTCGGCGATGCCGAAATTTCCGGCGACGGGAAGAGATGCGGCTTCCTTGGGCTGATCGCAGGCGCTGCTTCGCCCGACAAGCGCGGTCTGCGCGCCGAGCTGATAGATCGTTTCCGTCACCGCCGGCGAGAGCGAGACGACGCGCGGCGCCGCCACCGAACTCCAGGCAATCAACAACCCCAAAGAGCACAAAAGATGTTTCATTTTTCCACATACCTCGGGTCGTAGGCCGCGAGATCCTCGCTCAAAAAGCCGGTGCGGACTCCATCGCCGCCCGCGCGGTGACAGATCGTCGCCGCTGTCGCCGCGTGACCGTCGACATAGACGACGGCCGCACTTTTTTCGTGGCGGAAATCGACGGTGCCGAAGGCCTTCAACTGACCGTAATGATAATCGCCCTCTTCGGGGGCGCGCAAATAGCTTGTCACCTCGTACTTTTTGCCGTCGAGATAGCCGGCGTCGGCATGGATCATCGTCTGCGACGGATCGCGGACGTCGCCGATCACACACCCCGGGTTGGAGGGGTTGTACAGATCGCTGCCGAGACACTCGTTGTAGCCGTATCCGGCAAAATTCGTCGTGTAGCTTTTGGTGTAATGGTGCGCTTCGGGGCATTGGAAAATGCGGCTTTCCGACGCCGAAGAGTTGCTCCCCGTCCCCAGCGCGAGCAATCCCGGCTTCGTCATGCGCCACGCGTCGTCGCACGACGCATCCCAGTTGCCGTTGTCGGCGATCAGGGGGCAGAAAAGACCGTCGAAGGAATTCAGATACATCAGTTGCAGCGTCCCGATCTGGCGGAGATTGGAAAGACATTGCGTCTTGCGCGCCTCGGCATTTGCCGCGCTGATCGAGGGGATCAGAATTGCCGCCAAAATTCCGATGATGGCGATGACGACCAGCAGTTCGATGAGGGTAAAGGGCAGACGCTTTCTGCAACTGCCCGTGCGGAAAAAGCACAGCATGAAACAACTCCTTTTGCGTTACGCGCACAAAATGGCTTTGCCCGAAGTTGCAGGATCCGACTTTCTAAAGCCGCTTGAAAAAGGGCTTTAACGGTTGCGCGACAGCCACGGAATTTCACCGATGATTCACTGCGTATCGACAACGGGCGTTGACTTAATATAGTTTCGGAGGAAGAAAAAATCAACCGTTTTGCGTCAGATAAAGACGTAGTGATTTTCCTCGAGGATGGTCACGGCGAAGTGACATCCGAGCCGGAAACACCACTTGAGCGCCTCCGCGAGTGCGAGAAATTTTTCCTCCTCGCCGGGGGCGTCGGCGCTCTGCATGAAATCCCAGAAATTCTGGGCGGCGCATCCGGCGAAGTCTGAATGTTTGAAGCGATCGGTCAATTTTTCCTCGGCGCAGACGGGCGCCTTGCCGTCGAGCAACCCCAAAAGATCGAATTCGTCCGGCCGGTGGTTGGCGAAATTGGTGACCGACTCCGCCGATTTCGCAAAGACGAAATTGAAAAGCGACGCGATCTCGTCGGCGGAAAAGGTTTCCTTGCCTTTGAGTTCGGCGAGGATCTGAAGCAACAACTTCTTTTCGGATTCGGCGAATTCCGGCGCGACGGCGACCGGGTGGTCGAGCAAGCCGCAACTCTGCGCGGCGGCGACGACGCAACGCGCGGCATTCTGCGCGGCGAGCGAACGGCTGAAAGATGATTCCGGCATGATTTTCCCCAAAGTTGATTTGTTTTTAATATATCGCCGCCTTTGGGATTTGGCAAACCGCATATGGCGGTGTATATTAAGGATATGGACAATTTGAAAGACACCTCAAGACCCGTGCGTCGGTGGTTCCCGCTGTGGATCATCGATCGCTACGTTTTGCGGGAATTCATGATTAAATACAGCATTCTGCTGCTTGTTTTCATCATCCTTTTCATCCTCAACGACGTCTATCACTTCATCGGGGACTTCCTCAACGGTCACGCGCCGCTCTCGGCGATGGTCGTCTTTTTCCTCTACAAACTGCCGGGAAACATCCGTTTCGTACTGCCGATCTCGATGTTGCTCGGCTGTATGTGGACGATGGCGGCATTCGGCAAGAATCTGGAGATCACGGCGATGCGCGCCTCGGGTATCTCGGTGACGCGCGCGAGTGCGATGATTTTCGTCATCGGCTTTCTGGTGACGGTAGTCAACATTTCGTTCAACGAAAAGATCGTCCCGATCACCGAACGAAAGGCGCAGATTCTCTACGACGAAGTCGCCGACCAGCGGCGCTATCAGCACAGTCTGCTTGCCTACCGCAGCAACGATTTGAAGCGCCATTGGCTCTTTAAGACCTTCAACAGCGGCGGCAATCAGGACGCGGTGACGATCAAGACGTTTTGGACCCGTTCGATGATCCGCCAATTGATCGGCAATCCGGGCGACCCCGGTTACGACGACCGCATCTGCGCCGTATTTCCGGTCAAATCCAAGGAGCTGCTGGAAATCACGGATCCGGAAACGCTCCGTCAGAAAATCGAATATCAGTTGCTCGACCGCAAAATCGACTTTTTCGCCAAATCGGCGCGCTATGACGAAAAGAAGAAGCTCTGGACTCTTTCCGACGGCAATTTCGTCAGCTACGACCGCAGTGACGAAACCGCCTACACCGGCAGTCGCGGCACGTCGGAAATGCACGCGGAAATCCACTTCGACCAATTGCTTTTCGACGAGCACGACATTCCGGAATCGCCCTTTGACATCCTCGCCTCGATCAGCGAAAAAGACGATCTGCCCACGGTTGATATTTTGCGGCTCATCCGCAACAACCCCGATATGGCGGGACGCGTCAAAAACATTTATCTGACGATCTTTTTTTACCGGCTCGCGTTTCCGTGGTCGTGTTTCCTCGCCGTCCTGCTCGGGGTGCCGCTGGCGACGCGCAACGAGCGTACCGGCAGTATGCTCGCGATCGTCACGGCGATTGCCGTCATCGTCGGATATATGGTGGTCGCCCAGATCTTTCTCGTGCTGGGCAAAGGCGGGCATCTCAACCCCTGCGTTGCCGGACTTGCGCCGACGATCGCTTTTCTCGGCTACGGCGTCTGGCGGCTGATCGGCGACCGCACCTAAACGAGGTCGCCGGCGGCGTTTCTGCCGCCGAGAAATTCGAGGATCTCACCCGCGAGGAATAAACTTCCGGAAACGACAATTTTCCCCGGCGCAGTTTTCTGCGCCGTTTTCAGTGCGTCGATCCCGTCTTGGGCAAGCGTGCAGGGGATTTCCGGCGCGATCTTTTGCCACAACGCCGCCAATTTTTCCGGCGAAAAACTCGCGCGTTTTTCCGCCGGGAGCGGCGTGAAGACCATCTTTTCGGCAAGCGGCGCCCACAATTTGAGACACGCCGGCACTGCCTTGTCCTCAAAACCGCCGTAGACGACGGTGAATTTTTTACGGGGAAAGCGTTCCGCCAGCGACGCGACCAACGCCCCGACGCCGTCGGGATTGTGCCCGCCGTCGACGATGACGTCTGAGATTGTCTGCATCCGCCCCGGCCACCGGACGGACTTCAGCGCGGCAACGGCGCGCGCCAGATCGAACTTTTCCCGCGCAACAAGATAACGCAACGCTTCGAGGACAATCCGGCAGTTTTCGCGCTGCATTCTGCCCGGCAGACTCAGCGCGACGTCGATTCCGTCGTAGGTAAAGTGCTGGGCGCCGTCGCGATCGATGAAGGCAAGTTCCGGCGTCGGCGCGCAAGGGGGACAAAACAGGGCGTGCCGCTCGTTCGCCGTTTTTTCGATCACCGCGCAGGCTTCATCCGGCAGCACGCCGGTGAAAACGGGGACGTTTTCCTTGATGATGCCGGCTTTTTCTGCGGCGATCTTTGCGAGCGTGTCGCCGAGAATCTGCTGATGGTCGAGCGCGATGTTGGTGATGATGGAAATTTCCGGCGTCACCACGTTGGTCGCGTCGAGTCTGCCGCCCATACCGGTTTCCCAGATGACGATGTCGCATTGCGCTTCGGCAAAAATTTTCGCGCCGAGGACGGTGGCAAATTCAAAATAGGTGAATTCAAGGTTTTCCGCCTGTCGCGCCAGTATTTTTGCCGCCTGATCGAACGTCGCCGCGTCGACCATTTTGCCGTCGATGCGGAAACGCTCGCGCACGTCGATGAGATGGGGCGACGTGTAAAATCCCGTGTGATAGCCCGCGCCGCGCAACGCCGCTTCGAGCATCGCGCCCGTCGAACCTTTGCCGTTGGTTCCGGCGAGGTGGATGAACCGCAGTTTTTTCTGCGGATCGCCCGCACAGGCAAAGAGCGCACGCGTCGCGTCAAGCCCGAGCTTGACCGAAAACATGTTGAGCCGATCGAGGTAATCGGCGCCGGAAAAACTCATGGCCGCGCCGCAGAAGCTTTCGGTGCACAGGGCGACCACGCCGGCATCGACAGTTCGTACTGCATCGAGAGCAGTTTGCGCACTTTGCCGGTGCGCGTATCGACGACGACGAGATCGGATTGTCTGCCGGAAACGCGCTTGCAGACCACCTGACGGTTGTCCGCCGCCCACGCCGGCGATTCAAAACTGCCCGGTTCCTCGGTGACGCGGCGGTTTTCATTGTTCTTGAGGTCAAAGACGCAGATCGTATAACTGCCGCCGACCCGCGAAGCGTAGACGATCTTATCGTCGCCCGACCAGTCGGGCGTCACCGCGTCACTGCCGACGGCGGGGAGCCGCTTCTTGCCGGAGCCGTCGCGGTTGCAGATGATGATGCGCGTCGAACCGCCGCCTTGTTCGCTGACATAGGCGATCCGCGACCCGTCGGGACTCCAGCAGGGCGAAGCCTCGACCTCGATGTTTTTGGTCAACCGGCGGAGCTTGCGCGAATAGATGCCCATTACGTACAAGTCGACCTGGTGGTCGAAACTCAAGATCGCCGCGATTTCCTGACCGTTGGGGCTGACTGCCGCGCCGGTGTTGATGCCTTTGAAAGCGGTGAGAATGCGGCTCTTTTTCACGCCGCCGACCGTCGTTTCGATGATGTCGATACCGGTGCGCCCATACTTGGAGTAGCAGATCGAGCGTCCGCCGGGCGTCCAGCAGGGCTCGACGCAAAGCGAATTGAAATTGGTCAGCTGGACAATGTCGTTGCCGTCGATGTCGCAGGCGTAGATGTTGCGCACGCCGGAGGCGGTTTTGGCGCAAAAGGCGATGCGCGAAGTGCAGAATCCCTTGATCTTGAGGTCGCTGAAACTGCGTTCGATCGCGTGATCGACGATGAGTTTCGCCATCGTGCGGACGTCGGGCGCGGAAGCGTTCCACGTGTCCAGCGGCGCGCCGGCGAGGTCGAGATCGCAACGCACGCCGTTGCCGCTCGGCGTCAACTGCAACCGGTAGTCGCCGACGTTGTTGGTCACGTCGAACCAGCCGCTGGCGGCGAGAAAATTGCGCACCGCATTGTCGAGCGCGGCGTTGCCGCTTATTTTCAACTCGATCGTCGGATTGTCGCGCACCGTCTTGGAAACGACAATCGGCGGCGCGGCTACTAACGTTGCCGCGTAACAGACGCCCAAAAGGAAAACGATGATCTTTTTCATTTTTTACTCCTCGACCGCATCCAAAATGACCACATCCTCCGCCGGCACGTCCTGATGCGGGCCGCGCGACGTCGTTTCGACTTGCGCGATCTTGTCGACGACCTCCATGCCCGAAACGACTTTGCCGAAAACGCAATACCCGTAATATTGCGGCACGGGCGCCTTGAAATCAAGGAAATCATTGTCGACGAGGTTGATGAAAAACTGGCTCGTCGCCGAATCGACGACGCTGGTGCGCGCCATCGCGATCGTGCCGCGCTGGTTGGAAAGCTGATTGGTCGCTTCGTTGCGGATCGCCTTTTGCGTCGGTTTCTGAATGAACTTGCGGTCAAAGCCGCCGCCCTGGATCATGAAACCGGCGATGACCCGGTGAAAAAGCGTGTCGCGGTAGAAGCCGCTGCGGACGTAGGAAAGGAAATTCTTTACGGTTTCCGGCGCATCGTCGGCAAAAAGTTCCAGTTTAATCTCCCCGAAATTGGTTTTCAGCGTGACCATAAAAAAAGCTCCTTATTCTTTCATTTAAAAAATGTTCGCGCAATAATATACCATCGCTTTTTCCTTATCGCAAGGCGGCAAAGAAGGGAATCGCGACAATCCTCATTCTGGCAAAACACCAGAGCGCGATCGCCAATGCGAGCGCGACGCCGAAAGCGACCGACTGCGTGCGTATGCGCTTTTTTTTCACCAGCGCCTTGAACAGTCCGGCTCCGGCACCGATCAGCGAAGCGGCGAGCAAAATGAAAAATCCGCCTTTCCAGCCGAGCATCGCGGCGATCGCCGCCATCGCCTTGACGTCGCCGCCCCCCAGCACTTCGCGTTTGGCAAAGCGCTTGCCGACATTGGCAAACAGCGCGAGCGCAATCCAAAAGCCGGCACCGCTTGCCGCCGAATAAAGGAGCGCTTCAAGCCAGAAATTTGTGCCTTGCGTGCGCGGGAAAATCCCCGCGAGCACGATCCCGGCAAGAAAGCCGACTTGCGTCACTCCGCCCGGGATCACGCGGTAGAAAAAATCAAACCACGCAATCGCAAAGGCAAAGTAAAGCGCCGCGCACCCCGGAATCAGCAATTCGACCGGCGTCCAATGCACCAGAATTCCCGTGGCGGCAAAGGCGGCAAAGAGCGTACCACAGGCAAGTTCGACGGCAAAGTAACGCGCCGAATAGGGCGCGCGGCAGTAACGGCATTTCCCGCGCAGGATGAGAAAACTGAAAATCGGCAGATTGTCGTACCACGCGATCTTGTGCTGACAACTCGTGCAGTGCGACGGCGTCGTCACCACCGATTCACCGCGCGGAATCCGCCAGAAACAGACGTTGAGAAAACTCCCGAGTGAAGCGCCGACGAGAAAAAAGCCGGTCAGCACAATCCACCGCACGGCGGGGAGTTCCAGATTTGCCGAAAAGAAACTCATTTCAACTCCAATGCGCGCCGCATCGCATCGAGCGGCGCCTTTTTGCCGGTCCAAAGTTCAAAGGACGCCGCCCCCTGATAGAGCAACATCGAACTGCCGTTGCCGGCGCGCAAATGGCGCGAATGCGCCGTGCGCAGAAATTTGGTGTCGCGGTAGACGAGGTCGAAAAACGTCGCCTGCGTTTCGGGGATTTCCAGTACCTGCGGATCGTCGTCGTGCCAGCCGAGCGAAGTCGACTGGATGACGAGTTCGGCGTCGGAAAACAGCCGCTTTACCGCCGCGCGGTCGTCAAACGTTGCCGCCGCGACGCAAAGGGCGGGAAATTGCGTCTGCAGTTCGTTGGCGAGCGCTTCGGCGCGTTCGCGCGAGCGGTTGAGAAAAGCGATGGCGCGCGCCCCCTCAAACGCGAGCGCGAAACTTGCCGCCCGCGCCGCCCCGCCTGCGCCGAGAAAGAGGATCGTTTTGCCGAAAGCGGTAAAATTCAGCGTTTCTTCGAGCGCGCGCAAAATGCCCACGCCGTCGGTCGAATCGCCGAAGATATGCCCCTCGCTGATCTTGAGCGTGTTGACCGAACGGGTCGCCGCCGCAAACTTGCCGAGTTCATCGACGCGGAGCGCCGCTTCCTCTTTGAGCGGCACGGTGACGTTCACCCCTTTTAAATGCGTGCGGGCATACGAAAAAAAGGCATCCATTTCTTCGCGGTGCACCTGCATTTTGCCGTAGGGCGCGCCCATTTGAAGCGCGGAAAAAGCGGCGTTTTGCATCACCGGCGAAAGCGAATGGTCGATCGGATCGCCGATGACGCAGTAGGAAAAACGAGCGAGCAAAGAAAAATCCATTTTATTTTTCAGCGGCTTCCAGAATGCCGTACAAGGTGAAGTTTGGCGGCGCCGCCTCGGCGCCGGGCAGTTCCGGCAAGAAAAAAGCCGCATCGCCGCCGGTCAGCACGATGTGCCCGGCGGGGATATCGTTCAGCGTCTTTGCCAGCAATTCTTTGACCAGCCCGACGATGCCGCGGTCGATGCCGAAAAGCAAGTTGCCGATGGTGTCGTTGCCAAAGGTTTCCGGCGGCGCGTCGACCAGCGGGATCTCCGGCAGTTGCGCCGTCCCGACGTGGAGCGATCGCCGCATCAATTTGCGTCCCGGCGCGATCGCGCCGCTGTAGAAACGCCGCTTTTCGTCGAGGATCTCAAAAGTGATTGCGGTGCCGCAGTCGATGACGAGCGCGGGCAACGGAAAGAACTTCGCCAGCGCAAAGGCGTTGGCGACGCGGTCGGCGCCGAGTTTCGCCGCGTCGACGCGACTGAAATCAATGCTTTTGGCGCAGTGCAGCGCATCGATGAAGCGCACGTTTTTGCCGGCGATGCGCGCTGCCGCCGGCGGAACGACGCAAGCTGCCAGCGTTTCGCCGTCGCCGAGCCATTCGGGAGTAAGTTCCCCGGTCGGAATGGAAACAACACGCTCGAGCGTATGGTTTTGCCAAACTCCGAGCGTGCTGTGGGTATTGCCGATATTCAGCAGATTCATCGGGTCGTTACGACATCTTTTCGATGATCTTGACCAGCGGCATGAAAAGCGCGATGACGACCGTGCCGACGATGCCGGCGAGCGCGACGATCATCAACGGTTCGATCAACGACGTGAGTGCGCTGACCTTGTTGTCGACTTCGTCTTCGTAGGTGTCGGCGATCTTGTTCAGCATTTCCGGCAGTTTACCGGTCTCTTCGCCGACCTCGACCATACTGATGACCATCGGTTCAAAGACCTTGGTCTTGCCGAGCGGATTGGCGATTCCTTCGCCTTCCTTGACCGCCGCGTGAACGTTGGTCACCGCCTTGGCGACGACTTCGTTGCCGCTGGTTTCCTTGACGATGGCGAGCGCGTTGAGCACCGGCACGCCGGACGCCATCAGCGTACCGAGCGTACGGCTGAAACGCGAAACGGCGGTCTTGGAAATGATGCTGCCGAAAACCGGCATGTGGTACTTCAAGAAGTCGAGGGCGAATTTTCCCACGGGGATCTTGCCGACGATCTTAAACAGCAGAACGATCGCCGCGATGGCGATCAGGTAAATGTACCATTGCTCCGAGAGCGTACTGCTGAGGTTGATGAAAAATTGCGTGATGCCCGGCAGCGGTTCGCCGGGGAGCAGATCGGCGAAAATCTTTTTGAAGTTCGGGACGATGAAAATCATCAACCCGGCGACGGCGACCAGCGAGATCACCAACACGACGATCGGGTAGATCATCGCCGCTTTCACCTTGCCGGCGATGCGCGAGGATTTTTCCATGAAGCCCGCCAGACGGTCGAGAATGGTTTCCATCGCGCCGGAAGCCTCGCCCGCGCGCACCATATTGAGGTAAAGTTTGTCAAAGGATTTCGGGTGTTGGGCAAGCGCTTCAGCAAACGTCGCACCGCCTTCGACGGCGGCGGCGATCTTGCCGAGGACGTTGCGCACCATCGGGTTGTGCGCCTGACGCTCCAAAGTCCGCAACGCGCGGATCAACGGCAGTCCGGCGTCGAGCAGGATCGCCAGCTGACGGGTCAGAATGATCAATTCCTTGTGCGGGATGACCTGCGGTCCGAACGTGATATTCAAGCCGCCTTTTTCCGATTTCGCCTTTTTCGGCGCCGGCTTGGAGGTGACCGCCGGTTTGATCGACGTGGGGAAAAGCCCCTTTTTCTTCAGTTCCTGAAGCGCGGCTTCCTCGCTCGCCGCCTTGATGGTGCTCTTTTTCTCACGCCCCTTGCTGTCCATGGCGACGTAATCATATTGTGGCATAGACGGAAACTCCTTTTGTTACCGTTAAATGGTTCTTTTATGTATAGCGGACGACTTCGTCGACGCTGGTTTCGCCGTTGAAGATCGCCAGCAACCCGTCTTCGCGCAGCGGCCGCATGCCGAGTGCGATCGCCTTGTCGCGTAACTCGTTGGCGGGCGCGTTGTTGGAAATCATCTCGCGCAGATCCTGATTGATGACCATCAATTCCGTCAGGGCTTTGCGTCCCTTGTAACCGGTGTTGTTGCACTTGGGGCAGCCTTTGCCGTAACAGAACTTGATCCCCTCGACCTGACCGCGCTCCAGCCCGAGCCGGTCGAGGTCGCTGTCGTTGGGTTCGTAATACTCGATGCAGTTCTTGCAGACGCGGCGGATCAGCCGCTGACCGAGCACGCCGACGAGCGACGAAGCGATCAGAAACGGCTCGACGCCCATATCGACGAGACGGGTGATGGTGCTCGCGGCGTCGTTGGTGTGCAAGGTACTGAAAACGAAGTGACCGGTGAGCGACGCTTCGATTGCGATCTGCGCCGTTTCAAAGTCGCGGATTTCGCCGACAAGAATGCGGTCGGGGTCCTGACGCAAAAAGGCGCGCAACGCTTTTTGAAAGGTCATGCCGACGGCGTCGTTGATCGGGCACTGGATGATGCCCTCGATGTCGTATTCGACCGGGTCTTCGGCGGTGAGGAGCTTGTCTTCGACCTTGTTGATCTCGCCGAGCGCCGAATAAAGCGTAGTCGTCTTACCGGAACCGGTCGGCCCGGTGACGAGCAGAATGCCGGTCGGCATGTTGATGAGTTCGCGCAAACTGGCGAGCACGTCAGTGCCGATGCCGAGCGAGTCGAGCTGCAAGTTGACGACGGTACGGTCGAGCACGCGGAGCACCACGGATTCGCCGTGGGTCGTCGGCAGACAGGAAACACGCAAGTCGATCTGACGGCCGTTGAGCTTCAGCTGGATACGACCGTCCTGCGGGCGGCGGCGTTCCGAAATGTTCAAGCCGGAAATGATCTTGATGCGGCTGATGACGGGCAGCGCCAGCCCTTTCGGCGGCGGCGGCATTTCAAAGAGCGCGCCGTCGACCCGGTAGCGGATGCGGAAGTTCTTTTCAAAGGGTTCAAAGTGAATGTCCGACGCCTTGTCGCGGATTGCCTGACGCAAAACGACATCGACGAATTTGATGATCGGCGCCTCGTTGGCGGCCTCTTCGCTCACCGCCTCGTCCATCGTGTATTCCTTGCTGCCGATTTCGGCGACGATGTCGGCGACGGAGTCGACTTTTTCCGGGTAGTAGCGGTCGAGTTCCTTGTCGAAGGCTTCGGGGTCGCAGACGACGGGCAGAATGTCGCACCCCAGCACGAAACGCATCTTTTCGACCAGCTGGTAATTAAGCGGCGAGCGCATCGCGACGTGAAGAGTCCCGACGTCGTCCTGCAACGGGATCGCGCCGTTGGTGCGCGCAAAATCGTTTTCAAATTTCTGAATGGTTTCCTGCGGCACGTCGTTGTCGGAGGGGTTCCAGACGTAACTGCCGAGGCTTTCCGCCATCATCTGAAGCATTTCCTGCCGGGGGAAAAGACCGAAATTCTCGATGACTTGCATCGCATCCTTGCCGCTGGATTCGCACTCTTCGGCGACCTCTTTCAAATGGCCCGCCAGTTCCGGATCGCCGGCGCCGCGTTCGCTTTTCAAGAGATCGATCAACGCTGAACTTTCAATGTCAAGCATAATTGCGTACCCTTTCTAACACTCGTCGCGCAAGGTGACGAAAATGACGTCTTCGAGCGTGGCGATTCCCGCTTCCGCCTTGCGGAGCGCGTCGTCGCGGAGCGACCGCATGCCGTTGCGCCGGGCGTATTCGCGGATCCGTCCGCTGGTTTCGTTGGCAAAGATCAGTTTGCCGATGTCTTCGGTAATCACGAAAATCTCGTAGATGCCGATCCGCCCCTTGTAGCCGGTGAAACCGCACTCGCGGCATCCCTTGCCCTTGTAGAACTGACGGCTGGCAATGTATTCGTCGCTCAAGCCGAGCATCCGTTTTTCGACCGCCGTCGGCGTGTAGGGCGCCTTGCAGTGCGGGCAGATGCGGCGCAACAACCGCTGCGCCATGATCGCCCGGAGCGAAGTCGCCACCAGAAACGGTTTCACGCCCATATCGATCAGACGGGTGATCGCGCCCGGGGCGTCGTTGGTGTGCAACGTACTGAAAACCAAGTGACCGGTCAGCGACGCGTTGATCGCGATTTCCGCCGTTTCGAGGTCGCGGATTTCACCGATCATGATGATGTTGGGCGCCTGACGGAGCATGGATCGCAGTGCGGCGGCAAAGGTCATATCGACGTAGCGGTCGACCTGCACCTGGTTGATGCCGGGCAGCTGGTATTCGACGGGGTCTTCGACGGTGATGAGCTTGCGCGCCGGCGTGTTGATCGTATTCAAAAAGGCGTACAGCGAAGTCGTCTTGCCGGAACCGGTCGGGCCGGTGACGAGGAAAATGCCGTCGGGGTAGTTGATGATCTTGTTGACGAGGTCGAGGTCGTCGGCGTAGAAACCGAGTTTCGGGATGTCGAGCTGAATGCTCGATTTGTCCAAGATACGCATGACGATACTTTCGCCGAAGATCGTCGGGATTGACGACACACGCAAATCGATGTCCTTGTCGCCGACGGAAAGCTGGATACGGCCGTCCTGCGGGATGCGCTTTTCGGTGATGTCCAAATGCGCCATGATCTTGACGCGCGACGTGAAGTTCGCCTGCAGATATTTCGGCGGCCCGGGGATCTCGCGGAGCGCGCCGTCGATGCGGTAGCGCACGCGGTAGCGTTTTTCCATCGGTTCAAGGTGGATGTCGGATGCGCGCATTTTGTAGGCGTCGAGGATCAGCTTGGTCACCAGGCGGATGATCGGCGCCTGATCGTCGCCTTCCGCCGCCGCGACGTTGGCCTGATCGTCGAGGATCTCCAACTCGTCGTCTTCCTGCTTCATCGCCTTGCGGGTGGCGCTTTCTTCCTCTTCGACGAAGTAGCGGTCGATCAGCCGTTTGATCTGCTTCTTGGTCGCGACGACTTCCTCGACTTCGCCGCCGTAGATGTAGCGGACGGTGTCGAGCGTTTCCATGTCGGTCGGATCGCTCATCGCGACGATCAGCACGTCGTCGTGGAGCATCACCGGCACCACGTTGTAGTGGCGGACGACTTCCGTCGAAAGTTTGGAGCGCACCTCGAGCGGGATTTCGTACCCTTCGAGATCCATCAGTTCCACGCCGTACTGCTGTGCGAGCATCGTCAAGAGATCGACTTCGCTGATCACGTTGTTTTTGATCAGCACGTCGACGGGACTTACCGGGTTACCCTGTTCCTCGGAATCCATCGCGGCCTGCTTGGCGGCGCGGATGTCGTCGGCGGAAACCATGCCGCTCTCTTTCAGCAACATCAGAATATAATCGGTATCCTGTGCCAAAATATCACCTGATTTTAGAGTTGGAATTGCAGTTTGTCAATGAAAATACAGCATCGCACGAAAAAAGTCAAGCCCTTTCACGGAAAAAAGACGCCTTTTTCCACATTGTGCGTTGCCGAATTGAAAAGTCCGCGTTGTTGATGTATTTTATAAGATGTAAAAGCAAGACCTCAAAAACCATTCAACGTAAAGGAAATTTTTATGGCGATCGAATACACCCATCCGAGCAAACAACTGGTCGATGCACTGCAACGCGTTTACGACTACGGCATGACGACGACGTCAGGCGGCAACATCTCGATCAAGGACGAAGAGGGCAACATCTGGATCACCCCGAGCGGCATCGACAAGGGTACGCTCACGCCGGCGGACATCATGAAAGTCACCCCCTCCGGCGAAAAGATCGGTTGTCACACCCCCAGCTGCGAACTGCCGTTCCACTCGGAAGTTTACCGCCGCCGCCCCGATGTGCGCGTCGTACTGCACGCGCATTCGCCCAGCCTCGTCGCGTTCAGTCTGGTCGGCAAATGCCCCGACGCCGCGTGGGTGCCCGGCGCTGAAAAGATCTGCGGCAAGATCGTCTTTTCGCGTTACGACATCCCGGGCAGCATCTCGCTCGGCAAGATCATTTCCGAGGAATTCGCCAAGGGCGCCGACAGCGTGATGATGGAAAATCACGGCGCGGTCGTCTGCGGCAAGACGATCGACGAGGCCTTTGCCCGCTTTGAAACGCTCGATTTCCTCGCCCGGATGCAGATCCAGGCGTCGGGCTTGACCCATGCGCCCGTGTTGCCCGCCGAAAAGTGCAACTGCACTCCGATCAAGTGGGAAACCTTTGTCCCGGCGACCGCTTCGCCCGCCGAATGCGCGTTGCGCGACAGCATCGTCAAATTCGCTTCGCGGCTCTACCGTCAGCGCCTCGTCTATACGGGCAGTCTCGTCATTTCGACGCAGATTTCGGGCGACGACTTCCTCGTGACGCCGCAGGGATTCGATCCGCTCAAACTCGCCATTGCCGACAGCGTCCGCGTGAAAGAGGGGCGCTGCGAAGAGGGCAAAACCGCTGCCTGTTTCGCCAAAGTCTGCCGCGAGATCTACGCCAAGTGCGACTGGGCGCACGCGCTCATTTTGACCAAATCGCCCAATTTGATGGCGTTCGCCTGCACTGCGTCGGCACTCGACAGCCGGATGATCCCCGAAAGCTACATCCAGTTGCGCGATATGCCGGTCGTCAAATTTGCCGACTTCGTCGCCGATCCGAAGAAGCTCATCGAAAAGCTCACGCCGGCGACCCCCGTCGTCATCGTTGAAAATTTCGGCGTCGTCGCCGTCGGTAAAAACCTGACGCAGGCTTTCGACCGGTTGGAAGTTTCCGATTTCACCGCCAACTGCATTCTGCTGGCGCGCCGTCTCGGCACGGTCAAACCGATCAACCAGGCGCAGGTCGACGAGATCATCGACACCTTCAAACTCCCCCGGTAGTTCAGGTGTGCAATCGGCTTTGAAACGCGAAACGATCACGATCCGCGACTTCGCTTTCGGCGGAGAAGCCGTCGGCAATCTCGCCGACGGCAGAGTCGCCTTTGTCCGCGGCGCCATGCCGGGTGAGCGCGTCGAAATCGAGATCGTCGCCGAGCACAAAAATTTTGCGCGCGGCAAGCTCGTCGGCGTCGTCGCGGCATCGCCGGAACGCATCGAGGTCGATTGTCCTTACTTCGCCGACTGCCCCGGGTGTTCTTACCGCCACACGCCTTACGCGATGGAACTTGCGGCAAAACTTGGTCAGCTCGACACTTTTCTCAATCGCAATTGCGAAGAAAAGTGCGAACTTTTGCCGCCCGTCGGCGCGGCGAGCCGCAACGCGTGGCGCAACCGCCTGCGCTTTCACAGCGACGGCGGCGGCACGTTCGGCTACCGGATGGCGGACAACAGGAGCCTGATCGGGATCCCGCGTTGTCTGCTCGCGACGGAAAAGCTCAACGCGCGCGTCGCGACGTTGCAGATACCGAAAGATTTTCACGGCACGTTCGCGCTCGACGAATGTGCGGAAAAGGGCGCGGTTTCCGACTTCGATGACGATGCTCCTGAAACCTTGACGGGCAGACTCGGCGATCTCGGCACTTTCCGCTACCGCCGCGGCGGCTTCTTTCAGACCAACGAAGCGATCGCCGCAACGCTCGCGCGCCGCGTCGTCGACGAAGTGAAAAAATTCAACCCCGACTTTCTGCTGGAACTTTACTGCGGCGTCGGCGTTTTTTCGATTCTCGCGGCGCGCGAAATGCCCCGGCTGCACTGCGTCGGCGTCGAATTCGACCGCCACGCAGTGAAACACGCGATCGGCAATGCGCGGCGTTACCGCGTCGGCGACCGGTGCGGCTTCTTTGCCGGCGACGCCGCCGATGCGCCGGCGCGCTACGCCTCGTTCGGCAAACGGCTCAAGACGATGGTCATCGTCGATCCGCCGCGGACGGGGCTGGGCAGAAAATTAACGCAAAGCCTCCTCCAAAGCGCACCGCAAAGGATCGTCTACGTTTCCTGCGGCGCGGATACGCTCCGGCGCGACCTCGACGAACTGACGGTCAAATACCGGGCGCTTCACAGCACGTTGCTCGACATGTTCCCCGGCACGGCGCACTTCGAATCACTTACCGTGCTTGAAAAGAGAGACCCCATTTTATGATCGATTTTCAGAATATCAGCAAAAGCTACGGCGGCCGCGACATCTTAAAGGCGGTTTCCTTTCGCGTCAATCCCGGCGAGCGCGTCGGCATCGTCGGCCCCAACGGCTCGGGCAAGAGTACCATTTTCGGCATCATCACCGGCACGGTGCGTCCCGACGCCGGCGTCGTCGCCATTCCGCGTGACCACCGCATCGGCATCATGCGCCAAAAGGTCGACGCCGCCGACTTGCCGCGCACGCTGATCGATTTCACCGCCGACGCGATCCCCGAACTCAACGAATATACCGGCGAACTCCACGAGATCGAGGAAAAAATGGATTCCGGCGCGGTCGACGACGCCGAGATGAACCGTCTGCTGCGCCGCCACGGTTATCTGCAAAGCACCATCGAGCATCTCGGCGCTTATCATTTGGAGCAGGAAGCAAGCGAAACCCTCGGCAACCTCGGCTTCGACCCGAAATCGCTCGACCGCCCGATGAAAGAATTTTCCGGCGGCTGGCAGATGCGCGCCGCACTGGCGCGGGTGCTGATCTCGCACCCCGACGTGCTGTTGCTCGACGAGCCTTCCAACTACCTCGACGTGCCTGCGGTCGAATGGCTCTGCCGCTACCTCAACAACTTCCCCGGCACGCTGATTTTGATCTCGCACGACCGCTTTTTGCTGCGCAAGCTGGTCAAGGTGACGATCGAAGTCAATGCGGGTAACGTCACCCGCTACGCCGGCGGTTACGATTACTACTGCCGCGAGCGCGAAAGCCGCCAGAAGCTCCTCGAAAGCGCCAAGCGCAATCTGGATCATAAGCGCGAACAAATGGAGCGCGTCATTGACCGCTTCCGCGCCAAAAGCACCAAGGCGGCACAGGCGAAAAGCTGGATGAAAAAGCTCGACAAGCTCGAAGACGTCGAACTGCCCGATCAGCTCAATTACAACGGCGTCATCCGCTTCCCCGAACCGCCCCCCGGCGGCATCGAAGCCGCGCGCATCGAAAACATTTCCTTTGGCTACGCGCCCGACCAACTGCTCCTCAAAGAGGTGTCGCTCGACATCGCCGCGGGCGACAAGATCGCTTTCATCGGGTACAACGGTCTGGGCAAGACCACGTTGCTGAAACTCCTCGTCGGCAAGCTGAAACCGCTCGCCGGACGCATCGTCCTCGGCCACCACTCGGTGATCGGCTATCAGGCGCAGGAATTCACCGAATTGCTCAACGACGAATTGACCGTCTACGACGCGGTGCGCGGCGCGTTGCCCCCCGCCGCGTCGACCGCCAATCTGATGAATGTGCTCGGCTCTTTCGGCTTTTCCGGCGACGAAACGAGCAAGCGGTGCGGCGTGCTTTCCGGCGGCGAACGCATCCGCGTGCAATTCGCGCGGCTTTTTGTCAATCCGCCGAATCTGCTCATTCTCGACGAACCGACGACCCACCTCGACCTCGCCGCCCGCGAATTGCTGCAGCAGGCGCTCGTGCAATTTCCCGGCACCGTCTGTTTCGTCAGCCACGACATCGAATTCGTCCGCGCCGTCGCGACGACGATCGTCGCGCTCACGCCCGGCAAGGTGACAAAGTATTTCGGCAATTACGATTATTATATGGAAAAGGCGGGCGCAACTGCCGTCGCCACGCCCAAAAACGTCACTGCGACGGGCGTTTCAGGCGCTTCTGCCGAAATGACCGCCAAGGAGCGCCGCCAGCAGCGCGCCCACGCCCGGCAGGAACTCGCCGGCGCGCTCAAAAAGTCCAAGGACGCCGTCGCCGCGCTCGAGAAAAAACTCGATCAGCTTTCCGACGAGAAAAAAGTCCTCGTCGCCAAGCTTTCAAGCGGCATGAAACTTGATTTCGGCGCGCTCAAAAAAGAACTTGCCAAAGTCGAAAGCGCCATCGCGGCCGCCGAGAATGAATGGGAAAGCGCCGCGACGGAACTTGAGGCGCTCCGGCAGGAAAACGATCGCATCAACAGCCGGGAGTAGACGATGGAAAATTCCCTCCGGCAAGCGGCGAAATTAGAGCAGAAACAACAGCTTTCCGCGCATCAGCGCGCCAGTTTGGAGTTTCTGCAACTGCCGCGTCAGGAATTGGATGCGCGACTTTCCGAGGAACTCGCCGCCAATCCGTTGCTCGAGGAAATTTTTCCGGAAGAATTGCCGCACGACGCGCCCGTCGGAAATTCCGCCCCCGAAAAGGAGGACGACGCCGATTTTGAAGCTGATTTCGCCGACAGCGACGAGTGGCATTCGGAACTGCCGCTGCCCCCTGAATCCGGTGACGGCGAAGTGCACGATATTTTCAGCGGCATCGCCGCGCCGGGCCCCTCGCTCGCCGAACAGCTCGAGCGGGAATTCGCGGGCGCCCAGCTCCCCGAAAAGATCCGCGAAATCGCCCAGATGATCGTCGATTCCCTCGACGAAAAAGGATATTTGAGCACCCCGCTCGCCGAAGTCGCTATGTGGTGCGACGCCGAGCTTCCCGACGTGGAAAAGGCGCTTGATTTCGTCCAGTCGCTCGATCCCGCCGGCATCGGCGCCCGCGACCTCGGCGAATGTTTCAAATTACAGTTGCAACGGCTCGGCAAATGGCACGGCGACGTGAAAACCATCATCGAAAACGGTCTCGAAAATCTCGAGACGCTCTCGCCGCGCTCGCTCGCCCGGAAATATCAGATGTCCGCCGAAAATTTTCAACACGCGCTCGGCATTTTGCGCACGCTCGACCCCGCGCCCGGACGCAGTGACGCGCACAGCGTCGTCATTTTTCCCGATCTGGAAATTTTTCCCGACGGCAACGGCGGTTTCGACGCCAAAATGCTCCGCGAAAAAGAACGCCGCTTCGGCGTCAACCCGACCTACGGCAAACTCCTCGAAGACCCCTCGCTTTCAACCGAAGATCGCACTTTCATCCGCGAAAAACTCCGCGCCGCCCAGGAAGTCATCCAATCGCTTGAACTGCGCGGCACGACCATCGAACGGCTCGGTAAGTGGATCGCCGCACAGCAGAGGGAATTTTTCCTTTCCGGCATCGAAAAATTGTTGCCGCTGACCATGAAACAAGCCGGCAATGATCTCGAGCTCCACGAAACCACCATCAGCCGCGCCGTTTCCGGAAAATACGCCAAAACGCCGCAGGGAACTTTGCCCTTGCGCTTTTTCTTCACCACCGGCGTGAGCGGCGCAACCGGGCAAAACACCCTTTCCAACCGCGCCATCGAAGAAAAGATCCGGCAGATCATCGCCGCCGAAGACGTCACTTCTCCTCTTTCCGATGACGCCATCAGCACCCAGCTGAAAAATGCCGGCATTTCCATCGCCCGGCGCACCGTCGCCAAATATCGCGACCGGCTCCATATCCCGCCGGCAAGTTTGCGCGTGTTGAAGTAGACGCAATTCAGCGGGAGCTTATCCCGTTTTGCGGGCTTCCTTACTTGCCCGGCACCTGCCAGAATCCGGATCGCCAGAAACGGGATTCAAGAGTGCTGAAATCCGTATGTTGCGACGGGATGGAAAGATGGTTGAAATTGGTCACGGGGTCGTAGAGGCCGATGGTATAATCTTCGCGTGAAACGGGGGGGATTGAGGTGCTGATTGACCCAAGTCAGGATGCTTCCGCAGGGGAGAACGCAATAATCCATCATGTCGTACGTCAGCAAAAGGAATTCGGCGGCACGCTGGAAGATTTCAAGAGCTATTTCGGCGATCGGCTTCCTGAATATATCCAGGATCTGAAAGAACATCTTGATCGCGGCAAGCCGCAAGCGACGCGCCAAGCCAACGGCGAATGGTTGCTCGACGACTGATTCCGGCATTTGATCCCAAGGGCCGCTGTCGTCCACTTTCAAAGTGAACGACAGCGCGTTTTTATCGTCGTATCAACTTGCAATTTTGCGCGGAAGCGGTTATATTGTTTTATCGCAAATATCAGGAGGTTTTTTTTATGAAAATTCAAACGGTTTGTTTTGTTGTCGCGCTGATGATCTTGGGGGCGACGCCCGCTTTTGCCGTCAAGGCGAATCATTCCTCGGATGCCGCCGTCGCCGCCAGCTTGGTTCAGGCGATCCAGACCAACGACTTCGAGTGTTTCTACGATGCAATCTCGCCGCAATCGCGCACGGTCATCGAATCGCAGACCGACCCGAAAAAGTTTTTTGAAGATTTTTCCAAAAGCGTCCGGCAAGTTCTCCAACGGGTGCCGGAAGATCAGCGTCCGCTCGTTTCGATGTTGATCGTCGGGCAGTTTCAGCGCCTCGCGTGCAAGATCGGCGACCAATGGTATTTTGACGCCAATGCGTTGACGGGCATGATGAAATGAAATTTTACTTGCCTTGCCTTCTTGCCGCCGCCGTACTCGCGCTCGGCGGATGCAAAAAAGCCGACTCCCAAAACTCCGGCAAGAAACCGGACAATGTCGTTCAGACTTACCTCGACGCCAAAGCCAAGCGCGACTACAAGGCGATGTGGGCGTGTTACGCCCCCGCCGTCCAGCGGAACTACGGTAATTTTGATGCATTCAAGGCGGAGCAGGAAAAAACCTATCAGACGCTCGGCGAATCCGGTTGGAAAGCGATGATCGACCAGACCCGCGAAAACAATAAAATCCCGACCGTCGAGATCGACGGCAAACACTACATCAACGAAAAATGAAAAAACAACTTCTGCTTGCAGTGGGGGTATTTTTCACGGCCGCGCTTTGGGGCGCGCCGCGCATTTACCGCGGAAACTACACCAATGGCAATGCGATCTTTGCCTATGCCGCCGACGAGGGCCGCATGTACCGCGGGAATTACACCAACGGCGACGCCGCCTACACGATGAGCCGCGACGGCAGTGTCGTGCGCATATACCGCGGGAATTATGCCAACGGCGATGCGATCTACGCCTACAGCGAAGAGGAACGGCGGCTTTATCGCGGGAATTACACCAACGGCAACGCCGCTTATTCTGTCAGCAGTGACGGCAATCTGCTGCGCATTTACCGCGGGCATTACACCAACGGCAACGCCGCCTACACCATCGACCGCGGCGGCGATCCGTGGCGCGTCTACTACGGTCATTACGCGAACGGCAACGCCGCTTTTGCCATCGAGGACGCCTACGACATCCCCCGCAGTTTTCTCATTTTTATGGTCAGTTGCGTGCTTGGAGATTGAGTTTTTCAAGAAAAAACGCGATTTTTGCACCAAAAAGGTTGACAAACGCATCCGAATGGGGTATATTAAGGAACTTTCTTAATTGAAGGGCGTATAGCTCAGTTGGTTAGAGCGTCACGTTGACATCGTGAAGGTCGTAGATTCGAGTTCTACTACGCCCACCATCCTTCGCTAAAGCTACGGGTGGCAGGCCGCAAGGACTGCTATACCGTAGATTTTTTTGCAAAAATTGCAGAAAACGAGCGAAGCGAGGCGAAGGATGCCCTCCATGGCGCGAAGCGCGACGGAGGGCGGAAACGCCCGCGTTTGACATCCCATGTCAAACGGCAGGAGAATTCCATAAGCGGAATCTCATCCGGGCAATAAATTCCCGGCGGAATGAAAACGTCGGGATTTCGGGGGATCTTGACGTATTATTTTTGCCTCTTCGACGGTTTATG